>NZ_RHON01000009.1 GCF_003946505.1 Companilactobacillus mishanensis | reverse complement strand
TAGTTGACCTCCGTAAATGTTGTTCTAGACAAACTTCATTTTACGCTGTCTCTGATGAGTCAGTTTTTATTTATAAAAGGTGTTGCACTTAGAGTGTAAATTCAAGGTCTAAATAATTATTTTTTTATTTCCAGTAGCTTCTAGTTGTCACTTTTGACCGAATGGTTGTATTATCTCCATGAAGAATTATTGGAAGTGATAGCTATGAAAAACAAATGGATCGACTATTTCATTCGCTTGGTAATTATAAGTCTTTCAATTGTATGGTTCTTCATGTTGTACTCTGATAGCTCAATGCTCGTATTGTTAGCTATCGTATTATTGATCGGTACGACACTCTATTTAATCGTTAAAGAACAAAGCGACTTCACCACTAACGTTCATAATTTGAAAAGAAAGTTCAATCACCTTCATTTCAAAAAATAGAATTGGGGTGTAAACAATGCCAAGATGGATGAATATATTCGTTGATACAACTTCAGTTTTCCTAATGGTCGCGTTGATATTCCTAAATATTAGGTATGGGGTCAATTCTGGGGCAGCACTTATTTCGGACTCAGTCACACTATATATATTAATAACATTCTTCAGCTCCAGGCTTGATCATTTTGGTCATCATCATGCTTAATTACCAGCAATGTGTAAGTAACTAATTTACTGGGGGTGTTAACCTATGACTCATAAATTATTTAAAATTGCATACTGGATCTTGGTTGGGATTATGGGTTTGATCTCCATTGCATTATATTTCCACAGCAGTGATGAATTTCTGTATTCATCATTTGCAACCATATCGCTGATCATTATTCGCAACTATTATAAGTCGTTACATGATCGTCCTAAATTGTAAAAAAATAAGTCAGCTAAATTTTAGCTGACTTTTTTCGTGCTCTCTTTATTAGTATGTGTACATCGTAACTTTTACATTTGTGCTTGAACAACATTATCAAATTGACCTTGTTCAAATACTGACAACTTGCCATTTTCATTGATCAGAAGCCCTGACAATCGAGACTTGTCGATCCAGTTTTCAACATCAACAGTATTATCTTTTAACGACGCCTTAGCCAAAACTGCAGCTTCAGTCAATCCTTTTGACAAAACCGTCATCTGTTTAACGAAATTATTTTCGGGGTGGATATCAGTTTGAATTTCTTGATCGTCCATGACTGCAGTGGCAATCGCACCATTCTGGATACGATAATCAGCAATAATACCATGCGAATTATTCGGTCTTTTTATACCAACGTTCCAATCAAAATGACTACCGGCCTTTGAAGCTAGTTGCATCCCTTCGCCCGTTCTAAAACAGACACCAACAATAGCAGGATCAACTAGCAACGGCTTCAAATTCTTTTGAAATTCCGTTTCCACTGCCCAACCCTTTAAGATACCAGTTGGGTCAAACATTTTATCCTTAAAAGCGTCAAAACGTTCGCCTGTAGCAATTTTAGCGATTGCACATTGGTTGTAAACAATTTGGAACATTTCATCCTGGAAGAACCTTTCTGAGTCTCCACGATGAAATTTGGAAACTAATGAATCACTTTTGAATGGTGAAAACTTATCATCAATTTCATCCAAGTCTTCGGCAATTAACTCGCCGGTCGTATTCAATATATGATCAATGACGTCGTCATTTCTCGTTACAGCCAATTTGATCGTAAACGGAGCATTCATTTTATTTATAGTAACTTCAGGAAAATACATTTTAGGTTCAATCATAAGTAACACCTCTATTTAATTGAATTTTTGCTTATTTATTTTATTATGAGAATTCTGCAGCTATCACTCTGCGAATTTTAAATGAGAATTTTGAGTTTGTTTAATGAGGAATGTAAAGTTTTGTCGTCGCCTTACAAGTACATATTATTGCAGGGAAACCTTAAAGTTAACTTAGAAAGGTTTGATGTGTTTATGAATTTACTGTGATGTTTGCGTTCACTGCCGTGCTTCGGGGAGGTCCGGCGGGGGATGGGAACGCTGTGGATTGATTTTGAGCCAAGCAACGTCTCAAAACTCAATCTTTTAGTAACCTCGCCCTATGGCGAGCTAACTAAAATGCCACGGCTGCACCCCCGGCGGTCCTCCCCTTCGCACTAGGCTATCTCAGTAAATTTATATTTTTTTGTTGGTCGGGTTGGTTGATTTTTCTTTCTAAGGATTTTAATTTGTAGTTCAAAATCAATATCAAATTCGAGGTCAAGGTCAAGGTCATGCTAATTAAACGCCCTCATTTTGTTTTTCTCAAACAAAAAAGCTTGTCGGTCTCTACAGGCCTGCAAGCTTTGTGATGTTATCTTGGTATATTTTATTTCTTTGTTTATCTGTAATATCCATTTTTTCTATTGCTTCTATTATTACCTTGGTTGCTCCTGCTGGTGGGATTCCGAATGGTGAATCGGTTCCTAGTACTACGTGATCTGCTTTGAAGAAGCTGAATGCCAATTCTAGGGCTTTTGTGTTTCCTAAAATTGCTGTGTCTACGTAGAATTTTTGGAAATCTTCGTAATTTTCTTTTGTCATTATGTACTTAATTCTTTGTGAGAAGAATGGCACCATAGCTCCGGCGTGATGTACTATTACTTTCATATTTGGAAATTCTTGATACAATCCTGATGTTACTATGTCGTTCATTGCTTGTGTCAATTCGTATTCCCAACTGAATGCTATATTGTTATCTGGTTTTCTCTGGTCGAATACTGGATGTAACCAGATTGGTTTATCTATTTCTACCATTTTTTCGAAAACTCTATGGTAGCTTGGATCGGCTATTGTCTTGCCCATTGCTCTGGTGAATAACTGGATTCCTGCCAATCCATCCTTGCTTGCAACTTGGTCATCGATTATTTTGATTGCTGCATCGATGTTATTCATTGGTACCATTGCTACCCCGGCTGGAAATTTATCATAGTGTGTCTTGATTGTTTCCAATAATTCTTCGTTAGCAGCTCTGCACAACTCTGCGGCTTTCTTTGGATCGGTGAAATCTTCTGGGTTCAAGTTCACAAACGACAATATTTGTTGAACATCTTCAGGAATACTTTTTAAATGTTTATCTAAATCGGTTAAGAATTCATTTTTCATAAATGGAAATTTATCAAATACCGTTGGATCAATTGCTTCCATTTTAGCTAAAAGCTTTGGTGTCAGGATGTGTGCAAACGCATCTATTTTTGTCATTATGCTCTCCCATTGGACGTTATTAATGCATTAACTTTACAACTTAAAGTACTGTTCATGTCAACGGAAGATTTAATTGACGATGTATTTTGGTTCCTTACCTTTGTTACTTAAAATTACGTTATCGGCGACAATTTTTGCCATCGCATCACGTGCTTCAACGGTTGCATTTCCGATATGTGGCGTTAATATGACGTTCTTTAATTTAGCAAAATGTTTGTCGAAGTCAGGCTCATTTTCATATACATCAAGCGCAGCTCCAGCTATCTTGTCTGCTTTCAAAGCCTTAAGTAAAGCTTTTTCGTCAACAATTGGACCACGTCCAACATTGATCAAAAATGCTGAATCTTTCATATTATCGAAAACATCCGCATTAAATTGATGATGATTTTCGTCAGTCAAAGGAGCATTAATACTGATGAAATCAGAAGTCTTGACCAATTCATCAAAAGGCTTATAAGTAACATTCTGAGCCTTTTCTTCATCTTCAGATAATTCATGAGGTTTGAAGTAAGAAACCTTCATACCCATGGCATTAGCCTTAACAGCCAACTCCGAACCAATATTTCCAAGACCAACAATACCCAATTCTTTACCAGAAATTTCATGACCAAGAAAATACAAAGGAGACCATCCAGGAAAACCTTCCGACCTCATCAATTGGTCACCCTCAACAACCCGGTGACTCAGGGCAAGAATCAACCCAATAGTCAATTCACAGACAGAATTAGTAGAAACCTTAGGAGTATTAGTAACCAAGATACCCTTAGATTTAGCATATTCAGTATCAATATTGTTGAAACCAGCGCCAAAGTTAGCAATCAGCTTCAAATTAGGAGCCGCATCAATAATTTCAGAATCAACCACAGTAGATAAAGTAGTGATCAAGAAATCAGTAGAAGCAACCTTACGAAGCAATTCAGAATGAGAGATCAAACCCTTACCAGTATAGTAATCAACCGTGAAACCATTAGCTTCCAATTTAGAGAAAGCAATCCGAGGAAAACGAGCAGACAAATAAACATTAGCCATATAAATAACCTCCAAATGAAAATAATTATTAACTAAAGTATGGTTTTAAAAAAATTAAAATACAACCATGATTGCAGAATAAATATGGGACAAGAACCAATCGACGATTCTTTGACACAAAAAAACCTTCCATAACATTATGGAAGGTTTTCCCGCAATGACCTCCGTAGAGGTAACATCACTCTTTTGCATTATCAATTGTATCTACTTTATATTTTAGAGTCAAACCAACAATGAATCAAATCGATCTTGCAACATAAATCTCACACACAAACTAAAGTGAACCTCATAGCAAAACAAAAAAGATGGATACGTCCAGATTACTCCAGAACGTACCCATCACAAATTTTATATTTAACTAACTTCGAACAGTGCTGAATCTAGCCTGGAGGTGGAGTACTGCGGGGAGCCAGCCATGAAATGTATCTTAGCTCGGCATGAGCCGAGGTTAGATACAGGTTGTAAAAGTAGACCGCACTTTGGCTACCTTTTCAACCCATGGCGTTCCGCCCCCGCAGTACGTAACCTCCAGGCGGCAAAACAAGCATAGCTCTATTCCAACAATTTTAGAGCACTTGAACTAAACATAACCCTAAATCGAATGAATATAATAACTCTGTGACTCGAGAACCTTCAATACAGCATCAACAGTATCCAACGCCGTAAACAACAGAACAGAATGCTCAGTCGTAACTCCACGCATAACCTGACCGTCAGTATCTCCAGCATCTTCATCATCAACGGTATTTACGACAACACCGACATGCTTATCACCGATCAAATCCATCATACCTTCAAATGAATCATCAAAGCCTTCAACTTCTAATCCGTCTTGTTTTAAGACGTCAGCTGTCTCGCCAACAGCAAGAAGTTCAAATCCAAGTTCATCAAATCTCTTTGCCAAACCGGCAGCCTCTTCAAGATCAGCTGGTTTAACACTGAAAATAACTTTTCCAGATGATGGAACGTGTGTCTTGGTTGCTTCAAAGGCTTTATAAAGTGCCTTCTCGTAAGTTGTATCTGTACCCATAACTTCACCGGTCGACTTCATCTCTGGTCCCAACAAACTATCGACATCTGCTAGTTTGGAGAATGAGAACACGGGTGCTTTAACATGGATTAAATTACCAACTGGAGCAACCCCATTCTTGTATCCTTGCGACTTCAAACTTTGACCAAGGATAACTTTTGTAGCAATTTGTGCCATCGGAATATCGGTGACTTTGCTCAAAAATGGAACGGTACGACTTGCTCTAGGGTTAACTTCGATAACGTAAGCTTGATCATCCTGAACGACAAATTGAATGTTCATCATTCCAATACAGTTCAAGTCATGTGCCAATTTTTCAGTATAATCGACGATTTGACTCTGAACGTTTTCAGACAATGTTTGAACTGGATAAACTGACATTGAATCACCAGAATGAACTCCGGCTCTTTCGATATGTTCCATTATTCCAGGTATCAAGACATCTTTACCATCACAAATGGCATCAACTTCACATTCCTGTCCGAACAAGTAATGGTCGATCAGAACTGGATGATCATGCGAAACTTTGACAGCATTGTGCATGTAATAATTCAATTCTTCTTTTTTATTGATTATTTCCATTGCACGTCCGCCCAAAACATAACTAGGACGAACCATAACTGGATATCCTACACGTTCAGCGATTTTCACTGCATTGCCTTCATCACTGGCTGTATCGCCGGTTGGATGGGCAATGTTATTGGCTTCGATAACTTTTTCAAATTCATCACGATCTTCGGCACGGTTAATATCTTCAACAGTCGTACCTAGGACTTTCACACCATGTGCCAAAAGTGGTTCTGCTAAATTGACAGCAGTTTGTCCACCAAATTGTAAGATGACACCTTCTGGTTTTTCTAATTCAATAACATTCAATACATCTTCAAGTGTTAATGGTTCGAAGTACAATTTATCAGAAATCGAGAAGTCAGTCGAAACTGTCTCGGGATTACTGTTCATAACGATTGCTTCGTAGCCCGCTTTTTGGATAGCCTTAACTGAATGAACTGTAGCGTAATCAAACTCGACACCTTGACCAATTCTGATTGGACCAGAACCGATAACTAAGATAGAAGGTTTCTCGTCGACTACACTTTCGTTTTCAAATTCATAAGTACTATAGAAGTAAGGTGTTTGCGAATCGAATTCACCGGCACAAGTATCAACCATCTTATAAACTGGTGTGATCTTGTTATCTTCTCTAAGTTTTTGGACAGAATCGATATCAACATCCCAAATTTTAGCGATGGATTTATCAGCAAATCCATTCTTTTTAGCGTCTAGTAAGATATCTAAATCTTGTGGATTATCGCGTAATTCACGCTCGATCTCGACGATATGTAACAACTTATCCAAGTAGAACAAATTGATTTTTGTCATATCGGCAATCTTTTCGATCTTGTATCCACGACGAATGGCTTCAGCAAGATAAAATAGACGGTCATCTTGAGCAACAACTAATCCGTGATCCAAATCCTCATTTGAAATCTCGTGCAACTCTGGTTTGTCTAGAGAAACCAAACCGATTTCCAATGAACGAACTGCTTTCAAAGTGGCTTCCTCGATATTTCTACCGATAGCCATTACTTCACCAGTAGCCTTCATTTGTGTGCCAAGTGTACGATCTGCATTGACAAATTTGTCGAATGGCCAGCGAGGAATCTTACATACGACGTAATCCAAAGCTGGTTCGAATTCAGCGTAGGTCGTACCTGTAACTGGGTTAATGATTTCATCCAAAGTTTGGCCGACAGCAATTTTGGCAGCAACTTTAGCGATTGGATAACCAGTAGCTTTTGATGCCAAAGCACTAGAACGACTAACTCTAGGATTAACTTCAATAACGAAATATTTGAAACTATTAGGATCTAGGGCAAGCTGAACATTACAGCCACCTTCGATTTTAAGTGCACGGATAATTTTGAGTGAGACATCACGAAGCATTTGAACTTCGCGGTCAGACAAAGTTTGTACAGGAGCATAGACAATCGAGTCACCAGTATGGATTCCAACTGGATCAAAGTTTTCCATGTTGCAGACGACCATTGCATTGTCGTTGGCATCACGCATAACTTCAAACTCGATTTCTTTATATCCGGCAATACTTTGTTCCAACATACATTGAGTAACTGGAGAAAGGCTAAGTCCGTTTTGTAAAATCTCACGGAGTTCCTTTTCGTTGTTGGCGATACCACCACCAGTTCCACCCATGGTGAAAGCTGGTCTAACGATGATTGGATAACCAATTTTGTTAGCAGCGACAACTCCTTCTTCTTCTTCATGAACAATAGCTGATTCAGGAACTGGTTCACCTAATTCATTCATCAATGAACGGAATTTCTCTCTATCTTCAGCTTTATCGATGGCACTCATTTTTGTACCCAACAATTCGATATCAAGTTCTTCCAAGATACCAGAATCATCAAGCTCTTTTGCCATGTTCAAGCCTTGTTGTCCACCAAGTGTTGGTAAGATAGCATCAGGCTTCTCTTTACGTAAAATTTTTGAAACAAATTCTAAGGTAATGGGTTCAATATAAACTTTATCCGCGATTTCAGTATCAGTCATGATAGTAGCAGGATTTGAATTTACCAAAACTACTTGGTAGCCCAATTCTTTCAAGGCTAAACAAGCTTGAGTTCCAGAATAATCAAATTCGGCAGCTTGACCAATAATTATCGGACCAGAACCGATCACCATAATTTTTGAAATATCAGTTCTTTTGGCCATTTGAGATTGTCCCCTTCGCTTTATTGTCGTCGATCAACTTCATGAATCTATCGAATAAATAAGCTGCATCATGAGGACCAGGAGCAGCATCCGGGTGATATTGCACAGAAAAGGCCGGATAAATTTTAGATCTCAATCCTTCGACAGTTTGATCATTGATTTCTTCATGAGTTACTTCTAATTGAGTTCCATCAAGTGAGTTGCGATCAACAGCATAACCATGGTTTTGAGAGGTAAAATCGATTCGACCAGTAGTTAGATCTCTAACAGGATGATTGAAGCCACGATGTCCGAATTTCATTTTGAAAGTGTCGGCGCCATTAGCTAAAGCAAAAAGTTGATGTCCCATACAAATTCCAAATAAAGGCACATGCTTTTCGACTTCACGGATCATATCTAAAGTAGCTGGTACACTCTTAGGGTTACCAGGACCGTTAGTCAACATAACGCCATCTGGATCTTGTTCAAGGACTTGCTCAGCAGTAGCATCAGCAGGCAAGACCATCAAATTACAATGTCTTTCAGATAATTCTCTTAAAATAGAATGTTTTAGACCATAATCGATCAAAACAACCTTGCGACCATGCGTTGGTACGGGATATGCACTTGGTGTAGTACTTTGTGCAATTTGATCAGTTGGTAATTGAGTGTTCTGGAGATCTTTCACTGTGTTTTCAGTAACTTCGTCAACAATAGTAGCTTTCAAAGCACCTTTCGCACGAATATGTCTAGTTACAGCACGAGTGTCAACACCACTGATACCAGGGATGCCGCTCTCTTGTAAATATTCGTCCAGTGATAAGTCCATTCTCCAGTTGTTAGCTCGTCTGGCCAGTTCATGTACTACTATACCTTTGCAAGTTGGAGTAATTGATTCATAGTCATCACGGTTGATTCCGTAATTACCTATTAGTGGGAAAGTAAACATTAAGATCTCGCCATTATATGACTGATCTGTTATTGATTCTTGATAGCCGGACATACCAGTACTGAAAACTAACTCGCCCACTGCGGCAGTTTCGGCACCGAATGCAAGTCCTGGATAAATATTGCCATCTTCTAATACCAAGTAACGCTTCATTATTCCGCCCCTTTCGTCTATAAACTGACCTGTATAAGTGATTCAAGGCAAAAAAAATATACCTATAAATCCTTATTATTAAGTTAACCACATTGATAGTAAGCAATACGAATAATCCGCATAGCAAACCCATTTTTATATCGTGATTGTATTAAATTGTACAACTACTAAGACAACATTGGAATAGTTTTATGAAAATAGATTAAACATTTTTCTAATCTTAAATTAATAAAAGAACCACTAGGAACATTATGACATCAACATTGCAGGAAATCATAAGTATAATTTTCTAATAAAAAATAAGAATTTTTATGAAGAAAAATAGGGGATCCACCCACAAAATCATTGATGTAAAAGGTCGAAAAAAATGGCTGTAAACAGAACTTGTTTACAGCCATGACTTTTCGTCACCTATTACAATCCTTCTCACCAACTAAATCAAAGCTCATATCAAACCAGAGAAGGAATAAAAGAGCACCTATGATATCCAGATGTAGAAGGAAAATCGATTTGGGCTCAGTAGGCAAATTTTTCTTAGTCGAGGAACGAGACTTAGAAAAAGACTCGATTTTAAGATTTCCCCGAACTTGGGAAAGCTTAAAACGATGTCGCCTACGTTCCAGCCCGAAAAATCGATTTTCCTTCGGAATCGGCAACCAACACCCACCAAAAACCACTAGTGCTCATTATATTCAGGATCGTCCAAATCGTTTTCGATACTCATACCATACAAATTATTTACTGCCGCATCCTTATCAGCAGGATGTACAACAATAATAGTAGTAGCGCCCTTGCTGCTGACATAGCCAACAAACGAAGTGACCTCTTCAACATAATAGGGTAACCCGTCAGAATGGATAATATATTGACCTTTGACCGGCATATTTTCGACATAAACCTTATTCATTCTGATGTAATCTTCACCATCATGTAAAACAATCAATACTTTATACAAATTGTCACCCTCTTTTCATAGTAAGTTCTAAACTTGTTTGTCCATTTTAGCAACAATTTACATTATTTGGTACGCATTAAAATATAAACAAAATATGGTGCACCGATGATGGCAACCAGAATTCCTACTGGAATCTCAGAAGTCGTGCTGATCAATTTTCCAACTGTATCAGCCGCTAATAAGAAGAAACTACCAAGTACACCTGACAAAACTAATTGTTGACTGTGCTTGAAGCCAATGACCCTTCTGGCCAAATTAGGTGTTATCAACCCGATGAAACCTATTCCACCACTGATGGAAACACTGACTCCAGCCAAAATTACTGCAGCACCAATCAAGACTATTCGTTCACGTTTCAAATTTACACCAAGTGATTGGGCAACGTCATCCCCTAAATTAAAGGTATCTAGTGTTCTAGTTTTGCTGAAAATAAATACAGTACAGATGATGAACCATGGCAAGAGCATGACAATGTATTCCCAGCTTGTTCCCCAAATACTACCGGCTAACCAGTTCATCACGAATTGGTAATTTTCTGGAGAAAGTTTAAGGGTCAATAACACCATGATCGATGAATATAGTCCAGCCAAAGCAACACCGGTAAGTAGTAAGCGATTAGGAGTTATTCCAGTATCTTTTTTGTAGGAAAAAGCAAATACCAAAACAGTACTCAACAATGCCCCACCAAGCGCCATAGTTGGTAGTAGAAATAAGTTGGCATCTTGATTCTTAACTAGTGCCATGAACAACATTACCGCGATTCCTGCTCCGGAATTTATTCCCAAAAAGCTGGTATCTGCCATAGGATTTTGGGTAGTGGATTGTAGTACGTTTCCGGCAATTGCTAATGCAAAACCTACTACTAAGGTAACTGTGATCCTTGGCAGTCTAAAATCAAAAATAACTAATTGAGAATCGTACGAACCCTTACCTATTATTAAATTCATTATTTGACTAGGAGAAATACTCATTTGTCCGGTGTTCAAGTTGATAACTGCTAATACCAGCATCAACGCACAAAGGACGACTAGCCAAGTGGTTAATTTTATTCTTTTTGTCATATTTGGCTACTGTCCTTTCTTGCAAGATAAATGAAGAAAGGTACACCGACTAGCGAAATAATTATTCCAAAAGGTGTTTCGTTAGGTGGATTGATTGTCCTAGCAATTAAGTCAGCTAAAACTGTTAGGTCAGCACCCAAAATTATCGTCATCGGTATGACTTTTTTATTATTAGTTCCAACTAGAAATTTTGCGATGTGAGGAATAATCAGACCAACGAAAGCAACTGCTCCCACTAGTGAAACTGATATTCCAGACAAAACAACCACACAGATCAACGAAATCAGTCGAATGGCCATCGTATTTTTACCCAAACTCTTGATGGTATCATCACTCAAAGTCAGCAAGTTTAAGTTCGAGGCCATGAACATGACCGCAATCAAACCGATAATGATCCAAGGACCGAGACGGTACAATTGTGCCCAACTGACAGCAGAAACCCCACCGAAATGCCAGAAAGCTAAATCCTGTTTCAAATGAGCTACTAAGGCGATCCCTTCACTGATGGCAGTAAAGAAGGCACTTATCGCCATACCTGAAAGTACCAACATCGTCGGACTCATCTGAGACTTCTTCATTGAACTTATCGAAAACACTAGACTGGCCGCAATTCCAGCTCCAATAACTGAAAAAACAGTTGTATTCAAAGTCGACATTTTAGGGAAGAAAGTAAAACAAAGTGTCAACATAAATGCCGCACCAGCATTGATCCCTAACAAACCAGAATCAGCCATGGGGTTTTTAGTAACACTCTGCATTAATCCACCACTTACAGCCAAGGCAGCACCAATCAACATGGCACCGATAACTCGAGGCAGTCTAATATCACGGATTATTCTTTGATCAACGTTGCTAGAATCGTAATGAAAAAAAGAGTTAAATACTGTCGCATCGCTATTTTGATTTGCTCCATAACGAACACTCAGTAGCAATAACATCGCTAAAATAACTAAACCGACGATAACTTGAAGTGAAAATTTTACTCTTCGGTTCAAACCGCTTCACCCTTCTTCCAGCGATCATAAGTCAAAATCAAAGGTTTGTTATCTTTTTCAACAATTGTCGCATCAATATCAAAGATGTTTCGTAAATTATCTTTCGTTAGTACTTGATTGACAGTCCCACTAGTTTGTAAAAATCCATTCTTGATGGCAATCAATTGGTCCGAAAATCTTGCCGCATGATTCAAGTCGTGTAGAGCCATAACGATTGTTCGATGTTCTTTTTCATTCAATTCTTTGATCAGTAACATAACGTCTAATTGGTGAGTCAAATCTAGATATGTCGTGGGCTCATCCAAAATGATAGTGTCAGTATCTTGTGCGATTGCCATAGCAATCCAGGCACGTTGACGTTGACCACCAGATAATGTGCTGAGACGTCTATTTTGTAAGTCTTGAACTGAAGCTTTTTCCATTGCCCAATCAATTTTTTCTTTATCGATTGCTGATAAAGTTGAAAAACGATGACGATATGGAATACGTCCGAATGTCACTAATTCTTTAACAGTTAGATCATTAGCAACATCACTAGATTGTGGAAGAACTGCCATTTCTTTAGCAATATCGCTAGTCTTCTTGCCATTGATGTTTTCGCTATCTAAAAAGACCGAGCCATCGCTTGGTTTTAAAAGTCGTGCGATCGTCCGAATCAGTGTGGATTTACCACAGCCGTTGGGACCGATCAATGTTGTGACTTGCCCCTTTGGAATTTTGATAGACAAATCATGAATTGTTAATTGTTTCTCATAACTTACGCAAACTTGCTTAGTTTCAATTATATCCATGAGTTTTCACACTTCTTTATTTATATTTTGATACATATTTTTGGAATAGTTAATCATATATTATCGTAATATATTCTACCGTATTCTATTGACTTTTGGTAACACTTTCATTGATAATCTACATATAATTTAAATGTCATGGGGGAAGAATATTTGAAGAAGAACAAGATTCTTAAAGTTGGTTTGTACATTGCGTTGTTATTCACATTGTTTTTAACAGGCTGTAGTAATTCCAATAGTAAAAACGATTCTACTCGTAATTTGAAGGATTCAATGGGCCATGAAGTAACCGTTCCAACGCATCCAAAACGTGTTGTCGGTAGTTACCTCGAAGATTATTTGGTCGCCGTTGGCGTTAAGCCAGTAGTTCAATGGTCAGTTAAGAACGCCTCAAGTACTCAAGAATATTTGAAAAAAGATTTGAAGAATGTTCCAACCATCGACTACTCACTACCTTACGAAGCAGTTACTAAAGCTAAACCTGATTTAATCTTGATGGGTACAGATTCACAGGTTCAAAATGGTAAATACAATCAATACAAGAAAATTGCTCCAACATACGTCGTTAAAAACGGAACTGATGTCAGCTGGCGTGATCAATTCCTAGATGTTGCCAAAGCTGTCAATAAGACTGATAAGGCTAACGATGTTTTAAAAACTTACGACCAAAAGCTCAAGTCAGCTCGCAATACTTTGGACAAAAAAGCTGCTAACAAGTCAGTTGCTGTCGTTTGGGTAACCAACAATTCAGCTTTCATCGTAAGTGACAAATCTTCAAGTGGTTCATTACTTTATGGTGATTTAAAACTCAAGGAACCTAGCTTGGTCAAAGAAGTTTCCAAGAAAGCCACAGCCGATTGGTCATCTGTTTCACTTGAAAAATTGGCAAAGCTTGATGCCGATTATATTTTCCTAGTCAACAGTGACAAAGGTGCTGACATGTTCAAGGATCCAATTTGGACTAATATCAAAGCCGTAAAAGACGGTAATTTATTCCAATATGGAAATGACTCAAGTTGGCAATACAAAGGACCTATCGCCTATACACAAATGATCGATAACGTGCTTAAAGATATGACAAAATAATAATTCTATAAATAAATAACCTAAGATCTCAGTTAACTAAAACTGACAATCTTAGGTTATTTTTTTAATTGTGTTTAATTATTCTAACACGGTATATCTCAGGAATTTCATTTAATTCTTTTACCAACGCATCCCCATCGGCTTTACTTAAAGTATTAACGTCAATCATTGTATAAGCCGTGTCTTTTCTAGCAGCATTCGACATGTTTTCAATATTGATTCCAAGATCAGCCAAGTGGGTGGCAATTTGTCCAACCATGTTAGGAACGTTCTTGTGGATCATTGTCAATCGAAATGGAGCTTCAAATGGAATTCTCATGCTTGGTAAATTGACAGCATGTGTCGTGTCGCCAGATTCCAAATAATTCATGACTGTATTGGCACCTTGTACTGCGCCGTTTGATTCAGCTTCCAAAGTCGATCCACCAATATGTGGAGTGATTGTAACATTCGGTTGATCTGCAATTATTGGCTCACCAAAGTCAGTACAGTATTGCGAGATTTTTTTATCTTGGACAGCTTTCAAAACTGCCTTGTTATTAGCAATGCCGATTCGTGAGTAATTGAAAAGAACCACGCCCTGCTTCATTGCGGCGATTTCTTTAGTACTGATCAGGCTGAGCGTGTCATCATTCTTTGGAACGTGAACTGTAACAAAATCGGCATCCTTAACAGCTCGACGAATCGAAGCTGCACGTTTAACTTGGTTGTTGATGTTCCAGGCTGCATCCGTCGACATCAGTGGGTCGTATCCAACAACTGTCATCCCCAACTCCAAGGCCGCGTTAGCAACTAAGGAACCAACATGTCCCAATCCAACTACGGCCAATTTTTTACCATATAATTCAGTACCGTTGAATTTAGTCTTATCTTTTTCAGTACGTTGAGAAACATCCGCTTCAGTATGTTCATTTGAATACTGATTAGCTGCGAAAAGATTTCTTGATGTAGCAATCATCAATCCAAGCACCAATTCTTTAACGGCATTGGCATTACTACCAGGCGTATTGAACACTGCAATTCCGTGTTCTGTCGCCGCGTGGACCGGCACGTTATTTACACCAGCTCCGGCACGGACGATTGTCTTGAGAGATTCAGGAAATTCAGCATCGCGTAAGTTGACCGAGCGAATCAAGTAAGCATCGGGATCTTCGCCACTATTTATTTGAAAATTATCTGTAAAAGCATCCAAGCCGCTTTGGGCAATAGCATTAAAAGTTTTAACTTGATACATTAGTGAGTCCTCCAATAATCAGCTTCATATTTTTCTAGAAAATCGACTAGTGCTTGCGCACCTTCATATGGCATTGCATTGTATAAACTAGCACGCATCCCGCCGACTGATCTGTGACCTTTGATATTTAACAATCCCGCAGCAGTAGCCTTGCTGATCAAATCAGCATCTACGTCAGGATCACCAGTGATGAACGGTATATTCGTCAATGAACGATCAGCTTTTTTGACCGGCGCAGTGAATAATTTTGAATTATCCAAATAGTCGTATAGCAAACCAGACTTTTTCAAATTGCGACGTTCCATCTCCGGAACACCGCCTTGTTCTTTGAGCCATTTCAAAACTAGTCCCGCAGCATAAATTGCAAAAACGGGAGGTGTATTGAACATCGAATTCTTTTTAGCAAATAGTTCATAATCAACCATGCTAGGAAGATTCTTCACCTTACCGATCAAATCATCCCTAACGATAACAATCGTCAATCCGGCGATACCCAAGTTCTTCTGAGCACCAGCCATGATTGCTCCAAAATCTTCGACCTTATATTGTTGAGCCAAGAAGTTCGAAGACTGATCGCCAACTAACTCTGTCGCACCAGTATCTGGAATTTTTGAATAAGCAGTTCCCTCAATAGTATTGTTAGTTGTGATATGAACGTAATCATAAGTATCTTGTTTCAAATCTTTCAAAACCGGTAATTCGGTATATTTGATATCTTTTGTCGAATCAAGAACGTCAACTTTGACTCCAACTCGACTGGCCTCATCACCAGCACGATCAGCCCAGTGACCACTGTCTAGCAAGCCAATGCGATGATACTTTGTAGCAAGGTTCAATGGTGCAGCAGTAAATTGTAATGTTCCACCACCTTGAAAGAATAAAACTTTATAGTTATCAGGAATGTTCATTAAATCTCTTAAATCTTGTTCAGCATCGGCGATAATTCCATCAAACAGGCTTGAACGATGAGAGATTTCCATGACACTCATTCCTGAATTCTTATATGAAGGTAGATCATCTTTGATTTGTTGGATCACTGGTTGTGGCATGGTCGCTGGGCCAGCAGAAAAGTTGTAAATTGTCATAAAAATCGCTCCTTAGATTATTTTAGATTAAAAAATCCTCACAGAATTTAATGTCTGCGAGGATAAGAAAATATCGATATTATTAATAACCTCACAGATATAAATGTCTACTGATCACATGAGGTTTATGCACGTTAATAAGCCTACATGTAGATACGTGTAGACAAGGAGGAGACTGTTAGGCTAAAATTGTATTTATTAAACATATTAAAAAACCTCCAATTAACTTAAAACAACTGTAACAATTAGTAATTCTGTTGTCAACTGGGTATAATTAGGTTACCAACCATAATTAATATATTGATAAGTATGAGGGAAAATAATTATGACTGAATTTTATTTGATCAGACATGGCCAGACGCAAGCCAATGCACAAGGCCTCAAGCAAGGAACTATCAATTCCGAAATCACAAATTTAAATGATGCTGGTGAAGCTCAGGCGCAAAACTTAGCCGATAATTTTGATATTAGTTTCGCTGACAGAATCATCTGCAGTCCTTTAAACCGTACAAAACAGACTGCGGCTATTTTGAATGCTGATCAAAAACTCCCGATTACTTATGATAAAAGATTATTAGAAATTTCCTATGGTCAATGGGATGGTCAACTAAATTCTAAGCTTCGTGAAACTCATCCTGATGTGTACAACGAGTATTGGAATGACGTCCTTCCCGATTACGTTAAATATGCTACAGAAGGAGAAACTTTCCAATCAGTGATCGATCGTGTCCACGATTTTATGGTTGATATGATTGCCAAATGCCCTGAAGAAAAAATTATCATTGTTACTCACGGTTTTACCGTAAAAGCTTTCGCGTTGGATGTACTTCGACCGAATAATTTGATGAGCCTCCCAGAACCAAGAAATACTAGTGTAACTAAAATAATTGCTTTAAACGAAAAGGAATTATATTTGGAATACTACAATCAAATTTTTAACTAAAGAGGAAATCAAATTATGCAAAATAAACGAAATATCGACGCCGATCGAATTGTCGTCAAAATAGGTACCAGTACGCTCATTCGACATAACAGCCAAGCAAATTTACAAGTTATCAAACAACTAGCCTACGCATTAAGCACACTAAGAAAAGCCGGAAAAGATGTAGTACTCGTTTCATCAGGTGCCATCGGAGTTGGCATGGGAGTCCTCGGACTCAACCAACGACCACACAAAGTTTCGGAACAACAAGCCGTTGCCTCGATCGGACAAACAGAATTGATGCAACTTTACAGTAAAGCGCTACAAGAATATGGCATGGTTGCCGCACAAATGCTGCTTACACGTGATGTGACCGACTACCCTGAAAGCCACACCAACGTTATGAACACTTTCCAAGAATTATTAGCATTACCAAATGCAATTCCAATTATTAATGAAAACGATTCTGTCACTGTGACAGAAATGGATCACCATACTAAATTTGGTGATAACGACCAATTATCCGCCATCGTTGCGAACCTGATCGACGCTGACCTACTGATCATGCTGTCTGACATTGACGGCTTCTACAACGCTAATCCATTAAAAGTTCCTAATGCAAAATTGATCGACCAAGTCCATGCAATTGACCCTGACATCATCGAACTTGCCGGTGGACACGGTAGCAAATTTGGAACCGGTGGCATGACTACCAAACTCAAGGCTGCCAAAATGATTCTCAAACATCATCAGGAAATGATTTTAGCCAATGGTAAAGAACCAAGCATCATCCTTAACATCCTTGCTGGAGATGATGTGGGAACTCTATTTACAAACAATGTTGCAAGTGAAGGAGTGGAAAGTTATGACTGATCTTAATACTAAAATTGATTTGAATACCATGGGCAAAGATGCTCAGGCCGCAGCTTTCAAACTTGGTCAATTGGGTACTCTCAAAAAAAATGCTGCCCTGAACAAAATGGCTGACGATTTAGAAGCTAACTCTTCGAATATTTTAACCGCAAACAAAGTCGACTTAGATAATGCAAAAGCAAACGGCATGGCAACAGCAATGATTGACCGTTTGATGCTTGATACCGATAGAATCAAAGGGATGGCTGACGGATTACGCGAAATCAGCGAATTACCTGATCCAATCGGAAAAATCGACCGAGGATGGACGACTGAAGATGGACTCGATATCGTTCAAGAACGAGTACCCCTTGGCGTTGTGGGAATAATCTTTGAGGCTCGCCCAAACGTCACCGTTGATGCTGCCGGATTGTGCTTTAAATCTGGTAATGCTGCCTTCCTTCGCGGAGGAAAAGAAGCCATCAACTCTAATATTGCTTTGTCAGATACTCTTCGTAAATCGCTTAAAGAAAGTGGATTAGATGAAAATTCAGTTCAGTTGATTTCAGATACTAGCCACGAAGTTGCTCAAGAAATGATGGAGTTGTCCGAATATCTTGATGTATTGATTCCTCGTGGAAGCGGTAAGTTTATTAAGATGGTCGTCAATAAAGCTAAGGTACCTATTATTGAAACTGGTGCCGGAAACTGTCACATTTATGTTGATGAATTTGCCGATTTAGACAAGGCAGTTAAGATTATCGTCAATGCCAAAGTTCAACGCCCTTCTGTTTGCAACGCAGTTGAAAAGATAATCGTACACAAAAATGTTGCTAATGAAGTTCTTCCAAAAATCAGTGACGCACTTTCAAAATACAACGTTGAGATCCGTGGTGATGAAACAGTTCAAAGCATTTTACCAAATGCGATTGCCGCAACTGAAGAAGATTGGTCCACGGAATATAACGACTATATTATTGCTATCAAAGTAGTTGATAATATTGATGAAGCCATCAGTCATATCAATAAGTACAACACCAAACATAGTGAATCGATCATTACCGAAAACTACGCAAATAGTCGCCAATTTCAAAAGCAGATCGATGCTGCTGTCGTTTATGTCAACGCATCAACAAGATTTACCGATGGAAATAAATTTGGATTCGGTGCCGAAATCGGAATCAGTACCCAAAAACTACACGCTAGAGGTCCTATGGGTGCAAACGAATTAACTACTACTAAGTATTTAGTTCAGGGTGACGGACAAATTAGAAAATAAAAAGACGACACATATACGTGTCGTCTTTTTAAATATTGGTTAATCCTTCAAACCCTCTATTGAGCGTGTTTATGCTCGATAGTTTCCTCGATTTCGTCATAAAACGTATGAACCGGAATGTCCAACTTTTGATTCAATTCATAAACCTCTTGTTGCGTAAATCCTAATCCCTTTATTTTACGGTAAACAGTAGATATGGAAATGTTTAATGCATCCGCAATAGCTTTTTGTCTAATCTTATGAACCACAAGGTAGGACACCAATTTGGAATTTGTTAGCAATCTAATCACTCCGCCTTATTAAAATTTTGCGAATATTTTTCCCAATATATAAACCTTCATATAAATTGTATTATCAGTACATCATTACCTCAATAGCTCGCCCTTAATTACGTCATAAAAGACTTATTGTGACTATATTTGACGTGATTTTTAATTTATTAACTGATAAATTTTCTTTTTTTAGAATGAAAACAATTACTTTTCTAGAAATTACTGTTCAAATAAAATCCTTTCGTTTGATACTGAATTTTTAAAATTGTGTACTCCCATAGTGATCAAAAATATAAACAGAATTAAACACTCTGCTCATAATGTGACCCTTGTAACTATCCTATTTCAGATATACCACAACTTTATTGAACGAATATAACACTATAATTCTTGCAAGAAAACCAGTAATATCAACGATTATTACACTTATCACGTGATAAATATAACTCAAATTGAGTGATTTATAATTTCAGTAAAATCAATTTACAATAATTTTTTGATACAAAAAAAGAGCAACCTCACGGTTACTCTTCATTTTTCTAAAAAATTTCAATGTCTTACGTAATTTTAGAATTAAAGTTCCAAAATATTTGTGGCAATTTGTTGATCAACTTTAATTGCAGTTGTGTTACCACCTATATCGTTATTGCGAGTCATGATATATGCATTAGCAAATTCTGAAAGTTGTTCATAGTAAACTTTTCAAAAATTATTTATCAACATTAACAATTCTATATCCTAGTGGAATACATTGTTAAAGAAATCACCTACAGCGTATACATCGTTTGCTGCAGTATGGATACCTGTACTGATACCTGCTTTTAAAGAATTAAGAATAATCATAAAAGTTGCCTCCTCAAAAATTGATAATGATACTTATTTTTATATTTTATTTGTGAATTAGAAACGTGTTACTTGATCAAAGAATTGACCAGCTGCTGAAACGTCATTACCAAAAGTATGGATACCTGTGCTAACTGCTGCTTTAACTGAGTTAAGAATAATCATATTAGCTACCTCCTTTATGTATTACATATTCGCTTTGTCACCTTAAGCCAATCTTAAATATGCAATTATCTTGAATATTGTAATATTACAAAAACAATACACACGTTCAATTTCTATTTGTATTTTTGGAGTTTTATGTTTAAATAGTAATTGTTACTATTTAAAAGGGGGGAGACGGAATAATGAATGAAAAAATCGATCTAGCTAGTGCCAGACGCAGATTACAAAGTGCTAACATTAAAACTAGAAAACGCGCGTTGAAAATCATTAAAGAAGCTAAACGAAATCCTTCAAGAGTTTCAAAACTAAAACGTGCATAGCATTAAATAATCAAAAGGACGGGAATTATGAATCGCAGAAATCTACTTATAGCATCATTATTGGTATTCTTATTGGTCATGACTGGATGTAGTAAATCAGCTGCCAATAATAAAGAAATTTTGACCACGACTAACACCTACTACGAGCCGGCAAAAAGCATTGTCGGTGACAAATATAAAGTTGATTCCATCATCAAATCAGTCAATGTTGATCCACACAGTTACAAGCCTACAACTGAGATCTCAAAACGAGTATCAGAGGCATCTTTGATTGTTTCAAATGGATTAGGATACGATGATTGGATAAATAAAATCGTTGAGTCAAATAATCGCCAAGATGATCTATTAAACTTTTCCTCAGATATCTTACATAAGAAAAATGGTCAGAACGAGCATCTGTGGTTAGACGTCGACTACATGAAGTCACTTTCAAAAATTTTGTACCAACGAGTTTCTGAGATGGACGCCTTAAACAAAAAGCATTACAAGAAAAACTATAATAATTACCTCAAGAAATTGGACAAATTAAGCGATAAAGAAGCTGATATCCGTAAAGTTTCTCAAGGCAAAACTGCTTATGTTTCTGAACCACTTCCCGACTACATGTTGAAAGACCTCGGTGTCAAAGTGGCCAATAACCATTTTGCAAAAGCTATCGAAGATGGAACTGATCCATCGATCAAGGATATTCGTGATATGCAAAACGGAATGAAGAACCATGATGTTGATTTTATTGTTATCAACAAACAGGTTTCTAGCAGTGTTATTTCTAAGATCGTAAAAACTGCTAAGGAGAATAATATTCCTATTGTTTATATTACTGAGACTATTCCTTCTGGTATGGGCTATTATCAGTGGATGGATCGTACTTTGGATAGTGTTGCTAAGGCTTTGAAGTAACTTGCGATTCCGAAGTGATATCGATTTTTGGGGGCTGGAACGGGGTGGAGCAACTTTGAGCTCATTGCAAAATACGCAATAATCTCAAAGCTTACTCTTTTGCTAAGTGTGCTTCGCAAACTAACCAAAATGTCACCCCTGAGCCCCAAATCGATATCACTTCTCCATCTAAATTCTCAAATTTTTATTTCTATATAAGTACTCACCAATTGGGTAGTTTTAATTAATTTGCTTCACACAAAAAGGTAGAAAGCTGTTTTTATACAGTTTTCTACCTTTTTTTATTTACGATTGCATTTATCGCAAAGTCCCATTACTTCGTAGTTTTGGGTCTCTATTTTGAAATTGGGAACTTGTGCTTTGACTGAATCTATTGATGGTTCTGTTAGTTCTACTACTCTTCCACAGTTTTCACAGATGAAGTGGCTGTGGTTTATGTGTTTGAAATCACATTGGTATTTGGCTCTTAGTCCATTGTTGAACATTCTGGTTTCTACTACGTGAAGATCCTCTAACATTTCTACGTTTCGATAAACTGTGTCATAACTCATTCTATTGTATTGTTGACGTAATTTGTGGTCTATTTCGGTTATTGGTACATAGTAGTCTCGTTTTTGGAACAGCATGTCTAGCAAGCTGGTACGTTGTTTTGTGATTCTGACGTTATCTTTTTTTAAGACATCAATTGCTTCGGTATATGTTTTTTCTGCCTGTTTCATTCTCGATCCCCCTGCTAGTAATTACTGAAAATTATACAACAGACTAGTAATATTTACTATTTAGGTGTTTTCAAATAATAAAAAAACTGCATCCTTTTTGGAATGCAGTTTATTAATATCCTTGATGCAAGTCGACGACATTTATTTCTACTTTTCCTGTATCGTGAAAGCTCTTCAGATTTTCTTTAAATATTTTAAATGCTCGTTCAGCATAATGTGTGCTTCTGCCGGCCGTATGAGGAGTTATGATGACGTTTTTCATGCCCCATAACTCACTATCAGCGGGTAACGGTTCTGGCTCCACAACGTCTAAAGCTGCTCCTCCGATAACTTTGTTCTTTAGTGCTGTTATCAGATTTTCGGTATTAGTCGATTTACCGCGACCAATATTGATGTAAACGGCATCTGACTTCATTGCCTCAAAAACACTAGCATCGAATGTATTCACCGTTGCTTTGGTATCTGGAAGTATATTTACGACAAAATCTGCCAGTCCAACTGCTGTTTTCAGCTGATCCATCGACTTCATTTCATCCACATTCTCAGTCTTTTTGGCAGTCCGACGAATACCGATCGTATGCATCCCTAAGGCTTTACAATAGCCAGCCAAGACCGTCGCAATCGTGCCAGCACCAACAAACAAGACCGATTTATGATAAATTTCGCCATAAGGTTCATCCAATTTCCATAAATTTTGGTCCTGATCACGCATTGCCAAGTGTAATTTTCTTGAAAACATCAACATGTATGCCAAAGTTTGCTCAGCAATATTGATAGCATTTGCACCCGATCCGCTGGTCAACAAAATGTTTTCATCTCGTATATCATCCAGTGGTAATGCATCTACACCGGCACGAATCGTCTGGATCCATTTCAAATATCCATTGGCTACTGCATGACTTTCTAACCGATTCGACCACCCATATATGGCATCAACTTCAGTCAAATCATCTTTCGTTGCATCTTCTGGTGAGACGACTTTCAAAGAAATGTCATCGGCTAAAGCTCGTATTTCTTCTTGTTGCTCATCCGTGAGCTTGATAAAACTTAAAACCTTCATAATTACGCCTCATCGTATTAAATTTGGACAGTAATTTGTCATATTACTGCTGCAACTCCATTTAATACAGATTTTAAATCAATGTCAATTTTGGCGAATCATTCACGAGTTTAAAATTATTTTCCTAGCTTATCGTATTCTTCATCAGTAACCTTTTCTAGCCATTCAGAATTACCTTTTGTAATAGCAACATGTGAGAACCAGCTATCTTTAGTTGCGCCATGCCAGTGCTTTACACCTTCATGAATAACCACAACATCACCTTGTTTTAACAATTGAGCAGGCTTTCCAGCTTCTTGATACCAGCCTTCTCCACCAGTTACAAGCAAGATTTGGAAACCATTGTGATGAATGTGCCAGTCGTTTCTGCATCCAGGTTCAAAAGTTACGTTACCAACACCAAAATCGATATTGTCTTCTGGACTAACTAGTCCTTTAAGATAACTTTGACCGATAAAATATTGTGCATAAGCGTCGTTTTTGTCACCGACAGGAAATACACCATTGTCTTTCAATTCTTCAAATTTAGCCATTAATTAATCTTCCTTCCAAATTTCTCTAGCTCTATTAAATGCTGACCAAGCCTTAGGCCAACCTGCATAAAATGATAAATGCGTAATTTCCGCAACAATTTCTTCTTTAGTAATACCGTTTTTCTTACCAATTTTTAAATGAGCATCAAGTTGTTCCAAATTTCCAGCAGAGATGATACTAGCAATAGTGATCATAGAACGGTCATGAGCTGAAAGTTCAGACTCCTTGCTCCATACCTCACCAAAAAGTACATCATCATTCAATTCTGCAAATTGGGGAGCGAAGTCACCCAACATATCATGCCCAGCAGTTTGTTTTGCCATATCAATTCCTCCTCGTTTATGAGATAAGTAAACACCTTCAAGTGCACTATAAGTCAACAGCTATTTGAAAATAAATAAAAAAACCACAAATTCAGTTATGAATGAGTGGTTTAAAGGGAAAATAAATTGAATGAAACTATCTATCAATGGTTTTACGAAATAAAAAAAGGAATCCGCCCCAAAGACAAATTCCAAAATATTAAAAACTTTTCAAACCTGATTTTTGAAACAAGTTCAGCCCGAAGGGAAGGTATTTCAGGGCAAAGCCATGGAATTAATCTTGAGACGGCAAAGGCCGTCGCTAGATTAAAGTTGTATCCAAAGACCGCCCTTCGGCTTTGGATCAACTCATGGCGTCCACGCCCTGAAATACCTGACCGAAGGGCGGCAGTGAACCACCACCCACCAACAAATCAGATTACTCTTGATGATCCATCGCATCTAAATAACTAGAAAAATCCTCACTATCCTTGATAGAACCATCTTTCTTACCTTGATACCAATCAATCTTATCAGTAAGAATAGTCATACTATGTTCCAAATCTTCCATCTTTTTCAAGAAGTCAGACTTAACTTGTTTTAGAAGTTCTAAACGTTTACCAATAGTAGAATCGCCTTCTGCTCTCCAATCGACATACTTCTTCAATTGTTCGATAGACATTCCTGTACCCTTCAAATGCAATAGGAATTTGATCCAATCAACATCTTGATCTGTGTAGTAACGCAAACCATTTTCAGAACGGTGTGGCTTTACTAGGCCTTCTTTTTCGTAATATCTCAATGTAGGACTCGTCAATCCTGTCATTTCGGCGAAATCACCAATTCTGTATTGTTTTTCTGTCTCTTTCATAGTCTCTGTTGTCATATTCTGTCTCTTTTCGTGGATGTATTAAGTTGAATTAAAGTTTAACATTTATATTATTAAATGCCAATATTTATATTAAAGATTTGAAAATATAATATGTAACTATTTCATCTTTGTATATGAAAAATATTATGTATCTTTGACCTTAATTCAAACTTAAATATGTTCAACTTAATATTTGAAAAATAAAAAAGAATCAGCGGTTGGAAAATATAATTCCCAGTTGCTGATTCCTTGCGTTTTAAAGTTACTATCTAAATATAGTTGGAAGAGCAGAAATTATTTTTGGCAGTGAAAGTGGCGTTAGAACGGAGATTTACCGTTCTTACACCACCGGGCGTGTTTCGAGACTTGGTGATTTACCAAGGCTCAAAACCGAGGGGCAAGACCTTGGCTTGCCCCGGTCCGCACAGCCATAAATATTTTTCTGATCTGGAAACTATTACTCTGCTTATGACAGTTTTTAGGTTCGGTTCACTTTTTTATAGCGGAAACGCCAACACAATGGCAGAAGCCTATACATAGCTACGCCAAGTGGCCTCGCCGACTTCGTCGTCAATTCCATTGCCTAGGCTATGACCGGCTTCTTGCGCCATTGCTTATGGCTCTGCTTTTACCAAATATTTACTCTCTTACTTGGTTCTAACCACATTCCATCTTTTTCTGTAACGTCAAACTCTTTATAAAACTCGTCCATGTTTTGTGCCATTACGTTGGCTCTTAGTGGGCCCGGCGAATGTACATCGGTTTGCAATAGCAATTCGTTGAATTCTTGTGTTGCTTTCAATCTCCATACTCTTGCCCAATTGATAAAGAACTCATGTAGATTGAGGTCTGATTCTCCCTTTGCTGCCTCTAGTGCACACCGTAATCCACCTACATCGGCTACGTTTTCACTTACTACTAGTTTTCCGTTAACTTTACCACCGGCGTATGGTATTCCATCGAATTCGTCGATCATATTTTTTGTTAACTCTTTGAACTTGGCGTAATCTTCGTCTGTCCACCAGTTGTTCATGTTTCCGAATTCATCGAATTGTGATCCGTTGTTATCGAATGCATGTGAGATTTCGTGAGCTATAACTGCTCCGATTCCACCGTAATTTTGGCTACTTGTTTGTTTCAAACTGTAGAATGGTGCTTGTAAAATTGCGGCTGGGAATGTGATGTCATTTCTTGATGGGTCATAACATGCATTGACCATTTGTCCTGGCATCAACCATTTTTCGCGATCAACTGGCTTGTGGTAGCTGTCTAATGTGTCTTCACGTTTGAGGATGGCAATTTTACTGATGTTGTCATAAAGTGAAGCATTTTCGTCTACTTCAAACTTGGAATAAATATCATCGATCTTGTCAGGATATCCTACTTTGATCTTAATATTTTCTAGTTTGACGATAGCCTTTTTCTTAGTGGCTTCGCCTAACCAAGTATTGTCATTGATACGTTGTTCGTAGATAGAAATCATCTTTTCTACCATACTGTGAACATCGTTCTTAGCTGCTTCACCAAAGTATTTCTTACCGTAATATGTACCAACTACTTGGCTGAACATGCCAGTAGCTTTGTGATAAGCAAATTTTGTTCTGTTTTGGAGTTCTTTTGCTCCACTCAAAGTTAATGAGTACTCACCGATTGTTTGACGGAATTCTTCATCCAAATTGGATGCGTTATTCGTTAAGAATATGACCAACATCCAAGCTTTGATTTCATCAAAAATGTCGTCATTGATCAACTCGTCCAAATGTTCGAGATAACGAGGTTCCTCAATGATAACTTTGTCAGGTGTGTCATTGATGGAATCTGTAACTAATGATTTCAAATCAACAGACGATGACTTAGTTACGAATTCGTCAAATTGCATAGGGTTATAAACCTTGGTGTAATCTGCCCATTCTTCTTGGCTCTTAACGATTGGAACAAGTCGTCTATCGTAAGCTAAAGCGTGATCAACGATTTTTTGAGCTTTATCCAAGTCGTATCCGATCATTGAAAGTAATTTGACTGACACTTCAGCAAATTTATCTAACAATTGCTTACCTGAATCATTACCGTCTTCGTAATATGCTTTATCAGGCAAAATCAAACTAGCCCCTTCGATATAAACTACATTCTTAGAAGTATCTTTCATATCAGCTTCGATGTCGAGGTCGATTGGTAATGTAAAGCCATTTAGAGATAATTCGGCTAAACAATCGCTCAAATCTTTAACATTCTTGAGGTCAACAATACGTTGAATATCTTTCAAAATTGGTTGTTGATGATACTTGTTCAAATGGTCAACATTATTGGCCAAACGATAAAGCTTAACAGCTTCCATCAACAATTTATTGTCAGACTTTTCATAACCTTCGGCATACTCATGAAATTCTTTCATCAGTGTTTTTTCAACACCTTCATCAAGGTCCATGAAGCCACCTGTTCTAGGCTTATCTGCTGGAATTTCTGCAGTCTCTTGCCATTTACCATTTACAGCAAGGTATAAATTGTCTTTATAATCAGCAGGCTTTGCATCGATCATATCTCCGGCGCCACCTACTATTTTACTTGTAAACATAAATTCACCACCACTATCATTTGCATACTACTATATCACTAAAATATTTATATCTGAAAGCATAGAGCTTAACAATATTAAAAGAGAGTGTGACAGAAGGCGCTTTGCCACCGAGCATAGCCTAGGAATACGAATGATTGGAACTTTCAATCGTTTGTGTTCCGTAGCTAAGCGGAGGTTGCAGCCTTTTGTTGCACGTTTAGGAAATAAAAATTTGTAAACGAAAAGAGGCTGCGACTTATGTCACGGCCTCTTAATTTTTACTCATTATCTAATAACTGAAACTGATACTTTTGAGTCATTAACGATACGTGCTGCTTGTGAACCGATTGTATTACGATTACGATTCTTTTCTTCAACACCAACGATAACTAAATCCGGCTCAAAGGCTGGAATTACTTTTTCAACGATAACATGTCCTGGATTACCTTCGGTAACCATCAAATGAACATCCTTAACGCCATAAGTCTTGGCCTTTTGACCATAACCTTCAAGTAACTCTTTGATCTCATTGCGACGTTCTGCAAGTGTATCTTTATCCAATGATTGGAAAATATTCAAATCACCGGTTTCCAATACTGAAACTATACCGAGCTTTGCATCATAGTGTTTAGCTAATGAGCAGGCATAGTTAAAGGCATTTTTCGAAGATACAAAGTCATCTGAATCCACACAAATCAAAATCTTGTCGTACTCAATTTTTGTGACTTTGTAATCACGTAAATCATCCATCTAATCAACCCCCTAGTTTTTGAAGTCACGTCCCTTATTTACTTCAAAGTATTGATTGAATCGTTTGACATAATTATGGAACATATATGTCAAAAGTAACCAACGTTTGAAGGAACGATCCTTATCATAGAAAACAGTTGTCCCTGTACGTTCTTGCTTGATAAGTTCTTCAGCATAGTGACTAGCTTCGTTGTCAGCAGCGTATTTCTTGAATACTTTAACTGGTACACCAAGCCATAATTTATGTTGAGCTTTGTTCTTATTAGCATAAACAGTAGGTGTGTTTTCTAAGCTATCTTCAATATAATCTTCAACAACATATTTAGCAAGATTGTAACCATTTAAGGTAACAAAGAAACTACTACGTCCCATTCTCAAGTTGATTTCAAAGAACTTGAATGTCTTGTCTCTTGAGTCATATTTCATATCAAAGTTAGCATAACCTGTAAATTCAATATCCTCGAGGAATTTTTGAACAAGGTCATACACATCTTGGTTGAATTCTGGAACGATAGCAACATAGTTACCAATTGCTTGTGGAGTTGGATCTTCCAAAATTGGATGTCCTAAGCACATCATCTTAACGTGATGTTCCTTATCAACGTACGCATTAAGAACACGCATGTTGGAATCATCACCTGGAATGAAGTCTTGCAAGATCAAATCAGATGTATAGCCGTTATCATAGATTTTACCAACGATATCTAAGTATTCTTCTTTTGAATGAATCGTAAATGCTTTCTTTCGACCTTCAAAATGAATATCCAACCATTCCACACTATTTGCGGGTTTTAATGCGACTGGATAATCGAAAGGTACATCCATGTCCTCGTTTTTGGTATACATTTCTTTGGTGATGATCTTTGTTAATGGATGTGGCAACTTGTGCTTGTCAGCAACATTATAGAAACTCTCTTTATTGTTCAATGATCTCAAAAGATCATAGTCAACGTATGGGCAAATAAATGTCTTTGATAATTCCTCTTTATGTTTACTGATAAGTTCAGCGTAGCCGTCCCCACAGCCAATTAAGATTACAGGTTCATCATGTTTTTGATATATTTTAGCGATTTCACGCATCTTTTCAATAAATGCTGGATCTTCGGAAAATCCTGAAAAGAGGTGTAAATCAACGATTTTTGTAAAACGAGTCGGTGCCAACTGTGCTTCAGCATATGCGGTAACTGTACCACCATACATTTCGTGGAAAGCACGGGCCATTCCGTAAACGTTCATATCACTACCCAATAAAACAGGCGTGAATTTCTTTCCTGATTCAGTTTCGATAGGTATCAGCCTCTCACTCTAATTCAAATATTTTTAATTCATAACAATCATAGTCGATTATACCATATATGTATATTTCGTAACGTGACGCTCATATATCCGCCACTTTGTAGCCATTATAACGCCGAACAAAAAAGAGGAACAGCCTTTGCTGTGCCTCTTTACTTTAACTTAATTTACAGACTGCGACCCCTACTAGGCCGGGGCCTGTGTGTACTCCAAGTGCGGGTCCACATTGACCAAAAAACTGCTTTTTGCCACTATAACCTTTTTCATCCAGCAAGGTAAGCATTTTCCCACCAGCTTCTTCATCAGCTCCGTGAGAAACAGCAATTAAGTAGTCAGTATCGTCACCAATAAACTTTTTGACTAAGTCCAACATTATTTTTTGACCACGTTTCATTCCTCGGGCTTTTCCGATCGATGTATAAATTCCCTCTTCATTACAAGTAATGATTGGAGCGAGTTTTAACATCCCACCGACAACTGAAGATACCAAACCGATTCTTCCACCGGCCCGTAAATAGGTCAACGTTGGAATACAAAAATAGGTTACGGCGTGTTCGATCGAGTACTCGACCGCTGTAGCTACTTCATCAAAGCTTTTTCCTTCATCAATCAAGTTTTTGGCAGCAACAGCAATCAATCCTGAACCTATTGAAACCTGTCTGGTATCAAACGCACGATATGTAAATCTTGAATCATCCTCTAAAAATGTGTTCAAAAAATGATATGTTCCACTCAAATTAGAAGAAATTGAAATCGAAATTATTTTAGTATATCCATCAGCGTAACATTCATCTAAGCTACGTTGAATACAGTCTCCTGATGGCAATGATGTCTTGGGAATCTCTGTTTCCAAGTTGTCGTATACCTGTTCTGCACTAATGTTGACCCTGTCTAAGAAATTGTGTTCCTTATAAATTATCTGCATTGGTAATTCATAAACACCAGGTTTTTCCAAATACTCCGTCGGCATATCACAACAAGAGTCCACAAAAACGGCAATTTTTTCAGTCATATTTATTTACCCTTCTTCTCCATATGAGCAGAAGTTTCAATCGATAAAATCTTTCTGGTTATCAATTTTGTAGAAAACGATCTGGTCACCATGTCGATCAATAAATTCTCTAATGAACTCGTGTCAGTTTGATTGGTTTGATCAAACTGATTCAAAGAGCGGATCGACGCCTCTTGCTTTTCGCAAAAAGTATTATAGGCAAGCTCAACTCCGCCAGCTTGTCTTGTTTGGGCCATGATACCAGTTTCAATTTCATCCATCGAAACTACCTGCTTCAAAAATGTTATTACTATCAGATAAGCCAGATGTTCACGTGTGTAACGCTTCTTTACAGGTGCTGGCATCAGTCCGTTTTTTACATAATTATTGACCATTGAAGCAGTAACAACAGGGGTATCTTCGATCCAAACCGGACCAATATACCTCTCGACTAAAGTTAAAAGTTGATCACGGTATAATTCCAATTCAGGTAAGTTTTCCCACCTTGGTAGTTTATAATCCTGAATTTCTTTCAACCACTGCTCCAATTCTTGCACTAATATTCCCCCTATTTAGTAACCCATATAATTTATCGTAGTAATTATAACTCTTTTATCTAGTTTTTAAAACTAGATAGTACTTTTAAAAAAAAGCTTGGGTGGTTTACCCAGGCTTTTTTGGTGTTTTTGTTGTATATGATTTTTTGAAATTATATTGATCTAGTACGTTTCCTTCAAAACTCAATAACACACTTCAAAATTGTATTTCTATCCTCTAGTTTTGCGGAAACGTGTAATTAATGGCAACTCCCTCCGCTTAGCTACGGTAGTGAAATTGCTGACTTTGTCATCGATTCCTCTACCTGCTCTAGTTTTGCGGAAACGTGCAACTAATGGCAACTCCCTCCGCTTAGCTACGGTAGCGAAATTGCTGACTTCGTCAGCGATTCCTCTACCTAGGCTATGCTCGGAGTTTAACGCCATTATTCGCACTCTTGAACTTGTGGATCGACTTCTGGTTTCTTTCCGTCTTCAATAAAGAATACTTTATACCAAATTAAGAAAGTATAAACTGTCCAAATTTTTCTTCTATCATCATTTAAATCATGATAGAAACCATCTAACATTTCTAGTAATTTCTTTTGATCAAAGAATTTACCAACGAAGTCTTCACTGAAGAAGTCATGCAATTCGTTATAGACTTTTTCTGTATGCATCCAGTCTCTGATTGGAACTGGGAAGCCTAGCTTTTCACGTTTTGCCCAAGCTTCTGGCAAGGCACGTTCTGCCGCAACTCTTAATGCATATTTACTATCTTTGCTATTCAACAAGTATTTTGTTGGGATTCCAGCTGCTAATTCTGCTACTTCTTTATCCAAGAATGGTACACGTAACTCCATTGAGTTAGCCATACTCATACGGTCGGCTTTCAATAGGATATCGTTGGCCATAAATTGATGAATATCCAAGTACTGCATCTTCTTAACTTCATCATTATAATTAGAAACCTTGCTATAACTTCTCATAACGATATCTTTAACTGAACGTGATTTTTCGAAATCTGGCTTTACGATATCGGCGGCATCTTGTTCACTGAATATCTTTGCTTGACCAATGAAAAATTCTTCAGCTTTAGCTGTTGATTCATATAAATGCAATCTTCCAGGAAAGTTAGGTAACTTCTTAAATCCGTGAGCAAGCTTATAACGGACTCCCTTAGGAAGTTTCTTCAGTTGCTCGGCAAATACCCTTACAGTCTTAGAGTGTGAGTGATAGCCGTAATTAGCGTAGCCAGCGAACAATTCGTCGGCACCCTCACCTGAAAGAATAACGGTAACATCTTTACTTGCTAATTTCGTTAAGAAATATAGTGGAACACACGATGGATTAGAATCTGGTTCATCCATATAATATTGGATCAAAGGCAGAGCTTTCATAGCCTCATCAGCTGTTACGATTCCACGAGTATTTTCTAAACCTAATGTGTCAGCAAGTACCTTAGCGGCGCTTCCCTCTTCATAAGTACTTGTATCGAAATCGATCGAATACGTGTGTTCTGGTTTGAGAATAGCTGTAACATAACTAGAATCGACACCACTAGATAGCAATGATCCAACGGGAACATCACTAATAGCATGTGCTTTAACAGAATCACGAAGTGATTCATCGATTTTTTTAACTGTATCTTCAAAGCTCAAATGATTATCTTTGAATTGCATATCCCAATATTTTTTGATGCTTAATTTACCATTTTTAAATGTAAAGTAATGGCCTTCAGGAATACGGAAAACATTCTTGAAAAATGTTTCATTCAAGGCAGAATATTGGAAAGTCAAATAAGGCTTCAATGCCTCTTTATTAAGTTCTTTTTGAAAGTTAGGTTGCTTCAAAAATGATTTTATTTCAGAACCAAAGATGAAAGTACCATTTTTATTGTAATAATATAGTGGTTTGATACCAAAGAAATCACGTGCACCTGTGATATCTCCTGTTTCTAGATCATAAATAACAAAAGCGAACATCCCACGAATTTTCTTTAATAGGTCAGTAATTCCCCACTCTTCAAATCCGTGTAACAATACCTCGGTATCAGTATCTGTTGTAAAAATATGTCCTGCTTTAAGTAGTTCTTTTCTAACATCTTGATAGTTGTAAATTTCACCATTAAAGATAATAGCTTTGCTACGATCTTCATTATAAATAGGTTGCATACCACTCTTTATATCAATAATACTTAAACGACGAAATCCAAGTGCGACGCTCCCATCGATCAATTCTCCCGAACTGTTTGGACCACGATGTTTGATTGCTTCCATCATGGACTCTATAACTGGTTTCTTATCAGCTATTTTTTTGTCTACAAAACCGACGATACCGCACATATTAATTCTCCTTAAATTTCAAAACTTACATATCGGGTTGCCGATCCATATCCAAAGATCTGTAGCAACATTTTATCGGGATCGATATCAATGAAATAACCTGCCAACTCTGACACTTCATTGTATCTTCTGTCCCATTTTTTATTGTAATCAGTTGTTAGGCCATGTTTCTTCCCCATTAAAGCCGAACAATTTAATATTATATGATTAATTCCACCAACTTTGTAGTACTTTTCATAATGCATATGACCACAAATATAGTTAGAAATCTGTGAAATACCGGTATCATTGAAGTCATAGTGTAGATTAACTCCAAAATCACCAGTTAATTCATTTTTTAATAAACCAGACTCTTTATTATTGAAACTAGTAAATACTTTTTGTACTAAATCACCATTAAAATTCAACGCAGACCGTCCACTTGGGCTGATCAGGTTTGCATGACCAAATACTACCATCCTTTTATCGACGGTTTTTTCTAAAACTGTAATTAAATCTTCCAATTGTTGCTCACGAACTCCGCGAACTTTCTTGAAATCATACTTCTTAGTGTTTCCATTCAAAATATAGGGAATGTCACTAGTATTCAAGAATATCACGCGGACACTACCTTTATCAAACCAACCTATTTTTGAAACCGAATTCAAACGGCTTATTTCTGGCTGATCAAAAACTTTTTTTGTTACTAATTGGTAGTAGTCATCCCTATTGAATGAGGCTGAACTAATAAATCGGTGTTCATCGTATTTATCATTTTCATCATGATTACCTTCGAGCACATAAAAAGAATGTTTACTGTTTTGATAATTTTCGACAGCAAACTCTAATAAGCCTCGACTTATCTCAGGTTTGTCTGAACCATCGATCATATCACCGAGGTGAACATTCAGATCAATTGGTAGATCATCACAAGCCTTGTTGGCTTCCACAATGTGACGTGCACCATTCAATCCATAGTAAGAGGCACTCGCAACCGCTTTAGCATGCGTGTCTGTCAAAACAGAAAGCGTCAATGAATTCTTACTGATACGTTTTTTAGCATTAGTGTTATAGGCATTAATTATATAATCCGTAAAAAATGGTCTGGGCTTTATTTGTCCCAAAAATCTATCTAACTGTTGAGAAATAAATGCAGAAGGACGTGGTCTGAGAATTTTATGTGTTAGATTTTTGAATTTCACTTTTTTCTCTCCTAATCGACTAAATACTAACATGTTTTTGGTCTTTTATAGCAAAAAAACCATCATGAAAGATGGTTTATCATAAAAATAATTATACGACTTTTTGGACCAAAATAGAATGTAGACTAGTGCAAGATAATTTGATAAGCCTTACGTGCACCTTCATCTTCTTCCATTGAAATTAATCCTTTTTCGATAAATCCGTTTGAAGTGATTACGTGTTGCATAACCAAATTGTCTGGATGTGTATCGATTCGAACATCGCTAAATCCACGTGCATACGATGTCGTCAACAATTGACGGATCAACGCAGCTGATAAATGTTGTCCCTGATGTCCTGGCTCTACTGCAATACGGTGAATAACTGAGAAATTCTCGTGTGAATCATCTGCCCAGTTGCCACCTTGCAGATCAATATAGTTAGGATCATTGTCTTGTTGCAAGGCTGCAGTTCCAACAACTTCACCATCTAATAACATAACGTAATTAATTCCATCTTTTAAATCTTGCTTTAAAATTGCTTCATCAGGATAACCAGTTTGCCATTGGTCAACGCCACGGTCTCTCAATGTTTTTTTAGCACCAGAGATGATGTCTAAAACTTTTGGTAAATCTTCTTCTCTTGCCTGACGCAAATAGATATTGCTCATTTTACGACCTCCATAAAAATCTTCATTCCGATATTTAATCAAAAAGAGCTTTTAATGGCAAGCATTTTCTTCTATTTTCGGTAACTTTTTTTATTGAATAACCCACTGACGGTCAAAAGTACCATGGCATATATTAATTGTCGTAAGGCTAGAGGTAATAGTCTAGACATTCCGGATTGCTCTTGGAATGTTTCGACTACTATATTTACTGGCGGCAAAATCCAATTAACATAACTCAAAATATAATTATTACTATCGGCCAGAGCAAATAAAATAAAAATTATTAATCCGATCGGAGCCAAATACTTGTGACTGCCCCATTGTGATTTGAACAATAATGCTATTGATGTACCTAATATTTCGGTAGTTATCAAAGTAAGTATCATCGTCGCATTATTGATAGGTGAACTTGAAATCAAAAAACTAAATATGCCAGAAATAATAGCAGTAACAACGTTAGCTGAAACTAAAACTAACATTTGAACAATCACATATCTGGGATAACTGCCAATGCGTTGCTTGAAATATCGATTTTCTCGTTGATCATTTTTTAAAAATGACATTGCCATAAGTAAAGCAAAGAAGAAATTCAATATAACTAAAACTGAAAACTTTATGGTAGAACTCCCACTTATTAATAATCCAAACATTAATTCAAAAATTATTAAGAATGCCAACATAATAGGATACAAATAATCTTTTAGCAATAATTTTGAAAAATTAGAGTACAACAACTTAAACTTCAAGATTTCGCATCCCTTCAAATTGATAATTTAACTCGATCATCGTCTTAATAATGGCATCTTTATGAATAGCCGGAACCTTTAACTCAACAACTCCATCCAATTCAGCTGCCACAAAAGCACCTAATTCTTTGGTTATCGCCATTGAGTCTGGAGTGATCTTAAATACCAGCATCAAATTGATATCAGCTAGGTTCTTAGGTTCTAACGACTTAGCTTTCATCTGATAGTTAGTATCAAAATATGCGTCGACCCCACTGTCGTTCATAGGACCAGCTACTAGGATTCCTGAGCCATTATCTTCTAAGTCCTTAACGATTTCCAACATATTAGTTATGTAGGTGCTGTTTTGGAATGAGAATGGATCATCCAATATCAAAATATTGGGACGTCCAATTACCGCTGCTAAAAAGCTGACACGCTGTCGTAATCCAACAGACAGCGTTGAGACTTTACGATCCATAAACGGACTCATACCCATGTACGCAGCTAAATCTTTAGCTTGATCAGAACGCACAGCTAAATCACCAGTAAGTTGACGTATTTTTTCAAGGTGTTCAACTACGGAATCATTAATTATCTCCGTCTCAATCTGTGGCATGAAGCCGACCCTGGCCCCAGTAGTATAGCTGGCAGTCCCACTATCAGGATAGTTGAGCCCGGCAAGCGTTTCTAACAGTGCTGTTTTTCCACTACCACTGTCTCCAGTAATACTGACTGATTCCTTTTGAGACAAAGAAAAGGTTACATGCTTATATGCAAAGTAACCTTGCCTTTGGAAAGATAGATCTCTTACAGATAATAGTTTCATATTATTCTTGCCAGTCAGCAATTGCTTTGGCAGCTAAGCCGATAGAAAGAATTGCATCCTTTGAAATTGTATTACGAACGTCGGCAACGATCGTATTGGCATAAACGGCACCAATTACGATGAATGAGTAATTGATGAAATCTAAGTCAGTCTTTGCTTTGTAGTCACCATCAATAAATGGATCTTCGTGATTGTATGTGAAATTGACTTCGTGATCAGCTAATGAACCATCGATATGGTTAACTAAAACACGATCATGTAATTCACTTAATTTTGCGTCAGGATGTTGTAGTGTCAAGCGATGGTCAGATTCATTTTGATAATAATCGTCTTCAGTCATATCAAAATATTCTTTGATTGGTTTTCTTAGTACTTCCAAATCGTCTAGCACATCATAAATTCGTTGTGCATCCAATCTGACTGACTTGTCTTCAATATTTGAGACATTGTCGTCAAGCCATTCGCCAAGTTTACTAATAGTATCAGAATTCATTTTACTTCCTCCAATTAAAGTACATTATACTGAAAAATCCGATTATTTAAAATCACATGTATCCAAATGGTCATTATAGACTCCGACCGCCTGTAAATATGAATAAATAATAGTAGGTCCAACAAATTTAAAGCCACGTTTCTTGAGGTCTTTACTTATCTTCTGAGAAAGCTCATCTTGAGCTGGCAGTGTATCCAAGGACTTCACATGGTGGTCGATCTGCTTACCATCTGTAAAACTCCAAATGTAATCAGAAAACTTTTCTCCACGTTCATGCATTTGCTGGATCAACTTTGCATTATTGATAATAGCATTGACCTTGAGTTTATTGCGAATAATGCCTTCATTTTGCAATAATTCAGCTTTCTTAGCATCGTCAAAATCAGCGACGGTATCAATATCAAAATTAGCGAACGCCTCATTGTAGCCTTGTCGACGTTTAATTATCGTTGACCAAGATAAGCCAGCTTGTGATAATTCCAAACTCAACATTTCAAAAAAATATTTTTCATCGTGGCTGATTTTACACCATTCATTATCATGATACGCTTGCATTTCTGGAGAACTATTTGCCCATTCACATCTCATATTTTCACCTTAAACAAAAAAATTGGACAACTCAAAGTTGCCCAATCAAATTTTTATCTATTTGCTACCTTTGATCTTGTTGTTATCAACATCTGTTCTAACGATAATAACATCAGTTCTAGCATTACGTGTAACGTATTCTGAAACTGAACCAACAAGTAAACGTGTAACTGCGTTCATACCAGTTGAGCCGATCATGATAAGGTCGTTCTTGTATTCTTCAACAAATTCTGTTGCGATAACTGTCTTTGGTTCACCAAAACGAACGTGGATCTGAATGTCGTCTTTACTGAATCCATTCTTAACGGCTTCATCTTTCAATTCGTTGAGGTATTTTTGAGCATCTTCAGAAAGTTGATAAATAACATCCCCATTAAGCATTCCACCATGTAAACCGATGAATTGTTTTGTATCGAGAACAGTCAATACATCCAAATGACCTTTATTTAATTGCGCAACCTTAACAGCTTTGCGGAAAGCCATCTCAGCTTCTTTTGATCCATCTACTGGTACTAAAATACTTTTGTAATCTTGATCCATAATTTAATCCTCCAACGCCCTTAGTCTTAAGCCTTTACCTTAAGATTAAAGCATAATTTTATTTATTTCAATGGTTTACATTATGAAAAGCATCCAATGTTCTAGCCAATTGATTTGCTATCGACTCATAATGTTCAAAAATAATTTGTTCATCCTTATTATCATGGGAATAATTCGACATCTGTGTTGAGAATATGCCTGTAAATAATTGTTCATAATCCTCAAAATTATCAACAAAATTATTACACAATACAAATGTCGGCATTTTCGAATAACCAGCGATTTTACTCAAATGAAACAAAATCTCGTCGTGCATGGATTCAGATGAAACTTCATCGGTGTCTGTAATCATAACATCTGCCGACCGAATTGTCTCGTCCATACCCGTGACATTAGCGACCCACTCAAACGACGATCTCGAAATACGGGCTTTGATCATCGCAAAAGCACCTGCTAAAGTTTTGATTGAATCAGAGTGTGGCATCGGGTGAATATCTAAATTATACTTCTGATTAATTTTTTCTGTAACATAAAGTAGGTTATCTTCTAAAAAACTTTTTTGAGTTTCAGAAAGATAGTCCCGATCATTGTTTTCTTTCAGGCTCGTAGAATAGCTCAGAAGAACGGTTATATTGACTTTGCGAAGAAGTGTATAGACATCGTCCAAATCGACCTCATAGCCGTTAATAAGTGGGTTCTCGCCTTCTGGTATCAAATCTCCACTTTCGTCATATATCTTGGCGCCCATCGCTTGTAAAGCACCTAAGCCACCGTCGAAAGTTTCTGCCTTACCCAGACTTATGACTATTTCTTTCAATCCACTAGTGACAGCATCAACAATAAACTCACCAACGCCATAACTAGTAGCATGAAAAAGATCCGTTCGGCTTTTAGAAATCGCCAAGTCAGGACCTACTATTTGTTCTGTATCAATAATTGCGGTATCCTGACTGTCAATGTTTGTCAGTAAATAACGTCCCATTTTGTTTTGCCAAAAGGCATCGAAGAATGGTAAGTCGACCCATCTACCACCAATGGTGTGAGCCACTAACGCAGGCATTCCATATTTACTATCCGTAACCGGCATAGTAACAATTTTGGCATCAGGTAATGCCCGTGAAATACCACTATATATCGCTTGCCCGACATTTTTGGAACTAATTCGGGAATCATCGTATTTTCCTGGAGCGATAAGAAATTTCATGGATAAATCTTCCTTTTGCTATAATATATATATTGATCATAAATAGATGATTGAGAAGAGAGGTTTTTTTATGGACAGAGCAACGCAAAACACACGGCGCATCCTTGACCTTGAGGCTGGTATCAATTTCCGTGAACTCGGCGGTTATCAAACAACTTCAGGCCAGTCCGTTAAATACCACAAAGCCCTACGATCAGCAGGACTGGGTGATTTAACCAACAACGACTTAACTTATTTAAAAGATTATGGTGTAAAAACCGACGTCGATTTCCGCTCCCAGTCAGAAATCGACAAAAAACCAGATCGTTTGCCAGATGGAGCAAAATACATTTCATTACCTGTATTCAGTGACGACCAGACTGAGGCATCAAAGATTCAAGATTCAGTAATTCCTGAAATCGATTTTGACCCAGCAGATGGGTATAACCACATGCTTGAAGTTTACCGCAACATGATCATGGAAGATCAATCACGTGATGCCTATCGTGGATTCTTCAATGAACTACTTGGCAACTCTAAAGATAATGATGTAGTCCTTTTCCACTGTACCGCAGGTAAAGATCGTACTGGTATGGGTGCCGTTTTCTTCCTATATACACTTGGTGTCCCATTACCAACTATCAAGGAAGATTATCTGTTGACTAATCAAGCCAGCAAAGGCTACGTAGCTAATTTGTTGAAACAAGTTGAAGAACGTGATCCTTCACTAGTTGAGTCAATTAAAGCACTAATGACAGTCAACGAGAATTATTTGAATGTTGCCCAAAAAGCAATTGAGGAAACATCCGGTAGTCTTGATAATTATATCAGAACTGACCTAGGTGTTAGCGACCATGAGGTAGCAGACTTAAAGAAAATTTACTTAACGAAATAACTTTATCTAAAATTTTTCCAAATTTATCTACAAAAGCATCATAATTTCTTCATATTTACTGGTTATTATGTAGATATAAGCTAAAGGAAAGAAATAAGCCCTTAACTTATACCTCTTCATAATAATTCTCATAATTTAAAACACATATATAATTCTCATAATACACAATACAAGTCGTAATCAATTCCTCCTCAAGTTTTGATTACACAAAAACAAAAGCCTGAAAGAGTGATTACTTTCAGGCTTTTTTCTATGGAACTATGATGTCACCTGCGGAGGACTGAGATTTCGGCTGCTGTGGGGAACGCCCTCGGCCGAAAATCGGTCCTCTGGCTCGGTTTGAAGCCTGACGAAACTCGTCAGTCTCCCCAACTCGTCCCACGCTGTAGGCTGCTTCGCAGCTAACAGCGTTGTCACAGCTGCCTTCATCTCTGTCTTCCTCCGGTTGGTCTGGTTTTAAACCAAATCTTCGTTGGCATTGATCAAATCTTCTAATTTCTACCAGTATAAAAATTTAATATATTTCTGTATAACAAAACAAATGTTGGTATCTTGAATTTTAAGTCAACCATTTATTGTTTATATGATAATGTTTGTCTGTACTAACTTCTATAGTCTTACATTACAAGCTATCTAGAGGAGAATCGTTTTGAAATTATTAGCAAATATTTGGTTTGCCATATTGATATTTTTCATTGGCTTTGAAAGCAACTCGAGGTCTCTAAGTTTCCCAGTATTTATGGGAATTGTGATTATAGCCGTAATTATCTACTGGATCATACAACCAGAAGGTTTCAAGAAACTCAAAGTAAGAATTAGAAAAGGAAAATCAGAATAGTATTAAATTTAGACATACTAAACTCAATAATACAGTAAAACTACTGTTTTGAAGGCGAAGGAGGACAGAGATGTAACCAGCTGTGAAAATGTTCCAACATAACGGAAACGTCATGTTAGAACATGGGCGACATTTGAAACGCGAGCACTACGTGGTTCAAATGCGAGTCGGAAGCCCGTACTTCGGCTGAAGACGTCCCCATAGCAGGTGTAATCTCTGTCCTCCGTAGCAAACGCAAACAAACAAAAAAGATTAAGCTAATTCACTAGGGTACTGCAACCATTTTTTGCAACAAGTAAATAAAAGCACTATCTGATTTTTATTGGGTTACTGATAACCGGTATTCTACCGGTGATTGGTAACCCAATTTTTGTAAAATACGTTCATTATTCCAAAATTGGATGTATTCATCCACCATTTCAATTACAATTGAATTTGAGCCTATTGGCTCGTCATTTATGTAGAACGTTTCAGACTTTAGTGAGGAATGAAACGACTCTATCAGGGCATTATCAGCTGGAGTTCCTTTACGGGACATACTTCTGATAATGCCTTTTTCTCTGCACTCATCAAATACTTTTCTTGAAGTGTATGTTGCACCTTGATCACTATGAAGTATTGTTTCCTCGCCCAACTCTGGTAGTTGTGCAAGAGTATCAAGAACCAATTGTTCATCAGGATGATCTGATATTTCATAAGCAATTATTTCATTGTTAAATGTATCCATGATGGTTGATAGATAAAGCATGCACGTACCAAAAGGCAGATACGTGATATCGGTTGTTAATTTAGTTAATGGGGTATCCGTATCCCAATCACGATTAATAATATTATCAAAGGTTTTGTAGGGGTTCCCTGGACGATGTTGTACCTTGAGTTTCACTTTACAACTCCAGTTATTTTTGGACATTATCCGTCTCACTTTTCCTTCAGTACAATCAAATGAAGACTTAATCCTATTGAAAACTTTACGATAGCCAAACCGGAAATGAGCCACTTTACAAACTGCATGGATTTTTTCCTTAAGTTCCTTATTTCTTGGTTCCTTTGGCTTGAGATTCCTGTAATAGGTGGATCTCGCAATTCCTAGTATCTCGCAAATTCTGGTAATTGGAATATCGTTACTAAGATCCGTGATCATATTGATGGTAGATCGATTTACCACAACCTTTCCTTGATTAAATATTTTTTTACGACAGTTAGTTCTTGTTTCATTGCTTCGATGTCTTGCTGGTATTGAATTTCTGATGAATTACTAGCACTACCTTTTCGGTATTTATATTGCTTACCAGGTTCCTGCCTGAGTCTGTAATAGTCACCATTTCGCACATATTTGCGCCAGGTGTGAATAAGCCCATCACTCTTTAGACCGAGCTTTTGAACAATTTCTCTTCCTGACATTCCTGTATTTAAAAGCCTAACCGCCTCTAATTTTGTTTCATATGAATATCTATTGTTAGCCAAAATAAAAACACCTCCGAGATTTATATTATCTCAGAAGTGCTTTTATTTATCTGTTGCATATTATAGACTCAGTACCCTAGCTTAATCTTTTTATTTTTCTAAATTCCATTCAGCTTTAAACTCGTCCAAAAAACCAATCATAAACTTCTGACGTTCGTCAGCAATTTTCTTGGCCGTTGGGGTATTCATCATACCAGCCAGCTTCAAAAGCTTTTCGTAAAAATGATTGATGATAGTTTCATTATCCAAATTGCGATACTCATTCTTAGTCATATTTTCACGTGGCTTAATGTCTGGATCGTAGATAACCTCTTCATAGACACCACCATAGTAAACAGCTCTTGTAATTCCGAGAGCACCGATTGCATCTAATCTGTCGGCATCTTGAACAATTTTCCCTGCAAGGGTCAGCTTAGGTGGATTGTCCGATAAGGTTTTGCTGAAAGAAAGATTATGTGTGATAAATAATATCTCTTCAACCTGTTTCTCATTCAATCCAATACTCTTCAGAAAATTACTGATCTCTAATTCCAGTTTTGCCGGATCATCGACCAATTTATCATCAGCTACGTCGTGTAGATATGCGGCAGCCAAAGTAATCAGTTTATCTGACTTTTCTTCATTAGCTATACGAGTTGCCATCTTAACAACACGTTCGATATGGTCGAAATTATGACCAGTTCTGTCAGTTTCCATTTTTGAATATGAAAAATCGTGAATTTTTTGAATCTGCTCTGTAGTATCCATTTTGTCACCTTTTAAAGAAGTAATTATGAATATTCTAGCAGAATTAAGACAAAAAAATCTCCAGATTGCTGAAATGAATCAACAATCTGGAGATTTTCGATCTTTTGATCATTAGCTTAATTTGAGTAGGCCTTTTCTAGCAATTCTGCCAGTTGCGTACACTGCAAATATTACTGCAACGAAAGCTGCGATAGGTAGACTGTATCGGCTTTGAATCACGAAGAATAATAACGCGATAGCAACAAATACTGCTGCTCCTGCTAATTTGATCAATGATGTAATAAACTCTGTTGTCATAATATCCACCCGCCTCTATTTGTGTTTTTTCTGCATATCTAAAGTAACACGGTATGACGGCACTTTCAACACCTTACGGACATATTTTTCACAATCCAAATATGGGAGATTTTTATCTAATTTTGGGGCATGTTTTATCTTAGATTTATTAGATTCTGAGTGCAGAGCTATCATGTGTTTTTGCTTTATTATGAGATTTGAGATTGGTTATCTAAGAATTAGATTAGGTTTTATTATTTTTAATTTAATTATATAAGTTTCGGTGCTTGACGGGGAAAAATCTTGGGTGTTTGTGAAGTGTGAACAGTTGTGTCTTGTTGCTGGTACTAGTGCCTATGAAATTTTTAATTCTGTAAAACTAAACACAATATATTGATTGCTGACTAAGTACACAAAACCTTTTGATTTTCTTCTAAGTAAACAAGTGCTTCCAACTTTCAAATTGCTACCGATTGCTACCCAATCGTCCGCTTGTTCTGATTGCTGAAACGAGCTGCGAACCGCAACTATCCTCTATAACGCAAAAATGGCACTGGGTGCTTTGCACCCTGTACCATTTTGCACGTTATAGTGGATAGCTGAGCGCGGTTCTCCGCTCTCTAGTTTTCCCACTTCCAGTTTTCTACTTCTGGCAAGTCTTCACCGTTTTCACGGATGAACTTGTTATGTTTGTCTACTATTGCTTCCATCTTGTCAGCAAAGTCATTAGCTGCATCTCCGTCTACGGCGATTGCTGCTTCTTCTGCTAAGTGGAATCTGTCCATTTCGTTAACTACACGCATATCGAATGGTGTTGTAATATCACCATTTTCACGGTAACCGTGTACGAATAGGTTGTGGTTGTCACGATCGAAGAAGATATCTTTGATGATGTCTTCGAAACCGTGGAATGCGAACAATACTGGCTTGTCGATTGTAAAGATTTCGTTGAAGTCTTCGTCTGACAATCCACGAGGATCAACTTCTGGTGAACGCAACTTGAGTAGGTCAACTACGTTGACGAATCTGATCTTAAGTTGTGGCATTTCTTTACGCAAGATGCTGATTGCGGCAAGTGATTCTAAGTTTGGTTCTGTTCCGGCTGCGGCGATAACGATATCTGGATCTCCATTGTCGTTTGATGCCCAGTCGATAACTTTAAGACCTTCTTTAGCTAATTCTTGACCTTCTTCAATTGTATAGAATTGAGGACGTGGTTGTTTTGAAGTAACTAATAAGTTGATCTTTTCTTGATCATTTAAGATTTGTGGCATAACAGCTAACAATGAGTTTGTGTCAGCTGGGAAGTACTCACGAATAAATGCAGGTTTCTTTTCAGCTAAGTGAGTGATGATACCTGGATCTTGGTGAGTGTAACCATTGTGATCTTGTTGGAAAGCTGTTGATGTAGCGATAACTGTCAATGAAGGATACTTGTTTCTCCATGAAAGTTCATCAGCTTTTCTCAACCACTTGAAGTGTTGTGTAAGCATTGAATCCACAACTCTTAAGAATGATTCGTATGATGCAAAGATACCGTGACGTCCTGTCAATGTATATCCTTCAAGGAATCCTTCTGCTTGGTGTTCTGAAAGTTGGGAATCGATGATACGACCAACTGGTGCTTCGAATTGATCATTAGGTTCGTTTGTTGGTTCCATCCATTGACGAGGTGAAGCATCAAATGCGCCATATAGACGGTTTGACATTGTTTCATCAGGTCCGAACATTCTAAATGTCTTTTCGTTGTCTCTGATAACATCGCCAAGATATTTACCTAATTCGATCATATCTTGAGCATTCTTGTCACCACGTTTGTCGATTGTAAGTGCATAGTTTTTGAAGTCAGGTAGTGTAAGAGGTTTTGGATCAAGGCCACCATTAACAACAGGGTTTGATGCCATTCTCTTATCATCTGAAGGAATTGTTTCTTTGATGTCATCTTTAAGTGAACCATCTTCGTTGAACAATTCTTCTGGCTTGTATGATTTCATCCAGTCAACCAATGCATCGATATGTTCCATATGGTTTTGGTCTACAGGAATTGGAATTTGGTGAGCTCTAAATGAGCCTTCAATAGGAACACCATCCCACTCTTTAGGACCAGTCCAGCCCTTAGGTGCACGGAAGATAATTACAGGCCAGTTAGGCATCTTAGCATCTTCTGCTGAGTGTTTTCTAGCTTCTGTTTGAATTGATTGGATCTTTTCGATAGCTTCATCGAAAGCTTTAGCTGTTTCAGGATGCATCTTTTGAGGGTCATCGCCTTCAACAAAGATAGGATCCCAACCCATACCAGTAAAGTATTCAGTCAATTGTTTGTCAGTTTTACGTGACAAGATTGTTGGGTTTGAAATCTTGAATCCGTTTAAGTCAAGGATAGGCAATACAGCACCATCATTAACTGGGTTGATAAATGTATTTGAGAACCATGATGCAGCAAGTGGACCAGTTTCTGATTCACCATCACCGATAACAACAGCGGCGATTTGGTCAGGGTTATCAAGAATAGCACCAACACCGTGAGAAAGTGAGTAACCTAATTCTCCACCTTCGTGCATTGATCCTGGAGTTTCAGGAGCGGCATGAGAAGCAACACCACCTGGGAATGAAAATTGTTTGAACAATTTTTGCATACCCTTTTCGTCTTGAGTGATTTCTGGATAAGCTTCTGTGTAACTACCATCCAAGTATGAGTTAGAAACCATAACTTGGCCACCATGACCTGGTCCTTCAATATAAAACATGTTCACATTGTATTTGTTGATAATACGGTTCAAGTGAGCATAAATAAAGTTTTGACCTGCGATTGTTCCCCAGTGTCCGATTGGATGAACCTTAACGTCGTCCGCTTTAACATCACGTTTTAATAATGGATTATCTTTAAAATAAAGTTGTCCTACAGAAATGTAGTTGGCTGCGCGCCAATATTTATCTACTAAGTTTAAATATTCTTTAGATGAATAGTCTGTCATTAGTACACGCTCCTTATGTATTTATCTATTATAATACCTGCAGTATTTATAAAAGTCAACCATTTTATTAATTGGACCGTCCCAATTATTTTATCTGCTACCTAGGTCGACGAATGAATCGTACTTAAAGTATTTGTAATGCAATTTCATAGTTGAGAATTCAAAAGGTGTTCCATCATTTAAGAAGAAAATACCTTCCATCATCCCTACTGGTTCAGTTGGTTTCAAGTCTAATAATTTTTGACCTTCTTCATCAGAAGGTGCTGCAGAGATAGCCAAGTAAGTCTTGTTTACCTCTTGATCCAATTCCGATTCCACATAATTAAAAATTGATTCTGAAGCAACCTCTTCAGATAATTCTGGTGCCAATTTTATTGGAATATATCCAGTCTCAATCATAAATGGAACATCCTTCATCAGTCGCAAACGCTTGAAGGAGTATACAAACTCTCCTGGTTTCAAGAATAGATTATCTTGCAATTCTTCAGTCGGTCTCACAACATCGAAACTCAAAACTTTGATACCCGGTTTTTGACCATTGACTTGAAAACTGTCAGTAATACCTAAATTCTTACCACTATAGTTGAAGTACGAATCTTGTTTTAAATAGAGCGGATTGACGAAAGTACCTGAACCACGCTTTTTGAAAATAATTCCCTGTTCAGCCATATTGCCAAGTGCTCGCTTGATTGAACTTCTACTTACACTATATTTTTCAGCCAATGAACGTTCATCTGGTAAACGCATGTCTGGAAAACTACCTTGATCGATTTCAGATTTAAGTGAATCGATGATTTTTTTATATATTAAGTCAGCCACGAAACTTCTCCTTAATCTTTGGGTCGTACCAATTTTTAAGTTGGTTATTACTTGTTTTTATTACTATATCTCATTTTTGAAGTTAGTTCCAGTCCAGTTTGTCGTTTTTGACCGAAATAAAAAACACCTTCGAGATTTGCTTACTCGAAGGTGTGACTGAATACGGCTAGGTTATATAGCTTAAGATATCCCAAAAGACACTGATCAGTGAATCTTTAAAATTTTTTGGGAATGATTTTCGATTTTTTATGTAAAAAGTTCTGTATAAGGCAACAAATAGGACTATTAATATGTAGATTATTACTATTATTAGTGCGATCATTAATATCTTTTTTAGTTTGTCCATTTTTTTGTCCTTGGTTGGTTGGTGTTTATGATTAGTATAGCAGTGTTGATGGTGGGTTTCTTATAGTGTTTGTTTTGGGCTTTGATTTTTTATTCCTTAGTTTTACTTTTTTATAGCCGAAACGAGCTACAGAACACAGCTTCCTACACATAACGCAAAAAATCCCAGGATTGCTTTGCAATCATGAGATTTTCTGTGTTATGACCGGAAACTGAACGTGTTCTTCCGCTCTCTAATCAAAACGAGTTCCGAAGCACTGCTCTCTCAACATAACCGCAAAAACGGGCAGGATCCGCAAGGTTCGCGAATCATGCCCATTTTCACTGTTATGAACGAGAGCAACCCGTGCTTCTACACTCTCTCTAATTTAACGCACTAAACTCCTGTGTTGCGCCTACAACGAACTCTTTTGGTTCTGTTTGTTTTTCCAACAATTCGTCTGTCATTGTGACTTTGAAGACTGTTCTATTTGCATATGGTACGAAGTATGCAGCTTTATTTGTCACATCCATTACCATTTGATATTGTGTGAAATCTGGATCTCCACCATCTCTGGTATTGATTCCATAAGGTATTGTTACTCCATCTAACATGTGCAAAATTGTATTTACGGCTTCTGTTGAATCTTTTGCTTGGCTCATGTTTTGTCTGTTGAAAACTGTTCTAATGAATCTATCTACGGCTGAATATCCACCTGGTTGTCTTGCTAGTCCGTTGAATCCTAATGGAATTACTTCTTTTGTTCCGTACATTTTTGAATTAAATGTCTCTTTTTGAATTCCTAAATAGTTAGAAAGGTTTGTTATATGCCAATCTAAATCTGGTGTGTTTGTCATTACATTTACTGGATCTTCTTCTAAAACTAATCCGTTTCCACGTGGTTCTATTACGAATGTTTTGCCTGTTGCATCAGTTAAAATCCAGTGTAGGGGTTGATTCTTTCCCATAACACCTTTATCTGATTCAACGATATGAACATTCTTGATATTTTCGCGAACTTCATCGATCGACTTATTGTTTCCTAATAGCCAAAGAATAAATTCTTCACCAACAACGTTAACAGCGCCATCAACTGGTGCTTGATCATAAACTGCTTCGTTTGCAAAGTACAATTCTGCAGTTGCTAATCCGTATTCGTTGAAACCATCAGCTACCATATAATTATTTCCATATTTTGCTCCGGTACCAATGATTGCATATTTTGCTGTTTCAGTTTTTCCATCTAATGAATTGATCCATTTATAATTTCTTGGTAAGAAAGTTGGATTACCATTTAACACGAAAGAAAAGTCCATCGTTCTGGCTAAAAATTTTGATCCATCAAGGGCCTCATAACTTAGACTTGTACACATATTATTCATCCTTTCAATCACACTACTTGTTGCCTAATTATTGTGCATTTTTTATTCAAAATCAATAAATAAGCTATATAAAAATCAATATTTTCATTAAATATTGTATAGTAGACTTGATGGTAGAAACTAAATACACGGAGGTCTAATTTATGTCAATTAATATCAAGGATGCCCAAGATGTTTATAAAGACGCTGGTGAAAGTATTATTTTCTCAACTCTTCTACTTAAACACGAGGACCAAAAAAATGATCGAGAAGTTATTGCTTCATTTGCCGATCTTTCAAATTCAATTATAAATAGTATGAATATTCGTTACCCTGAAGATCATGTGCGTGTTGCTTGGGGATTTGGCTCTGATGCTTGGGATTATCTATTTCCAAATGCTAACAAGCCAAAGGAATTGGAACCATTTCGTGAAGTCAAGGGACCTAAATATACTGCTGTATCGACACCAGGAGACTTATTCTTCCATGTTCGTGCACAAAGAGAATCTGTCTGTTATGAATTAATGGATCAATTTATGGAAATACTTCGTCCAATCACGACAGTTGAAGATGAAACTCATGGATTCAGATACTTCGAAGGACGTTCAATCGTTGGATTCATTGATGGTACTGAGAACCCAGCTGCAATCGAGTCAATGGATTACACATTGATCGATGATCAGGATGACAAAGAATTCGCAAATGGTTCATATGCCTTTGCCCAAAAATATATCCATAACATGGACGCTTGGAAGAGTCTTTCAACTGAAGAACAAGAAAAAACAATCGGACGTAGAAAGTTTTCCGACCGTGAGCTTGAAGAAGACGAAAAATCTCCAAATGCTCATAACATTGCTGCTAAAGATGAGGAAAATGGTGTTGAGCACAAAATCGTTCGTATGAACGTGCCATTCTCAAATCCTTCAGAAAACGAAACTGGTACTTACTTTATCGGTTATTCAAAGAGCTTCAGCATCACAAACACGATGTTGATCAATATGTTCACACAAAGTGACCGACTATTAGATTTCAGTACTCCAGTTTCAGGAACATTGTTCTTCATACCTTCAAAATCAATTCTAGAAAAAATTGCCGATGGTGATTTATAAAATATAATAATAGCCTTCCATAAGGGAGACTATTTTTTTGTTTGTATATTTTTAAGTCAAATAACAATGTCGAAAAGCCGTCTTAATAGGGATTTCAAAACTAATTATTGATACACTAAAACGCATGGCAAATATATTTTCAGTTAGAAAGGAAAGAAATTACATTTAGTTAATCAAAAATCTCATTTAAATATTTTGTCAACAAAGTTCCTTACGGAACTGATATGGGTGATTGACACCCAAGAAATTATTATCCTAAATTTTGAAATTATTCAGAGAAAATGATGTTTCAGCAATAATCGCTATTTTCGAGTTCTAAAGTTATTCAATGGATTCGATTAGTTACTTATTCCTCCCATATATAAGTAAAATCAAGTTGGCCATAGGCCACAAAGAAGAATGAATCGGTATATTACAACCGTGATTGGTGGCCGTTCTGATCCATGCAATATTTTGCAATTTTAATAATTTCAGCAATACTATCAACCCTAACCGTAGTGGCATTCAACATAAAAGAATCATCATTAATAGCAGATTTTGGATTGATAGAATTAAGTCATGGAAAAAAATAAAAGGTATCTGAAAACAATAAAGTTTTCAGATGCCTTTTTTTCATTTGATTTAAGAAATTAAAATAAATTATCTAGAACGATGAAATTTTAAAATGAAGTAAATGTATTGTACAAGGAAGACGATAAGTAAACATACAAAAAGAAAAATCCAATTAATATTAAAAGAAAGAATTTTATAGAATCCCAGGAATCCATATATCACTCCAAAAATCATAAGTTCCATAAAGAAATAATACAAAATACGTTTTACAGCCTCAACCACAGTTAACATCCCCTATAACAGTCATTTGTGACGAAACAAAATACAAAAAGTTATAAATGAGTCTGACTCTATTTAGACGTAGAAATAAAATTGATTTCGGCTAAGTAGGTAAATTGTTCTTTGCCGAGGAACGAGGATTAGAACAAGACCCGATTTGAAGATTTTCCTGAATTTGGAAAAGCTTCAAACGGTGTCACCTACGTTCCAGCCGTAAAATCAATTTTATTTCGGAGTCGGAACCAAACCCTTATACCAATCAAAAGCATTCAAAACCTCTTCCTCACGCTGATACCGAACCTTAATCTCACGTTTGGAATTACCAGAACGACAATTAACCGTCAAATGAGCAAAATGCTTCTTCTCCAGCCAAACACTCTGTTGCTTTTCAATAATCTGAATGCTTTCTCGAGGAACAAAATAAGTCTGTTTAGTTAAAATCTTGTTAACCCGAATCATCAAGAAATCATCATTCAAAACTTGAACATGATCCCGTTTTGCTCTCAGAAATGCAGGTGGATACCAGAATAACAACTCAAGAATAATCAGCACTACTGCCAACCAAACAATCGAATGGAAAGCTGAAATAATTATTGCAGCTGTTATCAGTGCAAAATAAGTAGCATTTCTCAAATCGTAATACATTGTCCGTTTGACTGGAGTATTTGATTCAATAATATCAACTGGGACCTTAGGGAAAAACTGGCGAATAAAATCATTGACCTGTCCTTCTACAATCACCGGCATGACAATAATATCTTTCTCAGAGTCATCTTTTTTAGAATTCGAGACGATAACAAGTTGCACAGTCACAATATGAAGAAAACTTCTCAACCAGGTTTGTTTGACCATGACTGCTTGAACACGGTCCATGGTGATCGTGGTAACTTTCTTCTGAAAAAAGCCACGTTCCATCACGAACTGACCATTTTCCTCGGTCAATTTAAAATGATAATACTGTGCTATCAAAACTAAGGTAGCACCTAGATAAAATAAAATTAAAACTACTACGATTAAGGCGACTATTAACAATACGCCCAAATGTGAAGCCTGTTTAGCAACTCCATCATAGACTGATTTATTGATTGAGTTGCTAACTTTTCCATACAACCCAAGTACCACTAGAAAACCTGTTAAAAATGCCGGTGAGGTAAACGAAAACTTCAACAGGTCATGCCAAGAAATCATATAGGTATTGGCATTACTTGATGGCTCAACTTCTTTGATATCAGAAACTGTCTCTTCAACTTCAACTGGGCGTGATTTCCTCAGATCATTTATTTCTTGTTTTAAACTATCTGGAACGGCTCGCAGTTTTACTTCTGGTCCATCAGAACGACCAGCTGTTTCAATCTCTAATTCTTCTAATCCAAATGGTTTAAGGAAAAACCACTGATTAGTAGTGACGTTCTGAATTCGATCATATGGAACATGATTGACTTTTTTAACGATCCAACCATATTTAACAACTATTTCGTCGTCTAACAATTGATAAGTATAATAAACATATTTTAATAACGTGGCACCTAATATCAGCAGAACTCCTGCAAGAATTACCCAAAACATATATTTTTTTGCTCCACCTGCCATTGCTCCAAATACACCGGCAATAAATGGTATCAGGGCATTTTTGATCATGTCGTATAAGAAAAATAGTAACGCCGCAAAATGTAAATGCTTTGGTTTAGAGGTCATTTCTGGCCTCCTTTGCGAGCTTCATGATCAACTCTTTTAAGTCATTTGCCTGACTAGTTTTCAAGCCTGAGATTTCATCTGAACCAGCAGCTGTCACAACAATAACTTTATGTAAATCTTTCAAACGTAAAATTGGACCCTGCTTCAAAGTAACATTTTGAACTCGAGCTATCGGAATAACAATTTGCTTTCTGAAAAAGTATCCGTGATGTAACTCAACTTGTCGTTCATCAATGTAGAATGTCCAAAAGTTCCAGCGATATTGAACTAGCGCTAATTCAATAATAAAAATGACAATAGCGATTGCCAAGATAATCAGTGAAATTCTAAATAGCACTGGCTGCATATTCTTTGGTGCTAATATTTTCCAAATATAAAATGCTGCTGAAACTACAAATAAGATGAAGAAATCAAAATAGGCATTCAATCGCCAAATCTTTTTTATATCAGCTGGTAATTTCTCTACTTTGTTCATATTGCGTATCTCCCCTATAGACATAACGTAATACAAGCATATCAATAATCAGTCACAATTAATATATCGTCTCATTTATTTAAATATACATAAGGGACGTGAGCCATTTCGGGAACTTCATTCCAGGGCACTGGATATCCGGCACCATGCGCACAGAAGACAGAATCCGGAGTATTTTCCAAATCTGACACTGGTTGATAATCATGCTCGGAAATAATTTCATCAGCATTATGGCAAGGTCGATATCCATCGATCAGACACTCCAAATTTCCTTGACCATGTGTATAAGCGTTGACTTGTTTGGTATAATCTTGCATTTCAGATACCGGAGCAAATCCTGTTATTGTCGCCATTTCGGTACCATTTTCTGGTGTATCAAAATTACCATTCATTCTCTGGATGTCATTCATGGCGCGACCGACTTGGTCTTGTGGAACTTCCAATCTGAAACTATACCAAGGTTCTAACAATTGACATTGCTTTTGCTCAAGTAGCATCATCAGTCCTTGTCTGACTGCACGCCAAGTGGCCTCGCGGAAATCTCCGCCGACCGAATGGACATTACTTGATTTACCACTAACTAAAGATATTTCCATGTCAGTGATTGGTGCACCGATAAGGACTCCTAGTTCTTCCTTAGCTTTTAAATTAGTTAATACTTGATGTTGCCAATTCCGACTTAATATTTCCAAGCTACATTTGGAATTGATCACTAATCCACTATCTCGGGGTAAAGGTTTAATCAATAAATGAACTTCTGAATAATGTCTCAGCGGCTCAAAATGTCCAACTCCTTCGACAGCCTGAGAAATTGTTTCTTTATACAAGATGCTGCCCTCACCAAAGTGAACCTCCAAATCAAATCTGTCTGCTAACATTTGTTGCAAAATTTCTAATTGGACTTCACCCATGATCTGAACGCGGATCTCTTGTAAATGGCTCGACCAAGTCACGTGTAATTGAGGATCCTCATCTTCCAATTCCCGTAACGCTACAAGGCAATTATGGATATCATTGCCATTGGGATCCACTGCATAATTCAGAACTGGTTGGATAGTCGGATTACCTTCATCAGGCTGATCTCCGATACCTTGTCCCGGACTTGTCTCGACAAAACCTGGAATAGCGCAAACATCCCCCGAGGATACAGACTGAACTGCATCGAATTTTGCACCATTGTAAACTCTTAATTGATTAACTTTTTGTTCGTCTAAAATAACGGCTTTAGTTTTGAGCTCACCACCGGTAACGCGTATCCAAGTCAGCCTCTCACCTTTATCATCGTGAGAAATTTTAAATACCTTGGCAGAAAACTTTTCAGGATAATTACTTTCAATCGTCCACTTGTTGATACCGGCTAACAATTCATCGACACCTTCTAGTTTGAGTGCGGACCCGAAATAGCAAGGAAATACTTCTCGTTGTTTGATCATCTGTTGAATAGTTGACTCTTCTAAGTCACCAGAATCTAAATACTTCTCTAAAACATCATCGTCTTGCATGGCAATTTCTTCAGACATATCTGGATTATCAAACGCAATACAGCCATCGGACAAGGATTCTTTTAATTGAGTCAAAACTGTGTCCTTGTCAGCACCAACGGCATCCATCTTATTAATAAAAATAAATACTGGTATTTTATAATGTTCCAGCAGGTGCCATAAAGTTCTGGTATATCCCTGCACACCATCAGTGGCCGAAACGACTAAAATGGCGTAATCTAACACGCTCAAAACTTGTTCAGTTTGAGATGCAAAATCCACATGTCCTGGGGTATCCAACAGGGTCAATGACAGATTATCTGATTGAACTTTTGCTTGATGAGAGAAAATCGTGATTCCACGTTTCTTCTCCAAACTATCAGGATCCAAAAAGGCATCGCCATTATCAACTCTTCCAAGCTGTCTCAGAGCACCGGTCTGATAAAGTAGTGCCTCTGAAAGTGTTGTTTTACCAGCATCTACATGAGCTACGATACCTGTTACAATTTTTTTCACTGCTTTCACCCCACTCTAAAAAAATAAAAATCCTCTTAAGTATGATGATGAAATTACTAATTCCATCCGTCAACTCTAAGAGGATTCTTTTTAATTACACGTGAATCAACATTTGTTACTTTTTAATTTTTTCTGGAACTAAACGCCATTGATCGTGAATAAATTCAATGGACATGCAAATCAGTGAAAATACTGAAAGTCCTAAGAAAATACGACCAACATAAAACCCGGGATCAACAGTCATTTCAATGATTGAAAAAATCATGGAAACTAATACAAATACGATTGTAAGTTTATTTATCATAACCTTATCCCCCTCTTTTATCTGGTGGCTCAATTATACCAATTACATTTTTAAATTTACATTGAAAAGTAATATTTTCGAAAATTTCTTCATAAATATATTAATATGGTTATTATTGCAAAATTTGATTATTAATATTAAAGAATATGAGTAGAATTACAAAATGTAACATATTTTTGTAATTTTCCTTGACAATGTGATCATCTATGGTCAGACTGAAAACGGTTACTTTCTTTTGAAAGCGTACTAAATACTTTATGCATCTATTTATAGGGGGGAACAACATGAACTTTTTGACACCACCAACTGCCAAAAAGATGGTACCCAAAGATAAAGTTGACCCAACGTACAAGAAATTACGTTGGCAAGTTTTCTTAGGTATCTTCATTGGATACGCTGGTTACTATTTATTAAGGAATAATTTCTCATTGGTAATTCCTAAGTTAGTTGACGAAGGATTTTCCAAAACACAATTAGGGGTAGCCTTTTCTGCTGTCTCTATCGCATACGGTTTCAGTAAATTCTTTAGTGGGATAATTTCTGACCGTAGTAATGCTCGAATATTTTTACCACTTGGATTGATCCTTACAGCAATTATTAACTTGATGTTTGGATTTATCCCTGCTCTGACTCAATCAATTACAGCAATGTTCATCTTGCTATTCTTAATTGGTTGGTTTGAAGGTATGGGTTGGCCACCTTCAGGACGTGTTCTAACTCACTGGTATTCAGTTTCCGAACGTGGTGGCTGGACATCTGTCTGGAACGTTGCCCATAACGTTGGTGGTGGCTTAATGGCCCCACTAGCTGCCGGTGGTATTGCCTTCTTCGCTGCACACGTTACAGGTATGAAGTCATATACTGGTGCATTTATCATTCCTGCTATCGTTGGTATTGTCGTTGCCATCGTTGCTTACTTCTTGATTCGTGATACACCTGAATCTCAAGGTTTACCACCTATTGAAGAATATAAGGATGATTTCCCAAACGAAGAACATGAAATGTTTGAAACTGAACTTTCTGCAAAAGAGATCCTGTTCCAACATGTTTTAAATAACAAATGGGTTTGGATCATCGCCTGTGCCAACATCTTCGTATACTTCGTACGTTATGGTGTTGAAAACTGGGCACCTGCTTTCTTAACTGAAATGAGACATATCTCATTGGCAGGTTCTTCAAATTCATACATGATTTACGAATTAGCTGGTATTCCAGGAACAATCTTTGCTGGTTGGGTATCAGATAAACTATTCCATGGTCGTCGTGGACCTGCTGGCTTCTGTTTCATGATAGTTGTTAGTATCTTCGTTATCATGTACTGGAAAGCTACAAACTTAGTTATGATCAATATTTCATTGTTCATGATCGGTTTCTTGATTTATGGGCCTGTTATGTTGATCGGACTCCAAGCTCTTGATTCTGTTCCTAAGAAAGCCGCTGGTACCGCCGCGGGATTGACCGGATTATTCGGTTACCTCTTCGGTTCAGTTGCTGCTAACGCCATCATGGGTGTTATCGTGGACCACATGGGCTGGACTGCCGGATTCATGACAATCTTTGCGTCATGTCTAATTGCTGCAGCACTATTCGCAGTAACTTGGAACTTACGTGGACAAGAACTAGTAACAAAAGACGAAAGTAAATAACAGATTGAGTTTCCTGATTTATATAATGGGAAACTCTTTTTGTATACTTTTATAAAATTTTATATTATTGGCTAATCATATATTGATTCTATGTTTGCGGAAGTTCACAATGTATGAGGAATTATTGAGCATATTTTTATAAAACTAAACCATTATCATTATGTATAATAGATATAAATGATTTTTTTATTTGTAAACATAACTTATATATTACTTGGGTATATTTCTTAGGGGAAGAACATCTATGAATGTGTTAAAACGAGTATTCTCAGACAGGGTGCTGTGGATTGCTGGTGCTGCAGCAATCATCACATCTTTTATCAGTCCGCCGCAATTAACGGATATCAACTGGAAAACAATCACTTCTTTGCTCTCCATGATGATCATTATTCAGATTTACGACTACCTAGATTTACTTAAATACTACGCCGCCTATCTTACTAGGCAGGCAAAAACTACACGACAATTGATTTTCATGCTAGCGAGTTTGGCATTCTTTGGGGCAATGTTTTTGACCAACGATGTCACGATCCTAACGCTAGTTCCATTGTTCTACAAAATTACCAAGAATTTGAAGATCAATCCAATATATCCGGTTATTATCATTGCTTTGGCAGCGAACTTAGGAAGTATCTTCACTCCGTTTGGTAATACCCATAACTTATTCCTGTTGACCCACTTCAACCTTGATATCAATCAATTCTTCGTGATGTCGACACCAATAACAATTATTAACTTTATTGCAATTTTTATTGTTACACGCTTCTTCCCCAAAAATAAAATTAAATTAACTCAATTACCTTCAGTTGAATTGAACGTCCCAAGTTTGACACTGACATTAATGGTAACAATCGTTATCTTCTTGGGAATCTTCTCAGTTATCCCAATGTGGGGTTCATTAGTTGCCGCACTATTGTTAGTCGTCTTCATCAATCCAAAAATATTGCAAGTTGTGGATTACTCAATCGTCCTGATATTCATGTGTTTCTTCATCGCGGTTGGAAATATCAATCGTGATCCAACAATCGTCAATCACCTATCAGGATTGATTCAAACAAAGACAGGTACTTACTTAGCTTCAATCGTAACCAGTCAATTTATCAGTAACGTTCCAACAACCATCTTAATGTCGAAATTTTCGACTTACGTCCATGCCATTTTCCTTGGTACAAACATTGGTGGACTTGGTACAGTTATCGCCTCACTTGCCAACTTATTGGCATTCAAGCAATATAGATTCTATTTCAAAGAAAATACTGGAAAATATCTATTGTCATTCTCAGCTATCAACTTTACTTTATTGATAATCCTAGGAATGATTGGTTACTTCTTGATTGATATTATTCCGACTTAAAAAAAGAGCTATAAATCTTAATTGATTTATAGCTCTTTTTATATTGTCTTTAACCATTCAATGTAGTCTGTTTCTCTTGATATAGCATGTTTGAGGACACAATAATGTCCATATTGGGTTTGACGTTTATCTTGATCTGGAAACTTATCTCGCATCTGTTGATTTAAGTGTTCCAGTTTATCGCTCCGAGCTGACAACTGTTCTGCCACCATCTTTTCCAACAACTCAGGCTTCTTATCATCGATAAAATATAATTTCAAAATAAATTCATCATGGCTAGAATCAATTTCCGACGGTTCTTCTAACCAATCGTTAAATATCTTTTTACCATCAGACATGATATCGTAGCTCTTCTTAACTAGTTTTGTGCCAACTTGAACTTCATGATGGGAAATCAAATTCTCTTGTTCCATCTTCTTCAGCAATGGATATATTTGACTATGATTAGCAGACCAGAACTCCCCAATATCTGAATCAAAAGCTTTTGTCAGATCATAACCAGTTCTAGACTCAATATTTAAAAGTCCTAAAACGATATACTGTAGTCTATTTTTCTGAGCCATAATAAATTTCTCCCTTGACAGTTAACTGACTTGAGTATACATTAATCAAGTAAACAAAAACATGTATTTATTTACATGTTCATAATAACTTGATAGAGGTAATTTAAATGGCACACAAAACTTTCAAAACATTGGATGATTTCTTAGGCACACATTTTATTTATACATATGACAACGGTTGGGAATACGAGTGGTACGCTAAAAATGACCATACCGTAGATTATCGTATCCATGGAGGCATGGTTGCTGGCCGTTGGGTGACTGATCAAGAAGCCAACATCATTATGCTGACAGAAGGTATCTACAAGATTTCTTGGACCGAACCAACTGGTACCGATGTAGCATTGGACTTTCTTCCAAACGAAAACAAAATCCATGGTACAATCTTCTTCCCCAAGTGGGTCGAAGAACATCCAGAAATCACTGTCACATATCAAAATGAACATATCGATTTGATGGAAGAATCGCGTGAAAAATATGAAACTTATCCAAAATTAGTTGTACCTGAATTCGCAAATATCACATATATGGGTGACGCTGGCCAAGATAACGAAGATGTTATCAGTGAAGCCCCTTATAAAGAAATGCCAGATGATATCCGTGCTGGTAAATATTTCGATTCAAACTACAAACGAATCAACAAATAAAAAAAACACCGTTAGAAAAAAATAATGTGCAAAAAAATCTTACACATATTTTCTAACGGTGTTTTTCTATGCTTTAGCTTGCGTGCGATTGACGTAAGGTAAAGTTCTTCCATTTTCTAACCTGACGACTGTAATTAGTGAACGGTGAAATGGCATTTATTCTGATCCATTTTGCTACCGGCCACATTGCTTTAGTTGTCGCCCATTTACGTTGACCCGGCTTGAGAAGCTCATCCTCGGGCATTTTATCTACCCATTCCACGAGTTCCCGCACGAGATCATGTAACTCTTGTTCTTCATTTTGAAGACCCTTAGAACCATACTTCACGTTAAAGTCTTCATAAAGTTGTCGCATTTGATCCCACTTGTAACCAGGCGTTGGGGTAGTAATTTCTTTACCACTTTCCTCTGCACGTTCCCAAGCGAGAATCATATGAATCCACCCGACTTGATACGAAAGCATCTCACGAGGTGTTTTATCTACTTGTTCGATCTTGTCATCCGCCACGTTATCCGTTATGCCCTCATACTCGTCAATGAATTTTTGGTAACTCGTCTTTAGATTTTCAATCAAATCCGCTGAATTTTTATATCCCTGCATATTTTCGCTACCTTTCATTGAACTAAGAAAGACCTCAAACCAGACCCCTCCAATGTTTATTATAGTCCCGATAAGGCATAATAGTTAGAATATGCTCATAACATATATTTTTTTAACAAATTTAATTAAATAAATCTCAAGAAATGATTGCCCCATATATTTTCATAAAAGTCGATTGTCTCCTGGGCAGTCATTTGTTCGTTGTCCTCAGTTGTTGTCATACCGGGAATCATTTCAACTTGATAACCAAGGCCATGAGCCATCGTGATAGTGGCGTTACAACAATATTCAGTTTCCACACCACAAATTTCTAATTGTTCCAAATCATTATCAGATAACAAATCATTTAGTTCAGTGCGGTAAAAAGCATTAAGGTGATGTTTTTGAACCGTCATGTCACCAGATTGATAATCTAACTTTTTGGCAATTTTCCACTCTTTACTGCCCTCTGGAGTGCCCTTGTCGACGTTTTGGATAAAAATAATTGGATGGCCTTCTTCTCGGTATTCGGAAATACGGTCATTGATTTTTTCTACCAATTCATCGAATTCATAGCAGTCTGAGTAACCCTCTTGCATATCCATTACTACTAGTACTTGTTCCAATCTTGTCATGTTTAGTTCACCTCGTATTTATTGTAGCAAAATTTTTAGTTTTGATTTAGGTGGTTCACTTGGTTATACAAAAAGAGCTTGGACAAATGAAGTGCCCTAGCTCTTTATTTGATTTTTAAATATTGTGATTCTGTGGTTTTTAAAATAAATCTAAGTGAAGCTTGTACGCTGGACAAAGCTGCGGGGGTGTTACGGTTCTTCCGTTAGTTTTCGTTCAATATGCTTCTATGCTTTATAGCTGAAACGCTAAAATTCAAACTAAACACTGCACACAAGTCGCCCAGAGCTGCGGGGTGTTACGCACCCTCTCCGCTATGGTCGTCTTGTGCTCCGTGTTTAAGTGCGTTTGAATTTTGGCTCTTTTTTAATTAAACACCATTCCTCCATCAATAATCAATGCTTGTCCGGTCATATAATCTGAGTCTGGCCCTGCTAGATATGCTACACAATTCGCTACGTCTTCTGGTTCTGATAGGCGTCCTAGTGCGATGTCTTTCGAGAATGTTTCCATTCCCCATTCGTCTGATTTGCCGTTTTCTTGTCCTACTTGATGGGCTATATCCATCATCATTGGTGTCTTTACGATTCCTGGGCAATAGGCGTTTACATTGATGCCTTCTTTGGCTAGATCACGAGCAGCTGTTTGTGTAATTCCTCTGATGGCAAATTTTGTACCACTATACAATGCCAAGTTTGGATTACCTACTTGTCCTGCTTGTGATGAAGCGTTGATGATTTTTCCACCATGTCCTAAATCTTTAAATGCCTTGTGGGCGGCTTGAATGCCCCAAAGTACACTTCCAACATTAACTGCATAAACTTTTGTAAATTGTTCTGGTGTGATTGTGTCAATTGGTGTTGTTGGTCCTAATCCGGCGTTGTTGACGATAACGTTGAAATCACCTAATTCATCAACTGTCTTTTGAACTGCTGCAAATACTTGGTCTCTATCTGATACATCAACTTTTACAGCAATTGCTTTACCTGTTTTATTCAATTCATCGGCTGTTTTTTGAGCACCTTCAAGATTAAAATCGGCGACTGCGATTGCAAATCCATCCTTTGATAGTCTTTCTGCGATTGCTTTACCGATACCTTGTGCTGCTCCTGTTATTAGTGCTACTTTTTGTGACATATTAAGAACTCCTTTTGAAATTGAAGATTTTGAAAGCCTTTACAAAAATAATTATACCCCCAACCTTCAGATTTTACATAACAAAACACTCAGAATTGTATAATTTAAATTTCAATATTTTGAATATAATTAATTCAAATATCGTTCGATAAATGTACTAATATTGGGTCAAATCCTATTCAGTTCAAATATTAATCATGTGTATATAAATATTTTGATTTATTTTAACAGAAATAGTTGACACTAATTCTAATGGTGCTATTATAAAGGTGCAGATGAGATAGTAAGTACTCACTTGCAACATAATTCTTAAAATTTTAGATAAGGGGTTGATCATTATGTTTACAGCAATGTTTTGGATTTTAGCAGTTTGGTTCATCGTTAACGTTATTTGGATGTGGTTCGTAACTGACAATGCAAATATGGAGAAGACATTTGCATGGATCAATGTTGTTGCTATCATCGTTGGTTTCTGGGTATACTTCGGTGCTACAAGAACAGCTGGTATCGATACATGGTTCAATGTTCTTAACTATGCTAATATCATCGTAGCAATTATCCAATTTTACTATGGATACCGTGGAGCAAATCATTCTACTCACCAGGCATAACATTATTAAGACATTATTTAATTAAGGGGCAAATGGCATGAGCTATTTGTCCTTTTTTGATATAAACTAGTATTATCCAATAAAGAGGTGTCAAATATGCACGATATAATTAGTATCTACGCGGACTCACCTGAAACTGACGGCTTAACCGACAAACAACTTAAAATTTTTAAATCAGCTATCGAATTATTTGCAAAAAATGGTTATGCCAATAGCAGCACAAAAGAAATTGCCACCAACGCCGGAGTTTCTGAAGGAAGTATTTTTAAAAAGTTCAAGAATAAAGAAGATCTGTTGTTTTCTATCCTCAATCCTTTTTTACGAAATATCCTTCCAAAAGTTGTAAACGAATTTACTGAGGAAACATTGCAGACAAATTATGATACTTTGACAGACTTTGTCTCGTCCATTCTCAAAAACAGAAATATGTTTTTCAAAGAAAACGTCAACGCACTAAAAATATTCGTCGACGAATTCGTTTACGATTTGAAAATAAGGGACAAGATGATCAAAGCTATCCCCTACCAATATATGAAGAGTTTCAATGACCAAGTGAACAGTTTTAAGAAAAGAAAAATGATTGTCGATTGGACAAATAGTGAAATATTCAGATTTATTTTTGCCACATTATTTGGCTATCTAGCTGAGCATTACTTCATTTTTGAATCTCTAAAATGGGACGAAGATCTAGAGATGGATCACACGATTGAATTCGTTGTTAAAGGATTGCAACCATAATATAGTTATCCCTTTGGTTTTGTGATGATAAGGCTTACAATTATCACCAAGACATTTTAAAGGGAGAGTGGTTTTATGTTTTTCATAGATACATCTAGAAATGGTAAACCCGTTTATAACGCAATTGTTAATCAATCCTTAGACAATTATCTGGTTAATGATCTGAAACTACCTGGGCATGGATTGATCATGTATATCAACAATCCATCAGTTATCGTCGGAGTTCATCAAAACGCATACGCCGAAGTGAATTTCCCATACTTGAAGAAAAATAATATTCAATTAGTACGTCGTACTTCCGGTGGTGGTGCAGTTTATCATGACTTTGGAAACTTGGTTTTCGAAAATATCGTAATCGATAACGATGACCATTTCGGTGACTATGAATACTTTGCCAAACCAATCGTTGATGCATTGCACGATATGGGAGCAACCGGCGTTGAGATGCGTGGACGTAATGATATCGTCGTTGATGATAAAAAGTTTTCCGGAATGACCATGTTCAAAGTAGGCCATTCATATGCAGCCGGTGGTACCCTAATGTTCGATTTGAGCATGGAAACCGCAAATGATGTACTTACACCTGAACAAGACAAACTAGAGTCAAAAGGTGTTAAATCAGTTAATAAACGTATTACAAATATCAAAGACTACCTTGACGAGCCATTCAAGAGCATGACCGCTGATCAATTTAAGATCGAGCTATTGAAACGAATCTTCAAAGCCGACAAGTTAGAAGACATCGAAACATATACTCTAAACGATCATGATTGGGAAATAATCGACTCACGTTTACAAGGTAAATATGATACCGATGCCTGGAATTACGGTGAGAATCCCGGATTCACCAACTACGTTTCAAAACATTTCGATATCGGTACCGTAGCATTCAACTTCTCTCTAAAAGATAATAAAATTTCCGATGTAAAGATTTATGGTGACTTTATTACCGGTGGTGACATTGGATTGATTGAGAAAGCCTTGATAGGTGCTGAGTTTACCAATAACGGGCTTAATGCCGCTTTAAGCAAAGTAGATTTAGAGTCTAACTTAGGTAAAATAGACGCGCAGTCGTTAACAGATTTGTTGTTGTCGTAATGAATGCCGATTGCGAAGAAAAAACGATTTTGCGGCCTGGAACGTGGTGGACCCACTTTGAGCTAATTGCAAAGTACGCAATCATCTCAAAGCTGAGTCTTGTTGTAAGTGTACTTCGTACACAAACAACAAAGTCACCACTGAGGCCAAATCGTTTTTCCTTCTCCATCTAGATTCAGCAAGGATCAAATAGTTAACACTTTGCTGAAAATGCATGAATATTGAATTTCTGGATATTAAAAAAAGTGATTGAAAACTATATAATAGTTTTCAATCATTTTTTTTGGATAATAACTGTAATAAAAAAGCCATATCCCCCAAAAACAAAGAGATATGATCATTGAACTTAAATTCAATTTTTAGAAATCACTTAAGTAATCCTGGATATAGCAGTCCCCTAATAAATAAAATAAATTGTGGGATAGAATAAGCATTCTTAGATCACACCAGATGGAGGACTGAAATTGATTTTGGGCCAAGTGGTGATATTTCCATTGGTGTACGAAGTACACTTAGGGAAAGGTTCGACTTTGAGATGATTGCGTTTTTTGCAATTAGCTCAAAGCGATGCCCACCACGTCACGGCCCAAAAAATCAATTTCAGTCCGGAATCGGCATCATACCTCTATTCCAAAGTCTTGCTCTTTCGAGCCTTATCCCTCAACCCAAAAGCAATCAAAACCTGAGAAACACTAGCAATTGTCAAAAAGAAACCCATAATAGCCAACGAAAAAGCCCTAAACTGATAAACCTCAGCAGCAGTAACACCACTAATTGGACGAACCAAAAGCCAAGTAGCAATAGAAGAAAATAAAACAATATAAAATATCGTCAAAACCCACCAAATTTTAAAATTCATATTTTCCTCCAAATAATTTAATATTACTATTTTACACTAAATTACTTCCATGATGTAGATTTCTTCTGTTGTGATAACCAACTAAAGACCGTCGTATCGGTCCCATCAGAATTCTTTGTTTGTGTACCATCAAACTCAGTTGCCGGATAATCGTCTAGGACATTTAACCATGAGAAATGGCCACTATATTCATGTGGTTGGCCGTTATCGTCTTTGTAATTTCCAGTCTTATCATAAACACCATTTAACAAAGTAAAGTGCGTATTTTTTGCACCAGCGGCGATCAATCGTTTGTATGTTGGAATTGTATATATTTGTGGATCCAAAACTGGATCGTTGGCTGATTGTGTAAACCAAATTGGTGTATTTTTGATGGATTGGATATCCTCGTCACTGACGTTTTTATCCAATAATCCCTCACAAATTGGAAATACAGCGGAATACTTATCAGGATCATCTATCAACATTTTCATGGCTAAATACCCACCATTAGAACATCCCCCAATATAAATCCGGTCACGATCAATGTTAGGATGACTTGTTAAATATGACTGGATAAGTGCTTTAACAGCATTTTCATAACGTGAATTCTGCTTGATAGCATCTTCTGAAGTCGTATCTTTAACACCAAGTCCTCCTTGAACATTAGCATTTCCGACAGTCGTCTTATTAGTATCCATCCAATAAGTTCTAGCTTGTGGAACTAAAATATCGAAGCCACCATCAAAATACTTTTGAAATTTATTTGTGGCAAGGTCAACTAAATTCGTTCCATACAAACCGACCAAATTATTATCTTGACCGCCTTGTCCGGCACCATGCAACCAAATTACCAATGCATGTTTCTGTTTATTGGCTGGTGAGAATGAAGTGTAATTCATATATTGAGCACCAAAATGCTTATCTTGATAGGTAAATTGTCGCTCGGGTGAAAACTTGTCGGCTTGTGGCGTCAGTGGATCTGCCGGTCCTTGGACTGGATTCAAGTTTTCAATTTTATCACCTTGTGCTGTGTATAAAGGTTGTTGCTGTTGAATATCGAATTGTATTTTTGTCTTGATACTTAATCCTGAATCATTTTGATAGGCAACTGCACGGGCAGCGTTCAAGGTTGGACCAACTGTCATGTCCAAAGTTATAAACAAACTGCTGGCAGAATCTGTTGGGTTACCTTTTGCATCTGATAAAAATGCCTTAGTAACCTCTCTTGGAGTGCTTTCGACATAAGTATTGCTATTGGAAACTTTGAAACTATCTTTAGAAAGATTTTCAGCTTTCATCGGCGTACCAACTCGAATGACAACTTGATCGATGGCTGGTCCCCAATCGTAGGCGTGTGCGACCATTGTATATTGTGAACGTTGCAATTCCGCCTTTGCTGGCTTCGTTGTAGTCAAAAACTGTATCCCACATATCAACATTAAGACGATACTTATCCAAATTAATGGATTCCCCATTTTTCTCATCTTGCTCCTCCTGTAAACGTTTACTTATACAATCAGTTTACAACAAAAAAAGATCCGGATCTCTCCGAATCTTTCTAAAGCATTAATCCAACACTATAGTGAATGATCATCGTGATGATACCAACGATTACATTTCTAGTAATAGCAGTTTTAACTAGGCCATCACCTAATTTTGCACTCAAGAAACCGGTCAAAGCAACTGACAAAGTAACTGCCAAAATTGTTCCTGGCCATTGGATTCCTGTAGGCAATAATGTCATTGCGGCTAATGGGAAAATACCACCCAATGATGCAGCAATCAATGATGAAAATGCAGCATTCCAAGGACTCATATAATGTCCTAATTCTAGGTCATATTTAACTTTAACGACTGTACCTAATGCATCTTTCTTCATTAGTGACTCTGCAATTTGGTATGAAGTATCTTTAGTAACTCCACGTGCAATGTAGAATTGAGCAACTGCATCCAATTCACTTTGGAAATCTGTCTTGATCAATTCTCTTTCTGTTTCGACAACAGCTTTTTCGGTATCTTTTTGTGAACTAACTGAAGCATATTCACCTGATGCCATTGAAAAAGCACATGCAATCAAATCCGATAGACCTGCAATAAAAATCGTAAATGGATTTGTAGTTGCAACGGCAACGGAGAAAAGGACACCAACAACAGTTAAAATACCATCGTTTGAACCTAAGACTCCGGCACGTAATGTATTTGACCGTTCGGCCATTGTTTGTTTGCGTTTTTTAGGCTTTGGAATACTCATAACTTTCATCACGACCATTATCCCTTTCTACTTGTTAATTTAATGTGCAAATAATGAACCTATTAAGAAGGTAACTAACATTGTCAATAATCCAGAAACGACATTTCTGAAAACTGCCTTTGTCTTGTTGGCGTTACCTAAGGCGGCAGCTGAATATCCTGTAATTATCAATGCAATAACAACAGCAACAACTGTGGCGATAATTTTGATATGAGCTGGGAAAAATGTAATAGAAACTAATGGCAAAATCGATCCTGTAGGAAACGAGATCATAGATGCTAATGCAGCAGCAATCGCGCTAGTTTTTTCTTTGGGATTGAAACCGTATCTTTCTCTGACAGCTGTATCGATCGCATCCCCTGCCATCATTTCTTTGGTAGCTTTTTCAGCTAAGGCTGCTGGTATTCCAGTATCCTGATATTTATTTTTTATAAATTTAAATTCTTCATCATAATGTCCATCTAGGGCCATCGACTCTTTCTCGACAGCTCGGCGTTCGGAATCTCTTTGTGTACTAACAGAGACCCATTCACCCATGGCCATAGAAATTGTTCCGGCTAACATACCGGCAATTCCTGCTAGAAATATTGCATAACTATTGTTTGTGGCACCGGCAACACCAATGACGATACCGGCAACTGAAATTATCCCATCATTAGCTCCCATGACACTGGCACGCATGACGTTTATTTTTTCAGCTAAGCTTTGTTTTTTCTTGGCAATTTGCATCTCTCTCGCTCCTTTTGATCACAACTATAAATGATTTTGGTTAGGTTGTATTTGAGCTAAATCAATTACAATGAGTCTTACATTGGAATAATTCTCATTTGCTAACAATTACATAATAGTTCCATACTGCTGAAAAGTAAACCCAAAACGCCTAATATTCGGCAATTTATTTAATGATAGTATATGTATTCGTTTACAGATAGGAGAGACAATTAGATTGTACTTATTCCTAGAAAGGTGTTTTAATAGTAGTGAAGAATAATATATGAAAGGAAGAAAGCTTATGGCTAATCAAGCTGTATTGGATGAAACGCTTCAAGTTTTAAAGGATAATAAATTGCGTGTAACTCCACAAAGACACGTTATTTTGACCTATCTTGCAAGCCATCATAACCATCCGTCAGTGGATACGATACATGATGCTTTAAGTAAAGACCTTCCCAATTTAGGTGCTTCGACCATATATAATACTTTGAACACATTTGTGGAACGAGGACTCGTCATTGAATTGCAAAACGGTGATGGGAGTACACATTATGACTACTTTGGTACGCCACACTATCACGCAATTTGTACAAATTGTGGAAAAATCGTCGATGTATCATATGAGGGCTTTGGAAAAGACGAAAAAGAATTCGAAAAAAGAACCGCTGAGCTTTCTGGATATATGATTTCAGGTAATCATATGGAGGTTTACGGACTTTGTCCAGAATGCCAAGCTAAATTAGGAATTACCAGAAAAGAAAATAACTAAAACAAACGACTTCAAATTATTTGAAGTCGTTTTTATTTGGGCTTATCATGATGCCAAAACGCAGAAACACAGAAATATTTTTCTGAGGCCTTACATGAAAAAATTCTTGAAGTTTCTTTTAATGTTTGTATTAGTGTTTGTTGGATTCTGTCTCTTGGTGGCCTTTGCATTCTATCGAATGAATGAAAATGCTTTGGGTGCAATGAATACCAGTGCTGAAAGTGTTTCAAATAAAATTGATACCGACCAACCTTTTTCCATCCTATTATTAGGCGCTGATACTGGTGCAGACGGTCGAACCGATCGTGGCAACTCGGATACCATCATGTTGGTAACTGTAAATCCACATAAGGATAGAGTATCAATTTGCTCAATACCTCGTGACACCATGGCTGAAATCGCTGACCAAAAATCTCCTAATGTTCAAAAAATTAACGCTGCCTACAACATCGGAACTAGTCCTGTTGCTAAAGACACTGTTAGTAATTTGTTGAACGTGCCAGTCGATTACACTGTTGCCATAAATATGGAAGCACTGGAAAAAACTGTCAATTTCGTCGGTGGTATCGATGTAAATTCTAATATGAAAGTTAGTTACGATGGAATTACTGTTCCAAAAGGAAAATCACATTTGAACGGTATCGAAGCTCTAACTTACTCAAGAATGAGATATCAAGATCCAAACGGAGATTACGGCAGACAGTTACGCCAACAACAGATTCTCGAACAAATCGTCGGTAATCTGAAACAACCCCAATACCTATTTAGATTGCCACAACTCTTAAAATCTTTAGGACCAGATGTAAATACTGATTTAACAAGTACCCAAATTGCCGAGATTCCAATTCGATATCACAGTACTGACAAGAATGTCTCGTCAGAACAGATGAAAGAAAAAACTGCTTGGATAAACGGCAGTTCTTATCAAGTCGCATCCACTTCTGTTTTACAAAATACTTCCAATAAATTGAGGGTATCGCTAAATTTACCTAAAGCTAACCTTGATAATACTGAAACCAAATTAAACTTAATGAACTCAGATTTCTTCTCAGAACCCAACAATACCAATTACAATACTGATGGTTTGGATCTGACTTATTACTCAGACAATACATACTAATTTGATTTTTACTTACAATTTATTCTATAATTACAACTTCAGAGTTAAGTAAACCTAATTTGGAGTTGTGAATATATGAAGCACGTCAAAAGAATCTTGATTGCTGTCGGTATTATTCTTATAATTGCCGTCATCGCAGGTTTCAGTTACTACAAAAGTATAGACAATGCACTAGATGGCATTCATACCAGTTCAAAAAGTACTTCTAGCAAAATTCAAGATGGCAAACCATTTTCTGTTTTGCTACTAGGTGCGGATACTGGTGCTGATGGTAGAACCGATCGCGGTATGTCTGATACGATCATCGTTATCACAATAAATCCCAAAACCAATAAATCGACAATGTATTCTGTCCCTCGAGACACTTTGGCAGAAATGGTCGGCGACAAAAAGAAGAACGTTCAAAAAATTAATGCTGCTTATAACATCGGAAAAAGTACAATGGCAAAAGAATCGATCAGTCAGTTATTAAATGTTCCGATCGATTACAGCATGGCAGTCGATATGAACGCAATCAGAACTACTGTTGATTTTGTTGGTGGAATCGACGTTGATTCACCAATGAAAGTTAGTTTCGATGGAGTCACGATTCCCAAAGGAAAACATCATATCAACGGTAAACAAGCTTTAACTTACGCCCGGATGAGATATCAAGACCCTCGCGGTGACTACGGCAGACAACAGCGACAACAACAAGTTCTAAAGGCTGTAGTTAAAAAACTGAAGACTCCAGAATACTTATTTAAATTACCATCGTTGATCAAGAAACTTGGCGTTGATGTAAATACAGATTTAACTGACAAACAAATCAGACAAATTCCTATGAAATATCATAGTGTTTCAACTGATTTCGATACTGGACATCTACAAGGTAAAACCGCATGGATCAATGGAAGTTCCTACCAAGTTGCTCCCACTAATAATTTACAAGATGGCTCAGATACATTGAGATCATCCCTGGGATTATCCACTGAATCCATCAATAATACCGAGACCAAGTTAAACAAAAAGAATACTAAATTTTTCAAAAAAGATGATGACACAGACTACAATACAGATGGTTTAAACACCACTTATTACACAAATAACACACACTAAATTAAAAAAGCTGTTGAGAGAATAGAGTGCCCTACAATTGTTAGACAAAAATTCTAACAATTGTGGGGTATTTTTTTATGACCAAATATGATCCACT
>NZ_RHON01000008.1 GCF_003946505.1 Companilactobacillus mishanensis | reverse complement strand
ATTCCCATACGGGTGATATTTTAACTATTTTATAACATTTTCATTTTTATAAAAGGGCTGTAAACGTTGAGTTTACGGCTTTTTTATTTTTTGCATATTCTAAAGCATTCTAGATTTTTATATAGTTGTCACACAAGTGTCACACAAATCACGCAAAAAAATACCCACACCTAAATTGGTAGGTGTGGGCTTTTATTTATATCCATTTTATCTGATTAACTCTAGTCTTTCGCCTAAGTTCATAATCGTTTCTAAGACGTTCTATATGAAGCGTTGTTGGAATAAACTCATTTCGGTCTTTTGCTTTCCTAAGTCCAAAAACAATACAGTCTTTGGTTCGAGGGTATAAAAAAACAATATCCAAAAGTAATCTATTTGGCTTCATGTCACGTGTCACAACACATGCCTCAATGTCTTGATCATAAAATATCCTGTGCAAAAAGTTATATGACAACATACGTTGTGAAACTTCATGCCACTTATTATTCGATCGTGAATTTTCTTTTGTTAATCTTAAATTATCAACATCTGATAATAGAAGAGTAGCACGTTTTTTACGCAACTTATTCCACCCCATTAGATGAGGGAAATCATTTCGATTAAAGGAAATGACAAAAGAACTTAGTAAGTTGTAGTTTGTTCGCACTTCGACTCTTTTACCTGCAAAATTACTTGTATAATCATCTAACATTGCCTTAAAATTGATATCTTTTTGACTATCAATTATTAATCGATTTAACGGAACATCTTGGGAATTAATCGTCATATACTTTCCTTAAAAAAATAACCGCCCTTCAGATGAAAGACGGTCAATGATTTACGATACCGAATTGGAATAGTCTCCAATTGGGACTAGGGGTAGATTTAAGCCTCTACCTAGCAACGTAGCGTATCGCCAACTACATTATATACTGAACGACATTAAGCAAGAGGCATTTATAAACGACTTGCTTCAACAAACATATTAACAGGTAGTTAATCAATTTTCAAATTTTTTTGATCATAAACGTTACACTGATGAACAAAAAAATCAAGAAATTATCCTCAATTCAAGTTTAATAAAACTCTCATAACTTATATAACAAAAAAAGCCCACACCTGAATTTATAGATGTGGGTATTATAATTGTTCAAATAAAAAAAGCCCGACTTGACAACAGCATATGGCAAGCTAGGCTTCTGAAACGGGCAAGACTACTGAGCTTTGTAGTCAAGAGGTACTAAACATTCAAAACTTAATACAATTTTTTGTTACACATTGATTCGAGTTGTTCACATTTGGCATAGCTATCATTGCCGAGTTATTAATCGCAATTTTCATTCATTAGTCAGCAGTGCGGCAGATGTGGGATTGAGCCCCCGCATCTGCTTTTTTGTGTTTACACAATAACACATACTTTAATTTATATCCAATAAAAAAACCAAACCTAATTTAATAGGTATGGTTAATTCAATATTACTTTTCAGACTTCTTGTTAATCTTTTCAGCAACCTTATCAACAATATTGTCGGTTTTTTCTTTGGCTTGTCCAGCCTTTTCTTGAATTTTACCTTTTAACTCTTTCTTATCATCGTCAGTTGCTTTTCCAACTGTCTCATTAGTTTTTCCTTTAATCATATCCTTTTTGCTTTCAATACTCATATTAACATCTCCTTTTGAATGTATTCTTAATGAACCTTTTTTTGTAATTCATCGCCAGCTTTATCTATACCTTTAGCAGCAACAACAGTTCCTCCTATAAGTACACCTCCAACTACTAAAGTACTAACTGCCATGAAAGTAAAAACACCTTTTAATACATTCATCTTTTATCCTCCTCAAGCTTTTTTTCTTACTACGAAGGATACAATCAATACAAGAATGATTGCTCCAATCAACGATGGAACGATTGCCATTCCTGCAAGTTGCGGACCCCATGATCCTAATATTCCTTCACCAATGAAGGATCCCACAATACCAGCTATTATGTTAGCAATCCACCCCATAGATTCTCCTCTATTGGTAACTGCGCCAGCGATTGCACCAATAACTGCACCTACTATTAGAACCCATAACCAATGCATAAAATCACTCCTTTTTATATTTATAATTAGATGCTAATATATTGAGACTATTTTTGCAAATTATAACAAAAAAAAGCCCACACCTAAATTAATAGATGTGGGTATTATTGTATCTTTTATCCCTTGAATCCAGAACCTTGCTGGAATTTAACTGGGATATATTCATCTGTGGAAACTTGATAGCACCAGCCTACATTAGGTACTTTAAATAGTTCTTCACCAGTTGCCCATGAAGTGCCACCTTTAAATACTTGGTTGCTGTCCTTGATACTTTGACCTTTAGAATTGTATGCATTAACTCCATAGCCGTCTAAATAATTGATAACGATCTTACCTGCCTTGTCAGTCACTGATTGTGGAATGTAAGTATCATTACCAATTTTAAAGTATGCTTTTTTGTCACGTACTAGAATATCAGCTGATTGCCATGCCGTGCCACTAAGGATATCAGTCCCAATATGGGGAACGCCTTTGCTATTTGTTGTGGTAAATGCTTTGAAGTAGTCAGCTGTCACAGTCACCACATTATTAATAGTGGCTTTCTTCTCTGGTTCGGGCTCGTCATCAAATCCGTTTGCAAGGTCATATGCTAGCTGTGATTTAGTGATACCCATGCTTGCAAAGTAAGGGTAAGGGTCAACATGATCACCACCAAAATTATTAGTTACCCATTGATGCGTCTTGATTCCATTGCCCCCACTGTCTAGAGTGAGCGGGATACCGTAAGCATTAGCGTAGTAGCGAGCTACTTCCACATACAACCGATAGGCTTCTCTAAATTGTTGCTTGTCTCCTGTTCTTGCAAACTCAATTTGTACGGGTGCGTATGGGTTAGCTGTTAATGCTCCCCATGATACGTAGCCTGGTTCACCGATTTGGTAAACTTGCGCCTTGCCATCCATATATCCAACAAAGAACTGCACGTAAGCACTGCCATAATTGTTATGCATGAATTGTACTTCATGCAGTAACGCTTGTGAATCTCGCTTGTCGTTATCGTTTCCCGATTCATGAAGAATAATGAAACGGTTAGAAGCTAGACGTGTATCGCCTTGGTAGTCGCCAAGCGTATACGTTTTATTAATGATATTAGGATTAAACATATTCTATCCTTTCATATCCAAATTTTTTTGTTCTTTGGTTGGTTTCCACTCGGTAGAATATCCACCAGCAACGCCTTTGATACCAGTGAATAATCCTGCTGTGGAAGCACCAACAAGGAAACCAGCAAGGCAAGCCTTGCCCAGTTCCTGCTCGTGGAAAATCAATCCAATAATCAATCCAGAAAAAATACCCACAGCCATTGCGATAAAAGGCATGTAGGTATTTTTGATTTTAGTTTGTTTTAGTGCTTGAGTAATTGCGTAAACAATCACCGCCATAATGACTAACTCCGCTGAGTTAATCAAGTTCATTCCCATAATATAATCCATTAATTTTCACTCTCCCAATCTTGAAATTTACTATTCAAGGCACTCATTTGCCTTGTTAATTGATCAATGATTTTACTTTGTTCATCAATTTTCGCATTTAGTTTTATAACTTGTTCTTTCAACTCGTCCCGTTCATTAGTTATCTTATCTAATCTATCCCACATGATATCAGTGTGTTCAGCGTATACAGATTCATTTGAACTTGTGTTCTTTAACTTCTGTCCCCAAACGCCAAACATGCCCGATACAATAGCACCACCAATAGCCGAGATAATAATTTTCAGCGTATCGTTCAACGTGGTATGCCCCAAATCGATTCAACCATCACACGCAACACAATGAAACCTGTGATGATTGTTGTGTATCTGGGGATAGTAAAAGGACCAACTATATCATGCAATAAGAAAATGATGAAATAGAAGGTCCAAATGAATAAGAGTGTAAATGTAACAACCGCCTTATTTGCTTCCGTAAAATGTTTGGATACTGATATCAGTGTGACGTAAAAACCCACAATCATTAGCGTGATAGCAAACGGCGCATCATCCACTACTTTGACGAATACGGGCATATGCAGGGGTTGATCAACAAAATTATTATCTAACCCGAAGAACATTCCTAGGATAAAAGTCTCCAATCCTGTGATAGTCCAGAACCTGTTCTCTCGCACGTATTTCATGTCGTCACCTTCTTTAGTAGAATTCTACAGAATCAATGAGTGGCAATACAGCGTAATTTGCAGAGCCCATACGTTGCCATAGATATCCATATCCAAACGTAATTTCTACGGTAATGTCTTCTAAAATGATCTATTTTTTCTTTCATATATGTCCACCACTATGCCGCATCTCTTTGATCTACATATTCATTTGTAGAAATCCTGAAGCCATGAATGGTGTTACCATTTTTATCAATACCATTAATAGTAGCGTCTACATAGAAAGTGCCACTAATTGGTCTAGAAACATTTTGTAGACAATCATTATATAATCTTGGATTTGAGGCTGTAATCGTTACATTATTAAAATTACCCTTGATAACTTTAGTCACATCATAACCTTTGATCCATTCATCAGTTGAAATTTGATAATAGTCTTCTCCGTTATAAGTTCCATAGTGTGACGCCCAGAAATCTTGTCCTGCTGATATCGTTCTGCCAGGCACTCCTGATTTACTAATAACTTTTGAATCTCTAATAACACCAAGTTTTTCCAGATTGGAGCTAGTCTTACCTATATTAGTAATAACAGTGGTATCAGTATTACCGCCACCAGTATTACCGCCAGTATTACCGCCAGTATTACCGCCACCAATGTTGCCACTGTCGTCATTTCCACTTCCACCAAGATCTGGATCTTTAACGTTATAAGTAGTGGTTAATACAATTTTTGCATGGTCGTGAGTATTGTTTTGCACAACAACGTCACCATTAGTAAGAATAGATATAAGTACTGGTTGCGCATCGTGTCCGTCACCGTCCATAGAGATACCATGTCCAACTTTTTCGGCAATTGGACGTACTTCACTTGGTAATGTACAGATAGTAGCTGAACTAGAGTTATAGGAGTTTGCAGAAAGTGACAACAAGACCTCGTCACCAATCATTGATAATGATGTCTGTCCAAAGCCAGTGTAATTTGAGAATGGATCTTTCCAAGCAATCGAAGATACATCAAAACGTTTAGGTTCAATGTCTTTGATATTGTTTTCAATGCTGGTTACTTTGTTGTCAAATATATCCTTTGTGACGATGTTGTTTTTGGCAATCTGATCTGTAATATTATCGATGGCTTGCTTCAATCCATCATATTTATCCGTTGCTTCTTTTGAAATATCATTAAAGTAATTGATTGTGTTTTTTACTTTTTCATCGACTTGAGAACTAAAAGGATCGCTGCCAATATTCAAATTATAAAAATCATTCGGTAAAACGTCTAAATTAAAATTGATTGTCGCAATAACTTGATCCTTGTTCTTAACCTCAATTACACAGCGTTTGTACTGTCCAGCAGTTGCCATCGCCTGTGAAGATAATGCAATCACAACTCTTCCTGCTTGCCACGTATCGCTTTGGTCTGCAGAAATTACTTTGATCTTATCTCCAGCATCTAAGCCATATAATGTTACAGATGAGTTATCCTTATCTAACTGATGAGGTTGGTTACCATCATAAAACCATAATTTCAATTGTGGACCATTTTCACCCTGTCTAAACCGCTTATTGAATGAATATGTAACTAGATCTACTTTATTTAAATCAATTTTGATATATCCATCTTTAGTGATATCAGGAGTTGCTGGCAACCAAGTATCTTGATCCAAGATATCTTTAATATTTTCGTCCATTTATTTTTCCTCCTTGTAAATAAAAAGACTGGTATCAAGTTCGTTAATAAAATCATCAACGGCTTGCCAGTCCTTGTTAAATATTTCTATATATGTTTTGTTTAATTCTAACTGCTTAGGTATTTCTAGATAAATATGTTTGAACTCATCATGAGTCACTAAATTAGCAACTCCTGCTTCGTTTAACATATCTATAGTGTTGTTCAATACTTCATTTAATAATTGATAATCATCATATGTAATACAGTACAGTTCGACGTCATCTTTACTTCCAAAGAGCTTTTTAAATCTAAGAGTATAACTTCTATCAGTCATATATAAGCTTTGTAATAGCTTATATACTTCACTGATTCGATTGTGGATCTCGCTAAAATTTTCATCAGTATCCTTTAAAAAACGAATATAAGAGGTATCCTCAGTAATTTTTATCATCTAATTGCACCACTGGGAAACTTCCAACGAATTGTCTTTGTATAGACATTTGGCGTGGTTTTTTCACGCAATGTAACTAGCATATTGAAAAAGTCCATTGATTTAGCATTTGCCGCTAGCATATTGTTGAAAGAATTAAATGGAATAATGTTGCCATCACTGCCTAACATATTAAAGAATACCGTGTAATCTTTATCGACGGCTTTCTTAATGTTAGGTGCTGAATAAGCCAAGTGCCGGGAATTCGAAATGTAATATTCCGAATACACCTTATTCCAATCCTCTGTTGTTCCACCATTGTTGTAAAGATCGGCGGTTTGAACTTTAGAAACGTTTGTGAACCATCCTAAGTCGATTTCCTGCATACTGAGAATATAATCAAAATAATCCTTCACTGCTTTAGGGAACTTCTTACCTTCAATTTGTCCATTAATAGTTGTGACAATATCGTCGATATTTTCTTTAGTGTATATATCATCTAATTTTTCTTTGATAGCATCGTTTACGGCATTAATAGTTTCATCTTTTGTCAAATACTGGCTTAGATCTGTACTACCCCCACTAGATTGAGCAAATTTATTATCAATTTCATTTTTGTCATAATAATTACTCATATCAGGTTTATACGCTGCTATTGCATCAGCTATTGCTTTCTTCATTTCATCAGTGGTCGAATAATTAGAAAAATCTACAGAAGAAATTTGTTTAATTAGTTCATCCACATCAGCTTTTGTGTAGTAGTTTGATAAATCTGCTTTTGGAATTTTATCGATGATACTGTCAATTTGTTCTTTGGTATAGTAATCGCTTAAATCGGTTCCTGTTGCCATAAGCTCTTTAACTTCCTCCTTCGTATAATAATCTTTTAAGGAATTCTTGATCGAATCAGAAAGTAATTGTTTAATTTCTTCCTTAGTAAAATAATCAGTGAGGTCAATATTTGTACTAGTGCCTTTAATTAGATTGTTTACGAACTTAGTCAGCCCTTCAACAGAATCATCATCGGCATGAGTTTTTGCATATGCCCGATTACCTTCAAAATCAGAGAGCTGCATTATTTTTGTCATTTAACCTCACCTACTTCCCATAACTTATTACTTTGATTATTTCCATTTGAATTATTCGTAATGTTACTAATCTTAGAATCAATTAAATTAGTAATTGTGTTTTTGGTACTATTTTCAAGATCAAAGTAAGTCTGAACCGTATTATTAAAAGTAATTTGCTTGACCTGCTCAAAGTTGAGTAAGGCCTTTTTTATTCCCACAACTGTAACATTAGTATCTAAGTTCAACGGTTGAACTTTTAACAGAACACTTTCACCTTTTAGAAAATCATCGTCTCCATAATAGGTAGAAGTTAATGTAATTGCTGGTTCGGATTTCATCTGCGATAATGCTGATTTCTTAGCATCATCAGCGTTCTGTGATTTGTCATCATTGATATCTTCTCCAGCTTTTTCTCCGAAACGAGCAATAGAATCCTCATCTCGCACTTCAAATGGTGGAAAAATATAATCAGGCTTAGTATTGCCATCAGTTGATTTAGATTTACTAGAATCAGAATCATCAGTCTTATCATCTGAACTATCATCAGTTTTAGTGGCTTCTTTTTGACTTGGATATACCATTGCAATGTTTTGTAACTCCGTAGTATCCGCAGATAATTTAACATCTGATGTATCGTGATAGTAATGAATTACTCTACCGTTATCCTTTTTAAATTCAGATTCAGACCATATATCAATATGCCGATTATCAAATGTATAAACCGACCCTTTCCATGAATCAGTAATTTTACTCAGCACATCTTTTAAGGAACATTTACCCATATTGTCAAATTGAACTGGCTGAAAATCTCCATGAATTTCATAGGTGAATCCACCGGTCTTTTGACCATTCTTAGTGACATAATCAAATAATCCTTTAGGTGTAAATCCAAATGAACCGTCCATACTTTCGTTGGTTCTAACATAGGTGCATTCATAACCAATGTGTGTGGCTTTAACATCTATAGTATGTGTTGAACCTGATAGTGTTGGTTCAGATGTTTTAATCACGAATTCTTGACCATCTGCGATTATATGATTCTCGTTAGTAAGTAGGCTAAAAGCTAACGAGTGATCATCAAAAGCTGTAAATGACAATTCATAGTTGCTATTTTTTTCCCAATCAATGATAAAAGTTTCAGGTTCGATACAATTATTCAGTAATTCTTCATACTTACCGGTACGTTCTTTAACTATTATTTTTTCGGTCATTAGAAATATAAGAACGGAAAACTAAATGTTATATCTGGATTGTCTAACCCAGATACAGTGAAATGATTATTTCCCTTGACCAGACTGATTGTTCCGTGGTCAGTGTCAATGCCACAAGAAGTATCATCTAAAAATGGATTGATACCATTAATAGTCAGCGTTTGGCCATCCGTTAATCCTTTCTTATAAGTAAAAGTTTCATTCGAAGTAGTATTAGTTAAAACCACATTATTTCCTGTACCGGTAATTTTAATCACTAGATCATGTCGTTGCTCCAAAGGCTGGATATCAACATCACTTGGATTATAAACATTAAAGTCATTAGATTTAAAATGATATGAGTAATCTTTGTCTCTTGGAAGATTTAACCCTATTTGGTAATTTCCATTGAATTTAAATATCTCATCTGAATTAACAATTGATTGTCTAAAACCTGACAAATTATTAAATGTGACTGAAAAACTCTTTTCTGCATAGTCCACTCTTGTCATCGTAAATGGTTGTGGATAGCAATAAACCACCAAAGCAGGGCTTACCGAACTCCGTAATCTCATTACCGCACGACTTGAAAATAGATCATAAATTTTATGTTCTAAAAGATCGAGCTCATATGCATTTCGAGCATTTATTAAAAAATCAGCTTGAACAGTTGTGGCATCGTAAGTAATGGCGCCTTGTTGTATCTGACCATCAATACCTGTTGGAGTATATGTATTCATCTTGGGCTTAGGAGTGCCATTAACCAAATTTAAAAAGGCAAACTGATGATTAGCAGTAATTGCAATCTCCGGTTCGCCTTGTTTTTTTATGTATAATGTCTGCATATTAGATACTTGCATAATTAATAGCCCGCCTGAAAGTCATGCATTCTTTTTGAACCTGCCATTTGTTGTAAAAAGCTGTCCATTCCTGAACCGCCGTTACCATTGCTAGAAACGATTGCAGAAAGAATATTTTTCAATAATGAATTCTGCTCTTGTGTAGCCATTAATTGGGACTGCATCGTATCATTTAATTCATTATTTTGATTTTCAGTGTTGGGTGTTGACTGACCTCCATTCATATATTGATTTGCTTTAACCATTAAATCTAAAGCTCTTTGCTTTCTATTCAGTGGGATAACTACTTCAGGCCCAGCCTCGCCAACGATTGCTTTGGTTTCTGAGGAAACGAAACCACCATTTGCCATACGCCTGTGACCTTGAGGTCCAGAATGCAACCAATCAATTTTAGATACACCCCAAATACTTGTTGGACCAATAGAACTTTGCCATGCACTGTTATTGAAGAATGCAAGCAACTGATCAAAAGGATTCATAATATTATGGTGTCCTTTGACAGCATAGTAGTTGAATGTTGGTGGCGTATATTGCAAAATACCGCGGGCTTCATTACCTCCAGAGTTAACATCATGAATTTGTTGAACGATATTACGACCACCAGACTCTGACTGGATAACTGCTTGCAACATCTTAATGAACGAAGCACTCGGGCTAACTTTCATCATTGCTGCTGCCGCCATAATCATTTTAGGATCATAATTACCACCCATTGAGAAATCCATACTTTCCAATTGTTTCTTAAATGGTGCTGAAATAGCCTTTAAAAATCCATTAGACAGTGCAGTACCAAATTTTCTTTCAAATTGACTGCCATCAAACTTAGTTTTGTTAAAGAATTCTTTCTTTAACAATTTAAGTGGATTCTTTTTTATATCATCCAAATGATCTAATAAGTAACTCATCATATCATTCTCAGCATCACCTTTACCATTGGCGTGATGTGGAAGCGAGTTTACCATACTCATGAAATTCTCTGATAAATGATGCGGTAATATCGATGTTTCTGGTGATAAATATCTGATCTCCTCGCCTTTTGTTCCTACAGGATATATTCCGTTTGATTTATCATAAGCAAGTTCATAACCTTCTTCTCCAACTACTGCTAATCCACCAGGAGCGCCTGAGGTACCAGTTGCATATTTAGCCATCCCCAGTTTCTTTCCACCAAATGCACTTATAACAGTATTTACACCGCCAATACCTTTGTTGATTTTGCTTATCACACTTGACATGGACTTTGAAGCAATACCAGGAAGTTGGTTAAATCCACCCTTAAATGAATTAACGACTTTATTTAACCAACTCTTCCACTCGCTCATAAACGAATTTGTAAAGTTCTTCTCTCTTGACTTCAATTTGTTTGTATCACTGTTAAACGTTTTAACAATAGTAGACATACGATTCTTTAAATTACTATTTGCATTCTTCCAAACATTATTCCAACTCTTTTGGAATGTTCTATCAAAAGATTTAAGACTCTTCTCAATACTCTTAGTTGACTTGTTGAAATTAGAAGCAAATGTGTTGCTCTTGGTGGCCTTGTTTGCTGTATCAATTTGCTTCTTTAGTACAGTTCCAATATTTGTTTTATTAAGAGTTTTTGTTAATGAAGTAAAATCCTTTTCTAATTTTCTAAAGGGGTTTGATTTACCATAGCTTTTAAGAAATTTATTGAGAGTGTTGAATGCTTTACCAACCTTATTAATTGGTTTTTCGAATTTAGTCCAACTTGGAATACTCTTCTTGATACTCTTGTCCAAATCCTTAATCTGCTTAGCTAATTTATTTTTCTTGAGATTCTTACTCATTTTATTCAAGTAATCATCTAATTTACTTTTCTTAATAGCCGTCAACTCTTTGTTGGGGTTATTTTTCTTCAAGGATTTCTTGAGACCACTTAATGCCATCTTATATTTCTTGATAGCAGCAACCATATCTTTAACATTCTTAATATCTTTTTTAGATACGTGTGTTGTTGCGACTTTTTTAATAGCCTCTTTTGTAGTGACTTTTTTGCTTGGTTTGTTTAAGTCATCTTTCGCCTTCTTGGCTTTCTTTAATGCTTTCTCATACTTTTTAACATTTGCTCTAGCTTCATCAAGTGCCTTTTGATTTCCGCCACCCATTCCAGAAGTCATATTTCTTTGTTGAAGATCTACTTGAGCTTTTGCTTTCTTCAACTGTTGTTCAATTCTCTTCGTGCTTCCTTTAGGCGCATCAATCTTTATCTCTTTAAATCCTTCAAACCATTTCTTGACTTTGGGTGCTGCGAACTTACCAATCTGGTCTCCAAGTTGTGAGCCAATCATTGCTCCTACAGGTCCACCCAGAACAGCTCCTATCCCGGTTCCAAGGGCTGTACCAATTGCACCACCGGTTGATTGAATACGTTCCTTAGGATTCTTGGCGTTTATTGCTTTAACAACATCAAATCCTACTTCCACAGCGCTCATACCTAAAGCAAACTTACCCATAGTAGATTTGCCCATAGCCATGATATTAGAACCCATCTGACTTGAAGAAAGCTTTGAAGAAAGTTTGTTGTTGAAGCTTGTTGCGGTATTATTCGCTAAATTGCCTGCTTTGATTGGTAAGTCACTTTTTTTCAAAGATCCAGACAGTTTACTGAACAATCCAGTTATTTCGTTTAGTTTTAATGCAAAGTTGGACATTTTATTTACGGCCCATATAGCTGCAATCGACCCGCCAATTACCTCAACAGCATTCTTATGCTTTGCCAGATTAGTAACAAATTCATTCATAACATGTAAAGGATCTTTGGCTTTTTTCCCATTAGAAGAGACAAGGCCAAAAAGACCACCAATTACTTTTAATGTTCCAGCAAAAGTATTCCAAACACCTTTAGCCAAATATCCAACGATCTTCCCTGTATTAGTTACGATTCCTTGAACATCTTCATGATGTTGACCTAAATAACCGAAAAAGGCTGCAACATTATCAGTCAAATGACCGACAGTTTTTCCAATTCCTTGAATATCTTTTTCAAATTCTTTTGAACCAGCACCTTTAGCGAGTTTATCGCCAATTTGAGTGATCGCAGGAAGAGCGTTAGAGGCGATTGTCATAGTAATAGAATCAAATGCTTGCTTTAATCTATCTAATGCGACTTTACCAGTCTTACTATTCTTTTCAGCCAACTTAGCTACATAGTTATTTTTTGATGACTCTTCGACTTTTTTATTCAACTCACCTAGCTGCTTGGCATTATCAGCTAAAATCAATCCGGCTTGTTGTCCTGTTGTACCAAAAATACTGTGAAATAAATCAACTTTACTTTGTTTACTCATTCCTCGTGTATGTTCATTGAGCAGACCAAAAATGTCAGTCATTGACTTGAGCTTTCCATCTTGTCCAACGAAATCCTTGGTACTCAATCCCATCTGACCTAAAGCATCAGAAGCACCCTTAGTTGGAGAAATAAGACTATTAATTGCTTTTCTTAATCCGGTACCGGCCTTATCTGCTTCAAGACCATTATTACTTAAAATACCCATAGCACTTGAAGTTTCGGCTAAACTAAATCCTGCTTGATGAGCCGTTGATCCTACATAAGACATTCCAATTCCTAAATCAGAGAAATTGGTAGCTGTCATATCAGCAGCATATGCAAGATCGTTAACTGCTGTCTTGGTATTCTTAATCATCCCTTTAGTGGAATCAGTTCTCATACCAAATGCTTCTAAAGTTTGCGAAGATACTTTTACAACGTCAGCAAAATCGTCACCGGATGCAACAGAAGCTTGTAGTTCAGAGCGCATTGCTCCTAGTGCTTGCTTTGAGTTATAACCACGTTTTACAAGATCTTGATATCCTAAAGCAATTTCATTTTGAGATTTACCGTATTTCAGCGCATATTGCTGACCATCTTTTTGCATCTCAGCAACGTTTCTTGTAACTTCACTAACCTTTTCTCCGCCAGTTACAAGTAAATTGCTAGTAACCTTAGTAGTATTTTGTAGTTCAGTAGCGTTTCGTGCTCCGCTTGCTAATGCAGCACCCAAAGCCGTACCCGCAAGTGTTGCAGTTAAGGCAAGATTCTTCAAATGAGAAGCTGTATTTTTAATGGAGTCCCGAGTCATTGATAGAACTTGCTTACTTTTACCAACGTTCTCTCTGAAACCAACAAAGTGTGTGCCAGCAATTCCCAATTGAGTGCCTAACTCACGATATCTTGAATTACTTCTGCCTATTTCAGCACCAAGCTCATTGACACGAGTCTGTTGCTGTGAAAATTCTTTTGACGTTGATCCGCTATACTTTTTAACATTTTGAAGTTGTTTGGATTCTTTTTCATATAATGAATTTAAATCAGTAATTCGTTTCTTGAGAGCTTCTCTTTCAGTTGAATTGGCTTTGATACTTTGGCCTTCAGCTTTGTACTTTTCGATTAGACTATCAGTGACAGATTTAGTACGTTCAAGAGCATCTTTTTGTTTCATTATTCCTTGATTGTATAAATCTAAAACATTCTTAGCACGTTCTTGTTGCTGAGACATGTTGCTCATTTGTCGAGTCGCATTGTTAATTTTACTGGCCAAATCGGAATACTTTTTAGACCCTTCAGATGTGGAGGTGTCCAAAAGCTTCATTTCATCTTTAAGTCTATTGATATAATTCTTCTGACCTTCAATGGAACGATTAAGACCGTCAACCTTTGACTTATATGCATTTTGGTAGTCGCCATTGGCTCTCAAGACCGCTTCATTTGCTTTCCACTCTGAAGTGAGAGCACGTACTTGGTTTTTCAATGACTTGATTGAGCCTTCCGACTGAATGGTATCAATATGAATACCAGTGTTTAATTGCATATCTTTTGCCATTTATTTTCCTCCCTTCTGAAAAATTGATGCAATCCCACCCGTTCGAATGAAATCGCCTAAATTCATTTGTCCAACGTCATTATTTGGATTTTCATTTTTTCTTTTTTCACTCATAACTTCTACAAGCAAAAAATAAGGCTGGGATTCGACAGTTTCGATATCCCAACCCATGTTTTCCATTAAGCCTCGTTCAAAATCTAAGAATTCATTTAAAACCTCTGAAGGAGCCACATAATCTGACTCTTCTACTTTTTTGGGTCTGTATCATCATTAGTAATTAGATTTGAAATCTTAGCAGTAGTCGCAGCTACTTCTTCATTTGATAATTCTTCTAACTTTGTGAATTCAGCATCACTTAAATTCAAAGTTTCTTGAATGAACTCTAAACTTGCATTTATTTGTTCAATAGAAATATCTGTTAGACTTGCAGTCGCATCAACAATTGCTGAATAGTTATCTTCATTGCCAAGATCTGAATCTGCTAATTCTTTGTATTCATTCATTTTTACATGTGACTGTTTTTGTGTAAGTACGTCTTTCTTTTGAAATTCCAATGCTAGTCTGAAATTCTTGACTGACTTCTTAATAATGCGTTTCTTTCCTAAAAATGTAATTGTTGCTTGTGTCTTTGACATATTCTCTCCTTATCGTCTCACATCTATCGTCTCTGTCTTTTTTAGTTAATCACTATTTATTTGTTGGGGTTATTTGAATCATTATTTGAACTAGTATTTGAACCAGTATTTGAATCAGTACTTGGTAATGTCTTTGGTGAACTTGTAGCACCACCATCAGGGTTAGTTACCTTTTGGCCAAATACATCCATTTCATACTTATCAATATCAAAATCATCATCTTCAATAGCTTCAACATATGTTTTGCCATCGTTTCTGTCTACTGCAGTAAATGTTAAATTGTCTTGCGAATAAACAGTTGTATTTGTGTTTGTCTTTGGGTCAACGTTACCTAAACTAAATCTTCCTTTGAGAAGTGCGATTCTAGCCTTGGCTTTTTCATTTTGTGCATCATGTGAAATCAGTTCAAATACACAATAAGGTGCTTCTGTGTCTGATGAAATTGTTTGATATCCATCTTTTGTATCCATTCCAAGAATTTTTGCACGAACAGCTTTATCCATTGTATTTGCTACAAAGGCAACTGAGATATTTCCTGTACCTTTTCCTGGAGTCTTCCAAATTTGGTCCGATCCATTGATTGGAGTTGCAGTAGGTGCAATGTTTGTGATAGATGCACTAACCGTTGAACCAAAAGTTTTGCTATCTGGTCCGATATCAAAAATATTTTCTGGTTTGATTGTTTCATCATCAATCGCGTTATAAATACCAATTCTTACTCTTTCAAAACCTGATAATGCCATATTAAATTTCCTCCGTATGTTCGTATTTCATAGTTCTACTAAAAGCTCCCGTCACTGGATCAATATATGGATAAGAGTCTATTTGGTAGAAGTATTGTTTTTCCAATATTTGATTAATTTTGTTTTGTGTATTTTCGTCATCCGTATCACCACGATAAAAAATTTGTATTTCTATCATTTGATCCTTAGCTGTACTGATATCACTTGCACGATTTGTAAAGATATCATGTATTTCAGATACTAGGACGACTGTTTTTTCAACATCCACATATTGTTGCGGAATGTTTTGAGCAAAAAAATTGGATGAATCAATTTTTAATTCATCCGAGTTTTCTTTTAATATATCTAAAATCACATTTGAGACCATGTTAATCTCCATTTAATTGTCTATAGACTTTCGCCTCAGCTTCTAAAACATCATGCTTACTCTCTTCAATTGAATGTTCTTGAAAATGAAGTCCTGGAATGTACTTAGTACTATGAGAATTTTTACCTTTCCCACCATGAGCCATATAGCCATCATTTAAAAATCGTGCTATATAGCCAGGATTTTCTTTATCATTCTTGAATCCAACAAAAGTGGCACCATCTTCAGATTTATATCTCATTGAAATCGATTTAGACAAATCTATCTTGGTATCTCTTGAATGTTCTCCCTTATGAAGAGAATTGTTCATATTTTTTGTAAGCAGTTGTTTATAAACTTCTGCACCCGCCTTTGTCATTGCTTTCTTTTGAGTTTCAGTTGGAATTAATTTACCTAGCTCGTTGTCTAACTGTTCTAAGCCTTCAACTAAATCCAATTTTGTCATCTCTTTTCAGACTGATAAGGTCATACGCATCAGCAATATTTTCAGAATCTGGGTTATAGTCTGTTATTTGATAACTCTGATGGTCTAATACTGCGTACTTAGCACCATTTAATCCCTTTGCTTGGTGACGTACGATTACTATTACATCGAAACTATCAGGGGTTCCAAGCAATGTGACTTTTTGATTCATAGTAAGTGTATATAGACCACACCAAATGGTGTTGATAGGGGTTAATACTGGTTTGTTTGTATGCTGTGCAGTTTCTTTATTTCCTACACCACATAAGGAAAGACGTTTATTAAGACGGCTGAAATTAATTCTTTGAACCATTTACGCCACCTCGTTGCTCTAAATCAATATACTTGCCTCTAAGTTGTCCAATGATCGAATAACTGACCAAGTCGACTTCACTGACTGCGTTTCCTACAATTGCCGAACGATAAGTATAATAAGAGCTTGCAATTGCAATAACTACCATTTCAAATTGATCCTTAATGTCGGCAAGCTCATAAAATCCTGTCATAATGCCATCATCATAACCAATAGCACCAATCACATAAGATTTGGCAGCGGAAATATTTCTCTTTAAAATTTCGTCATCTTCGTCTCCATCAACACGTAAACTGAGCTTAAGCACTTGCAATAACTTATCGTCATTCATGAAGTGACCTCCTATTCAGCCTTAATAGTTGTTTCTTTATCATTTGATGTTAAAGAAATCTCACTAGGCTTTACTGGGTGTTGGAGTTGTTGTTCCAGCCAAAGTTAATAAGAAAGCACCTTCTGAATCAGTAACTTCCGTATCAAAACGAATATTACCGGCAAGAATTTGGCCGTATGTTGGATTATCTTGCCAACGAATAGTATTTTGATTTCTGTCAAAGAATGTAATAGCACGTGGGTCACCAATCCAAGCAATGGCATCACCAGATTTTCCAAGCAATGTATCAGGAATACGAACTAGGTCTAATCCTAATAACATTTTGCCTGTTCCTTGAGCAATATTATCTTGTAGTAAGTAATGACCTTGCTTGTCTTTTAATGTATCAACGGCTTGAATAAAGCTTGAAGTAGCGACAATCTTAGGCATATAAGCTGGGTCGAGCTTTACATTGAGAATTTCTTTAATTGAGTCTGTAATGTCATCTTTTGATGAAAGTGAAACAGGTGTAGCTGTCTTCATCTTTTCAGCAATTGCTTGATTAGTAGTATTCAAGATTTGTTTTTGGATATATTGACCAATAAGACCAGCAACATCAAAGTCTGTATCATCAATCATTTCTTGAGAGATTGGCAATTGTCCACGATATGTAGCTACCTTATAATCGATTGACTTGAAAGTTGGATTGGCTAGTGTTGGATTTTGTTCCAATTCTTCAACAGTATGGAATACGGCATCGACTTTATCCTGTACTGGATATGTTCCAGAAGCAGTTGTTACTGAGGTATTTTGTACAAATTGTCTCAAATCATATTGAGTTTGCACTGGTTGTTTAGGATCATAAACAATATCCTTGGGAACGATAACTTCATTACCAACTTCTTTAACACCATCACGTTTTTCACCACGTGAATGAACATAGGCGTTTAGTGCTGAACGTACTTCTTCTTGTGGCTTAACAGTGATCTTGTTTCTTACTTCTTTATTTTGAAATGTCTTTTCTGGCATTGATCTTTTATCCTCTTTCTTTTTATCACCTTCATCAGATGATTTATCTTCATCCTCTGAATCTTTCTTATCATCATCGTTATTCTTAGTAATCATGCTCTTAGCACGTTCGATTTCTTTGAAATTTTCAAAATCTTTAGTAAGGCTTCTGATCTCTTCCATTTTTTTATCTTTTTCTTCTTGTGGTGCATCGCTTCTGATGAATTTTTCTGCTTCATCAATTTTTGTTTGAATTTCTTTAATATCCATATAATTTACTCCTTAATTTGATGAGTTCTAATTCAGAACCCAATGATTTAATTTCTTGTTGCTTAAATTTATCTAAAGAACGTTTTGATACAGTAGTTTCTTGATAGGCAGGCATTGGTGTAATAGACAATTCAAATAGATCATCAATCTCAGTAATATGTCTAATAGCGGTGTCAGAAGCAGTATTTTGCCAGCTGTCATTTCTAATGGTGAATCCAAATGAGCAACCTTTTAAATTACCGTTTCTAACATTTTCTGAAACATCATTACCAAGCGTCGTATCAGGAATTTGGGCATTAAAAAATAGCCCTCTATCATCTACTTGAAGTGATAAAGTACCGCTATCCGTTCTTGCTAAAATGTTGTCCCAATTGTGGTTATAAAGTAATTGAACCTTACTTAAATCAACACCATCTAGTGCTGACCTATCAACATATTCAATAAATCCGCCTAGGTCTTCACTCGGTTGGTCAAATATAATTGCATAACCTGATAAACTATTACCATTGCTCTCGGCACGCTTTTCAAGCTTAAAATTACTATTATTAGCTACTCTAATTTCCTTGATTTTGTTCACTATCATCACCACCCTTCTCCGTTACCGTTGTCTTTGTCACAACGGGTGGTAAAGGATTATCAGTTTCATTCATTGCCTCTACCGTCAATAAATCTGAATTGCTCTTAAGTAAAATATTTTGAGCGAGTTCCGAACTTATAACACCGTTCTTTACAAGATTGGATACTCTATTTTCCACTTGTTGGCCATCAATGTCAGATACTTGGTTAATATCGTAATCAATATTTCCGTTAAGTTTTAAACTGAGCTCAGATTGAACACCCCTTATATATCTACCGATAGTTTGTGAGTACTGAATAGCAACTTGTTCAATATTTGAATGTTCACTTTCTGTACCTAAATAATCTTGGGGAACTCCATATACTTTGGCAATCTGATCACCAGTCCAATCTGTAGAAGAAAGAAGCTTAGATATATCCTTATTAATTTCTAAAGGTTGGTAATCTTCCAAAGCATCTAAAACGATTGTATGTCCGTTTTTAGATGTCTCTTCAAATTTATTCCTTACACTATTTCTAATTTTAGGGTTGCTTAAATCTCCACGGTTTAGTTTCAAAATACCCGATATATTAAGACCATTTTTCATCGCGTCTAAAGCTAGTCCCTTATTAGCATCTTGTAATTGAAGTTCCTTAGATAAAGCACTCAAGGGGGAGATTCCAACTAATCCCCCGTCAATACTCATGGTCTTCAAATGAATTATCTGTGAACTGGGAACATTATTCATATCTGGTTCTTGAGTATCAGGAAATGTTAAATCATAAGTTAAGTTCTCACCATCACCCGACTTGTAAATATTAACTTGAGATGGTTTCAGATACTCCAGATGGTCACTTCTGTTAGATTTATCACCCCAAATGTAGGCATAAGAATTTCCTGTTAGAAGCATTTGTGCATACATTGATCGCCAAAAAGCAAAGCTATTAGTTAAATGACTGGGATTAGTTAATACTTTTTTAGTAAAGCTATTATCCGTTTGAAAATGTACACTGGCCATATCTTCAGAAAGCTTATTTACAACCGCAAATACATCTGAGTATTTCAATGCTTTAGTAGCTGACACATAACCAGAGTTAAATACTAGCTGGCCATTTCTCAATGAATAACCTAATTCATAATCTCCACTCCCCAACATCTGGTAAGGCTTACTTGTTGGTCTTAATGATCTGAATAACATGTGCTCACTTCCTTTCTACCGTTATTAAAATCATTTTTGGGGTTTATTTAATATGTAAGTGACTACGAACAAGCTACCAGCCACAACATAATTACCAATTAGACTTCCAAAATGATAAGAATTTACATCGACAATCACTAAAGCCAATAAAAAAAGCACGGTGTCTATGTTTGATAGAAACCAATGCTTCAAAGTATTTAATATTTTCTTCATGTTGTTCTCCTAAAAACCAAAATCATCCGATTCTAAATAATCCTGGATTGCTTGGTCACTATATTTGCTAAGTGGATCATCACGGTCACGCATATCATTAAAGTAATACATTGCCTGATACATTGCGTCGATCAAAGCATCAACCACATCGATTTTCATTGATTGTTTTGATTTACCAATCTCCATACCAGCCTTATTTTCACCAACTTCCGCATTCAGAAGGGCCTTTTTCATGATCTCATCATCTAAATGTGTCACATTTCTGTGGAAAAAACTATCTTGAATATATTTGATAGATTCAGAAAGGTTATAACTAGTTTGTCTCAAAGGTTCAATCGGCCAATCAGTCTCATCGTTTAGTGTTTGAATAAAATTATTAGTTCTCAATGCATCATAACCAAAGAACTTAACATTTAAATCCCTCTCTTGAACGTAATTAAGTAACCAATTGTATACTTGATCAAGATTAATTAGTCCACGCTCATTATTAGTGATTGTAGCGAACCCTAAATCTGCAAACTTTCGATATTCAATGCCATCAGATTTTTCTTTAGCCTCAATGGAACCAAGTAATTTCCAAGGAACAAAGGAATGTTGTTCAATGTGAAATAGGTTTTGTCCATTCGACCGATATGGATATATAAAGGCAAGAGCTGTGTTATCTGAAGTTAAACTGGCATCAAATCCAATATATACATCTCTACCCTTAACATCAAAATCATCAATAGTAGTTGAATCCCAATCTTCATTATCAATGTATGAATTAACCTTATGATCCAGCCAAATATTTAGATTTTTGTTTGCAAAACTAAATTCTTGCGAGTTGATACGTTTAATGTCTAATTCTCGCTGCAGACCAGAAATAAGACCATCATGTTTATCTGGTAAATCCAGCAATGGATTACTCTTTACCCAGGTTTCAGGTTTATTGATTTCATCTTCACTATCCTGAGACCAAATAAGGGCCAATTGATGGTCGCCTTCTCGCTTATCATCCTGTTCCATAGCACGAATAACAACATCTTCTTCTTGCTTGAAGGGAACAGTCGAGTCGGGGTAAGCAGTAGAAATTTGAATAAATTGAGAATTAGGTGTGTTAATTTGACCAGAAGTAATTTTGTCGGTTACCACGCTATGATTAGTTTCGCCAGCCTCATCGAATATAGCTGATAAGAAGTGATAACTATCAAACTTGCCTGACTCAGCAGACAATTGTAATAATCGATTATTCGTATTTCTTTGAATAACCCGATTAAACTGTACGTCCATGTCAGTTTTCTTCTTATATTCTTTAAATACTGGATTAGTAGTGGTCAATTGATTCATCATGGTTGAAATATAACCGTAGATTTTTTTGGCTTGCTCGGTAATGTTACTTGTAACCATTAGGTCTTGGTTATTCTTTCCGCTGGCCTCGATTAAATATGCATAACAAGCAATTATCGCACAAAGATAGGTTTTTCCTTGTGCTCTAGCAACAGACACTATGACTGAACTGTATCGCTTGTTCTTATTACTATCTCTCCAACCAAATATTTGACATAAGATAAAATTCTGCCAAGCCATTAATGCGACAGGCTTACCTGTATCGACATTGGGACAAATTTTTGCAAAGTTCATTACCTGCTTACACTTTGTTAAATCATAATAAAAAGGGAAATTATTCGCATTATTTTCAACACGTTTGAGATCCCTTAAATGTCTGTAACAAGCTAATTTAATATTATAACCAGTAGTCCTCTTACCGTTTAAAACTTCGAAACAGTATTTTGTTCCTTCATCTTGATATTTCTTCTGTATACCTGTGAAGTCCTCATTGGAGTACTGCTTCAATAATTGTTTTTCTTTGTCGCTCTGTCTTAATTTTGTTAAGTCCATAACATTAACCACCAAACGCCTTCATCGCTTCATTAATATCTATATTGTTATCCTCACTTTTGGTATCAATAAGTTGTGATCGTGAATTGAAATCAATTCCTAAAACCATCCCTAACGAGCGAATATTTTTTGTACATGTATCTAAAACATTAACCGCGGGATTTTTTCTTAAGTTTCCATTGGAATCTTTGTATATTGTTCCATGCTTTTTGATGGCAGCGTAAGCCTCTCTATACTCCTGATATTGAGTGCAGAACATTTCAAAGTTAGTCTGATCAGATTTGGTAACTAAGCCCATTTTTATTAATTCTGGAGCAAGAGACTTCCACAAACTTCTCGCATCTTTGTTTAAATGCCTAGGCGGTTCAACAGGAAAAGGCTCTTGTTTATTATTTTGTTTTATCAGATTATTTTTATGAACGGCTTGATCAGGTTTGTTCTTGTCAACAACCGCTAAATTGCGCTTTCTACCTGCATTACGTGTGTTCAATACTCGTCCTCCTTTGCAAAAACTTTTAATTTTGAGGTTATTTTTTTAGCTCATGCCCACTGTGCGAGCTGTCTCCCTTGCGACAGTAGGCCGGGGGCTATTTTGAAAAATTGGGTAAGTCAGAAATATTTTTCAATAAAATATCTTTTTTAACTTTTTGCTTATCATTTCTATAACCAGTCTTATAAAATCCTTGTTCCCATTCCGTCTTTCGTCTATGGCATGAATAACAAATCGTTGACAGATTATCCACATCCGTTATCAAATCTGGAGCAACTTGACCAGGAACAATGTGATCTACCGTCTTGCTTGGTCTAATGATGCCGAACCTTAGGCAATACTGGCATAAGTAATTGTCCCTCGTTAATACATACTCACGTATCTTCTTCCATTGCTTTGAATGATAGAACGACTCACGTTGTCTTCGTTCTTCTGATTGACTACGTACTTGCTTGTTATAAGACTTGGTATGTCTCTTGATATGTTTACGTTGTTCTTCCTTACGTTGCTCATAGAGTTGTATATCGCTCTTATGGGCATCACAGAATACTTGTTCACGTGGTACTAATGTATGGCAACCAAGATGTTTACATCTACTCATCAACATTGGCAATACCATTGATGACACCAACTACAAGACTCAGCAATACTTTAAATATGATTGGCAAGAACACTAACCACCATGACCACGTGATGAATGATAGCAGCTTAGCAACCACAAAGATGAGAGTGAGTAGTTCTAAAAAACCTATGTGCGATGTATTGTTATTATTCATATTATTTTCTGTCCTTTACAAATTGTTTATAATATGTGATTCCCTGATATGTATAAAAGATTGATGAAACAACAGCAATCAAAATAAATAAGATCTTCCCAATTATGCTATCTGTAGTTAGATAAAACATAAGAATCATTAACAAAGAAAGAGCCGAGCATATTACTGCCATTATAAAAAATTTTTTACTATCCATACTGTTTCCTCCAATAAAAAAGCACCGCTATAATTAGCGATGCAAAATAAAAAGCACTACCGGTTAAGGTAATGTTCTATGATTAATAGTGAGTGTTACCTTGAGAAAGGTTAATATGAGCGTGTATCAAGCTTTAATGTTGATGATTTCATTTTCAACATTAACAGTTATCATACTAAAATTTAATCAAAAAAAATAACCGTCTCTTAACTTTGACAGGTTAAACAGTTATTTTTAGTTATACCTAAGTCACCGTCTTTAACGGGCTACCAGCCAATACCTATTCCACTAGGTGTTGGCTTTTTATTTACAACATTATTATGTAGTAAAGCAATAAATTAATCAAGTAATTTGGGTATTAATATCATAGGGTAAATAAAAAGCCACCCCCGTTAAGAGTGACTTAGTTAATACCGTGGCTACCACCACCACGGTTAATATTGGGATGGCAGGAATTGAGCCTGCATACTTGCTAGCGTATAGTATATCCACACCACTGGATACATCCCACCGAGGAGGATTCTATGATTAAGGGATGGATACACTCCCGGTATGTATATCCAATGAGGATCAGTGGAATCGAACCACTGTCGTACGCCAGTATCCCCACAATGCCACGCCGTTATCATAAGCAGGCATTAATAGCGTTGAGCTAGATTTTAACGTGTTTACTCACGGTTGTCCAGGATATTCTGCAGTTAGAGACAGGCTGTCTTTGTGTTAAAATAATTTATTTTTTATTTTGGTTTTATAGACTATCCTTGTCTAGATCTGTTTCTTCGACTCTCTACTGATTAACATTCTGCATGCCTTTATTGAATCGTCGTCGTTAATATATATGAGGAGAAAGCCAGTATTTCGCTAACTTTCTATACTACTAATTTAACTCTTAAATAGGGTCTGTGCGTACGCAATTAGTACGGTTTAATAGGGATCATATAGTCCCATTTCTTTTGCAATTCTTCTAATCAATTTAGACTTCTTTTGGAATGCTTGAGTACGTCCGCAATATATTAGCTTGTCTTCAATCAATCCATCCATTTGATACTTTGGATGTTCCTTGAAATATAATTCTTCAGCAATGACATTAGTGTCGGCATCGCTATCAGCTAAGCTGATTTCTACTGCTTCTTGCTCACGTTCCAGGGCTTTTAGTTGCTTGTCCTCGTCGATAGTAATAAGCATCTGTTCTTGTGGCTTAGAAATCTTAGATGACTTGCCACCGCCTACATTTTCATCTTCTGACTTGGTTGAAAACATTAATTCTTCTCTTCTATCATGGATATATCTATTCATCTTAGGATAGTCACGTAGAATTTCTTCAATTCGTTTCTTCGTTCCTGGTCTAATGATGCTCACCCTTCCTATTATTTCTCTACCTCTTCCATAAATGGTACAAGTCTTGGATCAATAGCAATAACTTCATCACGTGTGAACTTAGTTTTCCAGCCGTTAAGCCCAAGCCTGTTATATAATTGTTCTCCACCAATTGGATTGATGTTTAGATAAGACTCTTCATCTCCAGCAATCAACTGTACATAATATTTTTTAGGATATGGAAAAACAGCAGTTCCCATTATCACGTTATTAATGTCGGCCATAAGATCAAACTCGTCTTCATGTCTCATTTCTAAATATTTTGCCTGCAAGTTTTCGACACCGTGGGTTCTTGCTGTGAGTAGCTTACTTATTGCGTACATAGGGCTATCGTAAGCTTTACTGAGTTCTTTTAATTCCTTTAGTTCATCTGCCGTGTAATCTAGCTTTAATTTATATTTCATTGTTTTATTCATTGTCTGCCTCCAATAGTTTTGGGTTCTCGTGCACGTTCCCAACTACAATATCTTGTGCAATATTTATTCCACCATAACCACGTTCCTTATTTTGAATAATTGAATTAAAGCCAGCACCATATCTATCGGCTTTATAAACAATAATTCCAAATTCTTTTTTGACTTTAATTTTTTTATTAGCACCAAAAAATTCAATAATGTCGCCTTCATAAATTTCTTTGCCGTTCACGTCTTTCAGGCCGGTAAACTGTTCGACAACATCTCCAAAAGAACAATAGATTGTAGTTGTGTTGCCACCAACACCTTCCGCTGATTCAAAACCCATTCCAAGATTTTGTTTACCACTGTTCATATCAATTGTTCTATATTCGTGTAATACACCGTCCCACACTCTGAATTTAATTTGTTGCATTAGTCTTCCTTTTCTAGCGTTTCCACAAGATTCATAGTCCCATATCCTTAGCTTCTTTATTTAGTCATTCTTTGTTCCTCTTATAACTTTTAATCCGGTTAATAGCTTTTCTGCTAATTGACCAAGCTTTGTCGTCTAATCTGCCAGCTTTTACATTCTCGAATATAAAGCCACTATTTAAACCAAAACGTTTGGTGATATCCCTCTTTTTCTCACCAGTGTCCAGTGCTTTCTGGATATCATCAATTGTGTATTGACGAGGAATATACCCGCCTCCACGTTCGTTGGGTAATGACTTGGTATAATCCTGCAGTTGCTTTAACTTGTCTGAATCAAGCGGTGTTGCTGACAACGTTCCGTACTCTTCTTCTAGTTCGTGGACCATAGACATTATTTTTTCGTGTGTTTCTACCATTCTTGATCACTCCCATTTGTGTGACATAGTGGAATCATTTTCGTATATCCTCCATCAGACAATGCACACATTTCAACTTTTTCAATTTCAAGTAAATCCAAAACAATTTCTTCTAATTGACTGTTGCGAGTTTTAACGTCCATCATTTCGTAATCTTCTAATCTTTGCTCAAGCCTTTTCTTTCCAAACATTCCACATACCCCCCCCATTTTTAAGACGGGCCTAAAATTTCCCGTATGATTTCGTTACGTTGTTCTACTGTCAGTTCTCTTTTGGCAGCTTTAAATATTTGCGGTGTCTCACCGTAATGCTTACTCATCCACACAATCGTGCTTTCAATTGAACAGCCATGACATTCAAACATGTATTGCATATAGTTTTTGTAGACGTGTTTATCATTCACTGAAACCATACCCCACCAACTCCTCATCAATAATTTTTAACGCGTCTTCTGGACTGCGTGCTATTCCATGGATAATGCCATGGTTAGTTAGCATGTAATGAAACTGCTTCTGATCTTCACGTGCTCGTCCGTTTTTGTTTTTAACTTCTATGTAAAATACTTTGCCGTTGTCGTGTTTAAATCCGTACAAGTCTGGATGTCCTTTAGGCAGCCCAGTATCGAACCACCTACCATCAAACATACGGACCTTACCCACATTCGTGCGAAAGATATTACAATTATCTTTACTAACTTCAATCATGATTTTAGATTGAATCTCATGTTCCTCTGTTTTATTTATAAAATCACCCCAAATGTGACGGGTTATGTGACGGGTTTGGAATCGTCCACAAGCCTTACGGCTGTAAAGCTTCAGCCTATATTTTTTTGTATGTGACGGGTTGGTCTGAAACTTTTTATGATACGTTTACATGTACCCTATATATTTATTCTTTTTTTATTATTACTTATTAAGAAGTAACCCGTCACAGTATATAAATAATTGTGAAACACCTACTGTTCCAATGGATAGCTTGTGAAACATACTCGTCACAAACCCGTCACACTATTTATTTTGTTTCATCCAATTAAATCTTGCGTCTGAATTAACTTTTAAACCTTGATAAACCCATCCGGTTCTTGTATGAACTTTCTTGAATTTACTAACCATTTCTCTACCAAATTTTGTATTGCTCATTCGGTATTGAACATTGTCTTCTGCCCAATCTTTATACATTTTGTATAGTTGACTTGCGGAAATACTGTATTCACTACCTACTTCACACGCTTCTGATACGAATTGACTTAACACATCCATTTCTTCACGATAACCTTCACTTGCACTCTCAATCACTCGTGGAGTGTGGAGGCCGTGTTGTTGCCACTTTAACGCACCATCAACAGCCCAATTAAGTATTCCAATTGATTCACGAGCAAGTTTGTACTTCAAGTCTTTATCAACTTGATCATCAGGAATTTGTACTGTGAATGGAATCAATCTGATACGTCTCCAAATACCATCATCAGTACCACGAATGATTGGTTTGTGGTTAGTTGCCAGCCAGAGTTTAAATTCAGGTTCAAACTCGAATTCCTTACCGTACAGTTGACGTGCTACGACTTTATCTCCACCAGTCAATTGCTTTACTAATCCTTCATCCATTCTTAAACCTTCGTTAGGTTCAGAACTGGTTACCAGTCTAGCTCCCGCCAGTCTGGCAATGTCCGAATTCGGACCACCAGAGTTTTGTTTAACCATAATTGAACTTGCTTGAATAGTCTTTGCATATGTTCCTAAAATATTGCTGATCGTTTCTAGAAATACTGACTTACCGTTTCGACCATTTCCGTAGAGGATAAACATGATTTGTTCTTTGATTGAACCAGTCATTGAATAACCAACAGCCGTTTGAACGTAATCAATTAATTCTTGGTCGTGGTCGAATATCTGATCTAAAAATTTTATCCATTCATCACAACTTGCTTTATCGGAATACTCTACATTTGCTTCTTTGCTAAACAATTTATTTATATCATGGTCATGTAGCTCTCCACTCGCTAAATCAATATAACCGTTACTTGCGTTTAATAGTGTTTTATCAATATCGAACTCATTCGGTGCTACAGATACTCTATGTTTTAATTCATCCATGACAGCTTTTTTAGCTGAATTACTACGTGAGTGCTTAACGAATTTATTGAATGCTTTTTTGATAGCAGCTTCTTCTTTTTCGTCAGCATCAGGCGGAATTTCTACTGTTTCTTTTCCAATACTTTCTGTCATAGCATCGATTAATTGATGTATTTTGCCTGACTGATCAACTTCCCAGTAGCTTCCATTAAATATGTACCAACATTTATTAATGTAGGAATATTTAATTACATCACCAAACTGATCAATAACCCTATCGGTTTCACCGGTATCATCCCAACTTCTTCTTGGAAGTTGCTTATCAGTCTCACTTTGTTTCATAAATTCAAGGTTGTAATGCTTGACCGTTCTGTGTTCTGGATTGGTAAAAACATTGTTTGTATCATTGATAGCCTTGTTCAGAGTTGCCACGCCATATGTAGTTTTACCGTGTTTCTCGTCCCATTTATCTCGATACAAAACAGATTGCCTGAAAATAGCATCCATCTTTCCGAAGTCTCTACCCGTCCAAAACGCTAGATAGTTAGCAAGTGCTAAGTCCGCCTCTGACTGCGAACTATAAAGTTTTTCCCAGCCACCATACATAAGAGCTTTGAAATTGTCTCCACTCTTACTATTTATAGCTTGCTTGATAATTTCAAATTCTGATAAATTATTTGGCTCTAACTCTGTGGAAGTCCTTATAGGGACAACCTTTTTTTCAGCTAAATACTTGTCGTATAAGACGTTTATATCAGCTTTGCTTATAACTTTATTACTGCCTAAACTCTTTCCTGTAAGAGCAAAGAAACGGCCCTCATCGTACATTTCTATGTTATTCTTACGCCTACGTGAGCCAGGTATTTCACCTTTGAATATGATATGAATTCCTGTACCAGACTGACTGACTTCTGTGTATGAACGAGTAACATTCATAAATTCTGAAACAATATTGTCTTCGTAATCACCTTGTCGGTATCGCATGATGTCGCTTTCGACATGGTCAATATCAATACCTGCATATCCATTGGCAAAGAAGAATGATAGTCCATCGAAATCTTTACTATTTAATCTCAACGCTTCTCTAGCTTCATCAAACGTTGTCCACGTACCAGGATCATTGCTTTTAGCATTGTTACCATCGATAGCACTAAATGGAATCTTAGTATTCTTCTTTCGCTCGGGTACCCATTTCAGTTTGAATAGGCCCCATTGCTTTAAGTCACGTAGCTCTTTTGGAATCTGATCATAAGTTGTGACTAATTTTTCTGTCATATGCTGACCTCCTAGAATGGAAGTGAATCATCATCGATTTCCGGTGCTTTTTCATTAGTTGGATTTGGATCTTTAAATTTATGTTGTACATCAGGATATTTAGTTTCTTGAACATTCCAAGGCGCTACTCTATTAACTTCAGTTGTTTTACCATTGTATTCGTTTTCTTCTTTCTTTACGTATACATTGACTGGTTTACCACTGATCATATCCATAAATGCTTGAACTGTTGGAATGTCAGTACCTTCTGGAATCTTGCAAGCGTCAAGAATGTATTGGAATCCTTGCATGTCATATTGATTAGTAGCTTTGCGCTTCCAGTTGTCCATAAACACAACTCGATTGTGATACTTCTTTTGATTTTCACTAACTCCGTCTAAATCATTTCTGACAACCAACTTCAATTGAAGCGATTCAGCACCATTTTTAGTTGCACGTTCCTGAGCTGATTGGATAATCATTTCGTAGTTATCGCTTGGTAATGGTTCAAAATTGCTTTCTTCGTTCTTTGAGTAATCTGATTTCATAAATGACATTTTAATTTTTCTCCTCTGTTATCGATGTCCTGTTATTGATGTACGAATCCACGTACTTTTGCTTGAAAAATGACCAGCCCGGTTTATAACCACGAGCTTTGCCAATTTTTTGTAAATCTCTAAAACTTGTTGCATCTTTTGGGTCCATCTTGCTATATCTAACTTTTTCATAGTCAGTTTTAAAGTGAAAATCTTTACCAATCTTTTCAACTTTCGCTGACTTGTCTACTTTTAATTCTTTGTTCTCTACTTCAATTTCAGCTCCGCATATTGGACAAATGCTATAAGCTGCTGATATTACGGCGAAGCAGTGTGGACATGTTCTAATCGGTACGTCGCTACCACTTGCTTTCTTCTTTTTATCCCTACCCTCTAAGCTCCAAGTTCTAGGAGTATCAGGCAATCCAAATCTTGTGTAGTTAGCAACGTGATCAATAATTGTTGCTTTCTTATTTGGCTTATATCTCATGCACCGCATTGATTGTTGAATAAATAACGATAGCGATTCTGTGGGTCTTAACATGACAACGGTCTGACAGTCCGGAACATCTACACCTTCACCGTATAATTCGGCATTTACTAGAATCTTTATCTTGTCACTTCTAAAATCATCCATGGCTTGCTTGCGTTTATCTTTTGGCGTCTTACCATCAACTTGTAATGCTTTAAAACCGGCTTCGTTGAATTCTTTTGCAACTTTGATACTCGATTCAACGTTGTGTGTATAGATGATAGTTTTTGTATTACCAGCAACTCGCTTGTACGTTTTAATAACATCCCCATAGATAATATTTTTAGATGCACTATCCATAGATTTAGAACTAAAATCTCCAGTTGAGTTTTTCTTCAACTTCTTATCATCAATTAGCTTGACTGAATAGTATTCATAAGGTGCTAAGAAATTATTATCAATTAACCAGTCAATCTGTGGACCTAGTATTAGATCATCAAATACCTTTGATAACCCTTGCCCTGATAATCTTATTGGTGTTGCAGTGAATCCAACAACGTTAGCCTGCTCGAAATAATCAAAGATACGTGTATAAGACTTTGCTAGAGCATGGTGACATTCATCAACAAGAATTAACTGCGGTTTGTCTAATTTTTCCAGTCTTCTCGTTACTGTTTGAACCATACCCACATAGCAGAGAGCCATATCAACTCCATATGCTTTAAACGTCTGCTTAACTTGTTCAACTATCTCTCGTCTATGAACAATGAATAACACATCGTTGTGCTTGTCCGTAGCTCCTTTAGCAATAGCAGCCATTGTTACTGTCTTACCTGAACCAGCTGGTGATTGAACGACAACGTTGTGATTTCCAGACATCAATGATTGTTTTAAATCACTAATCAGTTTCTTTTGATAGTTCCTAAGAATGAACATAATTGCCTTTTCTTGGTGGAGTAATTACGGCTCTAGCTGGTTCCCAGCCTCTTTCTATTCTTGAGGGAATCAAACCTCGTCTGTATCCTTTAATTATTCCCCTCCACACTCTATACAGTGGATTTTTGCTTTTCAGATGTGTCTTTGTCATCTTTTGTATCACCCCCTAAATAATCATGCCAGCCCCGTTCTTGCGTAAGACGTGCAATCTCTGAAATTACTACTGACTTGCCAGAACCTGCAGGTGAAACGATAAGTACCGATTTATTCCCCTGTGCTAGTTTCTGTCTTGCCTTGTTCACCAGTTCCTGTTGGTACGGATGGAGTTTGTACATTTGCATCACCCCACTTAAACAGGTCTTCTATCTTGCAACCCTTACGGTTATCCAGTCTGTTCTTTGCAAATAGTCCATCATTGCCTTCAAGGATTACACCACGTTCACCAGTACTAGGCTTTATAATCATTCGACCAACTACATCAGTTAATCCCATGAAAGTGTTACGAACGCTATCTCTGATTTGTGGACTATATTGTTCAAACGTTTGTCCACTTTCTGTAGTAATAGGAACTTGAAATTCCCAAGCCGTGATTAGAATGTTGTAATCCAACTTATAAAATGCATTGATCATTCTGATGAAATAGTTCGTCCACGTGTTGTAGTTTTGGATTTCATTTGAAATACCATTTTTGGATTTTCTTCCCTGCTCTATGAACCAATTTTTCTCAAGGGCAGAAATATTATCCAGAACTAAATTGTCGTAATTGCCTTGCTCTGCTTTAGCTACTTTAAGCATTTCCACGATTTCATTTGTAGGTTGTTCACCATCCATTACAAGGACTTTACCATCTATATTCATACCAGCTAGTACTTTTGCTGAATCATCAAATGCTAATTCTAAAGTTTTACCTTTTAGATATTTAATTGCCGTTGTCTTACCCACACCAGGCTTGCCGTAGAGAGTGACACGCCAATTCTTGGTTCTGTCTAAATTTTTAAAGTCAATCTCTTTCATTTATCTAATCCTTACAGACGAGCCAGTTTTCAATTCTGCACCTGGTACATCTTTTCCTTCCTTTAATAGTGATGAGATTTTTTTCTTATCTATAACCTGTTTGGTTTCAAATAAATAAGCGGGAATATCATGTTCATCCACAATGTTTACTGAAGGATTGTTTTTCTGAATGTAGATAGTAAACTCTGGAGTTTTGATCTTAGGCGTGGAAGTTTCTTCCATAGCAATTTGCAAGTTCTCCTTTAGTCGCTTGCGATTGTTTGCAATGACATGAGCCCGTGCATTAAGGCGTTGTGCTTCTTCTTTTAGAGCAACTTCGTCTTTTGCCAGTTCCTTATCTACCTTTGCGTATCCGACAGCTTTGTCTTCAATGGCATCAGTGATACTGTCCATTGTGTCGTGATACAGTGTTGGGTCTGAATCTTCTGCATATTCTAGTAATTTTTTATAATTACCAGTTAATTCATATAATGTGGCCATTATTTTTCCTCCTTAATTTCAACATGTTCGATTGAATATTCAACAAATCGATTAATAATTTGCCGAATTGGCATACCCGTTTCGGCCTTCAATTCAACAATTTTTTTATAGAGATCACTATCAATAAATACCGGTTTTGAATAATTTTCTTGTGCCTTTGGTTGTTTTTCTAATACTAATTTTTCTTCCTTCATATTTAACGTTCCTCCGTGTTATACTGTGAATGTATATTTATTTTATTCATTTCCTGACTCTTAGCCATTGGCGTGGTTAAGAGTCTTTTTGTATTCTGAAAGTCTAGCTTCAGCTTCATGCTTCTGTCTGACCACTATCCAGTAATCATGCATAATGTTTGAATACAGATTTTCGTGGTGTGCTATTCGATCTCTAAACATTTCCCACTGATACCTTGCATAATATGCGTCAGTTATCACATCCATTACGTTCACCTCCTAATAATTATTAATAAGTTCTTTTCATATACTTTTTAGTAAATAGAAAGTACTGTTAACTTGTGATCTGATGAGCGAAATTTATTTGTTAGAATTAACTACCTTTTAAAAAAGCAGAATACAAATGGGTCGCCTCCTGTAGCTATCCAGTTTGTCAGATCATTTGTTACCTCAACTTGTGGCTCCTTTTAATTAAGGAGTCTTTTTATTTTTCATCTGTATAACCTCCTAAATATTCAATTGATACTTTAAAAATTTGCGCTAACGTGTGGAAATCATTAATCGGTGGATTTGCATATCCAAGTTCCCACTTGCTTATTAAGTCAGGTGTCACGTAGAAAAACTTTGCCAACTTCGCTTGAGTCCAATGGTTTTCTTTACGTAGCTCTTTAATTCGGTTCATGTGCTCATCTCCCTTCTATGAGTAGTATTGTTCAAAAGCCTTTTGAATAGTCGCTCTAGCTCTTATCTGCTCATCTCTTGAAATATCTAATCTGTAATCCGTACGTTCAATCTGAGAACTATAGGCCTCTCGATCATCCTTATTTAATGTGGCATCTCTTCTCTCTAGTAATTCATCAATCGAACCGCTAGCATATCCAACTGATTCACTAGCTTTGCTAAATCGATCAAGTGCTTCGTTGATTGCTAATATGTCTTTATTAATATTCATTCGTTTTCCTCCGTTAATTTATCATCTATATAGGTGTCGTATGGTTCAGTATCACCAATTGGACTATATTCTTCGTCTGTTTTAATACGAATGTTGTTCAAAAAATCACCTTCTTATTATTTTTCATTGTGATAAATTGCTATAATTTAGTTAAATCGTAAATTGAGGTATTGAATATGAACTATGATGATTTTGATCCAAAAGATTTGGAGCCTTTTAAAGATTTAATTAATGATGTTGGTCATCCTTCAGCAACTGCAATCGGGAAAGCTTTAGGTGGATTATTTTCAGGTGCTTTATATTATCCAATTAAATTGGGTATATATACTCAATACAAATTAGATGAATATCAGAAAAAAGTTACTACTAAGTTAAATGAAATTCCTGATGAAAATAAGGACGCTTCTAAACTTGGATTGGTCATGAAAGAAATTGAGGATTCAAAATACCAATTAGATTCTGAGACCTTGCAGGAAATGTTTGCAAGATTAGTGTCCGCAACAGTTGACAACCGCAAAAACCAGAATATTTCACCTAGATACTCCTTGATACTTTCTCAACTCGGACCAATTGATGCGCGCTTCTTGAATCAACTAGCTAAAAACAATTACAATGGTGTTCTTCCGTGTTTTCGAATTTTTTCCAAAGATAAAGATAATGGTAGTAAAAGACCAGCATCCTCTAAATTCATTGGATTGAATTTCAAAATGGATCCGCATTTTAGTAATGATGCTTCTTTGGATATTCTAATTTCCCTTGGTCTTGTCACTTACCATGAAGACATTTGGTTAACAGCTGATATAGCTACAAGATTCTATGAATCTGTTGAAAAAAGCACACAATTTATTGACACAAAAAAGCAACATGAAAATGAAAAAAATGAAATTATCTTAGATAAAAATTACTTAGAATTCACAAAATTTGGTGAACAATTTATTAGAGTTGTCTGTTAGATATAATTTCCTCGACAATAATCTTTAATGCATCAACTTGATTCTTATTAAAAATAATTTTTGCAATATCTCCGTCTTTACAGACTATATTTTCTTCACTATCTAAATATAAATTTTTATTCATAAGACACCTCCGGGTGTTTATTTTTTTAGCAAAATAACTTCATAGTTATTAGGCATGTTAACTGGTTCACCGTGTTTTTTTACTAGTTCCCAATCGCGATATTTCCCACATTCAAGAATCTCTGGACTAAAGGCCAACATCATTTCTAGATGTCTAACTTTCTTTTTTAATTCTTTAATTTCATCTTCAGAATTCATGTTTTCACCTCCTAGAATCCAAAAATATGTTTCTTAATGTTTTCCCACGTTTTGTATTTAGTAAATAAGTACGTGATCGGACCAGTCAACACACCAGTAAAAACCGGTAACCATATGATCATTGGTATTCTTATCATCTTCATCACTTCCTTGGATTTAAATTCATGATTTCAAACCAATGTTTGTCGCAAAACTCGGTAAGTTGTCTTGACTCATAATTAAAACTTCCTTAATTATTTATTTCAGCAAAGTGTTCCTTCATGAATTTTCTAAATCTACCAGGTTCAAAACTCCAATAACGACCGTTGTATTTCTCACCGTCCACAGGATCGTTCGATGAATAATGAACACAGCCTCCGAATTCAGTTGAAAGCTCTTTTTTATATCTAGGAACAAACAAAACCTTCTCTTTGAACCAATTGATATCGTGGTGGTAATGGTCCTTTAAATCTTTTGGAGTCCACCAGTAATCGTCATCTTTGAGTGCTTGATATTCTTCGAAATCAGCTTTACTGATGATCACTTTGTCTTCTGGTATTTCCATTACTACAGTTGCCGTTATTTTTTGCATGTTCATACCTCCTACATTCCAAGAATTTTTTCAATTTGCTTTCGTAGTTCTCTAGATTTAGGTGTCATGTCACCTTTGATTGCTCTATTGAGTTGTTGAGGATTAGCATTAATTTGTTCTGCAAGTTCTCGTTGTGTAATATGATTTTTAATAAGTGCAATCTTGATTGAACTTTCTAATTCATACGCAACTTCTGCAATTTTTTCTTCTGGCATACGATCAACTCCTTTCTATTGATATAATTTAATCAATCCATATATATTCGAGGTGAAATTATAATGCGTTTAAACCAGGATTGTGTTCGTGACGTTATGCTTTATATTGAAGATAAAGCTGTTTTTGGAAAATTCTTGTTCCTAGACGAATTTCTAGAAGCAAGTGAATTATCCAACTACGAGAAGGATACAATTAAATATGTTCTTGCTAAGTTAGACGAAACCAATTACTTAAAGTCATCTATTCAATGGGTGAACGGTGACATTTATTCATTTAGTACTGGCATGATTACTTGGAATGGTCATAAATTTTTAGACACAATTCGTGATAATAAGGTATGGAGTAAAACTAAATCCATCACCAAAGATTTCGCGTCTGTTTCTATTTCTTTGATTGAAAGCATAGGATCAAAAGTTATTGCCGAGATGATTTTGAATCAAATGGGTAATCCTTAACTAGAAACACCCGACCGTCTATATATATGAATACTTTTTTTGAAGGCTTACATCCCGCTCGTTGTAGGTCTTCTTTTACGTTGTTCTTCTTCCATAAAACCAAAGACAAGTCGTTAGTATGACCGACGCTCAGCGGTATCCATTGGTTGAAAAAATTTTTATAAAAGTAAATGAAATCGTATCTTTTCACTGATAGGTCACCTGCTCCATCCATTAATTTGTTCATCAAACGTCTATAAGATTTTTAACTGCTGATCTGCAAGAAATTTATTTACGAAGTATTGTTGTCCTTTACCAGTAACTTTTGGAGTTTTAGTAACGACAGTTACCCCATCACCGTTTACGTGGCTCGATTCCTTGATTTTGAACAATCCCATTTCCATTGATTTTTGAGTTGGAGAATTATAATCTGCGCCTTTACGCTTGATTAAATACCCGTTATCTCTCATCCATTGGAATAAACGTCTTGCACCAGTATCAACGCCATTTCCTTTGATGATTTTGGCAAGATCACCAACTAAGATAGTGGTATGTGATGTTGCTACCGAATCTGCAAATATTGCTTTGGGTTTCATTAGTTCAAGCTGTTCTTGTTGGTCTGCTGCCAAACGCAATGCTTCAGCCATTGTTGATGGAATTTTGAAACCACCTGTTTTGATTTGGTCTTCCATCTTGTTAAAAGCTTCAATATATTGCATTTTGAATTTAAGAGCTTTCTTGCCTGTGAATCCCATTGCTAGTAATGTGAACCCATCACGGTTCATGTAATACATTGGGTATGATTGTCCGTTTTGATCATTGATGTGTGATGATTTTAAAAACATTTGATGGGTGTCGCCATTTTTGGCTATACCCTCGATAGCTCTCATTACCTTGCTGTGTTCCTTATCAAATGTTTCTGCAACTTGCAAACTGCTAGTTACCACCTGTTGATCTTTCATAATTACTAAGTTGTTCATTTCATTCATCTCCTTTTTTATATTCGTACTGCCTATATACCGAGGACTTTTTCAATTTGCTTTCGTAGTTCTCTAGATTTAGGTGTCATGTCACCTTTGATTGCTCTATTGAGTTGTTGAGGATTAGCATTAATCAATTCAGCTAACTCTTTTTGAGTCATATCTCGGTTAAGCAATGCGATCTTAATTGATCGTTCAATGTCATATGCTACCTTTGCGAATTGTTGTTCTGGCATGTAATCAACTCCTTTACTGTTAGTTTTTCATCAAGTTGTTGACAAAATATTAGACTAAGTCTAATATAAAGGCATATTAAATAAGCAATAGGAAATCCACTACTACCGCAATCCTCTCCAAAGTATTGTATCGGTGGTCGTTTGTTTTGTTGCTCAATTACTTGATGAATTAATAATAAGACTGAGTCTAAAATAATGCAAGTATATTTTTAGTCTAAGTCTAATTATTAGTCGTCATATATTGGAGAAAACCTATTATGACAACGTTAGATAGAATTAAAAAAATTTCAAAGCAAAGAGGTTTTAGTCTTACAAAAGTGAACGATATGGCTAATTTGGGTACCAACACTATATATTCATGGAAACATAAAGAGCCTGGAATTAATAATCTTAAGGCTGTTGCCGATGTTCTCCACGTCTCAGTAGATTACCTTCTTGGTAAAACCGACGACCCAGAACCAAACAAAAAAAATAAGCCTACCGAAGTAGACTTGAATAACGATAACACGATCATGACATTTGAAGGTCGGCCTATTCCAGAAGAAGATATGGAATTAATCAGACGACTATTGCGTGGAGGTAGAAACAATGATTAATGAAATAACTTCCTCATTAATGAACTATGCTTTTGATCATGGTTTCACCGTTATTTTTGAAAACAAGCTCTCATCGCATACACCTTCGCTTGTTGACACAGATCATCATACTATAATCGTTAATAGTAATTGGCATAAGCAAAACCAAATACCTTTTCATCTAGCTCATGAATTGGGACATCTGTTAAATAATGACCACGCAAATTCTTGTTTATACTTCACTCCTTTGAAAAACGGTATTGAAGGTAGAGCCAATAAGAAAGCTATCGACTTATTAATCCCTTACTATATAGAAGATAAATTGCCAGAACAGATCAATAATACGGATTTCATGAAGTCCTTTGACATACCTGCTTACCTATCAGACATAGTAAACGAAGAACTGCAAAATATCGGAATTAGTTCTCTGTCCAAACACTGACGACATTAAAAGCTGAAATTTAGGGGGATTTATTATGGAAAAAATTAAAGTAGAAATTAATATACCAGAGCACGTAATTTTAGAAGCAGATGATACTAAAGTTACTATTACACGAAAAGGATTACGTTCATTTGCTAATCGCGGGTCAAATGGAAGCCAAACTATCCCATTTAGCACAATTATTGGCATTGATTTTAAACCAGCAACATTAACAGCTGGCCATATTGGATTTACAACAGCAGCAGGTAATCAAACTACTAGCGGTTTAGGATCCCAAGGAATATTTGCAAACAGTGATTACAGTAAAGCTAACACAATTGTTTATAGAAGCAAAAAAGCTAATAAAGACATTGAAGCAATTAAAAAAAGAGTTGATGATTTTATAAATACTCCTAAAGAGTCTAACAATTCATCCACCGACTCTATTGATGAACTACCAAAACTAAAGAAGCTTCTCGATGCTGGAATCCTAACCCAAGAGGAGTTTGATGCCAAAAAGAAACAAATTTTGGGACTTTAACAATATCAAGATATGGGGGATATCAAGATGAAACGTATTATCACATCTGCTCTACTAATTGCTACTACTCTTTCACTAGCAGCATGTTCAAATAACAAGTCAGCCAGTTCTTCTGCTGAAAAAAAGGATAAGACTACCCTAGTTTCTAAGAAGAAAACTGACAAAAAGAAAAAGGCTTCTTCAACTAAGAAGAAGTCCCCTAAGAAATCTGATCAAAAAAAGGATAGTAACAATAATCAGCAAGCAACTGATCAGAATAGTACACAACAAAATAACACCAATCAACAAGCTCAAAATCAGACTTCTAATCAATCTCAACAGGCTTCAGGCACAAATACCAATAACCAACAACAAACATCTCAAAACGATCAAAATACACAGCAACAATCTAGTGGTATTTCTTATGATGAAAATACTTTGACAGGATTCGTTAATAAATATGGTGTCTCGCCTGCTTTATACAAAGAACAACACGGAATGTCTACCATTCAAGCATTGGAAAGCACGCCTGATGATATGAAAACATTTGGTGAACAACAGTTACAGACAGGCATGGAACAAGGGTATATCGATGAGAACGGTAATTATACAGGAAACTAATTGGATATATAAACAGTCATACTGTGGCATGACTATTTGGAGGAAAATATGGAAAATCCATTTGATAAATTTACAGTACATGAAGAACCTAGCATTGTGAAATTTGATATCAATTTATTACAAGGAAAATTATATACTGAGTTTGATGATACTTCAAAAATAAAATTACGCCTAAGGGTTGATACATACATCCCTTTTGGAGGTCATACAATTAAATCACTCGATTTTAATTTATACGCTATGAACGATAGATCGGACGTTGCTAATCCAAATGGATTAACCCTTTTAAAACCCGTTGCAGGGGTAAAAACAAACGTTAGCGAAGTTAGAGCATCTGAAAATCTAAGCTTGAAATCCGAAAACGGCGTTTTTAAACTAGATTACACTTTTGAATTAATTTCCCCTTTTATCGGCACTAATTTTAATCTACTTGGAGTAAATATTGTCACTAATAATGAGTCTATGAAGGATGGAGAAATAATAAAGAAAAACATTTACACCACTGTTATTCCCACGTACTATTTAAGTGAGGAAATCTAATGTCCGACGGAAAGGTTATACAATTAAAAAATTTTACTTCCATTGCTCCCCAAGACATGGATTCATTCGATAGTGATACAATTAGGAAAACTAATGAAATCAGTTCAAACCATGGTAACGGAGGTGGATCAGGTATGGATAAATATGCTACTAAAGAAGAACTAAAGCATACTCAAGAAATCTTATCTGAAAAGATTAATCATAGATCTGATGTAATTGAAGAAAAGATTGCCGGAGTAAAATCACAAATTGAATCTAGCAACAAACTTCTCTATTGGATTTTGGGAATCTTCGGAGCCGTATTCACCGGATTACTTGTTGCACTTCTTACTAAATAAACAAAGCCATTAACAGGCTTATTTATTTTTACCTAAATTAAGTTTTTGGAGGTGTGATTATGCAACTATATAAACGAAAAGCAAAATGGTCTTATCGGGTTTGGTATCGGGATGAGAATGGTAAAAAGCATTCAATATCAAAAAGTGGATTCGGTACAAAAAAAGAAGCCCAAAAAGCAGGCGAGGAAATTGAACTTAAAGGGTTACAATCTGGTATAACATCAAAAGAAAATGTTACTTTTTCCGATTATGCTTGGCACTGGATCAAGATCTACAAGAAAGATCATATAACACCCCACAGTTATTATATTTATAGTCAAATACCTAAATTAATCAATAAGACATTTCATGAAACAAAACTAAAAGATATTTCAAAAATGAATTATCAAACCATGCTTAACGAGTATGGAAAGGATCATGTTCGCGAAAGCGTATCAAAACTTAATAGTAGAATTCGTGCAATGGTAAAGGACGCCGTAGAAGAGCGAATAATATACAGTGACTTCACGTACAATGTTAGTATAAGTTCACAGATTAAAAGTAAAAAACCTGATGCAAAATACATCAACGAAGATGAAGCCAAGCGATTAAAAGAAAATTGCATGAAAAATTTAAACATGCATGCAATTGTCAATTACGAAATCATATTTGCGCTGCTAACTGGTTGTCGTATTGGTGAAGTATCTGGATTGACCTGGGACAATGTTCACTTTCGTAAGCAAACGGTATTCATTGAGCATGGCTTCAACTACGATCAAACTCAAACATTTAAAAAAACAAAAACAGAAACCTCAGAGCGAGAAATTAAAATATCCACAGAATTGATTTCTATACTTAAAAAATTAAAAAAACAACAGCAGGAGCTTTTCATTAAACAAGGATATCGAGATGAGCGTAATTTAGTATTTCTAAATAGTAATCACAAAATAATTTCAGATAACGCAGCTAATAAAGCTCTTAGAGGCAAGCTAAGCAGTCCTGATGTTAATGCTGACAATATCATTACTTTTCATGGATTAAGGCACACACATGCTTCAATTTTGATTTCACACGGTGTTGATGTGTCTTATGTATCACAAAGATTAGGACACAAGAATATAGCAATCACGCTTAACACCTATTCTCACTTACTTCAAAAAGCAAAATTACAACAAGAAGAAAAAGCACTTAATGTATTAACGGAAAATTTGGGGTAATGTATAACGTCACACAAATGTCACACAAGCTGATTAGAAATACCGTAATATCAGTATTTACAGCCCCCTTAACATTCCCATACGGGTGATAAATAACTTCTAAAAGAGCTGTAAACACAACGTTTACAGCTCTTTTTTTAACTCAAAAAAATCATCGTAAAATTTATTTACGATGATTTTTAAATTTAACACTACTTGCAATGTCTTTCTCTCAGAGTTTCTGCTGCAGTATGCATTGCATCCATCTTTTGACTGATTACGTCATAAGAATTCAATGTCCTGCTTGAGAATGTGGCAAATCCACAATCTGGGTTTAACCAAACTCTTTCTGGTGGCAAGAATTCGAGTGCCTTTTCGGCTGATTTAACAATTGTATCTGGATCTTCAACTTCGTCACTTCTAGGATTTACAACACCTAATCCCAAAATGATTTTATCTTTCAAATCGTTATTTTCAAATAGTGAATCGATATCTCCAGCTCTAGGAGTTGAGAACTCTAGCGTAAGCATATCTACATCAATAGAATCAAAGAATTTACCTAACTTGTCATATGAACCTGACAAGAGTGTATCTTCTTTCTTAGTCCAATTACCTCTACATACATGAATTGATCCTAATGTTCCACTACCTTTGATTATCTTAAATAATGGTTCGATCAAATCATGTGCAAAATTCAATTCTCGGTCAACCTTGACCTTCTGTGATAAGGCACCTCAAAAGAATGTATTTTCTGATCCTGCTTTTGCAAAAACAACTTCCGACAAAATTGGATCATCGATTTGAATAACGTCAACACCAATATCAATTAGACGATGAATTTCATTGGAAAGTAATTTTACGACATCAGCACCAAGTTCATGACGATCTTCGTAAACTTTTCCAGTTATCTCCTCGAGCCACATTGATCTAGTTAACAAATATGGACTAGGCAATGTTGCCTTTACAGGTTTGTCAGTTAAAGATTTGAGACGCTTGATCTCCTCAAAATCCAAAACTGCATTAGTGTCAATACGGTCAACAGCAATCGGATTATTGATAGTTTCATCAGCATCCATGTTATTAACACTTTCATCGAAACTATCTTCATCTTCTGTTAAAGCTGAAACTTCTGCCAATGACATTAATTTAACGCCATCAACTTTGTCGGCAACGAAAGACATATAGTTGTCACGAGAAAGTTCACCATCAACAATTACATCGATTCCTGAATCTTCCTCACGTTTGATAACATCTTTTGTATCTTTGAGTAAGATTTTATCAAATTCTTCTTTATTGCCACTTTTTTTAGCATCTAATAGTTCAGCACTTCTCGGCATGCTACCCATCAAAGATGTACTAAATGGTTTAAAATCCATGATGATCCTCCCTTCCTAGAGCATTAATATATTTTAAAACTTGTATATAAATAATAACACCATAAAGTGGTCAGGACTTTATGGTGTTATTTAAGTTAAATTTTATGGATAAACGACGTTGTCTTCACCTGACATCAAATCCACAACTTCTGGCATTGTAGTAATACCACCAACACCTAATTTCTTATTTAATTCATAATAGTCCACGCAGATTCCACAAGATAAGACGTTAACACCATCTTTTTCAAGTTCAATTAAATCGTTAAGTGCATCTGAACCTTTCTTAGCTAGGTTAACTCCTTCAGCGTACATGATAATGTTCTTTGGTTTTTCTTTTTGCTCTGTGAGTTGATGAATAAATGCATTCATTAAGTTTTGTGTTAATGCTTTTTCTCCTGCACCCATTTCAGTAGTTTTTAATACAACATTGTATGCCATTTGTGAATCCCCCTTATTTAATTTACAAATTAAGTGTATCACAATGAAAACGCTTTTAGTGATTTTCAAAAAGATTTCTTGTTAGGAAAAACCCTAATTTACCAATGTGTGATTATTATTTCATTTTTATTGAAAATAAATTATATAATTCACAAAAATCTATCAAATGATAAATGTAAGCGACAAAAAAAGCTCGATCGACTATGATCGAGTTCAATTTAAATTTTCAATTTTTCACTTTTTTATAGTACAAACACGCCGACTAAACCAGCAACTAATCCAAATGCAAACACACTGGCTGCGGTAATACCTAAACTCTTCCAGCTTAAAACTGGTTTTAATAATGCTAATGAAACGATACTTACAGCAGGTAATGTCATCAACAATGCTGCTGTTGGTCCAGCTGTTAAGCCTAAGGCCATAAGTGCTTGGATAATTGGAATCTCACCAGCTGTTGGTACAACGAAAATTGTTCCAACTAAGGCAAACAATAGAACAGCTAACCAGCCGCCACTTAATCCACCTTGAATGGCTGGGAAAAGAACTCCTTCAAATGTACCTAATAAGAAGACAATAACTACATAAGCAGGAATACTGTCAATTATTAGTGTATAAAATGCTTTCCACCAGCGTTTCCATAATGCTTCACTGTTTTCGTTAACAGGATCAAATTCTGAACCTTCATTAACTTCAACTTGTTTCTTGGTACTTAATTTTCCAACCAATGTGGCAATGCTAATTACCATCAAGATACCAAAAACAATTCTGAAAATTGTATATTTCCATCCTAAAACTAATCCCATGAAAATCAGTGTAGCTGGATTCAATAATGGATTTGCTAGGAAGAATGCCATGATGCTGTTTACAGATGCTTTTGATTTAGAAAGTCCAACTGTAACTGGTGCGGAACAACATGTACACATCATTGTTGGCACACCCATCAATGTACCAATCAATGTATTTCTTAATTTTGTTCCACCAAGATATCTACGAACCCAACGGACAGGAATCAAAACTTGCACCAATGATCCAACAATGATTGCGACTGCTAAAGCTTTCCATACTGACAAGAAATAAGTAATCGTGAATGTAAATCCGTTTTGAAGTGAAACTCCAGCAGATTTAGCACCGACTCCAGCTATTATCGAATCCCCAACTGAATGAGTTGATGCTGCTGTGATTGCCTTCCCATAATATGGGTACCACTTAACATAAAAAATTCCGGCAATAAATATTGCGAAAAACAAGACAGCAAAGATGATCTGCTGTTTGTTTTTATTATTTGAAACTTGACTGTCCATATAAATCTCCCCCTAAAAAATTGTGAATGCCCTTTCACATATATTTTAGTATAAAGGTCTTTTCATCAATTTTCCATGGAGAATGTGAATTTTTTAATTTCATTTATCTATTGAAAAGTCAGTACTACCTTGGTTTTGACTTGACCGTGCTCAAGTTTTTGATGGATTTGTGCAATTTTATCAAACGATAAACTTTCAAAGCTTTTCTCTAAAAGTTTCCCTTTTTCAAAGCTTTCATTCAGGATTTTGGAAGCCTCTTTTAATTGTTCTGAACTAGCATGACTAATTACAAACCCCTTGATCGACTTACTACTTGTATATAATTTTCCAACATTAAAGTTTGAACCACCACTCTTCGGAGTAGTAATCAAACCAACTGAACCATGTAATCCAATCATATCGATATTGTTTTGTAATTGAACTTGGCCGGATGTATCCACTACATAATCAAAGCCAATGGATTTATCATCCAAAATTTTGTCAGTTAAATTTTCGTCATGATAATCAAAACATTTTTCCGAGCCCAGTTTTTTTAAACGATCAAAATCTCGAGGATTAGAAGTTGTTGAAACTTCTAATCCTTTTTGGGCAGCATATTCCAAGATCTTATCTCCCACATGGCCAGCAGCTCCCTCAACTAGAATACTTTGTCCAGAACGAACGTGTAAAACATCATTCAATAAAATTACTGCTGTGGCAGCTGAATGTACTGACGCTACAACCTGTTTTGGATCCACATCAAAAGGAACTGGATATGCTCGAGATTCAGGCACTGAAATGTATTCACTGGTAACACCCTGCCGACCGTCATACCCCATACTATTAGTCCAAACTAAGTCACCCTTTTTAAAATCTTTGACCTGCTTACCTAGTGACTCAATCGTACCAACAGCATCACGTCCGACTACAAACGGAAATTCCATTTCTGTCTTAAAGCCACCGGAACGCACAAAAGTATCAACATTGTTTACTGAAACGGCAATGACCTTTACCAAGATTTCATTGTCATTAATTTTAGGCATGGGTATCTCACCAATTTGAATCTGGTCCGCATCGCCAGTCTTTAATATGTATGCTGCTTTCATAAATAACCTCCAATAAACCATCAATTTTAATTATTAACTATCCGTTACAAACGTTCTTACAAAAATTATTATCTCTCAAAAATAACGTCCGAAACTATTCAAATATGACCGAATTTTTATGTGTAAATTTGCTATCTTATACCGATTTATTCAATAAAACAAATATAATCAATTAATTCAAATAAATTTATTAGATTACTCATTTTCAACCAATAATAGTTTTTGATTTCAATATTTATTCGTGAACTAATCAATATAAAATGCAGTTAATCCAAATACGGAGTTCCTCATCTTCGTAGAAGGATAATAAAAATATTTGTTTTCAGACAAAAAGTGAGGGTGATCAATATCGTAATTTTTACAAAAATACTACTAGTTGTATCACTGATTACATTTCTCTCATACTTGCTCTGGTTCTCAGTTTTCTATCTTGAACGTGTAAAAGATGTTAACTGCAAAGTGGATGGGACTCCATATAATTTATTCATCATGGTCCCACTATTAAATGAAGAAATGACAGTTTCAACTTACGTCAAAAATTTGATTCTTGAATTAAATAAATTAGGTAACAATATTCAAACTAACATCATTCTTATCAATGATGGATCCACTGATAACACTCTTAGAAATTTACAGTACCTTGAAGGCTCCATTAACAGTCCTCATACAAAGATTCATATATTAAACAGAACTTTACCCAACGCCCAACAAGGTAAAGGTAGTGCATTGAATTTTGGCTTGGATTACATTTCAAACATCCCAACATCATATGATTCAACGCACACAATCGTTGGAATCGTTGACGCTGATGGTTTCATTTCAGCAGATCACATTAAAATGATCATCGGTGCATTTGAGAATAACGACGTTGGCATGGTTCAAACGGCTGTTTCAATGAACAGCACCAAGCATAACTGGCTTTCAAAGATGCAAGATATCGAATTTCTAGGTGCTAACTCTTTCATGCAAGAAAGTCGTAACAAGATTGGACAAGCTATCGCCAGTGGTAACGGTCAATTCATTACTCTGAAGATGGCACAAGAAGTCCGTTGGGGAAATTCTCTACTAGAGGATTTCGAATTCACCGTCCGTGGACTGCTTAAAGGATTTAAGACAATTTTCGTACCACACGCTGTTGTATATCAAGAAGCTGTTCAAAAAGTTCATCCCCTATTTAAACAGCGAATCCGTTGGTGCCAAGGCTCAATGCAATGTTGGGCAAAGTACTCATTAAGGATCCTAAAATCACCACTGATCCACAATAGTGTCAAAACAGATATGCTACTATTTCTAACATTACCGTTTTTCAGCATGATTTTAAATGTAGCAAATTCATTCTCAGCTTTACTTCAAATCAACAATATTTTCACCAGAAAACCATTACCAGTCATGATTGTTTTCTTCACCGTTCTATTATTTACCCTATTTGTATGGCTATTGATGGGTCTCGAATACCATCAAAACTCCGACCGTTTCTCACTAGTAAGATGTGTCCTTAGATCATGGGAATGCATAATCTATAATTACTTCTTATCATTCATCCCCTACTTTGCATTCACATACCTGCTAATGGGCCGTGCAAAATGGGACAAAACAGCTCATGGTTCAGGACAAACTGCAAATGCTAACTAACGAGACTGGAGGTAGACTTTATGAACCGTCCAGAAATAACTAAACATCCAACTAAAACTAAAGCACGTCATCAATTTCATCGTTTCAAAATTTTTTCGACCGCGAACCATTTGACTAGTACCATAGATCTGCCACTGAAGAAATCTACTGTCAAAGACGCCTCTAACAATAAAAAGAAGAAAGCCGCGACTGCTGATTTCGACACTAGCATTCGTTCATCTGCCGGACTTCAATCCCTCAAGTTAGCCTTTCAATCGGCCTCGATCCTAATTTCTATCGGACTATTGATTTTCATGTCACTTGCCGCTTGGGGTGCAACTAAAAATGCGATGAACAATTACTGGCAAGTCATCACATTCACCATGGTCACCTTATTAATATTTGGATTATGCTACGCATTCTCTAATTTGATTGGCCAAAAATCATTCATGTTCTTTGTCGGGATATTATTGGTCATCGCGTTGATAAAAATATTCTTTATTTCTATATACGCAATTCATCCGACTTCAGACTTTTTCAACTATCATTACTTTGCCTTTGCAAGGTCTTCAGGTATTGCTTGGACGAAAAAACTAGTCGGTGTGAACATGTACTTCCCTCACGTCATGAATATCGCAATGTTCTACTCTATTCCCTACTCTCTAATTGGAACAAACTATGTGACATCGCAGATCGTCAATATTGCCTTAACATTCTTTGATGGAATTTTGATCTACAAAATTTGTCTCAGAATTTTCAATCAACAAGCTGGTATGTTTGCTGCACTAATTTTCTCATTGATTCCAGCTTACTTCATGTACAGCACATTGAATGGTGCAGAACCAATGTTCATCACCGCATTTCTCGGCATGTTGCTAGCGTTCCAGACATTTATCAGACGTGACAATTCATCTTCATCAACGAAATGGGTAGCTAGTTTCAGAGATTTGGCAATACTTTCGGTCATAACTTACATGATCAGACCAACTATTGGAATCTGGATCATTGTCGGATTCCTCTACATCTTACTCATTCGTTGGCCTTACAAAGTTCCCGTTAAGTTTCAAATGAAACGTCTACTCTACTTTGGTGGATTCACTTTATTCTTTGTTCTATTCTCAATCTTCTCATCGGCCATCTTCTCACAGGCATATAAGATAAACTTTGCCAGTGACTCGGTCAACAATCGTTACAGCTTAGCCACCGGTACATCTTTAGCTACTGATGGGCAGTACAACCAGAAAATCTATAACAAATTGGATAAAGATTTCAAGGACTACAGTTCGACTGCAGAAATCAATCAAAAAGCTACCAAAGACATGAACGCTCAAGTCAAAGCAAATATCAGTGAGATAACACGTGAAAAAGCTTGGCCTAAGTTCATCAGCAATAAATATGCTGCTTTCTCGAATGAAAACTATGGTTACAACTGGATACTCTATAATACTTGGAACAAAAATAAGCTCAAGAAACCATTCGTGGAAAGTCAATCAGCTTTGGTCAGTTTCTCCACTATCTTCTATGAGTTCATGATCATTTTAAGTATTTTAACGATGAGTCTTATCCTATTATTTAGACATCGTGTGAATGAAAGTATGAGTACATTAAACCGAGTCTTTTATCTATCTTTACTTCTTGATGGATTTATTCTTGGATCAATGATATTCGAAGTACAAGGACGCTATCACGTGATTCTTTACATTCCTCTAGTTATGATTCTTGGACTTGGTGCAAAAATTCTTGGCGAACGACAGAATCATTTAACGGTTCGTCTCTAAAAAAATTAAATTAAACTATAGACTATTTTGACTAATATCAAGATAGTCTTTTTTATTTATCATTTTTGCATATAATTAAGCGAAAAATTAATCATATTTTTTGTATATTTATAGTAGTATAATTTTTATTTATAGCGTATTATAGTTATTGCCAATCAACATGAGGTATGTTTTTAAAGAGGAGATGATAAAAATATTTATATTCACATACGTCCTGTTGGTTCTCTCGTTAGTTACGTTTATTGGGTATTTGTTGTGGTTTTCAATCTTTAATTTTGAACGTGTTCGTGATGTTAATTGTCAGAAGAAAAATGGTATATACAAGTTGTATATTATGGTCCCACTTTTGAATGAAGAAAACACCATCTTTTCATACGTTAACGATCTGATTAATGAATTAGATTTGGTTGATCAAACGATAATTCCAAATATTATTTTGATTGATGATGCTTCTGATGATCGAACACTTGAAAATATCTACAAACTACAAGACATGACTCGCCACTTGCGACCAAATGTTTACGTTTTGGACAGACATTTTCCAAACGCTCAACAAGGTAAAGGTGCTGCGCTTAATTATGGCCTTAGTCTAATCTCACAGATGGACGATGAATTTGACAAACAACACATTATTGTCGGAATTGTCGATGCTGACGGATTTATTTCCGCTAAACACATCACCGACGTTATTGGGGCTTTCGAAAATAATCCTGTTGGAATGGTTCAAACCGCTGTATCCATGAATAAGCCAGAAAACAATTGGTTATCAAGAATGCAAGATATTGAGTTTCTTGGTGCCAATTCGTTCATGCAAGAAAGTCGAAATCGACTCGGTGAAGCTATTGCCAGTGGAAATGGTCAATTTATTACACTTGATATGGCAGAAGCCGTTGGTTGGGGTAACTCATTACTTGAGGATTTTGAGTTCACAGTACGAGGATTGTTTAAAGATTATCGTGCTTTATTCCTACCGACAGCAATCGTGTATCAAGAAGCTGTTGAAAAATTACGTCCGTTGCTTAGACAACGTATTCGTTGGTGTGAAGGTTCAATGCAATGCTTATTCAAGTATGGCGTGCGAATTATGACATCACCAAAGATCAACACTGGTGTCAAAGTTGACATGACTCTTTTCCTATTCTTACCCTTCTTCAGTATGTTGCTGAACTTCGCAAATATTTCGTCCATTCTAGTACAAATAACAAATATCTTTTCGAGAAAACCAATACCAGTATTAATTGTTTTTACCACAGTTATTGTCTTCACATTAATAATCTGGTTTTACATGGCGCTTGAATACTATCGAAACACTAATAATTTATCTGTTTTGAAATGTGTCTGGCGTGCATGGCAATGTATTATTTACAACGTGATTTTGTCATTTATTCCCTACGCTGCTCTGGGTTACTTATTAAAAGGTAGAAGCACCTGGGATAAAACAGCTCACGCACAATAGTTTTTTTGATAGGAGGTGGTCCTATGAATTATCCATGGATAAACCCATCCCATCAGATGAGCCGTAGTGCTTACAAGCAACGAAGTAAGCCCAAGAAACGTCCAAACATTCATTTTAGTACTCTGAACTCCGCCGTAGCAGAACGTCCTCCCCTATCTTTTGGTCGAACTCGTGCCCGTCACAGAGATAACAGTTTTTCCGACCGTCTCGTAAATGACCGTTCAGAGGTCCAATCTTTCAAATTGTTTGGACAGTCAGTCGCAATTTTAGTAGCAATATCACTTTTGATTTTTATGTCCGTTGCAACTTGGAAAGGTGCAACGATGACTGGTAGTTTTGGATTAGAGATTTTTTCTATGACACTAGTTACCGTCATATTGTTCATTCTTTCCTATCTTTCTGCTTCATATATAAGCGTCAGAAACAAATCGTTTGTTTACTTAGTAATTGTGCTATTAGTAATTGCACTGATCAAAGTCTTTATTATATTGACATACAACATAGGTCCTACTTCTGATTACTTCAACTATCACTACTTTGCATATGCAAAAGCATCTGGTATTCCATGGACAAAACATATGATCGGAACAAATATGTTTTTCCCCCACGTACTTAATATAGCGATGATGTATTCCATCCCTTATTCGCTTATTGGTAACAATTACGTTACATCTCAAATTTTAAATATCGCCATTACCATGTTTGATGGCCTATTGATTTACAAATTATCTGCTTCAATGATCAACAAACAAGCTGGAATTTTTTCAGCATTGATTTTTTCATTGATACCATCCTATTTTATGTACAGTTTGATCAACGGTGCCGAGCCGATGTATATAACATTCTTATTAGGTATTTGTATTTCTTTTGACACCTTTTTGAAACGAGATGCACATGATACAAATGCAAAATGGGTCGCCAGCTTTTTGAGTTTAGCAGTTCTGGTTATTTTGGCTTATATGGTCAGACCAACAATTGGTATCTGGGTCGTAGCCGGTTTTATTTACATAATTTTTATGAGAACTAATGAACAATACACGTATAAGTTCAAGCTTACAAGGTACTTTTTCTTTGCTGCCTTTGCCTTGGTATTCATTACATTCTCAGTCTTGTCACCAAAGATTTATTCCGCAGTATATGGAATTCCGATTGCATCAAGTTCTAGCATGAACCGATACAGCTTAGCGACGGGTACATCACCTGAAACTAATGGAGCTTACAACAAGCATATTTACGACATCATGAATAAAAATTATAAAGAGTTTCCTGAACAAGCAAAAATGGATTCGATGACTAATAAAGATTTGAATAAACGAATCGATAGCAACATCAATGAATTAAACGGACAGAACAAATGGGGAATTTTCCTTGATCAAAAATATACCCAATTCTCAAATGAAGATTACGGATACAATTGGATTTTATATAATACCGCCAAAAGTAATCATCACGAGGGATCCTTCTATTCCATGAAAAAATCGTTAGTTGCGCTTTCTGCGATTTTCTATGAATTCATTGTCATACTATGTATATTCACAATGAGTTTCATTCTTTTATTTGCACCAAGGATTCCTGATTCCATTAACACAGTTAATAAACTGTTCTACTTTTCACTATTACTTGACGGATTTATTATCGGCTCAATGATATTCGAAGTCCAAGGTAGATACCATACGGTTTTATACATACCATTGGTATTGATACTGGGACTTGGCGTAAAGCTATTGACCGAACGGAATCGCAAGTTCCAAATAACTCTTACGATCTAATGCAAAAAAGAGCCTTCGATTTTATAAAAAATCGAAGGCTCTTTTGATTATCAGGGTTACTCATCAATTATTTAAAATGGGAACAATATCGAACGTCAAATAAATTTTGATATTTTGACCAATATAATAGTTGTTTATTTTAAATATATTTCATTTCCTAATATATTAAATGTTTACATTCAAATTGTTGACTACGATCTTTTGATTAAAAAAACTCGAGAAACAAAAATCCCCCTATCCAAAATGGACAGAGGGATTTTTGTGTTGGTAAATAGGTAATACATTGTACCACCGTAAAACTATGATTCTAAGATAAATGTCACTCATTTATCTGTCTATATTATCTCTATTTCCGACCAATAAATCCACCTTTTTAACACCAATTTAAATAAAATAATTTAATTATTACGACTATTTGGTTTTGTTTATAATTGATTTTGTATATTTTTTAAATTTTGAATAAGTTCAGAAAAATTATATGGACAATTGAACAAAATCCGTTTCGTTATCTGTTACATTATCGGTCCAAAAATAACCTGAAAACGGCAACTGTTTGGAAGCTTCATTCAAGAGTAACTTTATCCCTTTTCGATTCATCGGGGAGATCGAATAAATTGGATTTGCATTTCTCACCCCATTAGACATTTTCATAAAGACTGAAGATGTATCCATCGAGTCATTATTAACGACTTCTAATCCATTAAAAGTATCTTTGTTGTATCTGCGATAGAACTCGACTATAAAATCATCTAAAATTACTTTGTTCATTTAACTCACCTCATCGAATTCTATTATACGAACATATGTTCTTGTTTTCAACCCAAAAAGTCGGAACTTTATCGTCCCGGCTCTTTTGATGTTACATTAAAATAAGATTATTTCCAACTACATCTGTTGATTTTACATAGAAATCATTACCGATCGGATACAAGATCGTACCATCTTTAAGTGTTACGATATCTTTCTCCAATACTAAGTGAATATCCTGAGTAGGAAAGGCCAACATTTTGATGTCGTATCCTCGAACATTGTATAAAGGAACAGCATCTGTTACTTGAAAGACAATATCATTTGTTTTTTCTGGTGCGGCAATCGTGGAACTAGCATTAGCAGTTTCTGGAGTATCAAAAACAATACCTCCAAAAGTTGCCATTCCGGTTGCTAAGATTGCTGTTGCAGTAATCAAACTCTTGAATGTTTTCTTCACGAGCATCACCCTCTTCTATTTGATATCCATATTATAACGTGTATTGTATTCGATTACATTAAATATTTCTACAATTATTAGCAATATTGACGTATTTTTATTTAGAAATATAAATATAAAAAAAAGATGGTCTCTCGACCATCTAAACCTATTCACTTAAAGCTAATGAGAAAATTTTATTTGCCAAAGGTTTTACATTATTTGCCAACCTTTGATAATTACTCATCACGACAACAGCAGTGTTGCCTGAATCTGAGATATGGAAAACTGATTGATAACCATATCCCCAACCATTTGATCCACGGCTATCAGTATGATTATACAATCCACCACCGTATGTGCTAATGCTAGCGGGAACAAACAATTCCTGGCGCGATTTGTTAGTTAACATGTCTCCAGAAACCAAATATCTCTCAGCCTTATAAAGATCACCTGGGCTCATAAATACTTGACCGGTCCCGAATTCATCTCGTGTTTCATATGCTTTTGTTATATAAGGATTTGCATAAGTTAGACGACCTGATAGTGGATTATTATTTGTATATCCCTGTGATTTATTTACATTATTTGATGAACCATAGGCAAATGTAGTTTCCTTCAAATGAAGTTTCTTGATATACGTTTCTGTGAATATTTGTTTATAATTTTTGTGTGAAACCTTTTCTACGATCCTAGCCAATAAAACAAAATTTATTGGGGAATATTGCCACTTATTGTACATCACGTTACTGTAATACAAAGAGTGTGCATCATCATTGGCAATTTGTGCGTCAGGTAATGGAACAGTTGGACCGTCCCCCGATAAAGTCAAACCAGATTTCATGTCTAACATTTGACGAATAGTTATTTTATGGCTTCCTGGTATTTCGGGGAAATATTTGGCGAGTTTGTCATCCAAACTCATTTTGTGTTCCTGGACTAATTTCATGATCAACCCTGCAGTCAAAGACTTTTGAATCGAGTCGATCTCATAACTAGAATTATCCTTATTCATAAGTTTTTTTGAATAATCGGCATAGCCCATACTTTTTGTATATACAGGCTTGCCGTCTTTGATAATCAAAACTGTGCCGCAGAAATTCCCCTGTTTCAACAAGTTATCAACTTGTCCCGACAATTCTTGATCTTCATATTCTTGATTAGTTTGAGTAACAACTGGTTGTGTCGTGTCAAAAGTATCGGCACGAACTGGAGTTGATGTAACTAGTAATGATTGAAGCAACAATACTGACATTGTACATGTTATAAATCTAACTCTATTTTTCATAACATATCTCCTTAACAGTTACAAAATATTCGTTACCTAACATATATATTTAATTATCTACATTATAAAAGCCTCAACGTTAAAAGAGAAACGTTGAGGCTTGAGATTTAGTAATTTCTAATTGGCATGATCTGCAGTATTTTATTTACTATAATGTCCAGGCTATAAGGGTATTATGGATAATCAATTATGGTAAAATGTATGCAACATAAAAAAGGAGAATACAATGACAATAGCAATAATTATTATCGCAATCGTAGTAATTTTAGGTATTATCTACGCTGGTTTATATAACGGTTTGGTCAAATACAGAAACCGTGCGCGTGAATTTAGCTCACAAATCGATGTTCAACTAAAACGTCGTACTGATTTGATTCCTAATTTGGTCGAAACAGTTAAGGGCTATGCTTCTCACGAAAAGGAAACTTTATCAAAAGTTGTCGAACTCAGAAATAACGTTACTAACGCTGATTCTCTACAAGACAAAGTTGATGCGGACAACCAACTTACTGGTGTCTTAAGACAAGTCTTCGCATTAGCTGAAAACTATCCTGATTTGAAAGCCAACCAAGAATTCTCAAAATTGATGGAAGAACTTTCAAACACAGAAAACAAAGTAGCATATGCTCGCCAAGCTTACAACAGTCAAGTACAACAATATGATACAGCTATCGAAACTTTCCCACGTAATTTAGTTGCGGGAATTCATGGATTCACAGCTATGGAATTCTTATCAATTCCTGAAGCTGAAAAGGAAGCTCCAAAAGTGAAGTTTTAGTAGGAGAAAACAATGATCTATCAACAGATTGATAGTAATAAACGCAAAACATACTTCATATTTGTTATTTTCTTCATAATTCTTGCTGCTCTTGGAAGTTTTATCGGTTACTTTTTCATCAATAATATTTGGTATGGAATTATTCTTTCATTGGTTATTGCATTAGTTTATGCACTGATAACCTATTTCCAATCTACCAGCATCGTCATGCAAATGAATGGTGCCAAGAAGTTGGAAGCCGAGAAAGATGCACCAGACCTTTGGCACATTGTCGAAGATTTAACTATGGTGGCAGATATTCCCATGCCAGAAATTTATATGATCAATGATCCAAGTCCAAATGCCTTTGCGACTGGTCGAGATCCAGAACATGCTGCCGTTGCAGTTACTTCCGGCTTGTATGAAATGATGGACCGTGAAGAACTCGAAGGCGTGCTTGCTCACGAAATCTCCCATGTCAAAAATTTTGATATCAGAGTATCGACGATTTCAGTAGCTTTGTCATCTGCCATCATTCTTATCTGTACGCTAATTGGTAATGCATATCGATTCGTATGGCCTGGATTTAATGATCGTGATAATGAATCAAATTCAGGATGGATGGTGATCCGATTGGTCTTATGGCTAGTCGGACTGGTCTTTATGATATTAGGACCGTTCATCGCCAATTTAGTTCAGTTGGCCATATCTCGAAACAGAGAGTATCTAGCAGATGTTTCTGGCGCTGAATTGACACGTAACCCACAGGGGTTGATAAACGCCCTAGAAAAGCTCGAAAAAAATGAAGAACCAATGAAGAAAGTTGATGATGCCAGTGCGGCACTCTATATCTCTGATCCACAAAAGAAGAGAAAGAGCTTTGCCGGTTGGTTTGATACTCATCCTCCATTGGATAAACGAATAGAAGCATTAAAGAAAACATTTATGTAGAAAAGAAGCTGTGACCAATAAGTCACAGCTTCTTTTTTATTTAAAATATACTTTTACGGAAGTAAAAAATGACACCTGCAATAGCAGCAACTCCCACGACTGAAGCAGAAGTAATTGCTATAAAATGATTCTTGGATTTCTTTGCTTTCGAATTGTTTTTACCATCAGGATATATCACGGAAGCAGATTCGTCTTTCTTAGCTGGTGTACCTGATTTTTTAGAATCTTTCAATGGAACTGGTTTTTTTATTGTAACTTTTTCACCATCGGCAGCTTTCTCTCCAGAATTATCGCCATCGGTTGCTTTTCCATCAGCAGATGTATCTCCACCGTTCGCAGAAGCATCCCCACCATTATCTCCGGAATTAGTAGCAGAATTGTTACCATTGTCTCCACTACTCAATGCAGGGACATTTAGGAATTTCAGATAAACTAACGCATCCATATTCACGTTGGCAACTTTAACATCCAAATGCATGGTAACAGGTATTAGTTTATTCAAATCTGTTGTAATGAACTTAAATGTTGCACCATGAGCATTATTGACAATCTGACCATCACCATTATTGATGCTGGTATATGTAACTGGATGTGAACCGATCCAAGATGGGACTGATGACGTCATTGACACATAGTATTTACCATCTTTGATGATTACATTAGCTGGCTTATCCATGTACTGGTCCGCATGACTAGTTTGTCCATTTGGTTGAAGTACTTGATATTGCAATGATACCGCGTCAACCTTGTTAACCCAAAACTGACTACTTACAAAAATGAGCGATAATACAAACAATACCGCAAGCAATCCCCTTTTTTTCATATATAATCCCTCTTTATGTATCTGTTACTAATATATTACTATAATTTAGACAAAAAAATAACCAAAACGATAAATGAAATTCGTTTTGGTTATTAATCATTATTTATTTATTTTCATCGACAGCCTTTTGAGCCGCAACATTGATGATATTCCATGGACGGTCAAATCCTGGTTGGAAGAAGAAATCGGCATATTCGAGATATTCGATTGTCATCTTAGCTTGAATAGCAACTGAAATAGCATTGATGTCTGCAGTTACATCAGCTTTTGACATAATTTGTGCACCAACGACTTGATGATTATCAGCGTTATACGTTAATTTGAAATAAACTGTTGGATTTTCATCAGCTGGGACAAACTTTGGTCTGTAGCTATCTGTTACATAAACTGATTTAACATTAGCATTATATGCCTTAGCAGTAGCATCTTTAATACCAGTCGAGGCAAACTTGTAATCAAAGACAGTTAAAGCTGATGATCCTGAAATACCAGGGAATTTCTTAACTGGTTTTTCAAGGTTCAATGCAGCAATTCTACCTTGACGACGTGCATTAGTTGCAAGTGAGATATGTGCCTCACCATCGGTTGGCAAGAACTTGATATGAGTTGCATCCCCAACGGCAAAAATATCTTTAGCACTGGTTTGCATATATTCGTCAGTTTTAATTGTTCCATCTTTATTGATGTCGACAATGCCGTTCAACCATTTAGTATTTGGACGAACACCAGCTGCTTCGATGACTAGATCAGCATCATAAGTTCCTTTATCAGTTTGAACTTGTGTAACTTTCCCGCCTTTACCGACGAACTTTTTAACTGTTTCACCTGCAGCAATCTTAACACCGTGTTCTTCCATATTCTTGGCAAGAATATCTGTGAATTCTGGATCCAAATATGTACCCAAAACTCTTGGTAAAATATCAATTACAGTTACATTCATACCGGCTTTGGCAAATACTTCTGTAGCTTCATTTCCGATATATCCTGAACCTATTACAACAACATTGTTGACATCAGGGTCAACTGTTTTGGCCTTTAACTTGATAGCCCAGTCACGACCACGCATTGCATAAATATTTTCTAAGTCGCTTCCCTCAACTGGGATATGTGTTGGAACAGCTCCAGCACTCAAAACCAGCTTGTCATACTTTTCAGTACGAGTTGAACCATCAGCGTGGCTAACAACTTCAACTTCATGTTTTGCAGCATCGATCTTTGTAATTTCTTGTTGAAGATATACAGCAACACCTTGTTTTTCCATTTCCTCTGGAGTGGCATAGCTGACACTATTTACCTTCTTAACTTTACCTTCCAAATACAATTGCATTCCGCAAGATAAGAATGATAGGAAGTCACCCTTTTCATACCATTGAATTTCTGTATCTGGGTTTTGTTTGAGAATTCCTCGAACTGTTTCGTACCCACCATGTGATGAACCTACTACAATAACTTTCATATAGAAACCTCCTTCGACTACTGATTCCATCATAGTTGATAAAAATATTTATTTCAAGTAGTTAGGTCAATGACAACTATTTATTATGCTACACTATGCTGTATACCAAGTCCTATCTTGCAAGCATATTTAGGGAATTTGAGAATAAGACTTGGTAAACTATTTTGGGGAGCATTAAATTTATGTATATGTTATTACTGATAATTTTGGGCGTCATTGTTTTGTTTACCACCTTCATGATCAAGCCTAAGAAAAGGATCCATCATCGACTAGTCACATTAGGACTAGTATTGATAATTGCTGGGGGTACCGGAGTTTACGAAACGTATCAGGGCAATATAGATAATGGTGACAATCCAAGGCAAGCTACCAAGACCAATGCTAATTCGTCCTCGCAACTTGCTAATCTCAATTACAACGGTCATCAAGAAATTGAAGTAAACAATAACAACCCAACTTTTTCAAAAAAAGACTTAAGTATTGCATCTGGCGCATGGCAGAGTTTTGCCGATTTAGACAATTTCAACCGTGCCATTGAGGCAGATGCACTCTTGAATCGCAGCCTTATGCCAACTGAAAAAAGAGAGCCATTATACGTCAATCCTACTGGCTGGAGAAACAAACGTATTCCAGGTGGCTGGTTATACAACCGCTCCCATTTGATTGGTTTCCAACTTTCAGGTCAAAATAACAATCCAAAAAATTTGATGACTGCAACAAGGTCATTGAATTCACCTGAAATGCTAAAACACGAGAATGACATTGCCTACTATCTAAAACAAAACCCAAATAATTTCATTAGATATCGTGTACAACCCATTTACCGAAACAACGAGCTAGTTGCTAGAGGGGTACAGATGATGGCAGAGTCACTCGACTCACAAGGTAATAGTGATGGTCAAGTAAAGTTTAATGTATACATTTTTAATGTTGAGAAAGGCGTAACAATCAATTATGCTGATGGTACAAGTGTAGTTAATAATAACAAGGAGTGATTCGATGAAGTACAGTAATGGTGATAAAGAAGTTTTTGATTTAATTCAAAAGGAAGAAGATCGTCAAAACCGCAATATCGAACTTATTGCATCAGAAAATATTGTTTCCGATGACGTTAGAAAGGCTCAAGGTTCAGTGTTGACTAACAAATATGCTGAAGGTTATCCTGGCCGTCGCTACTATGGTGGATGTGAAATTATCGACCAAATCGAAACGATTGCAATCGACCGTGCTAAAAAATTATTCAATGCGGAATATGTAAATGTTCAACCTCACTCAGGCTCACAAGCTAATGCTGCCGCTTACCAGGCTGTTTTAAAACCAGGTGACGTAGTATTAGGTATGGACTTAAACGCTGGTGGACACTTAACACATGGCTCCAAAGTTAACTTCTCAGGTAAGATGTACCAATTCCATTCATATGGAGTAAATGCCGAAGGATTCATCGATTATGATGAAGTTCAAAAGATTGCTCAAGAAGTACAACCAAAGCTTATTGTTGCAGGTGCTTCAGCCTACAGTAGAACTATTGATTTCAAAAAATTCCGTGCAATCGCTGACTCAGTAAATGCCCTATTGATGGTAGATATGGCCCATATTGCTGGATTAGCTGCTGTTGGACTACATCCCACTCCAATCGGTGTTGCCGATATCGTCACAACAACTACACATAAAACACTCCGTGGACCTCGTGGTGGTATGATTTTTGCTAAACCAGAACTTGGCAAGAAGATCAATTCTGCTATTTTCCCTGGAACACAAGGTGGACCTTTGGAACACGTTATTGCTGCAAAAGCTGTTGCATTTGGCGAAGACCTTCAACCAGAATTCAAGACTTACATCGCTCAAGTTATGAAGAATGCTCAAGCAATGTCAGAAGTTATCAACAATGCAGAAAACCTTTCTGTTTTAACTGGTGGAACCGACAACCACTTGTTGAACGTGGTACTTACAGAAACTGATATGAACGGTATGGAAGTTCAAAACTTGCTTGACACGATTCACATCACAACCAACAAAGAAGCTATTCCTAATGATCCATTGCCACCAAAATACACATCTGGCTTACGTTTAGGAACTCCTGCAATCACTTCTCGTGGATTCGATGAAGATGATTGTCGTGAAGTTGCTTCAATCATTGTAGATGCTATCAAGTATCATGATGATGCCGACAAATTAAAAGAATTGGATGCACGTACAAAAGCTTTAACTGACAAACATCCTATCAAATAAACTAGATATCAAAAAAGACCTCCAAAAATTTGGAGGTCTTTTAATTTTATAAATTCTTATTTCTAGTACGTCTAGCGTAATTACCATAAAGAATCAAGGCAATGGCTCCGAAAGCAACTGGTCCAATAATAGTCCAGAATGCATCCATCCAAGCATGTTCAATAATTGGTTCGATCAACGTAAAGATAATTGCGAATAATACAACCAAGAATACAAGTATCGATGTCGCCCACATCATCTTTTTATTCTTAAAGAAGACATATGGTTTCTCGATATCATTGTTCAAATTGAAGAACGGATATGCACCAACAAGGAACAAATAAGGAACTGAAGTGGAAACATTAGCCATCAAGGTCAATATTTGATACAAGTTTTTAGAATTTCTACCACCGAAGAAATCAACGGCAAGAATGATCACAATAACAAAGGCAGCTTGCATCCACATTGCGTTAGATGGCATACCTTTTTTATTCAATTTAGTAACACGTTCTGGCCAGAAATCCTTGGGAGTACCAAGAATAAATGACTTTAAAGGTGAATAAATCAAAACAAAGAATGAACCCATATAGAGAATAAACATGTCTAATCCGGTAAATCTTGCCAACCACTCTCCAAGAGTGATTGCTGCGGATGAACTCATTCCAATATGTGTACCAAATGTATAACCCAAATTACTCATCATGACATAAGTAATGTTACCAAGGTTAACTCCTTCCTTTCCGATAACAGAATGCCAGTTGGCACTAATACCCCAGAAAAGAATCGTCAGTGAATAAAGAACGGCGATAATTCCAGCAGAAATCAAGATACCACGTGGGAAATCACGTTTAGGATTCTTCATACTGTCGGTAACTCCACCCATTGATTCCAATCCACCGTATGCAAAGATTGCATAAACAATGAAGGAAACCATCCCTAGTGGTGAAGCAAAGACCGGATTAGCAGACTTGATAAAGGTGTTAGCACCAGTAACAGGTTCTGCCATGTGGAATCCAGATAAGAAGATCATAGCAATACTTAATACGAAAAATAGAATATTCAAGGCAATCATCATTGTTCCACCTAATGATGAGATCTTTGATATTTTATCCATACCACGTGTGGCTGTGAATGTAACAAATAAAATCCATAATACGGCTAAAAGACCAATAGTCTGAGTAGAACTCAAGCTACCTAAGTGCCAAGTTTGAGTTGTGTCATGTCCAGCAAAGAATGTCGACATTGGGATCCAAACTTTTGAAGAAGTTGAGACTAGCCAAACTTCCCAAGAAGCTAACCAGATAAAAGTACCAGTGAAAGCTAATTTTGCTCCAACGGCACCTTCGATCCAAGAGTAAATTCCACCCTTTGCTTCATGAAAGGCTGAACCATATTCAGCCATCATAAATCCAACTGGTAGGAAGAAAAATACTGCAGCAAATAAATACCAAATAATACTAGCCAATCCCATTTGTGCATACGCAACAGTTGTATTGGCAAATCCATATACAGACGTGAAAATCATCATGATCAATCCGAACATTGTGATGGTTTTCTTCGTCGAATTACCCTCGTTCATTATAAAAGTTCCCCTATTTCCTCAATAAATTACAAATTCATATCCGTCTTAAAATTCAATGGCGAAAAATCTGTTGAATCAGTGATAAGTTGTGCAATCAATTCTTTGTATCCGTCTAAAGCAATATGTGCCATATCATTAGATGCCTTTGTCAAAAATTCTGGCAACTCTTCATCTGTTTTGCCCAGAGCTTTGATATCGCCGTCCCTCAACTTCTTACGAAGTGAAATGTTGATATCTTTTTGTTTGTTCTGGAACATTTGACCAAGTTCTTGATAATGGCTATCCAATAAAACTCCAGCCAACTTGTAAGTCCAGTAAGCAGACTTATCATCGTATGGAAGTCCACCAATCTTGTATTCCTCGGGCGTATCTGTGATTCCCATGTAGAATGGAACATAAACACTTTGAGATGCCACACCCATGGCAAGCCAATGGATACAAGCAATCTCGGGTTTCAAATCAGGTCTGATCTGTAATACATGTGATTCTTGAGTTTTGGCCAAACTTATTGGACGATAACGTTTGTTGTTCTCTCCCTCATTCAAAGGATCAAATTCAGTCTTCTGAAAATGTGAACTCAAGTAATACTGTGCATCGTCAATACTCAACAGTCTATTAGCACGTTTGATAAATGACAGATCCTGACTTTCAGGACTCTCATCCGTCTTACCAGAAAACTCCTGTTGTCCCCACCAAACTCGCGGTGTGCTATAAATAGCATCCGACATATCGTGAGTACCAAAAATATTTCTAAAACTAAATTTATCTCGATCAGGATTCAAGTTATAATCATTCACAAATTCTTGAATGTCCGACTTAAATAGAAAATTCTTAGGGTCATTGAAATTAATATCTTGGATTGCTAATTGGTTAGCTACGACCGCATAACAATCATCAGGAATACGTTGAGCGACCCAATAATGGCCAGAACCATTTTCAAAATACCAGACTTCATTTTGGTCAGCAAAAAGAACGCCATTAGTCTCATTAGTACCATGTTTTTCAATGATACTACCAAGTCTCATGACACCTTCGCGAGCAGTTTTTACATATGGCAAAACCACAGTGACCATAGCTTCTTCGCCGATACCATTTTCGACCAACGGATCAACGCCAAGCACACGTTGGTTAGAATATGCACTCTCAGTTGCACTCATTGCCACACCATATTCGTTGAATCCATCTTCTTCAAAAAGGCCCTCTTTGTCAGTCCATTCTGGAGTTGCGGAATACTTGTAACGAGTCCGTGGAAGTTTGATTTCAAAACCATTATCGTTAGAAACGTATTTCTGTGGTTCTTCAAAAGTCTCGTAGGGATGTACTACATAATGTTTAGGCCAAGAAGCCTTGGCATCCTCATTACGACCAATAATAGTTGAACCACCGATAGTCGCCTTTTTACCTATTAAAATACTTGTACAAGCTGACAAAGTATTTTTATTATAATTTAGAGCCATAATATCACCTTACTTAAATTTTACAGCTGTGCCATATGCGGCCACAGTTTCCATATCTTGACTGATAGAGTCAGAATCAAAACGCATCATAACGACCGCATCAGCACCCATTTCACTGGCATTTTTGCGTAAACGATCAATTGCAATATCACGAGCTTCAGAAAGAAGTTCAGTGTAAGCTTTGATTTCTCCACCAACAATATTTTTCAAACCAGCTCCAATGTTTCGTACAACGTTTTTAGACTGAGTAGTCAATCCAAAAACTTCACCAATAATCTCGTATTCCTTACCAGGAATAAGTTCAGTGGTAGTAACTAAAATTTGATTTTCCATTCCATCACCTCATTAGAGTTTATTCATCTATTTAATACGATAACATATAAAGTTGTTATAAAATCATTCTTTAAATAGAATTAAACTTGACATAATCTATTATTTTGTATAAAGTTTTCATGTTAATGGGCAATCGCCAAACGGTAAGGCAGCGGACTCTGAATCCGCAATTTGTAGGTTCGAACCCTACTTGCCCAATGAATAGCTTATCATTACCATTAGAAAAGGCTGATTTCGGTTTTCATTCCGACATCAGCTTTTTTGATTTAATCAGATATTTTCAAAAACACAAAAAAATATCGTCTGCTTTCTGCAAACGATATTTTTTGTTTGTCTAAAGATAATCTGCAGCTTTAAGAACTTCACGTGCATGATCTTCATCATCGGGAGCAACCATAACTACTGGCCCAGTACATCCCATACCACTTGTGGCATAGATGTCTGCTTTCCATAATTCTGTTACGGCTTCTTCCAATACGAGGATATCAATTCCTAAAATTGCTTCTGAAACAGCCTTTTTAGCTGGTTCTTTCACTTCTTCAGCTGAATCGTTTTTCTTAGGGGCAGCCACTAAACTATCTAGTACATCTGACAGTCCAGCTTTTTCTGCTGCGTTGTATTCGTCATCGACTTTGTCGACCAAATTACCTTTGACACATCTACCGGCATAACTCAATGCGCCCGCAATGACGTTAGCACCTGAAGCACGACTGATAATGTTGATGATCTTGTCATAACCTTTACCAGCACCAGGTCCATATCCTTCTCCAACTGATTCATAACTTCCACCAGTTAAGAATGAACTCATTACTTTCGTAACAATATTACCTGTCAAACTATCCATGACCATAATGTCTGGAACGCCTTGAAGTAAATCGTTACCACGCATCTCAATTCCACCGTCAGCACGATGACTTTCAGTAAATTTGATGTTATAGCCTTTTTCTTGCAATTTTTTCAGTGATTTTTCAACTTGATGAGCACCATCAATATTTAGGATACCCACAGTTGGTTCTGAAATACCATTTGCCTTAGCCACTGCAATTCCGGAGATCGCATTTTTGACCATGGCGCTGGTTCTCTCCATATCTGAAGTTCCGGTGGTATTAGCAATGAACATTGCCTTCCCAGTCCCAGGAGTTATTGAACGTCCAACTGTTGAAACTCCGATTGGAAATGTGTAGTGCATTGTTACGGCAGCATCTAACTTGCCGTCGGCTAGCAACTCATCCATTTTATCGTGTGCATTCTCGGGATCAGTCGCAGCAACAGTTTCAAGTTTCGTGTCAGTCAATGTACCAATGACTACAACTTCAATGGAGGGATCATTAGCTTGAGCCAGTTCGGCACCACGAAGAACTTCTTCTTCACCATGCTCACTACCAAGTAATGTGACACCAACACGTGGTCTGGAACCAAAATTACCATCTTCTAGACCTTGGGCAATTTCATCAAACACATCTGCAATAGTGTTTTGTACATTATTTTCCATTATTTCTCCCCCCTTTAGGATGGTTTATATTTATTTTAATGAGTCAGCAAATTTCTTCATTGATTCGGCGATCATTTGACGAACTTCGTCTTTATCTACACCCTTGTCATCATCAACTTTTCCATCATTTGCTTCAACAATAAATGAAATACCATCGAAGAGGTTTGTTAATCTTCCTAAGAACAAACTACCTTTACCAATGATCATTGTACGGTGAATCTCTCCACTTTCGATCATTTCAATTGCATGTCCTAAGAATGGAATACCAGAAGGAATGTGTCCTTGAGTTGGAGCAAAACCAGGCATACCGATATTTTCAACAACTTGATTCATTTCATCCCTAGCAAAAATTTTCTTCATGACACCTAGGGCAGCAATCATCTTGTAATTGGCCATAGGAATATCACCTGCACCAGCTGGTACAGTAATTTCTGGATTTTGCATTTCAGCAGAATATACATCAACATCTTTGATAGACATACCAGCATGTTCAAGCGGATCGGCTACAATTGCTTGCATGATTGCTTGAGGTGCAGCACCACTACCAATTTTGTGTTTACCAACAACATCTGTACGAATGATTGGTGATTTGCCATCGTTTTCACCAACGTGAACAGCAAATGCACCTAAACAATCTTCGAGAAGTGGTAGACCTTTCTTAACATGGTCTTTACCATTCATTCCCAATTTAGCTGATGAACCACCAGCAAGAACGACGATATTTGAATATACTCCGGCTTGGACTAGAGCAGCTGCTTCAACCATTGAATGAGCAGGTGCAGCACAGAAACTACGTGTATCTGAACCAGTAGCGTTGACACATCCACAAATTTCACCGATAGATTTAGCATAGTTACCACCGGCACGTTGGAACATGTCACCACAACCCTCTTCACTACATTCGATCAAGTAGTCAACACCGTCAGGTTTAATATCGTTTTTAGCAAATAATTCAGCCAATGCATAAGCACCAGAAGCTTTACTTACTAAGTTTTCGAACATAACGTCACTTGTTAAAGCAGCATCAAATTCATGAGCCCTCTTCAAGCATCCAACAAGTTTGTTATTCAAGTACAATGGTTTGGCATCTTTGTCAGCAATCAAAGCTTCGATCTCATCGATTTTTGCTGGATTTTCAGTTAATTTATCTAGAGTTACCCAATATTTCCCAATAACAGGATCATCGTTCAATTTCTTGGCAACCTCTTTTTGATAGCTTTCTTCCAAAACTACCAATTCAAACATATCAACAGCTTTCATACAGCCATAGAAAAGATCCTCTGACATCATTGAGCCGAACTTACCTTCTGTTGAAGCATCCTTTAGTGGATGTTCGTACCACGGTTGTTCAATATTTCTCAACTCACGTGGATGAATGTTACCGATAAAAGCTTGATTAGGACCATATGCTACAGCATCGTCAAATGAACGTAAATGATCTGGAATAGCCTTTAAATAATCTGAATCTGGACTATTTCTCATTTCAGTTTCTTGCAATTTACCCTCATGTACCAAAATATCTGGTGTATGAACTAATGTATAAGCGGTTCCTTTAAGTACTGGAAAAGTCATACTTTGCACCCCCAAAATAATTATTTGGAACAAAATTTCATAAAATTTCTAAAAAAATAGGAGTCGAAAATAGTTTTCGGCTCCTAGTTGAAACTCTCGAGCTCCCTACTAGTCAAATACTGTTTGTTCAGTAACAGGTGTTTCAAGTGCTTTAAGAGCTTTTCTCACTAGTTTTCTACGCAATTCTTTTTCTTCCTTAGGATCCAATTCTGGATTTCCAAGTGGATAAGGGATTGCAACTGTAGGAACAATTCTGTTAGCTCCAACAGTCTTAGAAATAGGAACAATTGTACACATATGGACAATAGGTAGTCCAGTGGCTTCAATTGCTTTAACCATCGTTGCACCGCAACGAGTACAAGTTCCTCAAGTGGATGTAAGAATAACAGCATCTACGCCGTCTTCTTTTAATTGTGCTGCAATTTCTGTACCAAATTTCTTTGCATTGGCTACAGATGTACCATTACCAACGGTAGCGTACCAATATGGATGTAATGATCCGATTTCTCCGTTAGCAAGCATTTCTTTAATCACGTCGACCGGTAGAACACGATCCAAGTCTTCATTTGCGTAGACTGGGTCGTAACCACCGTGAGCTGTTTCACCGTTTTCTGGTGTAAAGTCATCAATGTTTTCCAAACTGTATTTACCATATTTAGAAGCACTTGATGATTCAATATGATCTGGATTTCCTTTCGGTACCGGACCACCAGAAGATACCAAAGCTATTCTTGCCTTTGTAATATCTTTTACGGCTGGAGCTGGATCAACACGGTCGAAGGTAGGCATTGGATATTCAGTTGTGAATTCCTTGCCTTGAATTTTATTAACTAGCATTTCAATAGCACGTTTAGATCCACGTTCTTGCCTGAATACATTAACTCGGAGACCTTTTGGCATATAGCCTGTGATTTCTGTCTTTCCATCAAGCACTTGTTTTACAACTGCTGTCATATCTGGAATGGCATGTCTCATCGTAGCAGCACTGTTACCAACTTCTACGAAGTAACCGAATTTTCTGTAAAGTTCAAATCCAGGATTTTCTGGGTACATACCACCAACAACTGGAATATGTAAATTTTGATCAACCAGTTTGGCTACTGCACCAGCCGCAACACCGTAACGACCAGCATTAAAACTTGGTCCTACGATTACTAAATCTGGATCGTAACTCTTAATCATTTCAAGAACGGTTTCTGATGCTTCTGCTTCATTTTCGTTAAAGTAGCTATCCCCACAGATGACTGTACCAACGATATCCGCTACATCAGCAAGTTGACCTTTGAAAGCCATACCAGGTCCAACAACACCGTCTCTTTTTTCAGGCTTTACTTCCGCCTTCTCTTCACCACCGATCCCGGCAAAGAATTGGTTTATGTAATGCACAATTCTTTTCTTGGTCATATTTTTTCCTCCTTCTTAAAAGGTTTGGGAAGTAGTGATATTTTATCCACGATATTCTTGTACTTCTTTGATGATAGCGTCTTTATCCAAGACCATTTCCATCATTGATATTTGTTCTTCATATACTGCAGGATCTACTTCATCCTTTAGTTCAAACATGTGATACGCTTTGAGTCCTAACTGGACTCCTGCTAATGGACCAGCAAATGTTGGATCACCAGTTGATACGGTTTCGGCAGCTAAACCACAAGCTTCTGCTTCTCCACCACCTAATACTACTAATAGGTCGTCTTTTCCGTATTTGTCTGTAAGATCTTTAATTCTTTGCTGATTTTCCAGGTCCATAGCTCCCGCGCTCGTTCAAACGAAGCATTCAGTTGTTGAAAATACAACTTCTGCGCCCGCTGATTTTACACAAGCCTCGATAGCCATACCAGGAATTCCATCACGGTCGCCTAAAATGGCGATCTTTTTGTTTTCAAGAATGCCCATAATGCTCTCTCCTTCAATTTTATTAAATTATGTTTACTAACTTCGATTTCTAAACTGTTTTAGCTGATAGGTTGAAGTAACCAGTTTCATTTGTTGAACCAGTGATTACTTGAAGTTCTGCTTCGATGCTTCCATCTTCATGCAAACTTCCATCCCAAGCACCAGCAATAATGTTGGCAACTTCTGGATGCCCAATAACTGTGTCCATAACTGGAAGGTCAATAACTTGGTTGGCATTTCCGGCTGTAACAACAGCATCACCTTTAGGTGTTGAATCAGCTAATGATTGACTGGCACCATCTTGTCCAGCATACTCATCAGTTACAAGAACTGTCTTGATACCTTTACCTTCAAGGTTATTACAGTTCATAACCAAGTCGGCATCAGGGTTACCAAATCCTTCTTCTGAGATTACTGCGGCGTCAGCGCCAAGCATTTCAACTAGTTTAGCGGTCATACTTGATGAACGTTTCTTATCTTGTAATGTTACGTTCTCATTGGTAATGACACATCCGATAAAGTTAATATCTTTACCATGTTTACTGTACAAATCCTCAATAATAGGACTGTTTAAATGCACGATCGATGGGTTCTTATCACAAGCTGAAACACAGTTACCACTTGTAATAGCCCCATCAAATACTTCTGTTGGATACATGAATGTAGGAACGATCTTCTTTGCATCTGCTCCGTAATAGAATGTATTGTGCATCAATCCTTGTGTTTGTAATGCATATACATAAACTACTTTTGGTAGATCAGGATATTGTTCAACTTGTTGAAGTAATGGTTTTGTTTCATAAACCTTTGTTTCATCAGGTTTGATATCTCTTCCTGCTTCACCAAGGTACTTAGCAGCTCTAAAACCAGCTAAACGAAGAACTTCTTCGTGTTCATGTTGTTTAACATTGTCAAGTGGTTCCAATTTCAAAACAATATTATTTGTCTTTGAGAATGGTGTGTATTTTGCACCTTCACCACTCATGTCAATAATACCTTCTTGGAATCCAACAATCTTACCAGTTGTAACTACGGCAGCACCTTTTAGTACATTTGTGACACCTGAACCAACTTGGTCAACTCCGCCGATGATTCCTGGGAATAGATCCCCTTCACCTTCGACTTTGACACGTGGCTCAATAACATCTTTAACAGGAATGATACGAGTCTTGTCTCCAGGTTTTGCTAAGTAAGCATCTAGAGATTTGATTCTTTCGTCTCCACCAATAGCAGTTTCGATCAACTCATCTTTGTTAACGATCAATGTGCCATCTTTAACTTCGGTCTTGTCACCGAAAGCAATATCGTTAATAAGGATATTGCCAACTTCTAATCGCATAATATCCCTCCATTTCTCACAAAAATTCGGTACAGAAACTGCTTAGTGAACTGTTAATTCATCAAGTTTTTCAGTTACAGCAGCCATTCCTTTGTCCTCCAAGATTTCCTTGTCGAGAGTAGCAACCTTCTCACCATCTTTGTAGAACAAGTATGCAGGAATTCCCATAACCTTTTGTTTCATTGCTGTTCTCATGTTGCCTGTTGTGTCGAATGCATAGAATGTTGCGTCGTCAGATTTTTCGTCTGCCAATTTTTCAACATCTGGCATTAATGCCATACATGGTACACATTTAGGGCTGAAGAAATCGATCATAATCAATCCCTTAGAGTCTGCAATTGTTGATTCTAGGTTTTCTTTTGTTAAATGCTCCATCATAATTTTCGCCTCCCTTCCTATTTCTTATCTTTGAAATTTAATCCCTAATAATCCCTAACTAAATTTCAAAGATAAAAAATCTAGATTACTCTAAATTTTTTATCGCCAAAGCCGACACGGTTAGGCTTTAACTGAATCTTTCAATAAATTCTCTACTGCTTCACTGGTAATATTATTTGCTCCTTCAATTCGAGCAACATCTTTACCATTCTTGAACAATACGATTGTTGGAATTTCAGTAACATTGTATTGTGTAGCTGTCTTTTTGGCTCTATATGTATCAAGTTTTACTAGTCCAACTGTATCGTTCTTTTCTTCAACAACACCATCTACGATGGCAATTGGATCAATACTCTCTGATACTTGTGGTGCCCAGAATGCTAGAATAACTGGTTTTTCATTACTTACATCGAGGACATCATTTTGAAGGGTCTCAAGCTCCAATAGATATTTTTCTGCGGCAGATGAGGCAACAGCTCCATCAGCAGCTGCTGTAACAACTTGACGTAGATATGTTTCCCTTGCATCACCAACGCCGTATACACCAGGAACATTTGTCTCCATCATTTGATTAGTGACCATGTATCCTTTTTCATCTAATTCAACTTTGCCTTTAAGGAAATCTGTATGAGGATCAGTACCGATAAAGATAAATACACCATTTGTTGCATAATCTGATAATTCACCAGTATTAATATTCTTGAGAACAACTTTATCAACTAGACCGTCACCAGCAATTTCTTCAATCGTTGAATTCCAAACCCATTTGAGTTTAGGATTCTTCATTGCCTTTTCAGCACTAGCCTTGTTGCAATCTAGATTTCCTTCTTCATGGATAACAATTACAGTTACTGTTGCAGCAAATTTTGTAAGATACATTGCTTCTTCAATAGCTGCATCACCATTACCAACAACACAAACGTCCAAATCAACGAAGAAATCCGCGTCACAAGTTGCACAATAACTTACACCTTTACCACGCAACTCTTCTTCACCTTTAACGTTGATCTTGCTTGGTGTAGCTCCTGGAGATAGAATAACCACTTTTGACTCATATGAATCGCCTTGTTGTGTATGGACCTTCTTGATTGGTCCTGTAAAATCTACTTCATCAACTGTGCCTTTGAAAAACTCTGTTCCAAATGATTTAGCATGGTCTGCAAACTTCTTCATGATTCCAGGACCAGTAGTTCCATCATAGAAACCGGGATAGTTTTCCATTTCGTCTGTCGTTGCTGCTTGACCACCTGGTTCAGCATTCTTGTCCAATACTGCTGTCTTCAATTTCGAACGACTTCCGTAAATACCTGCTGCTAATCCTCCAGGCCCAGCACCGATAATTAAAAGATCATATAACTCAGACATAAAACTTTTCCTCCAATACACAAAATATCTAACTATCTAACAAGTCTATTCGTGATATTCATCGGGCAAACTGTCCATGGCAGAATCTAGTAGATCCAAATCAATTACTTGAAAATCCTCTAGGGTACTTTCATTGTACGGACGAGCTCTTGGTGGGAACTTTTTAAGAACTTGTGTGGAACCCTCGATCAACTTCAGTGAAAACATATCAAGGCTTCCTTTACGATTACTCAAAACCAAGCTCTTATAAGGACTTTGATTTGGTTTAATACTTCCTGCCAACGGGTGATTTATCAAATTAGCTCCGAGATGAATGGAATCTCTTGCATTTGAAAACACAGTCGCAACAGTTAAGTTCTTATCAAATTCTGTTATTTCTGGATACTTTTTCTCAACCATTGGATTATTCGTTAATATATGAAAATTAGCCATTCTTCAGAACCTCTTTGTTCATTTTTTCACTTTACCCTTCACTTGAAATATAACGTAATAATGCGCTTCTTGCAAGCGGTTTCGGTAATTAAATATCGAAATTATTTTTCTGAATATCACTATGTTAATGAAAAAATTAAAAATAATGAACTTTATCATTTAATGCGAATTAATATAAAATATTTTGAATTGTCACTTAAATGTAAATCTTTTTAAGAACTTAATTTTCTTATTTTTGACTAAGACTAAAATTATTATTCAGATTAGCTTTTACTATTTTCAAAATTTTGAATCCGAGCAATTTTTAATTTTATGTTATTCCACAATTTTTGATCATATGTTCCCTAATTTAAATTACATATCATAATGTATAATTTTCATATTGGAATCATTCCAAAATGTAAAATAACGTTGTTTTTCCTAATTTGTGATAATTTTCACTTATTAGTGCAAAAAATTAATAAATTACATGTGATTTTGAATAAGCAAAATATAATACTAATCCGATTGCCAACCAACCGATGTACTTGATCCAAGCTGAAGCTGGCAAGTTAAACAACAGAAGTAAACAAACTAGTGCTGATAAAATCGGAATAACTACACCGAAAGGAACTTTAAATGAACGTTTCAGCTCTGGGTGTTGTTTTCTTAAAAGTAATACCGCTAACGATATTATAAAGAAAATACATAATGATCCAACATTAGCAAAAGTTGCTAGATTCTTAATGTCCAGGAACCCTGCACAAACTGCTGTGGTAATTCCGATCAACCATAATGACCTGTTAGGTGTTTGGGTTTTGGAATTCAGTTTGCTAAAGATTGGTGGTAAGAATCCACCACGACTCATTGACATGGCAATGTTAGATGATGCATAGATAAATGCTAAAATAACTGCCAATATACCAAGTATTGCACCAGCAGACACAATTTGCGCTACTATAGGATGTTTGATGGTGATCAATACGAATGACATTGCTTCGGGAACATTGAGGAGATTGTATTGGACGTCCCCTGTCATGACTAAACTAACAATAATGTAAAGCACTGTGGATATCGTTAGAGAAGCTATGATAGCGATCGGTAAATTCTTTTGGACGTGTTTGCAATCCTCGGCAGAAGTTGCTAAAGCATCAAATCCTAAGAAGGAGAAGAATACTGTAGAAGCTCCTGTGAAGATCCCTTTTACTCCGTATGGTAAAAATGGTTTCCAATTTGAGGATTTAACACTAAATGCCCCAACGATTACAAATAAGATAATGATTCCAATTTTTACCAAAACGAGCACATTATTAACAACTTTACTTTCACTCATTCCTCTTGTTAGTAATAACGTTATTAATAATACAATCAAAACAGCTGGTAAATTGACTAATCCCCCGGTAAATGGAGACTGCGTTAAACTATGCGGTAGATTTATACCAATTTCTCTTAGAAATGATGCAACATATCCGGTCCATCCATTTGCAACGGTTGCGGTCGTTGTAATATAGACTCCGAGCAATGTCCATCCTGAGAAAAAGGCGATCTGTTCACCCATTGTTATCCATGAATAAACGTAAGCACTACCTGAACTTGGGATAGTGGTCGTTAATTCCGAATAACATAATCCGATCAATGCACTAGCTAGGGCAGCTATCAAGAATGAAAATACTACCCCCGGACCTGCGTCCGTGGCTGCAACGATTCCTGTTAAAACAAGAATCCCTGTACCAATAATAGCTCCGACACCCATAATAGTTAGATCGAATAATCCTAACGTTTTGGGCTTGTCATTGCCTGCACACATTAAATCGTCAATCGCTTTTCGTCGCATAATACCTCGCTCCAAGATTTTTAGATATATTTGTAACCGCTTTCATCGTACCACAAAATATTCGATCTGAAACAAGAAATTAAAATCTTTGTGAATTTTCTAACGTACTTTTATTTTTTTCTATTCATTTAACAAATGATACTTATCTTTATTTTGATTAAAGCTTTCTATGAATAATTTTGATTAATCAGCTAATAATCAGATTGATCAAATAAAAAAAGTGGTGCTATAAGCTGTAATATCAGCATTATAGTGACCACTATCTAATTATTAGTTGTTCACACATTTAATTAGCAAAACATTAAAACGATGATATATTATTTAATCAAAATAACCTTTCAATAAAGTTTGTGAATGATTTCTCAATCTTTGAACTTTTTAAATATTTTTTTGATGCGTTTTTATTCCAGGAATATTATAAATAATTTTGTACTTTTTCACCCAAAATATGTCGTGCTTCTTCGATACTAGAATAATAATTTATGTCTTTAAAATATTCTGTACCATTTATCATCGCCGATAATTTAGTTCGCTTATTATGTAAAATCAAAACTGGCTTATTTATTTTTTCTGCATAGGCTAATTCATAACCTACTCCCAAACTTGGATTCGATGTTTCAGCAATTACTAAGTCAGCTTCCTTCATCCAATCAATATCTCTTTTACGAATCTCAGCATCACTTAATTCTGTTTGTCCATCAACTGATAAATCTTTGTCCCCAATATGCTTGGTTAAAACTTCATTATTTTGATTTAAATACTCTATGAGTTCCCGATATATCTCAACGTTTTCTCGCCCACCACGTATAGATCCAGAAAAGTATATTTTCATATGATTACCTCTCTTATTAATGATAACTTAAACTTGCTTTATTGTTTATATATGTTAAATTATTCATATGAAATATATTACATATGAAAGGCAGAACATATAATGGCTCTCAAAATGATTGATTCTAAATTATTGGATGAATCCGAAAAAATAATGAAGATGCTATCAAATCCAGTCAGATTTCAAATGCTCAACCTTCTGGAACAGAAAAAGATGAGTGTTAGTGAATTAACAAATGTGCTCGACCTGGAGCAGTCAGCGGTATCCCATCAATTGGCCTTACTCCGCGAATACCAACTTGTTAGTGCTACTCGAGAAGGAAAATCAAATTATTATCAGCTAGATGATCCGCACATTCTTGATGTTATCAACGAGACACTTGAGCATGCTGATCACGTATTGCGAGGTAAAAAACATGGTGAATAATACAGAATTAACTAAACAAGGATTAACCACAGAATACTTTTCGCTCGCTTGGATGATATTCGAATTTGCGGTCGGATTCTCATCTGGTCTTGCTGCGGGTTCCATATTGCTGATTGCTTTCGGATTAGACAGTTTTCTTGAAATAATCTCTGGAAGTACTTTGATTTGGCGACTGAGAAAAGAAGCCAACGGCGCCCCATCTGCGGAAATTATTCATGCCGAAAAAAAATCATCCCTAATTGTGGGAACTATTCTTATACTATTAGGGATATACGTAACATTTGTATCATTATTTAACTTATTTGCTCATACAGCAGCAGATACTAGTGTTTCGGGGATTTCCATCGCCATTGCATCCGTCGTCTTAATGCCAATTTTAGCTGTTCGCAAACGACATATTGGTAAGGCAATGCACTCAGATGCTTTAGTAGAGGACGGCATGTGTAATATAACTTGCGCATACATGGCTGGGACCGTCTTGATCGGTTCATTATTGACCGCCTTGTTCAACCTCTGGTGGGTCGACTCTGTCGCAGCATTAGTCTTAGTTTATTTTATCGTGTCAGAAGGAATTGAATCACTACAAAATGGATTGAAGAAAGAATAAAAAAAGTGGGTTTGAAGTTTTATCTTCAAGCTCACTTTTTTCGTGTTTCAATACATACCATTAATTTTTAATACTTTCATTTTGTATAGTAAATTTATATTAGCCCAGACAACCAAAATCCAAACAATAAAGTAAAATGGCAACATTATTAGAACTTGAATGAATACTTCTGACTTTAAGAAAAGTACAAGCGCCCATATTAAAACTATGTATGCAATAGGAAAAACGATGTATGCTTCCCTTTTAACGTGCACAAACGGATTATGATTTTTTTTCAAGTCATAATCAATTCCGTATTCCTTTTCCATAGCAACCAAAATTTTATGCAACTCTGCTTTATCAGTAATATCACGTATTTTACCAGCTCTTTCAAGTGTCCGCTCCATATACAATTGCATTAGTATAGTTGAAATAATTGTCATGCCCACTGCAATAATCAAGTTGGTTACTATATCAGCTCTGTTAATAAGAGGTTCCATTCGTGTGCTTGCGCTTTCTATTTCCTTAGAAAATGACGATAACAACAGAGGCGATGAGCTAAGTGCTCCACAGACAACTATCACTAAAGCTGCCATTAAACTCAATTTCTCAGGCTTCTTGTACAAAGAAAAAGAATTATTTTTGGAATCATACATTAATCTTTCGTTCTCATACTCAAATATGAAGTTTCTAAAAAGCATCATTTTATTCTATTTTCCCATTTGATTTTATTCATTATGTCCCCGTCATTTACATAAAAATTATTATAACAATAAATTCAAACGTTATTCATGGAATTTAAAAATAGTTATAATTGAAACAAAAAAAATCGTCTAATCCTATTAAGATTAGGCGTTTTTTTGATGTTATGGTAAATCATTTCCGGCAGAAAAGTAAACATCGTACCACTCTTGTTTAGTCAACTCGACATTTGATCCATCAGCACTATCTTTAATATGCTCTGAATTCATTGTTCCAATGACAACTTGCATCTTTGCTGGATGTCTTAATATCCAAGCTGTTGCTATAGCATTTTTACTTACCTTATATTTATCTGCCAATTCTTGCAGCTTCTTATTTAATTCTGGGAATTTATCATTTCCAATAAATGTTCCTTCAAACATCCCGTATTGGAATGGTGACCATGTTTGGATTGTTATTCCCTTTCTTCTTGAGAATTCCAAGATTCCACCATCATGATCGATTGAACGTGGATCGGTCATATTGGCATGAATACCAGAATCGACCATGCCTGTATGCATAATGCTAAATTGTAATTGATTGATCAATAGTTTTTGGTCAACTGCTTCTTGCATTAACATAAACTGTTGAGTATTAAAATTTGAAACACCAAAGTGACGTACCTTACCAGCAGTTTGTAATTCATCAAATGCTGCAGCAACTTCCTCAGGTTCCATCAATGGATCTGGACGATGTAGTAAGAACGAGTCCAAATAATCAACTTGCATTCTTTCCAAGATTCCATCAACGGCATCTATCAAATGATCTTTCGAGAAATCGTATCGCTTTCCAAAAACAAAACTACCGTGACTTCTTTCTTTATCGAAAACAATTCCACCTTTGGATTGAATAAATAGTTTATCACGTGAAATTCCGGATTCCTTAAGAGCTTTACCAAAGACAGTTTCAGAATTACCCATTCCATAAATATCAGCAGAATCTATGTAGTTGATACCACTGTCATATGCAGCTTCAATAGTTTTAACGGCATCAGGAACAGAAAGAGCCTCCATACGCATGATACCCAAAGCAACAGCAGAAGCTTTCCAATTAGAGTTACCCATTTTAATTTGTTTCATCAAACGACCTCTTTTCTATATTTAAAGCATAAAACCTTGATGTATCCGAGTCCATAATTATACAAAAATAATTGTAGTAAACTATTAATAACGATTATGGAGGAAAATATGAAGAAAACAACCAAATGGATAATTTCGATATTGATCGTAATCATCCTTATAGGCATAACATTCGGAATAGTAAAAAGTAAAGAATATCAACCTTCAACGTCAGCAATAAATGCTGCAAAAACCAGCACAATGATAGGAAGCACTACCGAATTTAAAGGGAATCCAACAAAACCAAGAATAATATTCTATCCAGGGGCTCTAGTGGAACCAAAAAGTTATAGCATCTGGGCAAAACAAATAGCCCATGCAGGCTACTCAGTATACATAGTAAGATTTCCACTAGACATGGCAGTACTAAACGCCAACGCAGCCAAAAAGGTTCAAAACAATAAAGACTACATAATCGGTGGCCACTCCCTAGGAGGAACCATGGCAGCCAGATACGCACATAACAACACAAAACATCTAAAAGGAGTATTCTTCTTAGCCAGTTATCCCGAGAAAAAAGGAAATCTAAGACACTCATCAGCCCCAGTCCTATCGATCACTGGAACAAAAGACGGAGTGTTGGACCAAAAGAATTATAAAACTTCCAAAAAACACTTACCAAAAACAACAGATTTCGAAGAAATAAAAGGCGGAAATCACGCCGGATTCGGAAGCTATGGCAAACAAAAAGGTGATAATAAAGCCAATATTTCCAATAAGCAACAACAGAACAAAGTTGCGAAGCTTATAATAAATTGGCTGAAAAACAAAGTGAAATAAAAAAGGTAAACAAAAGATGGTACAAACAAGTATAGTGTTTGCACCATCTTTAATATTTAACAAATTTCAAAACAACGTCCCCAAAAACAAAATACATGTTGAATGTTTTGTTCAGATGTAGAAAGGAAAACGATTTGGGCCAAGAGGTGAAGTTCCTCTTTGTGTACGAAGTACACAAAGAGGAAGACTCAGCTTTGAAATGATTGCGACTTTTGCAATTAGTTCAAAGTGATGTCCACCTCGTCACGGCCCGAAAAATCGTTTTCCTTTCGGAATCGGCAGTGAACACACCGCTTAGGCACCCTCATGTGGAGCTAACTTATCAACATACAAGTTGGGATCATAATCAGGTTGATTAGAAACATGCATAGCAGCCTGCAAACGAACCATCAAGAAGTCCCACATCGAAGGAGTAATCTCCAACTCATCCAAATCAGATAACGAAATAGTATATCTAATACTATCCTCATCATCATTTTCAACCTTTTGGACCCAGTTAGGTTCACGAAGCAACTCACGTCCAATGGCAACGAAATCGATACCATCATCAGTAACTTTAGCGGCCTCTTCAGGAGTCTCAACAGAACCTACAGAAATCAATGGTAGACGACCATTAACTTGTTTCTTGATTTTTTCGATAAGAGGTTCCTTATCAGATTTGTCATTTAATGAAGTTCTCCAAACATATCCCATTGAAATGTGTAAGTAATCGATTGGTTGATCAGCTAAAACATCAATGAATTTCAAAGTATCGGCAATTCTGATACCAGGATTCTCGATCTCTTCAGGAGAAATTCTATAACCAACAATAAATGATTTGTCAGCGTATTTCTCAACAGCATCATGTACACTCTTGATTACAGCTAGGCCAAATTTCATGCGGTCATCAACATCGCCACCCCATTTGTCTGTTCTGCGGTTTGAATGTGGTGAGAAGAATTGTTGTAACAAGTAAGTATTGGCACCATGTAATTCAACACCGTCAAATCCTGCTTCAATGGCACGACGAGTTGCTTCACCAAAGTCGACGATTGTTTGATCAACTTCAGCTTCGGTCAAAGCACGTGGTGTTTCAGCATTTGGACGTTCAGCTGCGACTGCACTTGCACTAACAGTTTGTGTACCACGTAAAACAGTCGAGTTGGACATACGACCGGCTGAGAAGATTTGTAGAATGGCTTTAGTACCATTTTCCTTCATCGTTGCTGCCATCTTCTTCAAGCCTGGTAAATACTTGTCGTCAGCAATTGAAAGTTCACCCTCGAATCCCTTACCTTCATTGTTAACATTGGCAACTGGAGAGATAAACATCCCCACACCACCAGTTCTTAATTTGAAGTAAGCAAGTTCATTATCGCTAATGAATCCATCCTCAAAAGCTGATACTTCGGTCATTGGTGGAATTACGACTCTATTTTTAACAGTTACACCATTCTTAAATGTATATGGTTTTAGAAAACTATATTTTTCTGACATATTGTTAACGCACCCTTCCTATCCTAAAATGAACCTAACGAGTTATTTATTTAACTTACAAATTCATTATAGTTCACAAATTCACAATTAAAAATTCCTAATGATTATAAAAATATTACTCACAGTTATGAAGAAAATGGAGGTACAATTATTGATCAACTATAAAATAAAGGACATCCTATCAGGTATCAAAAAATCTGGAAGTATAACTGAAACTGCCCAAAGCCTTTACATATCACAGCCTTACGTGAGTAAAATCATCAAAGAGGCTGAAGACGAATTAGATATTGCCCTATTGGACCGTGGTTCAAAACATATTCAATTAAGTTACGCCGGACAAATATACCTTGAAGGATTGAATTCGATTGATACTCAATTTTCAAAATTAGACACCAAAATGAGAGAAATTGCACAATCCCAAGCCGGGCAAATTTCTATCGGTATTTCCGAAAGTTTAGGCGAAGAAATTTTACCTATGATCGTCCCAGAATTCATCAAGCAGTATCCTAATTATCAATTGAACATTACTGAACTTCCTTCTAAGCAGATTGAAAAAGCTGTTATCGAGAATCAAATCGACGTCTATATTGGTTTTAATCCACCAATGAATAATCAATTCGTTTATCGTAAAATGTCTGAGAATCAGCTGTCATTATATACACCTCAAATTGATACTTCATTCCCAGAAGAAATAACTGATGCGTCCCAACTCCTAATTTTGAATCAACAGAACTTCATCTCAATTAGTGAAGAAATGGTTTTTGGTGAGATAATTAAAAACTTCCTTTCAGTAAATAAACTAGAACCGAGACATATAATAGAAGTAAAAAATATCAACACTGCCATATCACTTGCTAACAAAGGTGTTGGTTATGCTATTTTGCCACCACAACCTAATTCAAAATCTGCCATCCCTATATCCAAATCCTTACTGAAAACAGACTTGATCATGGCTCATCGAGCAATAAAAAATAATACCCCCGAAATGATTGCTTTTCTGAAAATTTCTCAACAAGAATTCCATATCGATCCAGATAAACAAACTATTCAAGGCAACACTAAAAGAAGCTAAATCCTCATCGGATTTAGCTTCTTTTTTATAACACAACTTTTATCTTATGCTCGATTTTAATTGTATCCTTGATTGTCTGATAGACGATCGAGTTCTTCATCGCTTCTTGATAAACTTGTTCCAACTCATCAGCCTCATTGAACGAAACCAAATACAACTGTAAGTCGAGAGCGGAAACATGCGGTGTTTCATCGTAGCCACGAACATCCAGGTACGTCAACGGATTGCTTAAATGGAAAGTAAACTTACCTTCTATCTGATCAATGATCCCATCGTGCTTTTGATCATAACGATTGATAGCTGATATCATTCCACTGGCAATACCACCTGTAAAGTGGTCCACACTAGTCAGGACATCGTTAGCAATGTCAAAACTCATCTCTTCATCAACTGAGTAGCTGACCTTATCAGTCCGAATTTTAACTTTCTTACCGTCAGTCGAAATCGCTCTGAATTCAATATCATAATTATTTGCGGAGTTTAAATATCTTTTTTCCATAATCAGCCTATTTATACTCTGCCTGAAGTTGGTGACTCGCATCAACTAGAGATTTGATTTTGTTGATAATGAATTCTTCTTTATTTACTGGACGGTTCGAGAATGTTGCAAATCCACAATCTGGATTCAAGAATAATCTTTCTTTAGGAATATACTTCAATGCTTCTTTAGCTTTACCAACAATAAAGTCAGTCGATTCTGCTTCATGAAGACGTGGATTTTCCACACCCAAACCGATGATATGATCTTTAGAGATTTTTTCATCACCCAATAGAGAGCTGATTTCACCCGCTCTAGGTGTTGAAAACTCAAGTGTTAACATCTCTGCAGAAACGTTTTCAAAGAGGTCTAGTAGTGGTGTATATGGACCTGTGAGCAAGATAGACTCATCATTACTCCAGTTACCACGACAAACTTGCATTGAAGCAATGGACTTACTACGGTCAATATGTTCCAAAACAGGCTTGATCAATGATTTAGCAAATTCTAATTCTTCAGTTGGATCTTTACGTTCAGATAAAGCTGCGCACATAAATGAACGTGGCTTTCCTTCGGTAAAGACAACTTCAGTTAGAACTGGTTCATCAAATTGGATAATATCTACACCCAATTTTTGTAAGTTATCGATCTCTTGTTCAAGAATCTTCACAACATCTTTTCCAAGTTCTTCTTTACTTGCATATCCTTGTTTAGAAAGTTTAGGTATCCACATTGAACGTGTAAGTAAGTATGGACCAGGAAGTGTTATTTTGACTGGCTTGTCAGTATACTTCTTTAATAATTTCAGTTCATTCACGGCAATAGGATGATATTCCAACTTACCAGTACAAATTGCATTGGTAATACTGATAGCAGGAACATCCAATATCGACAAGATATCTTCAAAAGCTTTTTTATCATCAATATAATCAACGATATCATCCATAGACATCATGCTGACTCCACCAATTCTATCGGCCACAAATGAAGAATAATTGTCACGTGAAAGTTCACCAGAAACGATTACATCGAGTCCAAGGTCATCTTGAATCTTGATGATCCTGGCAGTTTCTCTTTCAATCAAATCATCAAAGTCAGATTGTTCCATCTGTCCTTTGCGTAATTTACGTTGTGCAATTAAAATTTCTTTAGTTCTAGGCCAACTTCCAATGATCGAAGTTGTAAATGGTGAAAATGATGTTGCCATAATTAATTCCCTCTAATCGTTAGTTTGTTTTTGGTCAAAGAAATTGAGGTAATCAACGGCTTGTTCAAGTAAGTGGAATCCTTTTGTACGTCCTGGAACCCATTTCTTCAAACCTTCAAGGTCCATCATTTCTTTATGTTCTGGATTGTTGTAATCCATCTTTGAAAGAATTCTTTCCCATTCTGCCTTTGTATCAGGGTCAAAATTAGGTTTTGTTGTAAAGATACAGTGATCATATAGGCCAGTGTGTCCAGCAACAACGATCTTTTGATCATCGATAGTACCATCTTGAGTCCACTTGATACGGTTGTTATCAGTAGTTACGGAAATATCAACACTGCCATCTTTAAGTGCGGCTAATGCATCAACTTCTCCACCTTCATGGTCACCGTCTAAGCCGACATCAACATCAAATGTTTTTTCAACGTAGTCTTTGCCAGAAATCAAATTGTGCTCTTTAAGAGTTTCGATTGGGATCAAACGTGCTTGTGGTGAATCGATAGCACCGAATCCAATAGTCTTTCCTTTGAAATCAGCAAAGTCTTTGATACCACTATCATTTCTAGCTAAGAAACAACTTGTTCTGTCCAAATCTGTATCACGCATGTATGAATATCCACACTTGTTGTCTGATTTGATCATTGCTTCAACATGAGCCAATGGTGAATTCCAAGCAACATCGATTTCACCCTTGATCAAAGCTTGTGTTTGATCACGATAATTCTTGAAGAAAACATTTTCTAAGTCCATTCCTTCAGACTTGAAATACTTAGCGATGATTCCCCAAACAACTGTAACTTGTGGTGCATATACAACTGCACCGACTTTAATACTTTTTGCCATTATAATTACCCTCCAAAATATTTAAATTCAAAATTAATCATTCAAGTATGGTAGATCAACTGATAGTCTACCTAACCAAACTTTAAGAACATCTAGTCCTGGTGCCATAACTTGTGCACCTAATGAATCTCTCATCAAACGTTCCATTGGTTGAACATTTCTAACATATCCGATACCACCGAATAGACGCATACCTTCTGTACCATTCTTAACAGCTGCTTCAGTAGTTGTAATTCTAGCAGCAATAACATTTGGAAAGCCGTCTTCTTCTTCAGCAGCAACACTTGCAGCACCAGCAAATAATGTTTCTCTTGCAGCGTATGCACGTGCCTTTAATTCAGCAACATTAACTTCAACAGTTTCGATATCAGCTAATGATTTACCTGAAGTATATGATCTTTCTTTAACATATTTAGCAGCAGCATCTGCAATAGCCATCGAGATACCAGCACTTGATGAAGCAAGTCCAACGATAAAGATCAATCTGTCTCCATCACCGTTACCAGGAATCTTGCATGAGTCGTCAAGTTTAACGTGGTCAAGAACCATTGGATCTGAAACATTTCCACGTAGTCCTAATCCATTGAATGTTGATTCGAATGATAGTCCTTCAGCATCTCTTGGAACTAACCATAAGTTGTTTGAACCATCTTTTGTTGAATGTGTGATTGTTAGGTAGTAATCAGCCTCACGTGCTGTTGTAACGAAACTCTTACGTCCGTTCAAAATTGAATAGCCATCATGTGGTTCTTCAGTCATGTCTGGTCTGTAGAAGTGAGTACCTGAACCAGTTTCACTGTATGCAAGTCCTAAGATGATCTCACCACTTGCTACTCTAGGAAGGATATCTTTCTTCATTTCTTCTGAAGCATAAAGTGATAGGCAATATGCACCAACGTTACTCATCATGTAACACAATGATGCTGAAGCACCACTTTCAGCTAAACCTGTACAAACTTCAGCATGCTCTTCGATACCTTTACCTTGTCCACCATATTCTTTTGGTATTACCAAACCGAAGTAACCAGCTTTACGAAGTGCATCAACAGATGCTTTTGGAAAACGTCCCTCAACGTCGACCTCATTTGCTTCATCAGCTAAATATTTCTTACCAAACTCTTTTGCTTCTTCATAATATTTATGCATTTATATTTCCCCCAAGTTAATTAAAAATTGTTAGACAGCCTCTTCCACTTTGTCAGCAGATTCGTCTTCTGATTTTTTAGAAAAATGTAATTTTGTTTTTGCTTCCGCAAATGGAATGAAAATTGATAATACTGCAAAGAATAATGCAAGATATCCATACCATAGGTAAGGAATTACTTGAACTGGAGATACTTTTCCTCCAGCAATACTTGTTGCTAATAGGATCTGAGCACCATATGGCAATGTACTCTGAAGTACAACGACCGTGGTATGCATCAATGAACCCATCTTCCGTCGATCAATGTCATAGTTGTCTGACATATCTTTAACGATAGGACCTGTAACCAAACCAGTAACAGTATCGTTTGCTAAAGCAATATCAACTGTACCTGGCAATACCATGGCAACAGCTTGAGCTGACTTTTTACCAACGATAAATTTCTTCAATTTTTCGTTGATCCAGTCAATTCCACCCTCTTCTTTGACCATGTATGCTAATCCACCAACTAAGAGTGAGAATAGTAAAACATCAAACATCTTTACAAATCCGTCTTGAACATAACCAGTGAATTTTAGAATTGAGAAGTCTCCGTAGATAATTCCGATAGCACCAGCGAACAGTGTTCCGAATGTTAAGACAACGAAAACGTTAACTCCAATAAGTGCGATAACTAGAACAAAGATATATGGCAATATCTTCATTATCGAATAATTCCCCGCCGTGACTTGAGTTACGTCACCACCAGTTCCGAAGATGAAGAACAAAATTACAGCAACTATCAAAGCTGGACCAGTAATCTTGATATTGACCTTGAACTTATCTTTGATTTTAATATTTAAAATACGTGTAATAACGATACCTGTATCAGCGATAACAGACATGTTGTTACCAAACATAGCTCCACAAAGTAGAGCTGCTAAAAGAAGTGCCATACTAATTCCTGTTTTGTCAGCAAGAGTTACACAGATAGGAGCGATCGTTGCAATAGTTCCCATACTTGTACCAATAGCTAAACAAACGAAACAAGAAATCAAAAACATTCCGGGTACTAAGAATTGAATTGGTACGAGACTTAGTCCCAAATTAACAGTGGAATCAACTCCACCGATTTTTTCAGTTACTGTACCAAAAGCTCCGGCAAGTAAGAAAATCAAACACATTATGATGATATTGTCTTCACCACAACCTTTTACTAGGGCATTAAACTTTTTCTCTATCGAACCACGATAAATAATAAAAGCGACAATAATACCCACAATTACAGATATAGAAGCTGGCATTGCATAGAATCCCTGTTTGTCACCTTTGAAGGTCAAAAATAACCCTACAAAAAGATATAAGCCAACAAATACGACAAATGGAAGTAATGCGAGTCCAGAAGGTTTCTTCTTCATCTGTTTCCCCCCATTCTGAATGATCTACTTATATATAGATCCTTATTTTTCGGCTATTTTTTAATTTAATCCAAATTCTTTCATTTGGAACCGCTTACAAATTTTCCAAGATTTGTGAAGGTTGTATCAATTAAAATGCACAATCATTGCGATTCCCCCTTTAAGCTCTGAATTTGGATCAAATAATTTAGTCAAGCACAAATGCCATGTTATAGGCAAATTACTTGACAACTGATTTTATCCACTTATGAGCGTACCATGTTATGCGCTTTCAAAAAAGTGGCAAAAAGGCGGATTTGACCAACAAATTAGTGAGATTGTGAAATTATGTATCAATAATTACACAATATTCTAGTTAAATATTTTTTCTAATTTGTGCCAATTAAATTAGATTATTTTACATGATTTGATGCCATATTTTAATTTACTAACAGTTCCTTAGCCACATAATTGCTGATAATGTCCATATTTCATATAATCAACTTTAATCATGATTAAAATAAATATTAAAAACGTTTTCATAAAATGTCTTTGGTTAAAACTAAATATATTTTCATTTATCTTGTGAAAAACCATCAAATATAATACTAAAAAAAATATAAAAAAAATCATTTATCCAAACTAGTTGGATAAATGATTCATTGGTTTATATATATTTCTTCCATTTCAATCTACTCAACCATGTTTGTTGAGCGGACTTATTAATGAATTTACGCTTCTTCACATACTCACCATTTGCATTCAAGTAATATGAATTAGCTGTATCTTTAGTGAACATCTTGATAATTTTCAATAATTCACGTTTAGGCTTTTCATCGACAATTGGCATCGCTATCTCAACACGACGATCCAGGTTTCTAGTCATCAAGTCAGCTGAAGATATCCATAAGTCAGTGTTACCCTCGCCGTATTTAAACTTGTAGATACGACTATGTTCCAGTAACTCACCTACAATACTCTTAACAACGATATCTTCTTTAGGACCGCAGATACCGAGTTTCAAACAACAAGGTCCTCTGACAATGATCCTAAATGGAAGACCAAGTCTGGCTGCACTGTAAATTGCGTTGATAACTTCAATATCAGTCAAACCATTTACCTTGATGAATACTTCGGCATCCCCAGTACGCAAATAATCCTTGGTTGCACGTTTGATGTTAGTAATGATCATTTGTTTTAAATCAACTGGTGACGTTGCCAACATATTGTAATTATCTTCATGTGTTAAAGCTAAGTTGCCGAAGAATTGAATCGCGTCGTCAACATAACGTTTATCACTGGTGAAGAAACTCAAGTCAGTAAAGACATTTGCTGTGACAGCGTTGTAATTACCAGTACCGATTTGAACATACCCTTTGTTTTTACTTTCTTGCAAGATCAAACAAATTTTGGCGTGGACCTTATTCAATCGATCACCATAAACCACATGCACACCAGCACTTTCCAGATCAGTAGCAACGTCGAGGTTATGTTTCTCATCGAATCTAGCTCTTAATTCAACAACTACAGTAACATTGATGCCTTTTCTAGCTGCTTCCTTAAGTAAATTAACAACTTTCGATTTCTTTTCAGTACGATAAATCGTCATTTTGATGCTTGTCGTATCTGGGTCTTCAATTCCAGTCTTCAAGAATTTTAGAAATACATCAAATGAGGCGTAAGGATATTGAATCAACATCGGTTGTTTCTCAATCGAATGTAAAATGTTCTGAGAGTTTTTCCACTTCAAATTGTTGAAAGGCTCAAAAACCAATCCAGGTTGATCCTCATATTTCTTAAACAATTTATCTAAGAATTTCAAATCAAGTGGACCTGGTATCCGATAAACACTCTTCTTGTTGATACCTAATAATGATGCGAAAAAGCTTCTACCTTTATCACCATTATTTGCGGAAAATTCAACTCTAGTTACTCGTCGAGTTCCACGATTATTGATGTAATCTGTCATCTTATCTAGATAGACTTCATCAGAAAGTCCCTCTTCGAGAAAATCATATTTCTTATTCTTATCATATGAAAGACGATAGGTATAGCTCTCCTTGACATCATATTTTCTCCAAATGTCAGCAGAAATATTCGTGATCAAATCTTCCAATAAGATGTAGTGATCATCAACGCCAGTTTTGACAAGACGGTCAATATCATCTGGAATGGCAATATTATATAGTTCGTTTTCAGAACACAACAATATATTCAAATTGGTAGTATATTTCAAATTGCTAGAAAACGGAGTTACTTTTAATTCATTTACGACGTGTTTCAAATAATATTCCTGAACATAATTTCTTTCATCGTCAGTCAGAAAGTCATATGTAGTCATTTGAAAGACGCCTTTGTCCTTCAAACGTTCAAGAATAATAAATAAAGCTTCGTATTGTTTGGTAATATTGCGTGCATTAAATTCATGGATCAAACTCAACAGATCAATTCCATTGAGCCCAGTTCTTTTTTCAATCTTTTTCTTGGAGATCATGCTATAAACGTTATGCATCCGGACACCAAAAAATTCATCCAAATTATTGGAAGCAATCGATAAAAATCTCAACTTTTCTAACAATGGAACCTTGGCATTATAAGCTTGGTCGATAACCCGATTATCAAACAACAACCAGCTTAAATCCCTGTTGTAATATTTACTTTTCATTTTCAAGTTCCTCTGTGAAGGACTCAAAGTCGTACTTAACTTGTTTAGCATAACTATTTGCAAAATTCATTAACGAATTGGCAATGTCTTGATATTCCTCACCAAATCCAATTACTAATGGATAATTAGGTGAATGAGAATGCGCTCTGGCAAGCAAGATAACGCAAACGGTCACGTAATCTTGGAATGACTCAAAATCCAACTTATCTAAATTGATGGAAGTTTTCATATCTTTAAATTGACGCATATAAAAACTATATTTTTCAGTATCAAATGCACCTAAAAACGGATCTGATGCACTTTGTAAAATTAATTGGCTATCGACAATGTTCTGTCCTTGACTGACATTTTTGTCAGAATACAGCTCATCATTATTGTAGATAGGTAAAGCTTGTTTTGCTTGCAATACAAGGAAGTTCTTATCCAAATCTTGCAAGAGAATTAAGTAACAAAGTGTCCCTACACTACCGACTCCAACACTATGTCTAACCACGTCTATTATATCAAAATCTTCAAGAAACAGTCTTACATCGCTCCGCTGGCGTGCTTTGTATTCCTTGTAACCTGCTACAACAGTTTCGTAATCTTCTTCACTAATGTGTTGGGTGACCGGTTTATTCTCATCAAATCTACGCTCGCCGTCTTTATTCAATAAAGTATATTTCTCAATAACTAATTTTGAATTACTACGTTGAGCTTTCTTAATACTCTTCGTGATCAACTTTTCGAAAGAATTACGGAAGTAATCCTCATTGTCTTTCAAATTACCGAAAATTTCGGTTATGTTTTGAAGTGTATTAGGTAGAATAAATCGTTTCATTTCGGAAATTTTTGTCATGTGTTTCAAGGTATCAAAATAAGTATCCACGACACCTAACAAAAATTCCTGGATATCAGTTTCTTCAAACTTGTGATCGCGGGCAACTAAAAGAGCACTGACCAAAAATCGTTTAAGGTCGTATTCCCAGTAACCCAAATGTGCCTCATCAAAATCGTTCATATCGAATAACAATTGGCCCTCAGATGATCCGTAAAAACCAAAGTTACCCAAATGTGCATCCCCACCAATCAAAACCTTGATTCCACTATCAGGATGGTTGGCCAAATCATAATGCATAACATCAGCAGTCCCCCTAAAAAAAGCAAATCTAGATTTAGACATGCGTTCCCTCTTGACTGCTAACAGTTCTGGTACTAAAAGTTGATTCTTGATATTTAAAATCTTATGAATATTTCTTCGTTTTGGTTCAAATTCATTGAAATCATCAGGAACGGTTGTAGCAAAATAACGGCCTTTGATGATTAATTGTTCAGTACTTTTAAAGGCGTCAGTATCCTGAAAAGTATATGGTGTTTGACTCATTCCCTCATCTCCTTATCTGCTATTATACAATAGCTTAGTGACATAACTATTAGGTTTTACTTGGTTTTTTCATAAATTAAAAGTCCGTTAAAACAACATGTCGGATTATTATATTTCTATATATTAAATTTCATGATGTTATAGTAGATATAAGAGAAACGAGGAGGAATTTTCATGAAATATATCATAGTAGGTGGCGTTGCTGGTGGAATGTCAGCGGCCACAAGATTACGAAGACTTAATGAAGACGCTGAAATAATCGTTGTTGAGAAAGGACCATACGTTTCATTCGCAAACTGTGGACTACCATACTACCTCGCTGGTGAAATTACAGACAGATCACAATTGTTGGTTCAAACTCCAGAAAAATTAAAAGCTAGATTTAATCTAGATGTTCGAACAAATAGTGAAGCAATTAAAATTGATTCAAAAAATAAATCTCTAGATATAAATAATGAGGGAAAAACTTATACAGAATCTTATGACAAATTAATATTATCTCCCGGAGCAAAGCCTCTAGTACCTGATATCAAGGGCATTTCATCCGCAGATAATATTTTCACGTTACGCAATTTACCAGATATCGATAGAATCATGGATTTTGTTGAAAACAAGCAGCCTAAAACTGCCACAGTTATCGGTGCTGGGTTCATTGGCTTAGAGCTAACTGAGTCACTCGCTAACCGTGGTATTAAAGTAACTATCGTTGAAAAGGCAACTCACGTTTTGCCAACTATCGATACAGAAATGGCAAGTTTTGTTCAAACAGAACTTGAAAAGAATAATGTAACTACCATCACAGAAAAGGCGGCTGGAGAGTTTAAAGAAAATGGAAAACAAATCATCTTGGATGATGGATCACAAATCGAGTCTGATCTAACTATCTTATCCGTTGGTGTTAAACCAGATTCAACTCTAGCTAAAACTGCTGGCATCAAACTAGGTTTGAAAGACGGAATCTTAGTTGATGACCATTACCAAACAAGTGAACCTGACATCTACGCTGTCGGTGACGCAATCGTTGTTAAACAGACGACTACAAAGCAAGATGCCGTTATCAGCTTGGCATCACCAGCCAACAGACAAGGACGCCAAGTTGCTGATGTGATTTCTGGATTGAATAGAACTAATAAAGGCAGTTTGGGGACAGCAATCGTTCGAGTATTCAACATCGGTGCTGCCTCTACTGGTTTGAACGAAAAGCAATTACAATCACTGAACTACGATTATAAAGTTATCCACCTAGAAGGTAGCGACCACGCTGGATATTATCCTGGATCACAAAAGATGGTCTTGAAAGTTATCTTCAATGGCAAAACTGGTAAGATTTATGGAGCCCAGGCAGTCGGTCCAAACGGAATGGATAAACGAATCGATATCATTGCAACAGCTATCAAAGCAGGAGTTAAAGTTTCTGATTTACCAGAACTAGAATTTTCATACGCCCCACCATATGGTGTTGCCAAAGATATCGTGAACATGGCCGGGTACATTGCTGAAAATGTGCTTGAAGGAGAAACCGATTCGATTCAATGGTATGAATTGAAAGACGAAATGGCTGCTGGTGCAAAACTTGTAGACGTTCGTACTCCAAAAGAATTTGCTGCAGGTCACATGAAAGGTGCATTTAACGTTGAGTTGGATGGCATCCGCGATCACTTATCCAAGTTTTCAAAAGATGAGACTTACATTATTAGTTGTAAGAGTGGACAACGTGGTTATATTGCAGAACGTATTCTTAAACAACATGGAATTAGTTGTAAGAACCTTGATGGTGCTTATGATTTGTATGCGTCAGTGTTGGGTGACGAGATAGTTCACTAGGTTTCCGCTTCCGGAATTGAATCGATTTTTTTAATGAACGTACGTCGCCTTTGGCGCGTGCGCAACCATTTAAAATATTGGCTACGCCAATCAACAATCAATGAAGGGAACGTGGTGAACTCACTTTGAACTAATTGCAAAATACGCAATCATTTCAAAGCTGAGTTTTTATCTAAGCGTACTTCGTACACTAAGATAAACCCCACCACTGAGCCGAAATCTATTTCTTTCCTCCAGCTAATTCATCCGAAGTATTTGAACCCTATCCTTTAAATCATTGTAAAAAAATATCAAAAAAGTCCTGAAACTTTTATGTTTCAGGACTTTTTGTTTACATTATTTCAGCTGAGGGATTTTCAGAATTTAGTTTAAATGTTGTTCCTTCTACTTTGAAGTATTTCATACATTGTTCTTGTAATTCTAATATTCCTTCATTTGCGCGTGCTGCTTGTTCTGCGTTGATTGATTCTAGCACCATTACTGCGTTGGTTGTGTCTTCAGTAAGCATTGTTCGTTGCGCTTCTCGCCAATTTAAGCTTCGACAAATTGCTCCTGTTTTATCATAATAAATGATTTCTCCTGTTAAGGCTGGTGAATCGTCGTCATCTCCTAGTGGTCGGAAACTTTCCCCACCTTTTGCTTTTCCCAGTTGGAGATCTCCATCAATCTTGTCGATGTTTTCGCCACCGCATGGTGAGCCATATTTCAGTCAACTACTCCCCACTTAAGTAGGGAGCTTGTAAGAACCAATGAAACAAGTCACATTAGCATCACAATTTACCTAGATACACCGTTGCCTAGATATACCGCAGTATTCCTGGGTCTTACATAGTAATTACCAAGGTCTTTAAAGTCCGCAAGTTGCCAAACGGACTGAACAGTTTTACATTGCTTTAGCTAATATGTTTTTAGCCGCGTTGTGATCACGGATGTGATATTGAGTACAGTCAGGACAAGTCCATGTTCTATCAGAAAGGGTTAGTCTTTCTTTACCCTTCATTACGTAACCACAATTTGAGCATGTTTGAGTTGTGTACTTTGGATCAACTGCAATAAAGACTTTATCGTACATCTCTGCCTTGTATTCCAACATTTGTAGAAATGTTCTCCAACCAACATCACTGATGCTCATAGCTAATGCATGATTTTTTAACAAGTTTTTACTTCTTAACTCTTCAACTACTACCAGATCGTGGTTCTTGATGAGTGCAGTAGATGTTTCATGTAAGAAGTTGGTGCGACGATTACAGACTTCATTATGTAACTGGGCAACAATGACTCTTTGCTTTTGATAGTTCTTTGAGTCAGGTAATCGTCGATGTTCTTTCTTAGCTCTGAGTTGTTTTCTAGAGAGAATCCGTTGTTGCTTAGCAAGTCGTTTCTTGTTTTTTTTGTAATATCTTGGATTCTCTACAACATCTCCATTAGAAGTTGTTAGGAAGTTCTCTGTATTAAGATCAATTCCAATTGAATCTCCCGTACTCTTCCCTGACCGAACAAAAGGAGAATCAGATGCCAATTGAAGTGAGATGTAATAGTTTCCCACTGCATCCTTAGAAACTGTCACGGTTCCAATACGAATATCAGCATGTTCCACCATTACTCTTTTATAGCTTCCGGATACCCGGATACGTCCAATCAAGGAAATATTAATACGCTTGTTATCAAGAAATCTGATATTACCGTTGAATAATGACGGAGTTGTAACTTTTGAAGAATATCTATTTGGTAATTGAAAGCTTCCTGAATGTTGTTTCTTATGGAATTTAGGAATACCAGTAGTATGGACTTTCATAAACAGATTCCAAGCCGATTTATAGTTTCGAATTGCCATACTAGTTACATCAGTACCAACATTGAATTTATTCAGCCAAGAACGAAGTCCGAAAAGATACTTCGTACTTTCCTTGCGCTCTGTTAAATAATCGATTCGATCTTGGACTTGTTTGATGTATAACTTACATTTGCGCAGTTGATAAAGTTCTTTATCAATCGCAACCATTTCATTATAAGCAAATCTAGAACCATTAAGATTGTGCTCAATGATTTGTTTCTGTTTATCTGAAGGGTAACATCTAACTTTCACACCATAATGGTACTGGTAATCATTCATTAATTTGCGCACCTTGTTACCCGTCCCTGCATAAGAAATTTCAAATATGTATCATTCGATATAACCATCATATCAATATACGAACATATGTTCAAGAAGAATATTAAAAGGAGTACCACAAACTATAATTAAGAAAGGCAGTCTCATAAAACGATAATTCCTCCCAGCATTTAAATACTGGGTTTCCTTATCTTGAGACTCTTATGAAATACTATTATAGATGTCTACTAATGGGTTGATTGGTGAAAATGTTTTACCTTTAGAAACTCTTTTTAGTAGTGCTTCGATTGAGCAGCGTGCACCATTCTTTGTTTTGAACTTTCTCAAAGCTTGACGCCACTGATCAACTACTGGATTCAATCTAAATGTATCATCTGTTAAATATTGTTTTGAGTCTACGGTAGCTTCATCTAACATCTTCTGAAAATATACATCATCGTCCTCATTCACGCGATTATCGATTCCATGTAACGTCAAAACATTTATTTGACCATCAGGAAATAAATTCCAGAACTCTTTAGCTACAATAATTTTCTTCATAATATTCTCCTACAATTTCTTGTTCAAAATAAAATCAGTCTGTGGATCATCACCTAATTGGAAAACGTGCGAGCCGGTTTTAACAAATCCCTGCTTTGCGTAAAACTTCTTAGCATTCTCGTTATGTTCCCAAACTCCTAAATTGATACTAGATACATGATTTAACTTCGCCAAACTTATTGCGTGATCCATTAAGAGATTGCCAAATCCTTTGCGTTGATTACCCTGCAAAATATAAATCCGTTCTAATTCAAAATTATCTTTATTTGAAATAATTTTTGAATAACCGATGGGTTGATTGTTTAACAATAGGAAATAAAAGTCAGAATTCGAATCTTTCATCTCTGATTTCAACTGTTGAACATTGTATGAGTTTTCCAGAAACTCATTCATGTTTTCTTCAGTATTATCGGCTTCAAATGTTTGTTTAAAAGTCTTTTTAGAAATTTCACTGAGTGTCTGCGCACCCAAATTATCAACATGTTTTATTTCGATTGTGTTTGCCATTTTAGTATTTTCGTCTCCCACCAGATTTTACAAATTCCCAGTCCTGATTAATATTGTCAGCAACTTTCAATAAGTACTCACTCAGTAATCTCTGTTCCTCGACACTGAGACCATTTAAGGCAACTTGATTTGAATAATCATTTTCTCGTTTGATTAATGGATAAATCTTTTTGCCCTTCTCCGTCGTAAATAAGTGTTTAATTTTCATATTGGCATCATCATTAGTTCGCTTGATCAATCCTTGTTTCTCCAATTTTTGAACAGCTCTAGCTGCAGTTGTCTTATCGATTTTAATGATGTTGGCTAACTTCTCCAATATAATACCGGGATTCTCTTCTATGCGTACCAGATATAAATACTGGCCACGAGTAAGGTCAATATTCTTAAATTCAATGTTTGATATCGAATCTAATGAACGGGCAATCATTCCAATTGGACGTAAAATCTCTTCCACTTCTGTCGCCTCAACTTTTATTTAATAAAAATAATCATAGAACTGTTTAGTTGCAATTGCAACATAAATAACAAAAACATTCTTCTATTAATATTTATTTATATCAAACTACTGGTATCCAGGCCGTTTACTTTTCGATAAAATATTCTAGAAATATATTTTTGTAAACCCATTCATTCTAATTGAAGACTACCACTGGATGTAATATTAGAAAGCCAAGGAATAACAAATGCGAAAGAAATCATTTGCATTCTCACTCTACTTATTTTTGTTGCTGACAGTTGGAAGTTTCTCCAAAAGTCCTATTGATGTCGAGAGTGCTCAAAGCGAAAACAATAAAGAAGAAATAACAATTGCTCAAGATAGTCCAACGGAACTTATGCCAACTGAGACTCAAAAACCAATGGATGAACAGAATAAGAATGAACAAGTCTTTGACAATGAAGCCAAGACTGAAGAGCTAAAAACGCCTAAAAGTAATGATGAAATGCTTGTTTATCCACAACGATTTGTCCCAACTCCTGATCCAATCAGAGCACTAGGCTGGTGGTTCACCTCTGGATTTACAGTACAACCTAAAAAAGGTTATTACATTGAAAAAGGTAAAAGTGTGACGATAAAAACTAAGTCAGATCGAAACACAGGTATTTCGCTTGTCTTTCCTTTCACCCCCCAAGTATATGACTGGTATCACATCGATGCTAAAAATATAAAACCCAATGTTGATCCAAGATGGTATTCTCCTACTTCTACATTTGGACAAACAAGAAAAATAAAAGTTAATGGAAAAGAAGTTGGGACGGTATTTTATCAACTCCACTCTTGGTGGACATATGGAGTCAATTTACATATTCAACCAAATGTTTTCTCAAAGGTAGCAGCTGTTCACACTCTTCCCAATCCAGTAAATGCATCTTCGATTAAGCTTGTGGCAGAAGATGATTATTTATATAACGTCAAGGGTTCTGATAATGCTACAACACTTGATATTATTCCAGATCCAGAAAATTCAACAGGTGAGACTTCTTATCGCCTCAAAAATCCAGGAAATGCAAATATCGCTACTGTAACTACCGACGGAGATTTAATTGCTAATATAGAGGGGCTCTCAGGTACTGTAACCGTCATTGGAGAAATGAAAAACCCTGATGGCACGATTCTTACAGACACTAAAGAGATTCGCATTGGCGGTGGATTAGATGATCAAAGTGTTTATTCTGGTGAAGATGTTGAATTTAAACTCCTAGGGAAATTTGATCAATCACCTACCAGCACCAAATGGTATCGAAAAGATGGAGTCTTGGATCCTAAAGAGATATCGACTGAAAACAACGGAAAACTGATAATACCAAAAGCAAAAATATCGGATGACAATTCTCAATATTATGCTGAGCTTACATTCAATTATGAAGATCCAAATTCAAACTCCAGGAAGACAAAAATTATTACGACTAATACTGCTACTCTTCAGGTTACTGATAGTGAGCCAACTATATTAGTTAAAAATGATATTTTCAACGAGACATATGACGACAATCAAAATGATAACCAGGCTATCAGAAGTGTAGCTAAGAATGATATCATTCACAGAAAAATTAATATTAAAGATGAGTCCAAATATTTTGAAACCACAGAGATTCCTGGCACGTTAAGAATTCCGTATAGCAATAATGAAAAATTGCAAACAATCCTAATTGACGGAGTGGCAATTCCCAATTCTAAATACAGCCTAAGTCAACTGACAGATAATAAAGAGATAGTATTTAGCAACTTTAAAATCAATCGACTACAAACTTATGAAATAGAACTTATAACTAAAGTTCAAAATCATCAAAATTCAATATTTAGGTCTTCCGCGTATTTTGAAAATACCACTTTTACAGGACTTACGTATAAGAAGCATGCAATGGATAATTCTATATACTTCATTAAAAACTGTATTGAAATAAGTACCAAACCTATCAACTATGGAGTCAGACAGAAACTAAAAGGACTTCTAATAGAAAGAAAAGATGTAATGGATGATTTCGAAGCCATTCATATACTTGATTCTAGAAGAATGAAGAACCATGTTCAGCTTTATTTAACAGTGAAAGAACCTTTTAAAAACATTGATCCAAATAATCACGAAAAAATTCCAATCGAATTCCAATATTATATCGATGAACACAATATCAATGAAATTACTGATAAACCTTGCTTAGTTGAAGAAACAGATGAAGGTGAGTCTCTCAAATCATTAACTTGGTCAAAAACTGAAGGATTAAAGTTATATATTGCCGATAATCAATTTGAAGATGGAAAATTCAAATCGTCATTGTGTTGGTCACTTCTAAATACACCAAAATAAAACGAGGTGAAGTGAACCCCATTAATTGGAGTTTATTTTAAATTTTATTCGTCTAATCACAATATGTGATTAGACGATTTTTTGTTTATACGAAAGTCTCATCTCATTTGGGGTTAACCAGTTGTTGGATGATCTGATTCGTTTCGTATTGTAGTAACGGATCCAATTGTCTATTGCACTT
>NZ_RHON01000007.1 GCF_003946505.1 Companilactobacillus mishanensis | reverse complement strand
CCAAAAAAGATATTCGGTTGGAAATCTACTTTCGAGGTTTTTAAAGAAAAGTGTTCCAGTTGACTTGTAAATTCAAGACAAAAAAAAAAGAGTAGAGGCCTACCACAAACCTCTACTCCTCGGGATATGTAAGTTGAGGGACTACCACGAACCTCTATTACAAAAGTTGAGAAGGAATACTTCTGAAAATTATGAATTGAAAGGTGTACATTGAGGATGTACTTTCTAACTTCATAAGACATAACGAATTAATCGTTATATTCATCAGGACGTCTCCTAATGAACAAACCAAATTATATATTGTCTTCTTCAAAAATTCCAGTAAAAAGGTATGAATCTAACTATTTTTAACATAACTGTAATCTAATGGTAAATATAATTAATTGATTATATAAAGATTATGTGATATCTTAATGGAAACGATTACCAAAACGCCCCATTATCTGTCATATATGAACCTTCATATATGATTGTATAATTTATATTAAATATTTACTTATCGTTTATATTAGTATAATATGTTTTTATAACTTTGAAATATATTTATTGATTTTCTGAAATATAGGTTATATAATTCTTTATGTTGTCAGTTGATAATTTTTTGGTTAGGCGCCTACCACGTTAGCCAAGCCAAAGATTATGTCGATCATTGGAACCATCTATCCCTGGATATATAATACCTGCCTGTATTAATTTCATTTGGTGAAGATGATCGGCAACTGGTTAATTCCTTATGATAACAACTAATATATGTGCTTATTAGTTCCAGATGATTTTTTGAAGGACTACCACAGACCTTTATAATGGTTGAGAAGGAATCTAATAGACATGAAGGAAGCTTGGATCGATACTTCGGTATTGAACAAGCTTCTTTTTTTGTCCAAATATTTATTTATAAGTTTTGTCATATATCGAAAAAAATATTGTTATTTATAGAGACCAAACCAACACGTTTTGGGTGGATTATTAGTGTGTCAAATTCAATGACTGTGTTAGGAGGAACTCCAATGAAAATCAATAAAAGTCTAGTAGGTGTGTTTACGTTCTCAGCTGTTATTTTGGGAGCATTGGCAACCACACAGACGGCAAAGGCAGATACCGTTACTGATATATCACAACCTGCCGTGACTGTCACAGATACGACACAAGCTCCAAGTGCCACTTCTGCCTCACTTGCAGTACCAACGAGTGCCAATGTTGAAACTAACGCTCAAGCAACTTCAGCAGACGTTCAAACGACAGCTACTTCAGCAACAAATACAGGCAATACTTATAATGGATTCCAAAACTCCAATTCTGCCGCAACCTCAACTAACACGACAGAAGAAAATACTAATGGTGGAGATTGGAATGTAGATCCAGTATATAGTAGACCTCAAGATAATTTTTATATGTATGAAAATGGGTCATGGGTCAATGATACTTATGTCAATGAAGCTGTTCCTGAACAAGGTACGATGAATACTATGACCGGAAATATTAATAAACAAGTTGAAGATGACTTTATTAATTATTCCAATAGTAATGATGACTCAGCCGGATTGGCGATGAATGAAGCAACTTGGTTCTATCAACTTACTTCAAATGATGATTTAAGCAGTATTGAGACGACAGCACCAGATTTAAATAATGAAATTCAAAGTATTTTAGATTTGAAAAATGTTGATCAATTGGCCTATCAATTTACCAACATGGTAGCGAAAGACCAACCAACACCATTTACTATTCTGATCAATCGTGACCAGAATGATCCAACTAAGAAAGCTATGTATCTGATGGGTGCCCAACCACTCATGTTGACATCACAAGGAATCGGCTCTGATCAAGAAAATGACGTTGTCGCATTCTTGCAGACAGCAGGTTATTCTGACGATGCGATCCAAGATATCATTACAGCTACAGTTAATTATGATCAGTTGTTGATGAATGTTGAGACCGCAACGGACCTTGCAGCAAGCACCGATGATAATAGAGATTATCCATCCGTTAATTTCCAAGATTTATGTGACATGATGCAATATGTCAACTTACACGGAATTTCAAAGACACTGACAAACTCAGTTCCAGATAGTGTTTACGAAATGACACCATCATATTTCAACCATATTAATGAACTTATAAATACAGGAACATTTAAAGATTTGCAGGGATGGTTAGTTTCAGATTTGATTTTGTATCGTAGTGGTGAAATTTCAAATATTACCGATGGATTCCAAAGCTTCTTGCAATCAACAGATCCACAACAAGCTGAAGAATATATGAATAATCCGGATAATCTTTCACCTGAGTTACAAAAGACATTTGCTTACTATCTAACTTCCTCAGCGTTCACAGACGCATTTAGCCAATATTATGGACCAAAGATTGTTACACAATCGACGAAGAATGCAGCAACAATTTTAGCTAAAAAAGTTATTTATGCTTATTCAACACAAATCATCAACAGTAATTGGCTCGATACAGCTACGAAACGGAATGCTTTAGGAAAACTAAGCAGAATCCAAATGAACATTGGATATCCATCAAGCAGTGATTTCGACTACTTCAATCGAGTAGATATCGAAGGATTCAATTCACCATATATGAATTATCGTAACGTGGTCGGATCACAAGCCTTACAAAACTTCGCTGACTTCACACAACCAGTTGACAGAGGAGCATGGCAAGAAGGCAATTCAGCACTAGATCCCGACGCATCATATGATAGAATGACCAATTCAATTACGATAAATGCCGGAATCATGTCAGCACCATTCTTCAGTACCAGCCAAGATGACTCCAAAAACTTTGGTGGACTAGGAATGGTAATCGGACACGAATTGACTCACGGATTTGACGCCACCGGTTCACTTTATGATGGAAACGGCGAGTTGAATGATTGGTGGTCAAAAGACGATAGAGCAAGATTCAATCAAAAAGTTGACAATATGGCAGCCGAATTCAACGGAATCCCATACGGAGGCGGCTACGTAGACGGAGTGCAAACCGAAGACGAGAATATCGCCGATAACGGAGGACTAAACGTTTCATTAGCAGCCCTACAAATGGAAAATAATTATAACCTGGACGAGTATTTCCAAAACTACGCATTAGGCTGGAGATCAAAATATGATCCAAGTGCCTATGAGTCACAACTAGAAGACGTCCACACACCAGATAGCATCAGAGTAAATACCAGCTTACAAAACATCAGCCAGTTCTACGATACATATGATGTACAACCAGGCGATGGAATGTATTTGGCAGAAGATAAAAGAGTGAATATTTGGTAAAAGCAGAGCCAAAAGCAATGGCGTAAGAAGCCGGTCATAGCCTAGACAATGGAATTGACGACGAAGTCGGCGAGGCCACTTGTCGTAGCTATGTATAGGCTTCTGCCATTGTGTTGGCGTTTCAGAAAAGAGCCAAAAACAAAACGTTTTGCTCCCGGTCATAGCCTAGGAAACGGAATTGACGACAAAGTCGGCAAGGCCGCTTTCCGTAGCTATGTATAGGGAGCAGTTTTGTTTTTAGCGTTTCGGCTATAAAAATAGAAACGTTGGTATAAAAAAGTAAAGGTGTTCCCAACCAACACAAAAAAAGAAGCGACCAGACAAAAGTCCAGGTCGCTTCTTTTAACATATAAATCCAAAAATATAACAAATAACTAATAAAATCCCAATAATCCACCCAACTAAAATTCATAATTGGAAATTGGTTTTTTTCAAAATTGGAATATTTTCAGTAAGTACTTATAGCACAATTAGCCCATAAGGAGTTTCTGAAAAGAATCTCCTTATTAGGGTTTAGGATGAAATAGTTTTTGAGGAAATCGGTTTTTCTAAAGTGTAAATTTAGGCTGAATAAACCGGGAGTGGAGCAGTTATATTATGGATAAAACCATTATTATAGACTGTCTCGAACAATCAGTGGCGGAATTCAACATAACTTCTGAGGGCGATCTGATTAATCTCGTAATGAAATACATTGACGAATTGCACCACCAAGAGACAGCATCGACTCTAGTCCATTTAAGAGCAAGTCTTAAGGATTATGGGCGTAAAACTAACCATGTGCATGACCAGAGCATCGGAGAGTTAGTTTTCAAAATAGATGGCTATTTAGCAATACGGCCACGACAATGCATCTAGAGATAGATGTATTTTTTTTGCCCAATTTCTCAAACAATAAATATTTATCTAAAAATGATATTATTATATTGATTAGGAAATGAGGTGGGTTGATGATAAAAATTTATCGCCGGATGCTACAGGACGTTCCAATTTTGGAAGTAGTAGAGGAAAAATATCGTTACGAAAAAGCACCCATAGTGATTTTTTATCACGGCTGGAGATCAGATAAAGAGCTAGTTTTGACGCAAGCTAGAAAATTAGCAGGGAAAAATATCAGAGTAATACTGCCAGATGCCATGAATCACGGAAAGAGAATTCAAGATGTTTCATCCATACCGTCATTCACATTCTGGAATACGATCCAAGGCAATATAGCCGAATTTTCATTAATAAAAGAATTTTATCAAGGAAGAGATTTGATAAAAGACGGAAAAATCGGAGTAGGTGGCTATTCAATGGGAGGGATGACCACAGGTGCGTTGTTAACACAACATCCCGAAATCACTGCGGCAGCGATAATAATGGGCAGTCCAAAATTGAATGAGTATGCAAAACTGGTCAGAGAGTCTGCCAAAGAACGTGATATCTATCTACCAGATGATATGAGCAAATTGACCAGCTGGATCGATGATTATGATTTAGATAATTATCCAGAAACAATAGCCAATAGACCATTGTTGTTTTGGCATGGGACAGATGACGAAAGAATTCCATATGACGAATCAAAAAGCTTTTTCGATAGCATACAGGGAAAACCATATGCCGAACAAGTTGCTTTCATAACAGGATATAAAGCAAAACATTTAGTAGAACCACCATTGATGGATAAGATAGCAAATTTTTTTGAGTATTATTTAAACTAGAGCCAAAAACAAAACGCTTTGCTCCCGGTCATAGCCTAGACAATGGAATTGACGACGAAGTCGGCGAGGCCACTTGTCGTAGCTATGTATAGGGAGCAGTTTTGTTTTGGGCGTTTCCGCTATAAAGGTAGGAAAAGCAAAACGTATAAAGCAGGAAAGCAAAACGGATAAAGCAGGAAAGTGGAACTGGTAAAGCAGGGAAACAATTCAGATATTAACCACAACAGTTACCGAAAAATATATCACTAAACAAAACACACAAAATTATCAAATTACAAAAAATATTTTTATATAATTAAAAGTGTGACAACTGAAAAACACTGTATACTTCAAATTGTACCAAAACTTAAAAAAGCGAAAGTTTCATCACAAAAATGACGTCAATTTATAAATTGAAAGGATAACTTCAAAAGAAATTTTGAGGTTATTTTTTTGAGATCAAATACAAATATCTTTATACAAGTATTGAAATGAAAACAGAGTATACTAAAGATGAAACAAAAAAGGACCATCTGCAGACGGTCCCCTGGCAACTGTTATAAGACGGTAGCTAGCATGATTATAGTTAAATAATCGCTACGCGCGTAAATTCGTAGGCGATTATTTTTTTGCTCTAAATTTCAGAATCTCAATGACTAATGTTGCAAAAAGAAACATCAACATTAAAACATGAAAAGTTGAAATAGCTACCTCCTTTCGGAGGTAGTGCCAAAAAATAACAAAGAATTATTCATGGCATCGCCTCATTTCCATCAGGCTAGCCATCGCCGTGAACCAGTTGTCTTAAAGTATTATCCGCCTTGAGTGTCTGGATAGATATGGATGTTTGAAACTAGTATATTGTTTCTAAGACTAAAAAAACATGAATATAAAAGTATTTAATAGTTAAAAATCGCTTCAAAATACAAATATCTTTATACAAGTATTGGAACTAAAACAGAGTATACTAAAGGTGAAACAAAAAGGACCGTCTGCAGACGGTCCCCTTGGCAACCGGCATGTGACGGTAGCTAACCTGATTATGATTAAATAATCGCTACGCACATACAAATTCGTAGGCGATTATTTTTTTGACTTAAATTTTAGGATCTCGATTATTAACAGTGAAAAATCAATCATTAAGATTAACGAGTCAAATGTTGAGATAACTACCTCCTTTCAGAGGTAGTGTCAAAAATTAATTCAAAATTATCCATAGATGGCATCGCCTCATTTCATCAGGCTAGCCATCGCCGTGAACCAGTTGTCTTAGAATATTATCCGCTTTAAGTCGTTGGATAGATATGGATTAAAGAAACTAATAAATTGTTTCTAAGGCTAAAAATATATGAATATAAAAGTATTAAATAGCGATATCTAGCTATATAAAATTAAATATCTTTGTATGTCATGAATACCTTATGGAGTGTTAATCTTTAGTTGAGACATGATGAGAATCGTGGCTTACAAGTATATTAATCGCGACCGTCTAAAGTGTATGGATGATTATTTTTTTGCTTTGAATTTTAGGATCTCGATTATCAGTGTTGAAAAGACAACCATCAAAAAAAGACTGAAAAGTAATTTTCAGTCTTTTTTGCTACAACAATTAAATTTTTTGATAATCTAAATTTCCAAGTTTCCGACGCAACAATTTTCCACTAGATGTCAGTGGCATTGCCTCAACGAGTCTGAACTCACGAGGAACTTTATAATGTGCTAATCGATTTCGACCGTATTCAATCAAATCTTGACCATTCAAGAATGCGTCCTTATCAGTTGTAACATAGGCAACGGGAATCTGTCCCCAATCGTCATCGTCAACACCAATTACCGCGATGCTCTCAAGTCCTTCGATTTTTCCGTAAATATTTTCGACTTCTTCAGGATAAATATTTTCACCACCGGAAATAATCATGTCGTCCTTGCGACCTTTGATGAATAGAAAACTTTCTTTGTCGAGGTAACCAAGATCTCCGGTACGATAAAATCCATCATCAGTCATCTTTGCGGCGAACAAATCTGGTTGATTCAAATATCCCTTGGCGACATTTGGTGCTTTAATTTCGATATCACCGATGCCTTCTTCATCCTGATTGGTAATTCTCAAATTAACTGGGAATAGCGCCTGCCCAGAAGAGCCAACTTTTCTGTCGGCATCTTTGAAGTTTAAGGCAACGACATTTGAAGCCGTTTCGGTCATTCCGTATGACTGTATAACTGGGATTTCCAACATTTGGCAACGTAACAAAGTCCAATTATCAATTGGTCCGCCACCTAGAAAAACGCAGCGGAAATTATCATTGAAATTTTGACCTGTTTTTAAATTATTCAGAATTCTTTTCAACATCGTTGGAACCAGCGAAATTATCGAAGCACGTTCGTTGATCAAAATGCGATTGATATAAGTCTCATCAAATTTTTCTATCAAATACACGGGCATTCCGTAAATCAGTGAACGCATCATGATCGAGAATCCCGAAATATGAAATAGGGGAACTGACAACACCCATGAATCATCATCTGTAATGCCTAAGTTCAGTGACATACCGATTGCTGAATAAAAATGATTGCCAAAAGTCTGCAGAACTCCTTTTGGACGACCAGAAGTTCCAGAAGTATACATAATGGAAGTAACGTCATCATTTTTGAACTCTTTTACTGGCTCATATTCTTCAGATGCCGGCATCGAGAGAATCTTGGACATCATAGTTTTCGAAACAGAAACGTTATCAAGTTGTGAGTGTTTCAAATTATCATCGATCAAACAGTCAGTCACGCCAGAGTCGGCGATTTGAAAGCTTAACTCTGACTCGGATAAGCGAGTATTCAAGAAAACAATTTCCACACCGATTTGTTGAAGCGCCAGGGTCGCAATATATCCGTTGAATGAATTTGCGGTAAATATTGCTACGCGGTCGCCCTGATGGATGCCGTGTTGATACAATTTGCTGGCATATAATTGCACAGTTGAATTCAATTCTGTAAATGTAAAATCTGTATATTCAAAAATTAAAGCGACCTTGTTAGGATCTAGGGTCGCTCTTTTTGTTAGCCAATTTTCCAAAATCAACGTCCTTTCCTAAAATAAACAAGCTATTTTATGGAAATTTAGGGAATTTGTCGAAGTCTGGGTCACGTTTTTCTAGGAAAGCGTCACGGCCTTCTTTTCCTTCATCACTAGTGTAGAACATCATTGTCGAGTCACCAGCAAGTTGTTGCAATCCTGCTAAGCCATCAGTATCAGCGTTCATAGCAGCCTTGATAAAACGGATTGCGGTAGGTGACTTCTTCAAAATCTCGTCGCACCATTCAAGAGTTTCTTTCTCAACGTCAGCTAATGGAACGACTTTGTTGATCCAACCCATTTGGAAAGCTTCATCGGCTGTGTATGGTTTGCAGAGGAACCAAACTTCTTTGGCACGTTTGTGGCCGATAACACGAGCAAGGTAGGCAGAACCGTATCCAGCATCAAATGATCCAACCTTGGGACCAGTTTGCATGAATTTGGCGTTGTCAGCAGCGATAGTCAAATCACATACTAATTGAAGAATGTTTCCGCCACCAACAGACCAGCCACGAACCATCGCAATGACAGGCTTAGGAATAATTCTAATTAAATGTTGTAAGTCCAAAACATTAAGTCTGGCAACATGGTCAGAACCGACGTAACCACCGTTACCACGGACACTTTGGTCGCCACCAGAACAGAATGCGAGGTCGCCTTGACCAGTCAAAATGATGACACCGATAGTTGAATCGTCACGACAGTAATTGAAAGCGTCAATCATTTCTTGTACAGTATCAGGTGTAAAGGCATTTCTTTTTTCGGGACGATTGATAGTGATTTTTGCAACCTTATCCATTCGTTCGAATAAAATCTCTTTGTACTCTTTAATAGATTCCCATTGACTCATAAATAAAAACCTCCGAGGTGTAAAAATGAATTTGTTAGAAAATTTAGGAATAGACGTGATAGATCAAGGAAAGACCCGCGTTGTCCTAAAAATGAAAATTGAAGATAAACATATGCAACCGCATAAAATCATGCATGGCGGCATCAACGCAGTACTCGCCGAGACAGCCGCAAGTATCGGAGCTAATCTCAATATCGATGACGAAAACAGCGTTGCAGTAGGAGTCGATATTATGACTCACCATTTAAACTCCGTGAAAGATGGAGTTCTCGTTACTGAAGCTACTCCAGTCAGAGTTGGTAACACGATCCAAACTTGGACTGTTACGACTCATCTTGAAAATCATGCCATTCCGACAAGCTTGAGTACGGTTACATTGAAAAAAGTAGCTCTGAAATAATTATAGCTATTTTTTACGTGAGTAGATACTTGAATTAACAATTTCGAAAAACGCCAGCACGATCAGTGCGACACCAAACAATTGATATAGGAAGATAATCGTTTTTGACGGATTCAAAATGAAGACTACGCCGGCTAAAATCAGTAATGCTGAGTATAAATAATCCAGCCAGGGCATGAATTTAACTTGCTTACGAGTTTCATGCGAATCACGGAATTGGTTAACTCCATTGACTAACAGGATGATCCCCAAAAGGGGTGGAACTAGTTGTACTAAGAACTTTGCCACCAAAAGGACCAGAACTGCGACAATCAATGCGAGAAATCCAAATCCGATGGCAATGTTACTTTCGCCAGTCTTTCGCTTAATACTCCATCCGTCCCAAAGTGAGAGGATCCCGTAAAAAGCGATATAGGCAGAAACGATGTAGATAATATAATTCAAACTATTTGTTGGTTCGAGGACAATTAATATTCCTGCCGTAGCAAGAAAGATAAACCTCAACCAACGGTAAAGTTGGAACTGCTTGACCATTATTTCACTTCCCCTAAATATTCATATATCTATAATATCAGATATCACATGAAAATATTTCTTATTTAAAAGATAGAATTTTCACAATGGTATAAATTTCAGCAAACCAGTCCCACCACGAAATAACTTAATCAGAATTCTTTTATTGTGAAATAAAAGTGGTAAAGTATATAGTGTTTATAGAAATAGGAGGCACATTATGAAAGTACGCGCATCTGATAAGATGGTTGATATTATGTCCAAATGGGGCATAGATAATATTTTTGGTTTACCCGGGGATTCCGTTGATACAACGATTGACGCAATGTATCGCGCTCAAAACAAAATTAACTTCACACATGTTTTGCATGAAGAGGTGGCTGCATTATCAGCTGCCGCACACGCTAAATTGACAGGCGAAATCAGTGCTTGTTTATCAATTGGTGGTCCTGGTGCCATTCACTTGTTGAACGGTTTGTATGATGCCAAGATGGATCATGCTCCAGTTCTTGCAATTCTAGGTTCAGTTCAATCAAAATTGATCAATACTGACTTTTTCCAAGAAGTTGACACTCATGTTTTGTTCGATAATGTTGCGGTTTATAATAAGATCGTTATGGATCCTCAATCATTACCAAGAATAGTCGACGAAGCTATTAGAACTGCCATCTCAAAACGAGGTGTTGCCGTACTAACAATTCCTGATGATGTTCCTAATCACATGATCGAAGATAATTACCAACCTAATGTTGATACATTTAAGTTGGAAGATTACAAGATCGACGACGATTCTGTTCAAAAGGCTATGCACTTGATCGAAACACATTCTAACCCAATCATTTTGGCTGGACGTGGTATCGAAACTGCACAAGCAGAAGCCAAAGAATTCGCTGAAAAATACAAGATTCCAGTTATCCAAACTATGCCTGCCAAAGGTTTGATCGACGATGATGCACCATATAATCTTGGTCAACTAGGTAAGTTAGGTACAAAGCCTGCTTTCGAAATGATGAGAAAAGCTGACCTTGTTATTATGCTGGGTACAGATTATCCATATGCACCATATTTGAATAAAAAAGTTGACGCAATTCAAGTCGACAACGATGGTGACAAACTTGGTAAACGTCGTAATGTGACTGTTGCTATCCAAGGTGACACTAAAGTTGTTCTTGAAGAATTCAACAAATTGGGTAAGGCTGTTGAAAGCCGTCCATTCTTCGATACTGCTGAAGCCAAGGCTAAATTATGGCGTAGCTGGCTCAAAGATGTTTACTCAAAAGACCACAAGGGTGTATTGCCTTCATTGATGTTCCACAATATCAGTGATAACGCTCCTGCAGATACAGTTTGGTCAATTGATGTTGGTACATCAACAGCCTTCGGTGCTAGATTTATCGAAGCTAAACATACACAGAAATATACTATCTCAGCTTGGTTAGGTACCATGGGCTGTGCACTTCCTGGTGCTATCGCAAGTAAAATTGCTATGCCAGAACGTCCAGTTTATGCAATCGCCGGTGATGGTGCTTTCTCAATGGTCATGCAAGACTTCGCTACTGCCGTTAAGAATGACTTGCCAATGTTGATGATCGTCTTGAACAACAAGTTGTTGGCTTTCATCGAATACGAACAACAATCAGCTGGTCAACAAAACTTTGGTATTGCTTTGCCTGAGATCGACTTTGCCAAATTTGCTGAAGCTGCTGGTGGTATCGGTGAACGTATCACTACTGACAAGCAATTTAAGGAAGCTATCGACAAGTATCGTATCCCAACACGTCCAACACTTTTGGATGTTGCTGTTACTGATGAAGCTCCACTTCCTGGTAAAATTATGATGGATGAAGCAAAGGGTTATGCTAAATTTGGATTTGACCACTTGAAGGATCAACACTCAATGCCAACACTACCTCCAATGAGAGAAATCATGCGTTCATTCCTCTAAAATAAGTTTTAATTAATATAAATTTAAGAATAGGGCAACCACATTTTCCGTGTGATTGCCCTTTTTGTATGCCTTTTCTAAAACAAATTTGTTACAAATCACTAATTTTCATTGCGTCTAAATTAGAAAAAGATTAAAATATCCTTATTTACCAAAAAAATAACTTAAGGGGGTGTCATTATGGCAGCTAGTAAAGTAGACCATGATTATGTGGAGGCGAAGCGTCTCATTCAACGTGAGAATGAATATTACTCAAGCGCAACACGAATCAATTACTACGATTTAGTAATTGATTCAGCTCATGGTTCGATTTTAAAAGATGTTGATGGGAACGAGTATATCGATCTCCTCGCTTCAGCATCCGCAATCAACGTTGGACATACGAATGAATTGGTGGTCCAAGCGATTAAGGATCAGGCGGAGAAATTGATTCATTACACACCATCGTATTTCCATCATCGGCCAGAACAACAGCTGGCAGAAAAGCTTGCCAAATTGGCACCCGGACCAACTCCAAAAGAAGTTGCATTCGGAAATTCGGGCTCAGACGCAAATGATGCAATTATCAAATACGCCAGAGCTTATACGGATAGACCTTATATTGTTTCATATATGCAGTCTTACCACGGATCAACTTATGGTTCGATAGCATTATCAGGTGTCAGCTTGAATATGACCAGAAAAATGGGACCATTCATGCCTGGCGTCACACACGTTCCATATCCAGATTTGTATCGCCGTCTACCAGGTGAATCTGAGCATGACGTCTCAGTTAGATTTTTCAATGAATTCTTGGAACCATTCAAGTCATACTTGCCTGCAGAAGAGGTCGCATGTGTCTTGATCGAACCCATCCAAGGAGATGGCGGTCTCGTCAAAGCTCCAGAAGAGTATATGCAGATGGTTTACAAGTTCTGTCACGATAATGGAATCTTGTTTGCGGTCGATGAAGTCAATCAAGGAATGGGCAGAACAGGTCACATGTGGGGTATTGAAAATTATCACGATATCGAACCAGACTTGATTTCAGTAGGAAAATCGATTGCTTCTGGAATGCCACTTAGTGCAGTAATCGGGAAACATGATATAATGGAAAGCCTTGGTTCACCAGCACACACATTTACCACAGCAGGAAACCCTGTATGTTGTGCTGCATCGCTTGCCACATTGGAAGTTTTGGACAAAGATAATTTGATTGAAAAGTCCAAAGTTGACGGTGAATATGCTAAAGAACGTTTTGAAGAAATGCAGACACGTCACCCTAATATTGGGGATGTCAGAATGTTTGGACTAAATGGTGGAATCGAATTGGTCAAAGATAAAGAATCAAAAGAGGCTGATCCAGATTTTGCTACCAAAGTTATCTATTATGCATTTGAGCATGGGGTGGTTATTATCACATTGAGAGGAAATATCTTGCGTTTTCAACCACCATTGGTAATTACACGAGACGAATTAGATACCGCTCTAAATGTGCTTGATGATGCTTTTACAGCAGCTGAGAACGGGGAAGTAGTTGTACCAGCTACCGATGAAAAAATCGGCTGGTAATTAAATTAGATGAATATGTTAGTACGTTAAATTGGAGGAGTTTTTATGAGTAGTTTATGGAGTAAGATGTCCCGACGAGAAAGCCCGGGCATCTATGAAGATAAGGATGCGCATTTAAATCGTGTCTTAACAGTTAAGGATTTCTTGGCATTAGGAGTTGGAACCATCGTTTCGACCTCAATTTTCACTTTGCCAGGTGTCGTTGCCGCACAACATGCTGGAGCAGCTGTATCACTGTCATTCTTGGCAGCCGCTATCGTTGCTGGTATGGTGGCTTTCGCATATGCTGAAATGTCATCAGCCATGCCGTTTGCCGGGTCAGCCTATTCATGGATCAACGTTGTCTTTGGAGAATTTTGGGGCTGGATCTCCGGCTGGGCATTACTAGCCGAGTACTTTATTGCCGTCGCGTTCGTTGGATCGGGGCTATCGGCGAATTTCAGAGGACTGATAGCACCAATAGGACTCAAATTTCCCAATGCACTTGCTAATACACTAGGATCACATGGCGGAATTCTTGATATTACTGCCGTTGTCGTTATCGGATTAGTTGCGTTTCTACTATCATATGGAGTTTCCAATGCTGCCCGTGTTGAAAATGTCCTAGTTGTATTGAAAGTTTTAGCCGTACTAACATTTATTGTTGTTGGATTAACAGCAATTCATCCACAAAACTACGTACCATTTATTCCTGAGTATCATGTAAATCCTGACGGATCAGCCTTTGGTGGCTGGCAAGGAATTTACGCCGGAGTTTCAGAAATTTTCTTAGCATATATCGGATTTGATTCAATCGCAGCTAATGCCGCTGAAGCAAAGAATCCTGAGAAGACTATGCCAAGAGGTATCATCGGATCACTTATTATTGCCGTATTACTTTTCGTTGCCGTAGCATTAGTTCTAGTAGGTATGTTCCACTACTCACTATATGCAAATAACGCCGAACCAGTTGGTTGGGCCTTGAGACATGCCGGACACGGAACAGTTGCAAGTATCGTCCAAGCCATTGCCGTTATTGGTATGTTCACTGCCTTGATTGGTATGATGATGGCCGGATCACGTTTGTTATACTCATTCGGACGTGATGGAATGTTATCAGGTTGGTTAGGAAAGTTGAACAAACATAATTTGCCTAATAATGCCTTGATCGTATTGACAGTTGTTGGAATCGTCGTAGGAGCAGTTTGCCCATTCGCCTTTCTAGCACAATTGATTTCCGCAGGTACATTGATCGCCTTTATGTTCGTTTCGTTGGGAATTTACGCCATCAGACCACGTGAAGGAAAAGATATCCCAATGCCAGGCTTCAAAATGCCATTGTACCCAGTATTGCCAGCAGTAGCCTTCTTAGGTGCACTAGCCGTATTCTGGGGACTTGATATTCAAGCCAAGACATATGCCGGAATATGGTTCGCAATTGGCTTAATAATTTACTTTGGTTATGGAATGCGCCATTCTTACTTGAATAAGAAGAACGTGACAGATGTAAAAAAATCTGCTGAAAAAGCCGCTGAGAAGGTCGATGCAGTGGATTATGAAGAAAAAGAAGATTAGATAGATAGTAAATAAGCCGTGACGTAAGTCACGGCTTATTTTTGTATCAGATAAAATAAAAACGTCACTTCAGGGGAGAAGTGACGTTTAATTCTTGAGGGAGGGAGGAATGCTATATTATAAAAAATCATTTATATTTTGGTTTAATTAAGGTTTAGGTCGTAAATAAGATTTCCTTTTCTTATTTACGACTGCAATATATCGCCTAAATGTGAAGAAAGTGTGAACTTGCACTCGGATGGTAATTAAATTTTAACAAGGATCTGATTATTGCTGATATTGCCTATAAATCAGTATTTATAACCGATTAGTATATCGATTTATGTTAATAATTTTTTGAGATATAAATTAATTTTTATCTTTTTTCGATATTGTGGTAGTATATACGTATCGATTAGGGCGAATATCATTTACCTATCGAAAAAAACAAACCAGAGGAGGATTTATACATGTTTAGAACATTAATCGGTACATTGGACAACGTTATCAGTAACTTCAACGATACAATCTGGAGCACACTTAGCAACATCTTCTAGAGATGTCTTCTAATAATGCTTTGAGACCATCGACTTATGTCGGTGGTTTTTTTTATACACAGATCCAAGAATGACAAATAAAATACAAATAATTTAATCAAACCGTTTCCTTATTAAAACGGTAACATGTTCGTAACCTTATCTTAATACTCAGTTCCTCTCATTATGGTAATATTGATTTATCGGATGGGGATGGTAAGTTTTACCTTTCGATAAGAAAGAAATTAGAGGAGGATACAAACATGTTTTCAATTTTATTTGGTCACATTAACAACATCGTAAGTTTTCTTACAGATGGTATTTTCAGTTTACTAGGTCGCTTATTCTAAGCTAACCCTTTAAACTAATTGGCGGAGAATTCAATTTATTGATAGGACTACCACTAATTTGGATGATTAGGATAATTCGCCCGCTCCGTCACTTTTGCTACTGGCATATGCCAGTAGCTTTTTTTTGTTTCTCAGAAATAAAAAAGGATCACATCCATTGATGTAATCCGGTTAGATATTTTTGATTAGTTGAAAGATACATTACCGCTTGCTTCGACCCATTCATCTGTCGAAACTCGATAGTAGGTATTACCTTGTGCGTCAGTAGCTGTTTTGTCAGTATACCAAGCAGTTTCTCCTGCTAAACCACGATTAGATTTCTTACCACTAAGACTAAATAGTGAGTAAACAAATCCGGATGGACCAGCAAGTGATACTGTGTGATGACCAGTTAAATCAGTAACATTTGACAAACCTTTTGTTGTAGAAGTCTCATTTCCAGCAGGTGTTTTACCTGTATTGTTGGTATAAGTTAATGTTTTAGTAGCAATTGTATTGTCACCGTTCTTAACTGTGATCGTGAATGAGAATGAAGCACCATTTCCATGATCGTAAGCATTTTGAACTGATTGTTTTAATGAGTTGCCACTAACATAAATTCTTAATTTTTGAACTTTAGTATCTGATAGTGCCTTTATGGCATCAGAGTTCATTCCTAGATTAATTCCAGCAAAGAATGATGAAAAGTTGACAGGTGCAACACCTTTACCAGATTCTGCCAAGCCTTCAATGGCGTTGAAATCTGTTGTGGCTGGCATTGGATTAGCTTCACTATATATTTGATCAGGTAATCCATTGATAGTATTTGTTAGTGCCGTTGTATGTGCAATAGTATCTGAGGGACTTGGAAATAAGTCACCTAGAACACTAGCTTGAGCGCAATCTGTTGATACGGCACTTGTAATAACAGGTGAAACTGCAAGCAATGTAACCGCCGCGATTCCTGCGATTTTTGTATTTTTCATAGATATCCTCCCATATTTCTAACATAAATGTTTTCATACTCAAGAATATTAGACTTTAAGCTTCAATACAATAAAATAAATAAAAAAAGGCAGAACTCCGTTTGGAATTCTGCCTTCTTGATGTTTAGAATCAATGTTTAGTTTTTAATATCTGAAGCTTTAATAGTAGAACGTCCGTCTTTGGCCGCGTTCTTGATAGCTTTAACAATATCGTTATCGCTCCAAGCAGCAACGTTTTTGACACCTTGATCAGTTAAATCTTGTCTAGCCTTTGTGATGTCACTGTCGGAAATATTCTTTCCATTAACTTTACGTGTCTCAACATCGAAGTCACCTTTGGCAGCAGGATTATTACTGTCTGCTGATGAAGATGAGTTGCTTGATGATGAGTTATTGTCGCTTGATTTGTCATTTGCAGAGTTGCTTGAGTTTGAAGAAGCTGAACCAGATGCATTTTGTGACATCAAGTCAACGGCCTTCTTATAGATATCTGAATAATATTTTCCTTCAATACCTTTAAAGTCGAAGACTGTCTTCAATAAACTCATAGCTGAATCTGTGCTTCCACTGTCGATCATGTCAGAAGCATTTTTGATGTCTTTGTTCAAATCACTTCTATTAGATTTGATTTTCTTAACTTGTTTCAACATATCTTTGGCGCGATCTTTCATTTTAGAACTACCATTTGATTGATCACGTACATCTTCCAAAGTCGATTTTGCTGTTGAAAGGCTGTGCTTGTCCATTAGGTTTTGTGCCTTTACCAAACCCTTGGCTTGTTCCTCGTTAGCTTTTGCGGATTTATCGCTCTTAGCTTCATCGGCAGACTTGTAATACGCAAGTGCTTCAGAATAATTCTTGTTGTTAACAGCACTATTACCATTATCCATAGCTGTGTTGTAAAGATCGCTGTTTCCTCCGTTGGAACTTGAACTACAACCAGCAAGTAATAAAGCTGATGCAGCAATGGTTACTAAAACCGTGATTGATTTTTTCATGTATTACCCTCCAATAAAAGAACTAACTTGTATTATATCATGTCCCATTAGACACAAAAAGAGCAGGCGCGTTGGACGCCTGCTCTTCTTACTAAATTGTAATTCGTAGGAATTGACAAATTAGAACAAACTTCGATGAGAAATTTGTTAGGAACGAGTACCAGTACTTAATATACAACTAATCTTAATATTTTTAAATAGTATTAATAAAGAAATATTTCCGAATCCTTAATTATTTACGTTATTACTTGTGTAAGTTAATTCAGCCGGCTTGAACAAAAGCTTACTAAATCAGGGAATGAGGTAGTTTTGATGGACTGGGAAAAAACATCTATTAGAGTAACAATGGCAAACGATAAAAATTATGAAAAGGGATATATTGTGCGAACTTTTAATAATATTGTCCCAAATCCGACCCAAGAACAAATTAATTTGTTGGGTGAAGCACTGGAATTGATCTCAAAAGGGGATAAATTCCAAAAAGCAGAAGTGGTATTACACAATAAATATATTACACAATAATATTAATAGGAGAATAATATGAAAAAACTACAAATGAGATTCAAAACTGCTGAAGGCAAGAAACGTGATCTTGTGTTAAATTATATTAACGAGGATCTTGAGGAAGCAGTTACACACAGTGCAATGGAAAAAATCGTATCGAGTAAGATTTTTGAGAAAGATACTGTTCAACTTTTTTCAGAAACACTTGGTGCAAAATATGTGGAACGTACTGAAAAGGCTATCTTTTAATCAATTTCGAAAAATTCATCAAATTGTAATATTTCTTTATAAACTGATAATTGAATCGAAAAGGTAACCGCAAAGTGTTGACTCTCAACGTTTACGAGAGTTGACACTTTTTTATTTGTTCACAAAAATTTCACAAAAAATAAAAAAGTATGAATTTATGCTTTCCAAAACATGAAATTTGTTGTAATATTTCCTCGTTGGTATTTAGGTATCGAACATTTACAAATTAATGCAATAATTAGTTTTTTATCCATTACAAATATTATTTCCTATCACGATAATATTTCATAATGTCATTTATATTTGAAAATTAATCATTTGAATGTTAGTTTATAATTGTACTACCTAAGAATTATGAGAATTTTGAGGAGGAATACCACATGAAAAAATCTATTAAATACGCTGGAGTTGCTGCTGCCACATTATTGATGGTTGCACCAGTTGCTGCACCTGCTTTTAACTTGTCAGCACCTACAACTTCAAACACTGCCAAAGCTACTTTTGACAATGCTACTGAAGAGGATGCATACAACGCATTCGATTCAACTTTTAAGGACTACAACAATGCTACAAAGCTTGACTTCACATACGCTGCTGCATTTGCTACTGTAGGTCCACTACAAACAAACAACCGTTACACATACACTGGTCAAAAACTTGACGGTGTTATCAAACCATTGCACCCACAATATCAATCATTCTTGTTTTTGTGGGATGCCACTAAATAAAAAATAAATTCAAAAATTTAGATCCTGGGGAGGATTTTTAAAATGAAGAATAATATTAAATATGCCGGAATTGCTGCAGCTGCTTTACTAGCTGTTGCACCAATCGCAGCACCGGTTTTAACTACAACAAATACACAAGTTGCACAAGCTGCAGATGGTCCAACTTCAGCACAAACTACATCACTTAACAAATATTTCAATATGATGAGCAGTGTATCTTATGATAAGAGCTCTGAAGTATCAACATTTGCTGATGTTATTTCTAATTATGGTAAAAAAGTAGATTACAGTACTCTCTCTGGATACGACTTTATGGGAGATGTAACTGGTGCAAACTTACTTGATAAAGATGCTAAAAACATCACTGACGGTAATTTTACATTTTCTGTTACTGGTTACAAGAATAATAACGTCCAAAAGAACGTTAATGACTTCAAGTTGAGCGTTGGTGATCTTCAAAAAGGCACAGCATCAATGGGTCTTCAAATTACTGCCTTTGACGCAAATGGCAATCAAGTAAATCAAAAAGTTATTACATTTACAAATGCTAACCAAGTTACAGAAGATCCTACTGCTCTTAACTTGTCATACACAGATCCAATGAACGTTGACGTTAACTCATCAACTTCAGCTCCTAAATACTCAACAAGTGTTGATCCTGCTATCGAAGATCAAAACGGAAATGAAGTTGAAATTGCAAGTTCAACTCCTTCAGACACACTTTACACAAACAAAACAGATGCTTTGAATGCAACTAACGAAAATACATTTACTGACTCAACATTTAAGACTGCAGGAAACACATACTATCAAGCAGTTACTGTAACTCTTAAAGATACATTAGTTGGTAATATTGCTACAGGAATGCAATCAGGTAAAGATGGCTACACAATCACATTGAATGGCCAACAAGCAATTGCTTCTAACTATAGCGCAAAAGATAACACACTTACATATGTACGTTCAATCGTTGTTGGTAAAGCTGTTACTGACGGTGACTGGGTAACAACTCCATCTAAAGGTGTTGTAACTGTTAAATCATCACTTGCACATCTATACAACGATGACAACAAGATGACTACACGTTCATTAGCTCCAGCTTCAGGTTGGCAAACAGATTCATACCGTACAAATTCTAAGACGGGTCAAAAACAATGGCACGTATCAACTCATGAATGGGTTAACGATACTGACGTTACATTTGATGACGGTACCGTAACAGGTGACGGTCTTGGTAACTTCCAAAACTTCGATATGAAGATTCTTACATTAGACGGTCCTGCTGGATTTGTTTACACATTGTTCAAGGCTGATGGTACAAATGCTACTCGTGGTTTGGCCGGATTAACAGCATGGCAAACAGACAGATCCGCAACTGATGCAGCCGGAAATACTTACTATCGTGTATCTACTGACGAATGGGTACGTATGGGCAGCGGTGTAACTGTTAAATAGTAAATAGTTTCAATTCCGACTCATAATTCCAACACAAGTATATAAAATATAAACTGAAAGACTCGCATTTATGCGGGCCTTTTTTAGTTAAAACTTCAATTAATCATAAGTTATTATAATTACGTTGATTATTAGAACAAAATTATCTATGCTAGTTTTGTGGAATTATTAATACCACGATATTGGAAATTTTTTTCAACAAAATAAATTTTGAGGAAGGATTTACGAATGAAAAAGAATATCAAATATGCAGGGATTACTGCAGCCGCTTTATTGATGGTTGCTCCTATTGCTGCACCTGTTTTAAATGCTTCAAATGTACAAACTGTTCAAGCCGCATCAGGTAATCTTCAACAAGGTCAACAAGAGGCAACTGACCGTGTCATGGCACTAATGTCTGATAAGGATTTTGCTTCAGCTGATGCTTTTAAGACATCTTTAACAGGCATGACAGAAGCAGGATATAATGCTAAGCAAGGTATCGATACATTTGAAAAAACATCACCTATTAAAGATTCTGAGATTGGTGTAATTATCAGTATCGACCGTAAAACAGTCAACAATGCTGGTGTTACTTTCTCTGTTCAAGCACTTAGCGCAACTGGTACTCCATATAGCTATGCTGACTACTTAACACGTGTTAATGAAGCAACTAGCCAACCTGGAAATGTAATTCTTCAAATCAATGCTTATGATTCTGAGGGGACACAAGTAGCGACTAAGAATGTTACATTCAGTAACAAGAACGTTATCGAACAAGCTCCTACAGCTTTGAACGTAACTTATACTGATCCATTGAATGTTGCTGTTAACTCATCAACATCAGCTCCAAAATACACAACAAGTGTTGACTCAACTGTTCTTGACCAAAACAAGAAGAACATCGCTGTTTCAACTGTAAAACCTTCAGGTAACATCTACACTTCTTCAGCAAGTGCTTTGTTAGATGATGGTAAAACTGACATTCTTAAGTCACAAACGTTTGACCAAGATGGCCAAACTTACTATCAAAAAGTTACATTACTTTTGAACAGAAAAACTGCTGACGTTTCTTCTATCTCAAAAGGTTTTGAAAACGGAACTGCGGGATACGCTATCACATTTAACGGTAAACAAGCAATTGCCGCTAACTACGATCAAGGCGCAAACTCAATTTCATACGTACGTGCAATCCAAGTTGGTAAAACAACTACACCAACACCAGATCCTGGTAATGGCGACTGGACTTCAGCAGCTACTAAAGGTGTTGTAACTGTTAAGACTTCAATCGGTCACTTATACAATGACGATAACAAGCTAACAACACGTTCATTGGGACCTGCTACTGATTGGCAAACAGACCAAGTACGTACAAATACTAAAACTGGTGCCAAACAATATCGTGTTTCAACTCATGAATGGGTAAACGAAGCAGATGTTAACTTTAATGACGGAACTGTAACAGGTGACGGCTTAGGTAACGTCCAAGATCTCGGTGGAATGAAGACACTTTCACTTGATGGACCTGCTGGATTTGTTTACACATTGTTCAAGACAGATGGTACAAACGCAACACGTGGTTTGGCTGGATTGTCATCATGGGCAACTGATAAAAAAGCTTCAGACGCAGCTGGCAACACATACTATCGTGTATCTACAGACGAATGGGTACGTATGGGTAGCGGCGTTACAGTTAAATAGTTTTTTACTTTTAGACTCGCATAATTGCGGGTCTTTTTTTGTTATTGTAAATTTTGTGTAAATTTAAAGTTAAGTTTAACTTAAGGTGATAAAAATTTCGTTGTTGAGACTTCCTAGGTTTTATAAGCTGGTTGTGCGTGCTAACACGCTGGGTACTACTACAAAATATTTATATATCCTGGGAGGATACCATGAAACGAATCAAATATGCAGGCTTGGCAACTGCAACACTTCTGGCCGTGGCACCAGTCGTATTTCAAACTACTACCGTAGATGCAGCAACGAATGTTACCACTAAGGCAGCAATCAATCCGGGAATGTTGAATCCACTTCAATCTGTGGCAGATTTCTGGAACAATTTTTCAAATAAATACTTATCACAGTTTATTCCTATTGATGATGGAAAAGTTCAAAAAGAAGTTCCTAATTTAAAAGGTATGACTTACGACGGAACTACCAATCAATCAAGCATGGAATCCTTAGATGACATGATGGCAACACAATTTAATAAACCAGTAACCTTTGATGTATTAATGAAGACCAACTTGTTAGATCCGATTGCAAGTAAGGGTGCTATGCAAGTACTTAACAGTCCGAATACATCTTCAAAAAACTACTTATATAAAATCACACCAGCCGATAGTGAAACAGAATCTGATTTCCGTTATAAATATGACGAAGTTTCTCGCAAGGGAAATGGTGCTCAAATAACATTTGGCTTACAGGTTATTTATCAAAATCAAAATCCAAAAGCTAAAGATTCTAAAAATGGTAAAGAAATAGTAAGAACTTCAATTACCGTGACAAATAATCGTGCAATCGTTGCTCCAGCAACTGAATTACATGTAAATTTTGACAGTCCATTAAATGTTGAAGTTGGATCAAAAACAGTTGATGCAAAACTTTCAAATACTGTAAACGCTAGTGTTACCAATCAAGATGGAACAATGATGCCATTTTCAGCAGTGCCGGGTGAAATTTACCAAACTGAAGATGGTGCAAGAACTCGTACCGGAAATATTGTAACTAGTTCAACTTTCAATAATAAAGGTGACAAATTCTATCAACCAGTTACGATTTCATTTAAGAATGCTGACGTTGATGTTAATGCGATTTACAATAAGATGGTAAATGACAAGAGCAACTTGATTACATTCAACGGTAATACTGCTACATCAACAAATGTAGATACAACCAACAAAACAATTACATACATTCGTGTAGTTACCGTTGGGGAAGAACCAACTACAATCGATCGTCCAGATGAAGTTAACGATGGTTGGAGTATCAACAATCTGCACGGTGTTGTAACTGTTAAGGGCGAAGCTGGTCCTTTATACAATGATGATAACAAGATTACTTCTCGTTCAATCGATGCGCACACTGGCTGGCAAACAGATAAGTACCGTATCAACAATGAAAGTGGCGAAATTCAATACCGAGTTTCAACACATGAATGGGTAAATTCAGACATGGTCGATTTTGTTCAAACAGAAGCTAACGAAGCAACATCTGAAACTGCTATGACAAACATTACAGATTTACAAGGACATCACGTAATCAGTTTAAGTGGAGCAGACAAAGATAAAGTTTATCCTCTATATAATACAAATGGTAAAAAATTAACACGTAACTTAGGTCAAGGCTCAGCTTGGCAAACAGATAAGCAAGCGACTGATTCAGAGGGAAACACAGTATATCGAGTTTCAACTGATGAATGGGTAAGACTTGAAGCAGGCGTTTCATTTAAATAATTAGATTGTAAAGGATCCTCGAAAGAGGGTTCTTTTTTTGTGTTTGAGTGTACGGTTCCTAAACTTTTGATGTCAAAGTATACAAACCGTAAACTTTTAGTTTAAAATTAAGACATAATACAACAAAAAGGGATGACATTGATGACAAAATATACAGATAAATTCAATTTAACTGAAAAAGAAAATAAATTTGTTGCCAAGAAAAATTTTGTTCAATTAATTCACTCTAATTCTAGATTTGAAGGCGTAAATACTACTCTTCCACAAACTCAAACGATTGTAGATGGGATGAGTGTTGCAGGTGTAAAAATTGAGGATATCCAAGTCATCGTTAATTTAAAACGAGCTTGGGATTATGTTATAACTTCAACCGACTCCTCACCGATTGAAATTGCAAAAAAGATAAATGAAATTGTTGCAAGGGATGATGCACTGATTCCGGGAGAAATCCGTACTGGTAATGTTCAAATTGGTGGCGTTGATTATGAGCCAGTTATCCCAACAGAGAAGCAGCTCAGGAATGATATTGATATGTTTAAAAACAACCAATCGATGTCTTCCACCGAGTCAATCATCCACTTAATGTATTCTATGATGAGAAAACAATATTTTTGGGATGGTAATAAAAGAACCGCAATCCTTTTTGCCAACTATTTAATGATTAGAAATGGCATTGGTGTTTTAAATATCAATGAGAAACAAATGGACGTCTTCAATGAAATGCTTTCTAAATATTATGAGACTGATGATGTCGATGATTTATTGAAGTGGACTTATGAAAACTGTATTTATGGGATAACTAAATAAGGATCCTCGAAAGAGGGTCCTTATTTTGTGGAGTTTAATTTAAGTTTGTATAAAATAAAAATATTTTGATTGAATATAATATCAATTTTATATAATCTGGTATTACGTGGTTCATTTAATGGGGACTACAAATTCAGACATCCTGGGGAGGATATTTATGAAGAAAAATATTAAATACGCTGGTGTTGTGGCTGCTACTTTACTTGCAGTCGCTCCAGTAGCTACAAGTGCTACAACAGTAAATGCTGCTACAACTAACACTGCAACAACCGCAGCTGCAACTAAATTACCAGATTGGCTTACAAAGGGTTGGGATGAACTCAAAGAACAAGCTGATAAAATTATTCCTGGCGTTAAAGACCTCTTGAACAAAATTATGAATCAAGTTGTTAACAAGCCAGAAGAAGGCACTAAAGAAGCAACAGCTACGGATATTGTTAATAAGATTTCTAACCAAACTTATAACAATGATTCTGAGATTCCAACTTTTGATTTTTTAAAAGCTGACAATAATAAAGAGTTTAGTGCTTCGGATTTCTCTGATTTGATGACCCAATTAAAATTGGTTAATGATACTGATGCTGCAACTATTAAAAAAACCGACAATATTACGTACAAAATTTCTGGTGGCGATGACAATGACTTTAACGTACTTGTTGACAACATGGTTAAAAATGGAAATGGCGAATCAGTTTCTGTAACCTTTACTTCATACGATACATCTAAGAGTAAAACTACTGCTATCAACACAAAACAAGTAACATTTACTAACAATAAAACTGTTACAACTGCCGCAAATGGACTAAATGTTCAATTCACTAATCCTATTGCTATCGGACTTAACACAAAAGTGGTTAATCAGAAATTGACTGACAGTGTGACTGCAACAGTTACAAATGAAAGTGGAACTAATGTTGCTTATACATCAGCTTATGTTGATCCTAATTTGTATACTTCTGAAGACGCTGCAAATGCCGGTGGTAAAAGTGGCATAGCTAACACTGGTACAACTTTCACACAAGATGGTGCAAAATATTATCAACGTGTTACTTTGAATTTTGATCCCGAGGTAGTAAATATTGGTAGTATTTATAATTCAATGCAACATGCACGGGGTTCAGAGTTAAACATTAATGGAAATAAAGCCCTTCAATATCAGGTCAATCAAAAAGATGGACTAGCAACTGGTGCAACAACTAACTCAATCACATACGTACGTGAATTAGCCGTCGGTACACAACCTAATGACAATGACAATGACAACAACACAGATACTGATACTGACACAACTCCAGACGAAACATGGAGCATGACACCAAACTCAGGTATTGTTACAGTTAACGGTTCTCTTGCACCATTGCACAACGATGATAACGACGTTACTACTCGTTCATTGGGCGCAAACTCTGCATGGCAAACTGATCAATATCGTGTAAATTCTAAGACTGGTGAAAAACAATATCGTGTTTCATCACATGAATGGGTAAGTTCTGACTATGTTACATTTGGTGGCACAACTTCAAATGGTTCTGGCCTTTCAAATGTATCTGATCTTACAGGACATCACACAATCAGCTTAGCTGGTCCAGACGGATTCGTTTATGCTTTGTTTGGAATTAATGGTGGTCGCTCAAATCGTGGCTTAGCCGGCAATTCAGCATGGTACACTGACAAATCAGCAACAGATTCAGAAGGAAATACATTCTACCGTGTATCAACTGACGAATGGGTACAAGCTGGTTCAGGTGTTACATTTAATTAATACTATTTAGACTCACAGAAATGTGGGTCTATTTTTTTGGATATAATTCAAGTTAAATTTAAATAATCATTGATTAGTATGTGTATATTTAATAAAATCTTAATGAATAGATGTTTTTAAAAAATTACTCTGGGGGATAGGGGAATGAAAAAAACAAAATATGCTGGGATTGCTGTGGCCGTTCTATTGGCGCTAACTCCAGTAACTACCACAACTACCAACGCCGCATCATTGAACGTTGAATCGATCAAGACAACACAGGGAGTGGGGGCAAGTTTGCCTGATTTGTCACAATTAACGAGTCTTTTTGACAAAGTCAAGGATATTGCTGGTCAAATTGGAAACTTTTTTGGGAAAATAGCAGGTGGTAAAGATACAAGTACAACACCGGATTCTCCAAAACCAATGGATATGGCGATTATGGCCGTAAATGCAATTCCAAATAAAATATATTCCAATAATCCATTGCCTGATTTCTCTGATATTGTAAATAGTTATGATTCAACACTGAAATATGATGAGTTACCAGAAAATGTCAAAAATACAATTGATAAAGAAGGTCAATCGACAATAAGTTCTGTAGATTCATTACGATACAAGGTTACAACTGCAAGTCCAGGTGGAACAAAATCCGACTTACAGGCAGATATCAATAATATGGTTAAATATGGTAACGGAAATAGTTTTAGCATTGATCTTATAGTTACGGATTCCGCCCAAAACGACAAATTTATGATAAATAGACAAATTAATTATATAAACAATAGTAAAGATGTTGTCCCTGCTAATAATATGATTATCACATATAAAGATCCCGTTAACGTAAATGTTGGTGATAAGACAGTTGACGTTAAACATACTTCAAGTGCAACAAATGGAACAAGTGTCAAAGATAAGAATGGTAATAATGTTTCGTATATTGCACAACCAAGTGGGAAGTTTTATGCAAACTCTGACGATGCCATCAATGGTAAGAATGAGATCGAAGTTGGACCTACTTTCCAATTGAAAGGTGCATCAGTTTACCAGCCCGTAACTCTAACTTTTGATAAGGCTATAAAAGTTTGGGATATATATTCAAATATGAATCAAAATGGTTCACAAATAATTTCTGTAAATGGTAATAAAATCTATGGAAATGCCGTTCATCCAGAAAACAATTCAATTACCTTCGTACGTCAAATCAAAGTTAATGATCCAAACGAAAAACCAACAACAAAACCTGACACAAACACACCAAATCCAGATACAAACAATCCAAACCCAGATCCTGACTACACAATCGGTGTATGGAAAGAAACTGACCAACCTGGTTATGTAATCACTAACAGCTCGGTTTCTCGTTTAACTAACGACGAAACTAGCGACAGTACTCGTGCTTTGGCTCCAAATACTAACTGGGCTACTGACAAATTCCGTGTCAATACTAAGACTGGTGTCAAACAATATCGTGTTTCTACTCACGAATGGGTAAATGCTTCTGATGTTACTTTCAGAAACTCAACTCCTGGTTTGACTAACTTCACTTCCATCGCTGGTGGCTACGCTACTGTTAAATTGGCTGGTCCTGATGGATTTGTTTACGATCTATTTGGCAAAAATGGTAGTCGTGTTCAACGTGGTTTAGCTGGTAATTCTAACTGGGCTACTGACATGACTGCTACTGGCAAAGATGGCAAGACTTACTATCGTGTTTCAACTGACGAGTGGGTCCCTGATGGTGCCGGTGTTACAGTAAAATAACAACAACTTTAAAACTTTACTAAGACTCGTTTGTGCGGGTCTTTTTTTTATGTCTTAATGTATAATGAACAATAACAGAAGTTGTAAAGGGTGGTATAACAATGCTTGAAAATGTACAAGGTATTGTAAAAGTAAATCAAGATGAACGCTATGTTGTTTTCCTATTCGATACTTATGAAGCAAACCGCAAAATGCTACAGGATAAATTCGTTAAAGGTCAATCTTCTTGGTACACAGATGCTAAGGGTACTGGCGAAGATGGAAAAGTTTTCTACCGTATTGCTCAAGATAACGAGTGGATCGAAGCTGAATACGTTGATTTTATTGAAACTAACGATTAATCTACGAATGCAATGTCTGTATTAGGGACGTTGCATTTTTTTCTAAGGCCAAATTTTCCAAAAATTATTAAGATTTTATATGGTAATTGTTTAGATAAAGTTACATTTATCGCGTTATTATTGAAGCTAAAAATAATCCATAGTAGGCTAACTTATAGAATAACAATTGGGGGAAACGAACTATGAATAAAAAATGGGTAGCTTCAACAGCATTCGCAAGTTTCCTTGCTGCTATTGGAGTTTCATCAACCACATCCCACGCCAATGCCGCTGTTTCTACAAATGATAAAGACACAAATAATGGTGATACTGAACAAGATACCAACGCTGAGAACTCAGTTAAGGATCCAACAGTTGCCAGTGTTATGGACGCTCAAGGCGCTCCAGTGACCGAATCATCCATTGCAGAGGCTCCAAGCGCTTCGACAGATACAAATACTCAAGATGACACTTCGGCTGTACAAGGCAGAAGTACAACACCTTACGGAGTAAATGAAAATAATATGCCAACAGATAGCACGACTGCTGAATCAGGAGAAACTGATAGCGCAGTTGAGGCCTTTTCAGCTACTGCTCCAGCTTCTGATGAGACTGCTACAGATAGTTCAAGCACTGCTCAAGCTCCTTCAGAGACTCAAGCACAGGCTAGCGAAGCTCAACAAGCTATTGCTAGTTCACCTGAAACAAATGCCCGCCAATTGCCTACTAACTCTGGTACAGTTCTCGAACGTAGTGCTACTTCAGATGGATCAGTTACACAAGCTGCAACTAATTCACAACAAGACAACTTTATAGCTATGGCTGGTCCAATGGCTCAAAAAGCTGCTGGTGAATATAACTTGTACGCTTCAGTAATGATGGCACAAGCTATCCTAGAAAGTGGCTGGGGTCAATCTGATTTGGCAACTGACGCTAATAACTTGTTTGGTATCAAAGGTGACTACAATGGTGCCTACGTTTCAATGCCAACGAGTGAATGGAGTGCTGATCAAGGTTGGTATCAAATTTATGCCAACTTCAGAAAATATCCAAGTTTCTACGAATCATTCTTGGATAATGGTGACAAGTTACGTAATGGTTTGCAGTGGAACACAAGCTATTACAGTGGTACATGGAAAGAGAATACTTCTTCATATAAAGATGCGACAGCTTGGTTACAAGGCAGATATGCTACTGCACCAAACTATGCCTCATCATTAAATAATATAATCGCACAATACAATTTAACTAGATTTGATACAGATACTGGTTCAACTGATAATGGTAATTCAGGTTCAGGTGATACTAATGACGGTAACGTTGGTGTCGTCAATGGTGTACAAACTAGCGTGAAAGATGTCGCAGTGGTTACTAACCTCGACAATGCGCAAATTTATGACAGTGCCTTTATCGACAGACCTTCAGCTCGCGCTTTAGGTTACGGTACAGCTTGGAAAGTTGTTTCCAAAGTTGTTGATCCTAGTGGAAATGTTTTCTACCAGGTATCAAATAGTGAATATGTTTTAGCAACAGATATCCAACTTCAATCAGAAGGTGGAACTGAGACTCAACCTCCACAGCCAATTGATGACACGTTGGTCGTTACAAGCGATGCAGGTGCAGTCGTTTATAGTGCTGCTAATAGCAATTCACCTACAAGCAAGATTTTGCCATATTCTTCTGAATGGAAGACTAAGGCTTATATCTTGGATGAAAAAGGTAACAAGTTCTTTGTCGTTGGAAAAGATGCTTATGTTGCCGCTGCTGATGTTGTTCAAAAATCAGAAATGCCTGATACTGACGATTCAGCTGAAGATGTTGTGGTAAATTATCCTGATATCTTACGTGTAACTGCTACTCCAAGTGCGAAACTTTATAATGCAAAACATAATTTATTGACTATGAGTTTGGTTAACGGAACTGATTGGAGAACCGATAAAAAATCAACTCATTCAGATGGGTCTGTTTGGTATAGAGTTTCAACTGATCAATGGGTAAATGCCAACGATGTGCAAGTACTCGGATCAAACTACATCAAGACTGTTGAAGGTACTGTAAAAATCAATTACATTCCTGGATATGGTGTTAATGTTTACAATAGTCCAGCCGCAAACAACAAGTTTATCGGAACCCGTTTAGCAGATGGTACTACTTGGAAAGTTACTTCAAAACAAATCGTTGATGGTCAAACTTGGTATGAAGTACCAGCTGGCTGGGTCAACGGAAAATATTGTTTATTTACACCTACAAACTAATAGTTTCTTTGAGCCGTTCCCGAATGGGAACGGTTTTTTTGTTATTTAAAAACGTGGGGTTATGGCAGAAGAATCAAATACAGGAGGTTAAAGAAATTACTAATTATAAAATTTTCAATCAATTTGAAGGGCAATGTCTGGATAGAGAATACTTGATCAAGAATATCGAGTGCCTTTATCTGCATGAGACTTTTGAAATTGATGAGAAGATGATTGCCGTTATTTCCCTAGATAAGAAATACGCTCAATATGGCCGTTCGATAATTATCCATGCTGAGCAAGGTGTCTTCTTGATTGATAGAACTACGAAGCAATTGATGAACACTTTCAACAAAATAAACCGTGGAGGAATTTTATACTCAAAAGTTGTGGCTGAAATTTCATTGATCAAGAGGAATATTCCATTGGTCAATGGCACCACACTTTACATGCCCATGACAGGGAGTTCCAAGTTCAGTGCTGATTGGATTGGTCTTCATATGATTGAAGAATTCAAACAGACACAAAAAATCGCCAATTTCACAACGATATTTGGCGAAAAGATCAATCTGGATTTTCCACAAGGGAATTTAAGTGGAAGATTACATGATGCTTGTTACTTTAGTTAGTTTCATATAGATGCCTGGATCATTTCAACTGAATCCATGCACGGAACGGCTGTGTTTTCGGCACACGCTGGGTTGGTGAGACAGTTTGTTGGATGTAACTGTGCCACTCATTTGACGTTGCCGAAGAAATTTGCAGACGTGACTATTTTTACCGATAGTATCACGTTGAGAGTTCTAAAAGAATTTTCCAAGGATGACGTCGAAGTGTCGTTCGTGGAAAGCTACAAAGTTAAATTACGCAGATTATCGAAAATGAAATCTATCTAGTTGTATTTATTTTCTGAAGGTTGATAGATAGCGATTGGTGATTTCTGCTAAAAAGAGAATTCAGTTTTATCAGGATGTTGCGTGACGACTTGGCAATTATTATTACATTTCATTATTGGATATATTGTTATTACCACAAGCGCTTGTGAGTTAAAAATATTGGAGACTCACAATGGATCTGACGACTGGATTTGCCAAAGCTATTGAGAACGAGCAATTGATTCACGGGGTTATGAAGCGGGTACATATCTACCAGATGAACGACAACTATCAGGATTACGTCCAGGAGGCGATGATAATCTATGCTAAGGCGTACGTTGATTATTTGGCTGAGGAAAGGAATGTTGAGAAGTTCAACGTCTATATTTTCCAAAAATTAGTTTGGCGGATGACTGATTTATTACGAAGTGAAAAAAAGTTTTTTGATATTCATTCATTAGAAGTGTTCGATTTCGAACGAGTTGAGCAGGTTACTTCTGAAGACTTCTTTGAAGATTTTGATTTGGATTGTTTAACGGACTTTGAACGTGGATTATTTTTCGACTGTTTTATACAACAGATTCCTTTATCTAAGTTAGCAGATAAGTACGAATGTAGTGATCGTAATTTACGTTACCATCGCGATAATATCAAGGCTAAGCTACGAAAAAGGTTTTCATGAATTTAGTTTTTTAAGTCTTATAGTTTACTTTAAGGTTACAAACGTGTGACTTTGTGAATTGGGTATATTTTATTTGCTAAACTTTTATTGCAACATAAAACAGTGGGGGATTATTATGTTTTCAAAGAAGAAATTAATTGCGAGTTTGGCAACAAGTGTCGCATTAACAGGTATAGGTTTTGTTGCAACATCACAAGTAGATTCACTGATTGGGACATCAGAAGTTAAGGCTTCTTATGCGTGGGTCAACAGTTATATCGAGGCTAATAATATTACGCCAGTGGGAATTCAATATCGTCAAGGAACATTCAATCGTTGGATTCCATATGAAAATGGTGTTGGTAGACCAGAAGGAATAGTAGTTCACGAAACAGCAACTCCTGGTGCTACTGCAGAAAACGAAGTCGCATATTTCAATAACAATTGGAAAAAATTATATACATACGTGCATGCTTTCGTAGATGCAAATTCAATCATCAATATTCACAGTTCAGATTATGGAGTTTGGGGCGCTGGTCCAACAGCCAACGCAAAATACGTTCAAGTCGAATTGTGTGAAGTAGGAACAACTGATCAGTTTGCACGTTCAATTTCAAACGATGCATACTATATTGCATCTAAATTGCTTCAATATGGCTTGCCAATGGAACCGGGTAAGACTGTAGTGTCACACAAGCAAACAGGTACAATGTGGCATGAAACGAATCATACAGACCCAGATGGTTACTTCTCAAAATGGGGCTACGATATGAATCAATTCAATGAATTGATTGGTAAGTATTACAACAATTTAAAAGCAACTGGTAGTGTCAATGGTGCAGCTACAAAGCCTAGTACAGATGCTGGTTCTGATAACAATAACAAGGTAGAAGCTTCTAACCCATATAAGGGTATCGTTGACGTTACTGATCCTGAGGGTGATTACGTTCAACTATTGAGTTTTAGAGCTGATGGTAGTGCTTTTGTGCCAACTCGCGGTTTGGCTGATAAGACTCCTTGGGCTACTGATCAACAGAAGCAGTATAAGGGGCATACTTATTATCGGGTGTCGACGAACGAGTGGGTTTCCGATTATTATGCAAAATTTACAGCTAGCAAGTAGGAGTCTTTCCGGTTCCGGAATCAAATCGGTTTCTTCGGCTGGAACGTGTTGGGCATAATTTCGAGCCTTACTTCGTAAGTCTTGAAACTTAGCCTTATTCTAAGCGTGCTTCGCACACTAAGAATAATCTCAACACTGAGCCGAAACCGATTTGATTCCTGCACCTAGATCCTGCTTGGATTGTAAATTTCTTTTTTTAGTTTTTTTTGTAATTATTTATAGTGGTAATGCAAATGGCTCGAGGTCGTATAACTCCCTCTTGCCATTTTTTTTACATCTTAATGGTAAGAGAATCGTAAGCTCTCTCTTGTTTTTTAATACTTAATGTTTAATTTTCCGTTACAAAAATATTACTGTGGTTATTATGGAAATATTTTTGTTAGGCTTATTACAATGATTTGTAATAGGGGGAGAATATGTTTTCTAAAAATAAATGGTTAACTGGTTTGGTTACTTCTTTGGCTCTTGTTGGGGCTGGGTTTGTGACTTCTTCGATTGTTTCACCTGCTGGTGTTCAAGTGGTTAAGGCTGATTCTGCTATTAATAATTATATTGCTAATAATGGTATTCAACCGGTGTCTATTCAGTATCGTACTGGTACTTTTGACCAACAATTCCCATATGAAAATGGTGTTGGTAAGCCTGAGGGTGTTGTCATCCATGAGACTGCTGATCCTGGTGCTACTGCTGAAAATGAGGTTACTTTCTTCAATCGTGAGTGGAAGAATATTCAATCTTATGTTCATGCTTTTGTTGATGATACTGAGATTATCAATATTTCTAGTGCTGATTACGGTGTTTGGGGTTGCGGTCCTTACGGTAATGCCAAATTTATCCAAGTTGAGGTTTGTGAGGTAGGTACTACTGATCAATTTGCTCGTTCTATGGCTAACCAGGCTTACTATACTGCTTATCGTTTGGTTCAATATGGTTTGCCTGATATTCCTGGCGAAACTGTAATTTCTCATCATCAAGTTAGTCAAAAATTTGGTGGTACTGATCACGTTGATCCTGATGGCTATTTTGCTAAATGGGGTTATGACATGAACCAGTTCAACGATTTGGTTGCTAAGTATTACAATCAATTGAAGAATGATGGTGGTGCTACTAATAGTACTCCTGGCACTAACAATAACGGTGGAGTATCTGGTAGTGAGGGTTCTGTTACTGTTAAGAATCCTAATAGTTATGCTGTTCCTCTTGTTGCTTTCCAAAATGATGGAACTACTAAGAGATCTAACCGTGGATTGGCTAACAATTCTGGTTGGTATACTGATCAACAAAAATCATACAATGGTCACACTTACTATCGTGTTTCTACTAACGAATGGGTTGAAGATACTTATTCAACATTTGCAGGATATTAAAAAATTTGACAGCCGATTTGGCTGTCTTTTTTTTTTGCGTTTTCATCTAGGTGTATACGTTTACAACCGTTACGGCGATTCAATCATAATATATCGTATTGAAATATTGATTAAGATAATCCTGATTTGATTTTTTTAAACCCCACTATTACGGCTTTTGTTGACTATGGTTAGTTGCCTAACGACTTTTGATTAAGTTACTCGGCGTTGTGATACCTCCAAGTTACCTTATTATTACAATTTAATTACTTTTAGCATAAATAGAAAAAAACTTGTTAAACTGAATTAGTTAGGAAAATTAACTGTGGGAAGGGTTTATTTATGTTTTTAAATAAAAAATTTATAGCTAGCCTTGCTACTGCGGCTGCTTTGACTGGAGTTGGCTTTGTTGCTACAACACAAGCTACACCTCAGACATTCATCCAAGAAGCAAAAGCTGACTCATGGATCAACAATTATATAGCTGATAATAACATCAAACCGGTATCAATCACTTATACAGAAGGTACATTCAACAAATGGATCCCTTATGAAAATGGTGTTGGTAAACCAGAAGGTGTTGTTGTTCACGAAACTGCCACACCAGGAGCAACCGCTGCTGATGAAGTATCATATTTCAATAACAACTGGCCAACGATTCAAACTTACGTTCACGCCTTTGTTGATGATACACAAATTTTGAATATTCATAGTGCTGACTATGGTGTATGGGGTGCTGGTCCAACTGCTAACGCAAAATACATCCAAGTTGAGCTTTGCGAAGTAAGTACAACTGATCAATTTGCACGTTCGGTTTCAAATGATGCCTACTATGTTGCATCTAAGTTGATTCAATATGGTCTTCCAGTTGAATATGGAAAGACTGTTGTATCACATGATCAAACATCTAAGATGTACGGTGAAACAAACCATACTGATCCAACTGGCTACTTTGCTAAATGGAACTATGGTATGGATCAATTTGTTGCTTTAGTTAATACTTATTACAACCAGATGAAGAGCGGTACAAATGCTGGTGGTAATAACACTGGTAATAATGGTGGCGTAGACAACGGCGCTGTGGGATCTGTTCTTGTTAACAATCCTTCTAGCTATGCAACTCCACTTGTTGCTTTCCAAAATGACGGTTCTACCAAGAAATCTAACCGTGGTTTAGCAAACAACTCTGGTTGGTATACTGATCAACAAAAGACTTACAACGGTCATACTTACTATCGTGTTTCTACAAACGAATGGGTAATGGATAGTTACGCAACATACACAGCTAAATAATAAATTAATTTATATACTACATATAAATTAAAAAATAAATATTAAAAAGATCAGTCGTATGACTGGTCTTTTCTTACGTGTGCCCTAAAGGTTTCTATTCGCAATTTATTATTTCGGGTTATAATGTTAATAAATAGGGATAATTATTTAAAGATTTTGAAGTAATCAATAAACTAAACTTAGTTTTATTGAGTGAGGGATTTCAAATGCCGTACTATATATACGTTATTATCATCACTTTACTTGAGATCGCTTTGGTTTTGAATGTTCGTTATTTGTTCAGCAAACATCCATTGCCAACTTTAGTAGCAGTTATAATTTTTTTGTTCTGTCTTATTCCACCAATTATAAAAATGCACAGCGAGCCTCATCTATCGCACTTTTTCACAATTTATACAGCGTTTATTTTTTCAGTCGACTTAATGTTTTTAATTATCATGGGAATTTATTATTTTTATGTCCGTTATTACTCTCGTGATGAAAAACAATCTCAAGCCGATTATATTATTGTGCTTGGATCCAAATTCATGACTGACAGGATTCCTCCAATTATGATGTCCAGGTTGGAAAAAACTGTCCAAACTTACAACGAATTAAAAGATAAACCTTTCATTATAGTAAGTGGGGGAAAGAGTATCGGAACTGACCGGACTGAAGCCAGCATTATGCATCGATACCTTGTGGAAGCGGGGATCCCCGACGAAAGAATTATTATAGAAGATAAATCAATAAACACGACGGAGAATTTGGAGTTTTGCTCTATTAAAATCAAGAAACATTGGCGGGAAAATAAGTTACCTAAGATTTTGATAGTGACGAGTGAGTTTCATATCCCCAGGGCAAAACGTTTTGCTCAAAGCATTGGGGTGAAAGCTAACTTTATTCCATCTATCACGATGCCGATTTTTAAATGGCCTGCTATGTTTCGTGAGTTCACGGCTATAATCTGGTATTATAGATACACTATCGAAACTGTTATGATGATGATAATAGTTATCTTGATATGTACTTTTGTTCCCTAAGGAGTATTTTGTATGAGCGTATACGATAAGTTCGTTGCTAACAAACGCTTGAGAAGGGCAGTCTTACTACTTGTAGTGATTTTATTGTTCTATCTATTGCGCAGTATGTTAAGTCTCTTCTTGCTGACTTTCATATTTACTTTTTTGTCTGTTCAATTGGTTCGTGCAGTGCAGAAACACTTTAACGTCAAGCCGATTTGGATAATCGCACCTGTTTACATATTGATTATTGCTTTATTGGTTTTTGCAATTACCAATTATGTTCCACAGCTCGTCAGTCAATCTGTCAAAATATTCGATTCGTTGACTAAGTTTTATCACAGTAAAGAAGTTCGAGATAATCAATATTTGAACTACATTTATCAATACTTGCAACAGATCAATTTGGATAACCAAATCAAAACTGCTGCCAGTCAGGTGGTAAATTACATCACTAGTGTTGGTGCGGTCGGATTCAATATCTTCATTTCCTTCCTATTGAGTTTCTTTTATACGACTCAAATCGAGGATATGAACTCATTTGGACGTCAATTCTTGAATAGTAACTTCAGCTGGTTATTCGATGATGTTAGATACTATGGTCAAAAGTTCATCAATACTTTTGGTGTTGTAATTGAAGCACAATTGATGATTGCCGTAGTAAATACTGTTTTGACAACAATAACTCTGATATTCATGAAGATGCCTGGTGTTATCGCACTAGCCGCGATGGTCTTTATACTTTCGTTGATTCCAGTTGCTGGTGTAATTATTTCGTTGATACCGTTGAGTTTCGTCGCATATTCAGTTGATGGGTTGAAATACGTTATCTACATAATTATCATGGTCATCGTGATTCACTTGATCGAAACATATTTCTTGAATCCACAATTTATGTCCAGCATGACTCATTTACCAATATTCTTCACCTTTGTTGTTTTGATTGTTTCTGAAGAATTAATTGGAACTTGGGGATTGATCATCGGTATTCCAATTTTTGTCTTCCTATTAGATATATTAGGGGTGCATCAAATTGGAGGACCAAAGAAACCGAAGAGGCACAAATTTAGACTGAAAAAATCTTAAAAAATAAAAAAGTACCCTATTGGGTGCTTTTGTTTTATATAATGTTAGTAATTGATTTGTTAAATAGAGGAGATTAGGGTATGTCATTTTTTGATAGAGATAAAAAGTCCAGTGAAACTGCTGGTAATCAATCTAATTTTAATAATGCATCACAGCTAAATAATGATCAAAGCCACTTTAGTAGTGTGCCACCTTATCCGCAGGATGATAATTCGACTCCGGATCACCTTCAGCAACAGCAACAAGCTGATCCAGATGTACATATGTCAGCACAAGCTACACCACCTGTTGATCATATTACTGATGCAGATATGCCTGATGATAATGCTTCTGTTCGTCCTGACGGTCCTGAGCTGAACGGTTATTATTACGAGGAACAAACTGTTCCAGCTAAGAACAATAACGACTGGGAAGGTACTGAAAGCCAGTTAGACAGTTTAAAGAGTCAGGAAACAACTTTGAAGAATCAATTACGTCATGAATTGCTTTCATCACGTAGTTATTATAATTACGTCTTGCGTAGTTTGGGCGATGATCAAGATAATGCACGTGCCCAAACTAACGACCAAATCGACAAGATCAATACTTCCTTGAAGAAGTGGTTTGATTCTGATGAGATGGCAAATGAGATTTTCTTAGATCCAAATCGTAATTACTTTATTTTCCACGACCATCTTGATATCAATCCTGATGATGGCGAAAGCCAAATGTGGCGCCAATTGACAGATACTTTCAATGACCACGGATTTTTAGCAAATACAATCACTGTTTCATATGATGATATGGCAAACCAAACTTGGGCTGATTATCAGAATTCTGGTCTGGTAAATCCTAATTCTTACTTATTAAATATGTACAATGATTTGCAAGGCCGCAATCAAAACGTGGCAGTCTCACCAGCTGAAATTCCTTTTGAAGATAACTATCGTATTGAGCATGATAACGAAAAGAATATCGACAAAGTTTATGATGATGACAATTTGATTATGGAAGTTGCTCGTGATAACAAGAATCAACTTAAGATCATTCGTCATTATGATGACCGTAAGTTATTGAGTCGTGATATTTTTGACGTTAACGGTGTTAACTCGGCCACACAATTCTATGATCCACAAAATCCTAATCGAGTAATCCGTGAAAACTTTTATCGCCAAGACGGTACATTAGTTCTGATCAAGAGTTATACAGAGGATGAACCATTTATCCAATTATTTTCACGTGGAAACGTCTTGATCAGTACATTTGCCAGTGATGAAGATTTGATTTTCTGGTGGTTGAAGAACCAAGCCCTGCGTAATATGCAAGCTACAATCTTCGTATCGATCGATTCTCATTTCTACAAACGACTATTAGGTTTGAGAAAATATAGTGTCGAAATAATTCCAATAGTTATGACACAGGATCAAAATGCCGGTGTTGTAACGAACTTACTTGATGGTACCGACAAGGTTACTGCAGTATTTGCTGGTAACAAAAATGTTAATGGCTATTTGAACAAGAATGCCAAAGTTAAGATGGATATTTCAACATTGAACGATGTCGAAACTCCAATTTATAAACACTAAAAATCCTTATGTGACTGAATTTGATTCAGCTGCATATGGATTTTTTTAATGAAAGCGTATGTCAATTGACAGGTTAGCGTAATGAGTGACTCTATTCACTTTTTTTTCGCTGGGAATTCGTGTAAAATGTAACTTGTTAAAGATATGAAAAGAGGAAATCAAATGGCAAAATTAGTTTTCATTCGTCACGGACAAAGTCAATGGAATTTATCTAACCAATTTACTGGATGGGTCGACGTTGACCTTAGTGAAGAAGGCGTAAAGCAAGCTCAAAACGCTGGTAAACTTCTTAAAGAAGAAGGTATCCTTTTTGACCAAGCTTATACTTCAGTATTGACACGTGCTATCAAGACATTGCACTATGCTCTTGAAGGCTGTGACCAACTTTGGATTCCAGAAACAAAGACATGGAGATTGAACGAACGTCATTATGGCGCACTCCAAGGCTTGAACAAAGCGGAAACAGCTGAAAAATATGGTGATGAACAAGTACATATTTGGAGACGTTCATACGATACATTGCCACCATTATTGAAAGCTACAGACGAAGGTTCAGCAGCAAAAGACCGTCGTTACGCAAACTTGGATCCAAAGATCATTCCAGGTGGAGAAAACCTTAAAGTTACTTTGGAACGTGTTATTCCTTTCTGGGAAGACGAAATCGCTCCTAAATTGTTAGACGGCAAGAACGTTATCATTGCAGCACATGGTAACTCACTACGTGCCCTAACAAAATACATCGAAAACATTTCAGATGCTGACATCATGGACGTTGAAATGGCAACTGGTGAACCAGTTGTTTATGACATGGATGACAATTTGAATGTTGTAAGTAAGAAGAAGCTTAACTAATTATTCTTCGTGGCTACCGCCACTTAGAATAATTTATGGGGTCACCTAGGCGACCGTATTCCTTAAAGCACTTCAAACATAAAAGTCGTTGAATGAAATATATTTCATTCAACGACTTTTTTTAGTATAAATAGGAATACAAGGAGTTAGCAGAATGGAGGACGATATTGTGGAATCTGAGACTGATCAATTTGTTAAATCTAACGAAGAATATTGGGGGCAATTTTAATTAAATTTACATTAGAATCGAATTCTAATTCTTAATTTTTTCATAAGAAATCTACACTTTTTTACTCCTGATTATCGTTAACCAAATCATTGCCGTTTACTTTATTGATATAACACGTTATATATAATAAATAATACATAATAACCAAATTACATCTTTACACTTAACGAGTATATGCTCTACAATTAAGTTGTGAGTGGAAACGTTTTCACAAATCTGTTTATTTTATTTAACATTTCAGGAGGTAGCATCATGAGTAGTCGCGACGAAGCAAATGTTTTATGGTTTAACGAATTACATCGAGAAGATGTGAATTTGGTTGGTGGGAAGTCTTCATCATTAGGTGAAATGACATCGTCAATGGATGTCCCTGTACCTTATGGTTTTGCAACCACTGCCCATGCATATCGTTATTTTATGGATGCAACGGGTCTAAATGATAAAGTAAATGACTTGCTTAACGGAATGAAAGATTACGAGGATTCCGATGAACTTCGAGTTATGTGCAAGAAGATCCGTGATTTGATTGTTGGCGCTAAAATGCCAGACGATTTAGCAGAGAACATTAAAAAATCTTACGCTGAACTCTCAGAAAAGGTTGGTCAAAAGGATCCATTTGTTGCTATTAGATCTTCTGCTACTGCTGAAGATTTACCAGATGCATCATTTGCTGGTCAACAGGAATCATACCTCAACATCAAGGGTGCTGACGACGTAGTTAATAGAGTTCAAGAATGTTATTCTTCACTATTTACTGATCGTGCTACATATTACCGTCACAAGCAACAATTCCCTTATGAAAAAGTTGCTCTATCAGCTGCGGTTCAAATGATGGTCTTTTCAAAGGCATCAGGAATCATGTTCTCAGTTGATGTTGCCAATGGTGATGATACTAAGATTACTATTGATGGAATTCGTGGTTTAGGAGAGTATATTGTTTTAGGTAAAGTTACTCCAAATCACTTTATCATCGATAAGAAAACAATGAAGATCGTTGATAAAACTGTTGTTAAACAAACTATTCAATTAAATCGTATTTCTGATGGTGGAACGGTTGAAGATGCTGTGCCAGCAGACTTACAAGAGAAACAAGTTTTAACAGATGACCAGATTCTCGAATTGGCCGGTTATGCTAAGAAAATTGAAGAGCATTACGGCTGTTACATGGATATGGAATATGCTTTGGACGTCAACACAGATCGTCTATGGATCGTTCAGGCTCGTCCAGAAACTGTATGGTCACAACATAATAAAGAACATAAAAATGACTCAGGAGATGATAACGTGGTTGCTCAATCAGATGCTAAGGTCGTTGTTCGTGGATTACCAGCCAGCCCTGGTATAGCAAGTGGTACAGTTCACGTTATTGATGATCCGAAAGATATTGATCAATTTAAAGCCGGCGAAGTTCTAGTTACATTGATGACTTCTCCTGACTGGGTTCCAGCTATGAAGAAGGCTGCAGCCATCGTTACAAATAATGGTGGTATGACTTGTCACGCTGCTATCGTTTCTCGTGAAATGCAGATTCCATGTATCGTTGGTACAGAAAGCCGCCAAGTTGCTGCTACAGATGCACTTAAAGATGGTGATGTAGTAACTGTTGATTCTAAGAATGGTGTTGTATATGCAGGTAAGGTTGAAAGTCTTTTGAAGAAACCAGCTGCTGAAGCACCAGTTGCAGGACAAGTTGTTGCTGCTGAAACATTTGCTCCAACAGGAACAGGTGTCATGATGAACTTAGGTGATCCAGACTTAGCTGACAAATACTCATCACTTCCAGCAGACGGAATTGGTTTAATGCGTGAAGAGTTCATCTGGACATCATATATCCATGAACATCCTCTATACTTGATCGACCAAGGACATCCAGAAAAAGTTGTTGATATGTTAGCTGACGGTGTTTCTAAAGTTGCCCGTGCAATGGCTCCTCGTCCAGTTGTTCTACGTCTATCAGACTTCAAGTCAAGCGAATATCGTAACCTTAAAGGTGGTGAAGACTACGAGCCACATGAACCAGCTGATTTACTAGGTTGGCGTGGTGCTTCACGTTACTACGATCCTAAATACATCAATGCCTTCAAGCTTGAATTGGAAGCTGTTAAGAAAGTACGTAATGAATTTGGATTGAAGAACTTGAACGTAATGATTCCATTCGTACGTAAAGTTGATGAAGCTAAAAAAGTTACTGAAATCATGAGAGCACAAGGTCTTGAAAGAGGTGCAGACTTCAAAGTTTACATGATGGCAGAAATTCCTTCAAATATTATTTTGGCAGATAAATTTAATGAGTATATTGATGGATACTCAATTGGATCAAACGATTTAACAATGCTACTTCTTGGTTGTGATCGTAACAATGATACAGTTTCAGGATTGTTTGACGAACGTAACCTTGCAGTTAAACGTGCAATTCGTCATTTGATCAAAGCTGCACACAAAGATGGAAAGACAGTTTCAATTTGCGGACAAGCACCATCAGAGTTCCCTGACTTTACAAACTTCTTGATTCAAAGTGGTATCGACTATGTATCTGTTAACCCAGATATGGTCAAAGAAACAAAACGTAATGTTGCACACTTTGAGCAAAGAATCATGTTAGATAAAGCAACAGGTCGTGGTTTGGAAGATCCAACAGACTACGATTGGGAATAAATTATTATAGAATTTTTAAAAGAAAATAACCTCCGTAATATGCGGAGGTTATTTTTTGTTGCAGAGTTAATCTATGAGATACTTATGTATAGTAGAAAAGGGAAGAAGCTAGTAAAAATTATGGCATTGAAACCACATAGGTTAGTTAAGTTGTTAAAGCAAAATGGATTCGTTCGTAAATCACAGAACGGCTCACATTTGAAAATGTATAATCCTAAGACTAACGTTACCGTACCAGTGCCGATTCATAATGATAAAGAATTGGAACATGGTATTGAGAGTAAGATTTTGAAGCAAGCCGGGATTCGACAAAAATAATGGGTAAACAGCTCTTAATAAGGTATCAATCATGAAGTAATTTCCATTGATAATAATTCAAATTTGAGTAGTTTTTATAATGGCATTAAAACCGTGATATTGAGGAGGTATTTAATAATTATGCTTAAAATTAGTAATGATAGTTTGCTTGCGATTCATCCGGGATATTACATTAAAGAATATCTTGAAGAGGAAAATATGAATCAACGAGAATTGGCTGACCGAATGAATACCAATGAAAAGCAAATAAGTCTTCTGCTTAATGGAAGAATTGAGTTGGATAATCAATTAATTGAAAAACTTTCTTTAGCTTTAGGAACCTCTAACAGTTTGTGGAAAAATCTTAATGATAAATTCTTAAAAACAAAAGAAGAAATTGAGAAAGATTCTAGACTAGAAGAAGGGAAATCAAAGCAAAAGAGTATAGATTATGGATTCTGGAATGATTGATCAATAATGAAATACAATATGGAGAGTCAACATATGGACTGGGAAAATAAATTTGATGAAACAATATTGGATCGAGGATACGATTATTTTCAGCGTGGGTTGGTCAGCAATATTAAAAAATCTGGAAATATAATCAAAGCGGACGTCAGTGGTTCAAGTATTTATAGAGTTTCAATGAAGATAAAAGATGGTCAACCTATATCTGCTAGTTGTGATTGCTCATATGCAAGCGGTAATAGACTTTGTAAGCATATGGCTGCCGTCTATTTTGCTGTCAATGATGAGAAAGTCGCAACTGAGTCAGAAAGTGATAATCAAAATGTAGAAAATATTGTTGAGGAAGTTTCCGATAAAGACATTCGTGAGTTTGTAATTGAAACACTTAAACTAGATTCAACTTTATTTAATCTATTTAAGATACGATATTCTAAAATGTCTAAGGATGAATTTGCTTCTTTGAAAAGCAATATTAACAATATTTTTAATGCCTATAAAGATAGATATGGCTACATTGATTACTATAATGCTGGTGGATTTGAAAACGATTTAGAAATATTCATTAACGAAACAGTTCAATCGCTTGTCGACAGTGGTCAGTTAGAAATTGCTTATAAATTGATAAACTATATTGCTGTTAAAATTTCAAAACTCAATATTGATGATTCTGATGGTGAAATCATAGAATTAATGGAATGTTGTGATGATATTTGGACACAAATTATTTCTTTGACAGCTGATATGAAGTTAAAGCGAAAAATGTTTAAGTGGTTCCAAACGAAAATCGATAAGTTGGAACCTTTCGATGATACAATTGATAATATTTTATTTTCAGAATTTAATGAACAAGAATTTCTGGAGAAAAAACTAACTTGGACTAAACAAAGGTTCGTCGAGTTAAAAGATAATCATGATTCGTATACAGATGAGTATCGAGCAAAATCAATGGCATTGCATTACGTTGATATGCTCAAGAAATTAAATTATCCTACGGATATGATACGTGATTTTCTATTTGAAAATAGTGATGATTGGGATATACGTAGGTCCTATGTAACATATTGTATTGAGCATGAAGATTATTCGGAAGCAATCCGATCATTGATTGAAGGTAAAAGATTGTTTAGTGATTTGAGTGGTATTGTTAATCAATTCAGTATTCAATTAAAAGATTTGTATAAAAAAATTGGATATGATGAAGATTATCGAAACGAGCTTTGGGAATTATTGACCAAAACTAGTTCCCCTGATATTAAATTGTACCGAGAGCTTAAATCAGTATTTACTGATAAGAAGTGGCCATCAGTACGAGAAAAGCTTCTTGCTGATATGCCGAAAGGATCTGACCTTCAGGAGATATATTTAGAAGACAAGTTACTTGATAAGTTGTTGGAATCGGTTTTATCAGAGCGAGGGCTATATGGAGTACAAAGATATGGTTCAACACTGAGGCCACTGTATTCTGCCAAGCTGCTTCAAAAGTATGTTCAGGTTGCATCTGATATGGCGACCGATTCTGGTACGAGACAACATTATCGAAAGATTGTGAAAGTATTAAAAGAAATGCTTAATTATCCCGGTGGTAATGCTGCCGCTGAAAAATTGATTGAAAAGTGGCGAGAGGAGTACAAGATGCGCCCGGCTATGATGGATGAATTGAATAAATTTTAGTGACTACACAAATTTGTGTAGTTATTTTTTTGTTTTGAGTTATGATTATTTCATAAAAACAGGAGGGCTTTCATTATGAACAAAATCGTACCTAGTCTTTGGTTTGCTGATAACAACTGTGAGGAAGCTATTAACTACTATATTGATGTATTTCCAAACTCAAAGATTGATGAAATTAATTACTATCCTGATGAAAAATTAGATGAACATTTTGAAGAGATGGCTGGCAAGATTTTGACTGCTGTTTTCCATTTGAATGGTCAAAAATTCATGGCACTTGATGGTGGACCATATTTCCGCTTCAACGAAGCTATTTCATTTACGATCGAATGCGCAGATCAAGATGAAATCGACTATTACTGGGAAAAACTTTCTCACGTCGCTGAATCTGAACAATGTGGTTGGGCTAAAGATAGATTTGGTATGTCTTGGCAAATCGTTCCTGAAAATATGGGCGAGTTGACTCAGACACCTTATCAAATTCAAGCAATGATGAAAATGAAGAAGATAAACATTGCTGAATTAAAAGCAGCTAAGTAAAGTTCAATAAAACAATAAATAATCTTCATAATTTTTCCGTGTTTTGTGTTGTACGATGAATGTATCGAAACGGAGAATTGAAGTAAGGATGATCACGTCGTGATACATCCTTTTATTTTATTCAGAATTGAGGATTTGTAATGATTCTAGAGCGAGAAAACTTAATTAATGTGAATGATATTAAGCGTCAAATGTCACAATTAACGGACGATAGACGTGACGGTGAAGAGATAAGTAAATTTGTCAGTTATTATCAACTTTGTCGTGCAGCAGTTGGTGAATTCGGAACTAAGCTTGAGAACTTGGATTCAGATTACCAAGTTAGACACAATCATAATCCCATTCATCATATCGAGGTCAGAATGAAAGATGTCGGAAGTTTAATCGGGAAACTTGAACGAAAAGGCTTAGAGCCGACAATCGATAGTGTGCCAGGTAATATTTTTGACGTTGGTGGATTGCGTGTCATTACAAATTACTTGGATGATGTCTATACAGTTGAAAAGAATTTGTTGGCGCAAACCGATGTTAAGTTGATCAAACGAAAAGACTACATTAAGAACCCTAAGCCAAGTGGCTATCGTAGTTTACACCTTGTAGTTTCAGTACCAGTATTCCAATCAGATAGCGTCCAAGTCACTCCAGTGGAAATCCAGATCAGGACAGTTGGAATGGATATGTGGGGAAGTTTGGAACACAAATTGCGTTACAAGACTGATGTTGATGAGGATAAAGTGGCTAAATATTCTGCAGAGTTGCAAGGTTATTCTGATGAAATAAATCATATTGAGACTAATATGCAGAAGATTTTCCATGATCTGTAGAAAAAGGATTTCTCATTTTTGAGAAATTTTTTTCTATCATGATTTTATTATTTGCTCTATCAATTTTGTCGAAAAGATTAGTCATGCTAAATAATTATATTTTTCAAGAAAAATGGGTATAATCAATATATTGAATATTTAAATTAGAGAGTGAGAACCGAATGCGATATTTAAGAAGGTTATTTCTAGGTGTGGTTATTGTCCTAGCAATAATTGAACTGGTAACATTTACTAAATGGATGCCCAATGGCAACCAATCCACTGGAAAATTTGGTGCAATTGAAACGGCAATATCTGAAAAAGTATCCAAAGTTTTTCCTAATTCCATTGCTGGGGATGTCACAGCGGTAAACAATCAACAGAAATTAAGCAAGCAAAAAGAAGAGCAACAATCATCTATTAATTCAACAACTCCAATAGAATCAATCGTTAAGGGAGTACCATTACCTAACACATACCATTATCATTTTGAGGAGGGAATTCCTGAATCAGTTAAACAAGTTTTTCTTGAAGCTGTGTATACCTATAATCAAACAGGTATCGTGAAATTGATCGCGGGTACTGGAAAATCAAGCGATAATTCAGTAACTTTTTCAATATATTACAGTACTGAGCCGGATGAATACACCAAGACTAAAGAACTCGGAAAAGGTGGACCACACATCTACCGGACTGCCATGAGTAGTTATAATCATGGAAAAGCTAGTATCAATCTTACTTATCAAGATGATTCGATTTCGCAATCCGTTGCAACTCATGAGTTGGGACATGCGCTTGGATTAGGCCACAGTCAAGATAAGCAATCTGTCATGTATCCGATGGATGAAGGCATGACTGCTTTGAATGAGAATGATATCAATACATTAGAAGCAATTTATGAATAAAGATGTTTTATAGGGAAATCAGAACAGCACGTCAACTAATTAGTTGGCGTGCTGTTTTTTTGGTTATTATTTGCTTCTCTTATTAGTCTATTGATCGTTTATTATTTCTTTTCCAACCATGGGACCACTAAATTCCTCTGTTTGGGAAAAGTCATGCTGTTTGATAAATTTATCCGAAGTAAAAGGATTTTCCTCAGCAGGTGTTTATACAATCACTCCGTCTCCACCTTGAAAGACATAATATTCTTGAGCTAATGGCATTATTGATTCTGGAACGGTGAGAAAATTTAAATTACCAATTTTACGAATTTTTATACTCATATTTTTCACCTTCTCATATAGTGAACAAAGTATAGTCGGTACTGATACCAATAACAACAAATTCCGCAAAGAAGATCGAATTTTCTTGCATTTACTTAGTTATAGTTCTATAGTGTACTAGTAAGCTAATACACTAGGTAGGTGAGAGAGATGGAATTTGATGACAAGATTCCAATTTACTATCAAATTAAGAATTACCTGTATCATCAAATCGTAACTGGGGAGCTTGATCCAGGAGAAAAATTGCCAGCAGTCAGACAATTGGCGGTGGATGTGACAGCCAATGTCAACACTGTTCAACGTGCTTTAACTGAGATGATCAATGAACAGATCATTGAACCTCAGCGAGGTAAGGGTAATTTTGTAACGATTGATGTTGATAAAATAAAGCAACTAAAGGACAAATTAGTGAAAGAACAATTGACCATTGCATATCAAGAATTGCACGATTTACAACTTTCTGATAATGAGATTCTTGAAGAGTTGCGCAAGTTTATGAAGAATAGGGGTGTCGAAAATGAGTAATGTTATGAAAATTGAAAATCTAAATTACAGCCATAACTTAGTAAAAATTTTAAATGACGTTAATTTGAAAGTTGAAAGTGGCAAAATCATTGGTCTATTAGGCGAGAATGGTGCTGGTAAGACTACATTGATGCGTTTGATCACTGGTAATGCACACGGAACAGGCGCAATCGAAGTTAGCGGTACTTTCCAAGCCAAAGATCGAAAAGCACATGTTAGTTTTACGGATCATCTGAATGGATTTCCTGCTGGTATGAAAATTGGTAAAATCGTCGATTTCTATAGGACCGTCTATGACGATTTTGATGATAAACGTTGTGATGATTTGATGAAATTCCTTAATTTGGATAAAACCATGAAGGTTTCGGCTTTATCAAAAGGTAATAAAGAAAAGTTGATCATTGCTTTGACACTGTCTCGTCAAGTCGAATTGTATCTATTGGATGAACCATTTAGTGGCATCGATAGTATGAGTCGTAAGAAAATTATCAACAGTATCATTCAATGGAAACCTGAACATGCGACAATTTTGGTCAGTGATCACTATGTTTCAGAGATAGCACCGATTTTGGATGAAATCATCGTTATCAAGAATGAAACGATTGCATGTCAAAAGCAGACCGACGAAATTCGAGAGAATAAAGGTATGAGTGTTGAAAACTTTTACGAAAGTTTGTATGACGAAGGGGGCAATAACAATGACTAGTTTTGGAAGTTTATTCAAAGCATTATCTGGCGAAAAGTTTAGGAATTCAAATTTCATTATATTGATCGAATTATTGTACGTGATTGTTATTTTAGGACTTAGTGTCTTCCATGGAGCATCGATTGATTTGCAACTTTCTACAGGAATTTTAGCTGGTGCAGCATTTATCTTTATGTCCTTCGAATTTATCAGACTGACAGTTTTATCTGAGAAAAAATATACCAGCAGCACTTATAGATTGATACCAGTTAGTGACACAAAATTCTATCTCACTAACTTGCTTTCATCATTCGTTAACTTTGTTTATGTAGGATTAGTTCAAGGAATTTTGTTTGCGATTGCTATTTTTACAAATTGGAATGAATTGAATCATTTGTTAAGTAATATGAGCACTGAAGTTAATTTCAGTAAGATCAACACTGCAGATATATTTAAAGGATTTGCTGCAATGATCTTCGTATTATTGGCTATAGCTATATTGACTTGGACAACCATTAATTTGATTCACTTACTTTCTAAAGCGGCAAGTAATTTCTTGCCACGTACTGGTAAAAACTTGTTAACATTCATTTTGTATGTATTGGTTATTGGATTGGTATTTAGAGTCGTGGGATTCTTCACAGATCAATTTTCAAACTCAATGCAATTCTTTACCGGACCTGGTTATAATGCTAATTATCTCGGTATTTGGATCAATACTTTGATCTTCCTTGTAATTGCAGCTGTAGAAGCAGTAATCAGTATCTACTTGAATTATCGTTGGGTAGATACTAACAATGAAAATTAATTGAAAAATTAATTTATCCGCTTACACGCCTGATTTAACGACATTATTGGAATAGTGTAGTTCGTTATATTTACCTGATTATGCTAGAATATTCTTAAGCAGTATAAGAAGATAAAAATAAAAAGCAGGTGTATATTTATGAAAATGAACGATAACACAGAAGCTAAAGAAATTTTGTCGAAACTGTACACGGATATTAATAACAATAAGGAAATCGATACTGATGACTATGCCAAAGACCTAGTACTCAGATCGTATAACTTGTTGGATAAAAACTACTCACTAAACTATCTATTCGGCCGTCTCAAGGATGACGAAAAGGTTGTTGCAGCCGTCAAAGCTGTTGATGGTGAAGATGAATATGAAGAAAAAATCAATTATCTAGCAAAGGGAAATAACTTTACTGTAAATTAGTATTATTACGGCTGTAGTGCGGCTTAAATTAACCTCATTAGCCGGAACTTTTCCTCAATATTATCCGTCTGTCACGATTAGTGATTAGACGGTTTTTTTGTTGGCTTTTTTTGATGATCGAGCGGAGAAAAATTTGAAATTGAGTATTCTAGTAATTTATCAAAATAATTGATATTTCATATATCAATAAAATGAGGGAAATCTTATGTCGAAACTACTTTTAGAAACAAAAAATATCAAGAAAAAATTTGGTGACCAAGAAGTATTACAAGATATTTCCATGTCAATTGCTGAAGGAGATATATATGGCTTTCTAGGTAAAAATGGTGCAGGTAAGTCTACAACTATGAAAATCATTTTGGGCCTGATGAAAGCAGATGAAGGTGAAATAAATATATTTGGGAAGAATCTTTTCAGTAACAGGAAATATATATTGTCCAACATCGGTGCGTTAATTGAGGAACCATAGTTTTATCCAAATTTGACTGGAACTGAAAATTTAGAAATAATACAGAACCTTACTGATATACTTAAATTAAATATTGAAAAATCTCTCAATATTGTTGATTTAACTAAGGAAAAAGACAAAAAAGTTGAGAATTACTCACTAGGAATGAAGCAAAGATTAGGAATCGCAATGGCAATAATAAAATTTCCTAAATTCTTGATTCTTGATGAACCAACAAATGGATTGGATCCAGAGGGAATGCACGAGATTCGTGAGCTCCTTAAATCACTTCCGAAACAATATGGTATGACACTCTTGGTTTCAAGTCATATCCTTTCAGAAATGGAACAAATATCAAAAACGCTGGGCATCATTAAAGATGGGAAATTATTGTACCAGGGGACGCTTAATAGTTTGATGGCACAAAATAATTACCTTATTACAACTAATAATGTTGACCTAACTCGAAATATTTTGAATGATGATCCATATAGTTCAATAACTTCGATTGATAACAGAACGGTATCATTTAGTTTACAAAATCCAGATGAAATAGCTAACATTGCAAAAAAGTTATTACGAATGATGGCAAGTTATACTCCATGTATAAAAAGAACAAATCACTTGAAGACATTTTTCTTGATTTGACTGGGGGAAAATAACGATGAAATATCTTATTTCAGAATCAAAGAAGAATCGAAGACGTAAATTTTGGATATATGTTTTGTTACTATTCAGTGTTGCAATTTTATGGTCATTATTTTCCACCCAAATACAATTTGGTAAAAATCCTGATTCAACAGGAAGCTTTATTTTATTTAACATGATAACCGCAAATAATTTAATAATTCCATTTCTTATTGCACTAATGTCTTCAAGACTAGTGTCAGCCGAAAAAGATAATAATATGATCAAGTCCTTAATGCTAAGTAATGAATCACAATGGCAACTATTTTTTTCTAAGTGGCTTGTAATCATCATCACAATTATTATTGCGGCGATAGTCGAACTAGTTCTCTGCGTTTCGATGTCCCTTATAATGAACCACAGATTTAATATTATTGAATTGATTTACTTCTTATTAGATATTGTAATAGCTAGTTCGGTCATCACTTCAATACATCTATTACTATCATTTAAGATGAAAAATCAATCAATTCCAATCTCGATTGGTCTTGCGGGGTCATTTATTAGTCTCGTAACATCAGGCTTTTTACCAAAATGGATAACTTTGTTTATTCCATGGCAATACATATCGTTTTTGAACCCTTATAAACTTTTAAAGGGGAAAATTACAGTAATTGACAATTGGCCACTATTAATGTTAACAATATGTTTAATAAGTTCTGCCCTGATTGTTTTCATTCGTCGCCAAATGAATAATAGTTGGGAGATACTATCATGACTACACTCATTGGTTCAGAATTTTTAAAGATCAAAAGGATCCATTTATTTTATATCATCCTTATATTTGACGTAGTTAGTTTTTGTTTAGGAGCAACGCTCTATTTTGCAAATCAAAAAGTTTTTGATTCTTTTGGAACACAGTGGGATGCACTTTGGGGTGAAACGGGACAATTTTATTCACAGATATTTTTCCCAATATTGATTTCAATAATAGTGTCTGTCATTTGCAATATTGAGAATAATCGAAAGAACTGGCAACGTTTAGCTATATTACCTGTTTCTTCAAATAGGTTAGTAATAAATAAATTTATTTTCGTTTCAATACTAACGGGAATCAGTCAATTAATATTTATTGTCTTCTATTATCTGACAGCGTTTTTTTCTGATTTACCAATTAATACGAACATTTTGGTATTTATTCTTTGGGGTGTGCTTGGATGGTTAGGTACATTGCCAATAATTGCAATTCAATTGTCGATATCAATAAAATTACAGAATTTTGTAACACCAGTGATAATAGCCACTGGTATGAGTATTCTGAGTTTTGTTATATTATTGATCAATGACAAATTGTTAATTTATTATCCATATGCTTTAGTAACTGCAGGTATGAGAATCCGTTCATTCCAAAATTTCACAGTTTCAGAATTACTCGTTTACTTTGTTATGATTTTATTATTTTCTGTTATTGGACTTTGGACAGGAAAAATAGGGTTAAAGAAACAAGGCTTTTAATATTTGACAGAATTGGTTGATTTCACATTCCTTGTGGAGTACTTTTAGTAGTCTTTTAAAATATAAGTATTATAATGAACTTCATCAAAGAGGAATCTTGAACTAGAGAGGGTAGTATTATGGCAGGAATTTATGATTTTTCTGAAACTGAAATGAACGGCGAAAAAATTGATTTCAATGATTATAAAGGTAAGGTAGTCTTGATTGTAAATACCGCAAGTAAGTGTGGATTGGCACCACAGCTTGAAGGTATCGAAGCACTTTATAAGAAGTATCATGAACAAGGATTGGAAGTATTAGGTTTGCCATCAAATCAGTTCAAACAAGAACTAGATTCTGATGAAGCAACCAGTGATTATTGCCAAGTTCATTATGGTGTAACATTCCCTATGACAAAGAAAATTGCTGTTAATGGTGATGATGAAGATCCATTGTTCACATATTTGAAGGAAACTGTGGACATGGTCGTATCAAATGGAACTTTACCAAATTTTTGATTGGTCGCGATGGTCAATTGATCCACCGTTATGCACCAACAACTAAGCCTGAAAGTTTTGAAGATACAATTGTCGAAGCACTTAGTTCAAAAGTCTCAGAGTAAAAATAAAGGAATCCTCATTTTGAGGATTCCTTTTTGTGTTTAGTTGATTATTGCCTGTTTCGACTAAATTTGATATCAAAATTACTATGTGAAGCTAGTGCAATTTCGTTAAGTAGACTAATAGAGGTATTCATTGCACCACTTTCTATTTTGGCAATGATCGAACACGGTTTACCAACAAGTAGTGCGAATTTTTGTTGCGATAATCCAATGTTCTCACGATGTTTCAATAATGCTAATCCCATTTCTAAACGCAATGATTCTTTCCGTATTTCGGTGGCAAATTCAATATCTTTAGCACAACGGTTAGAAATGTAATCTTGTGTTTTTGACAAATTATTTATCTCCTAAAATTTTTTCTATTTCGGCTGCAAAACCCACTCTTCTTTGTGAGAGCATCAGGAATTTTTTTGAAAAACTTTTGACTATAATATATTCGTTACCGATTCGATGAAAGTAGATAATTTGTTTTTTATAACTTCCTCGATTTGATCTAATTTCAAACAAGTTTGAATCAATTTGTTTTATTAATTTTTGTTTCATAGAAATCACAAATCCATTTTTTTCAATTTTTGAAATCGTTTCCATTAGTTTGGCAGAATCCTTCACAGTAAATGTGTTTAAAAATATTTCAAACTGTTCAAAATCAAAGTATTCAAATTTAATATTTTTCACCCAAAGACAGCATATCTGCTATCACCTTTCAACCTTAGTATCTATTGAAATTACGCAAAAAAATAGTCCTATCTCGAAAGATAAGACTAAATAACTATTTAAATTCTACGATTAGTTTCTTATTTGTATAATATGCAATTTCACCGAGTAAGCCGACAGGAATACTTTCACTACCGTTTTCTGCTGAAACGATTGTATCTCGTGATCTACCCAGCATGCTGGCGAATTCTTCCTGACTCATACCAAGGTTTGAACGTAATGATCTGATTGCTCCGGCAACTTGCATTCTTGCATGATTATTCTGTGTTTTAGAACTTTGAACGTCATAACGCTTTCTATCTAGATTGTATTCGTATGATCTTGTCATTGCTCTCACCTCATGATTTGCTTTTCTACATATAGCGTAACATGTTTAGCTTAAACTAAAAATATTTCCGCATAAAAAAATACTTCCGGAGAAGTATTTTCGTATTTATTTAATTGTATCAAATTGAAAGAATGCTGAAGTATTATCGTAAATATGTTTTGCCGTCGATGCACTATTCATTGTATAGATGTGAACACCATCAACGTCATTCGTTGCTAAATCAACAATTTGATCGATAGCATAAGCAATTCCTGCATCTTTTAGGGCAACAGGATTGTCTTTATATTTATCTAAAATTGCTAGAAATTTCTTAGGTAGATGAGCCGAGCAATTTTCCAAAACATGCAATGCTTGTTTGCGGTTAATAATGGGCATGATTCCAGCTAGAATAGGTACATTGATGTCCGCAATGGCACATTCTTCTTGGAAACGATAAAACTGTTCGTTATCGTAGAAAAGTTGTGTTATCAATTGATCACACCCAGCATCTACTTTTTCCTTAAGATGTTTGATGTCAGCGATGCGGTTTGCAGATTCCGGATGTACTTCTGGATAGCAAGCGCCACTAACTTCAAAATTAGGCTTCTGTTGCTTGATAAATCTTGTTAAATCACTGGCATATTTGAAATCTTTTTCAGGGACAAAGCCATCGATGATGTCGCCACGTAATGCGAGCACTTGATGGATATCTAATTCATCCAATTGATCTAGAATTCTGCTAACTTGTTCTTTATTAACATACGCAGCAGGCATGTGGACCATTGTTGGTAATTTTAATTCATTATGGACATATTTAGCAAGATCAATAGTCGTTTTTTCATAATCTGCTTTGTGATTACTACAGGTCACACTGATGAATTCTGGTCGCAAATCTTTCAATTGATTTAAAGTATTAGTTAATTTCTCAACGCCAACTTCTGAATTTGGAGGAAAAACCTCAAATGATAGAGTTGGCTTTTTTGTAGTATCCGCCATAATTAAAGCTCCTCTCGAACTTCCTTAGCAGCAGTTGTTAAGTTTTCAACACTGGCTTTTGCTTCGGTAATTCCACGAGTTTTTAGTCCGCAATCTGGGTTTATCCAAACCTTTTCCTTAGGTACTTTTGAAAGTATTGCATGGATCGTATTTTTGATTTCATCTACAGAAGGGATCCTTGGCGAATGAATGTCATAGACACCAGGACCAACTTGTAGTTTGAAATTCTGTTTCTGTAATTCGTCTAGTATTTCCAGTTTTGAACGAGATGCTTCAAATGAAATAACGTCGGCATCCATTTGTTCGATTGCGGGGATGATATCTGTAAATTCACTGTAGCACATATGAGTGTGAATTTGTGTTTCAGGCTTTACCTTACTGTGGACTAGTCGAAAGGCTGGAATTGCCCAATCAAGATATTCTGAGAACCAATCAGTCTTGCGTAAAGGTAGTTTTTCTCTTAATGCCGCTTCATCAATTTGAATGATTCTGATGCCGTTTGCTTCGAGATCTAGAACTTCTTCTTGAATTGCCAAGGCTATCTGTAAAGTAGATTCCTTAATGGAAATATCTTCACGTGGGAATGACCAGTTAAGAATTGTAACTGGACCAGTCAACATACCTTTAACGATTTTGTCAGTTTTACTTTGGGCATATTTGGACCACTTCACAGTAATTGGGCGAGTTCTTGCAACATCTCCCCAAATGATTGGTGGTTTAACACCACGAGTACCATATGATTGAACCCAGCCGTTCTTACTAAATAAGTATCCATCCAAATTTTGACCAAAATATTCTACCATGTCATTGCGCTCGAATTCACCATGAACGAGCACATCTAGACCAATATCTTCTTGCCATTTAAGCCATTCATCAATATGTCCAGCAATGAATTTATCGTATTCTTCTTGCGTAATTTCATTACGACGGAACTTTGCACGAGTGCGTTTAACTTCTCGAGTTTGTGGAAATGATCCAATAGTTGTTGTAGGTAGCAGTGGAAGTTTGAATTCTCCTTTTTGAATTTTTGCACGTTCTGCAAGAGCAGGATGACGGACAAAGGATTCTTCGTTCAAATTTTTGATAGTTTCAGCAACTTTAGCATTCGGAGTCACACGAGCTGTTTCAAAAAGCTTCTTGTTGTTTGTTTCAGCATTGTTGCCCTGTCCCTCGAGAATCGATTGTAATTCAACTAGCTCAGTCAATTTCTCTTTAGCGAAAGCAAAGTGTTGTTTGATTTCTTCTGGGAATTCTTCATTTTCGATTGTAAATGGAACATGCAGTAGGGAACATGACGTTGATAGAACAACATTCTTAACCCCCAAGCCATGAACCAAGTTTATCGTATCTTCATAATGGTTTCGCCAGATATTTTTACCATTTACGACTCCAGCAAATAGGATTTTATCGTCAGGGAAACCTGAACGGACTAACTCTGCCGTTTTGCGACCTTCAATAAAGTCGAGTCCGATTCCGTCCACTGGAAGTTCGGTCAAATCATTGTATACATCACGCACATCGCCAAAGTATGTTTGCAACAAAACTTTCAATCCAAATTTGTTTGAAAGTAGTTTTGAATAAATTTCGTCGAATAATTTTTTACTGTCACCAGTAACATCCTTGACCAATTCAGGCTCATCTAGTTGGATCCAGTGAGCACCTTGATCAGATAGTTTTTCAAAAATTGTTTGGTAAGCATCGACCAAATCATCGACAAAGTCTCCAGCTTTTACGTCGTGATATTCGCTCAAACTCAAAAGTGTGAATGGACCAACGATAACTGGTCGTGTTTGAATTCCAGCATCTTTAGCTTCTTGAAATTCATCGAAAATTTTATTATCAGTTAATTTGATTTCAGTTTTATCAGAAAATTGAGGGACCAAATAGTGATAATTCGTGTTAAACCACTTCTTCATAGGGAGAGCCTTTACATCACCTTCGTCACCTTGATAGCCACGAGCTAAAGCAAAATAACGATCCAATTGGGATAAATTAAGTTGTTTGACAGATTCTGGAACGATATTGAATAGGAAAGCGGCGTCTAGAGTAGTGTCGAAAAATGAGAAGTCATTGCTTGGAACCTCATCGATACCAGCATCTTTGATCAATTCCCAATGTGACAGACGAAGTGATCGAGCCGTCTCTTGTAACTCGTCTTCAGAAATTTCCTTTCGCCAATATTTTTCCGTTGCGTATTTAAGTTCACGATTCTCACCGATTCGTGGAAAGCCAATTATTGATGTAGTCATATAAAGTATTCTCCCTTGTGTTATTGGTTAATAAGATAACATCAGGAATTTAATTTGAATAACTGATAAAAACTGTCGATTGTTATAGTTTTTAACTATAACCTAAGCTATACTAAATTAAAAAACTGGGAAGTCAGATATGAGAATTCAACAATTAGAATATTTAGAGACAATCGTTAGAACAGGATCAATCAATGAAGCTGCTAAACAATTATATTTAACACAACCATCGTTATCGAATGCAATTAAAGAACTCGAACAAGAAATGGGAATTACAATATTAGTTCGTAGTAAATTAGGTGTTTCTTTGACGACTGATGGCCGCGAATTCATGATTTATGCCAGACAAGTTCTAGATCAAGTTCAATTGTTGCAAGGAAGGTATGAGAAGCAAATCGTTCGTAAACAGGCTTTCTCAGTTTCAGCCCAACACTACGCCTTCGTGGTTCATGCATTTGTGCAACTTATCAAAACTGTCAATGCTGACGAGTACCAATTTACGTTGAGAGAAACTGAAACTGAGAATATCTTGAGCGATATTACCAGTTTCAAAAGTGAATTGGGAATTCTTTATTTGAATAACTTTAACCAACAAGTAATGAATAAACTTTTTAAGGAAAAAGACTTAGTCTTTACACCACTTTTTAAAGCTCTTCCACACGTTTTCGTAGGTCGACAGAATCCACTTACGAAAAAGAAACGAGTCAATTTAGAGGATTTGGTAGACTATCCATATTTGTCGTACGAACAAGGAGATAATAATTCTTTTTACTTTGCTGAAGAAATATTGAGTACTTTAGATAGGAAAAAGAATATCAAGGTAAGTGACCGTGCGACGATATTTAACCTAATGGTCGGATTGAACGGTTACACCATAAGTTCAGGAATCATCAGTAGTGAGTTGAATGATGATAAAATCGTAGCAATACCATTGGATGTTGATGATTCAATGACATTGGGATGGATCAAACATCGACAATTGGAACTAAGTCCAATCGCCAAGTCATATTTGGAAATGTTGAAGGAACATATCCGCGGTTATGGGTTTGAGATAATTGATGAAAAATAATTCAACACAATTGTTATTAGTAGGTAAAGCAGTTATAGTTCATATAGCAAATGAGTTAATTTCGAAAAGAGGAAGTTAATCAATAATCGCATGAATACATGGAGTGAATTTAAAGATAGTATTTCAGATGATGAAATGACTGTTATTGATACATTGTCACAATTACAAGCTGAAAGATTAAAGCGGGGTATCTCGCAAAAGGATTTCGCAGAAACAATTGGTATGAAACAGCCACAGCTCGCAAAAATAGAGAGATTAGATTCAGTTCCATCACTTGTCACTCTTAACAGGTATGCCCATGGTTTAGGTTTAGAAATTAAATTGTCGATTATTTCAAAGTAAAAACAATCATTTGCCTTACATTCAAGATTTTCGGATACTAAACAAAAAGTGGAGATCATCAATCATGGAAAATGATAAAAGTAAAAAAATGACAAATTTAGATTGGTACAATTTAGTAAAGGATGAACCAAGCGAAGTAGTCAAATTCGATAAAGACGGGAATTATGATCCAAAAAAGAGCCCAGAATTTAATGACTGGATGAAAAACGGTTAGGAGAAAAATTATGAAACAATCTTATACAGCTAAACAAGCAAAAAAACATTTTCGTAAAGTGCTATCAGATGTTGATAAATCTGGAAAGCCTATTTTTATTAAGGATCCCAAAAACAGCGATAACAATGCAGTCATCATTAGCAAAGAAAAATATGTGGAAATATTTAATACAATAAACAAAAGTATGCCTTCATCTAGATTAATGGAAAAATATGGAAATGATCAAAATAATAAAATGCCCGAAGGTCAAAGAGAATTTGATTGGGGATTAGATGTAGGGAAAGAACGACTTGATGATAAACCTGATACATTAGCAGTCGCCAATAAATTGTATAAAAAACACGAAACACTCATGAAAAGACTAGCAGACTTATAATCTGGAGGCGTTCAAAATGAAAGATGAAGATAAAATCGAAGATATCACTCATTTTTATACTCAGAGCCAAATAGACGAATTAATCGATAACTTGCCAGTCGAAACCATTGAAACTGATTCACATGGAAATTATGATCCAAAAGAACACCCAGAATTCCACGATTGGAACGTAAACGGGTGATTCGTAAATTATTTCAAAATAAAAAGGTCAGCTATTTAATTAGCTGACCTTTATTATTTATTTTTCGGCACTATGAATATCATTGATAATGTCATCTTTTGTAAAATCATGTTCCATGAATTCTTTGTTATCAGTTGGTAAATGCTGTTCCAAACTATCGAATCTTTGGAATTTAACATCGCCAGTCACTGATTCAAAACTTAAGATGTGACCACCAAATTGGTGATCATCTGCCAAGAAGTGACTGTGGAATCCAGCAACTGCAGCACCATCGAAAACTTCTGGTGAATAGTAGCTAAGTAGAGTTCCATCAATTAATTCACTATCAAAGATGTTTTGATTTTCAGCAGTTTGTGCCAAGGTTTGATATGGCTTTGTGGATTTTCTTACGGCACGAGCTTTCATATTCTTGAAAGTTCCGTGGATGCGTAATGAGTAAAATGTATTTGCACTTTTTACTTTGTTGATGATAGTTGATTGTAAGTCAGGACGAGAAATATTTTCGACTGACATCAGTTTTTCATATTTGGCAAAGTGACTGTTTGCGAATGGCAATGTGAAGTCGTCACTTACGATATTAACTTTTCCAGTTCCATCAGTTTGGTAGGGTACGCCATCGAGAATCATTAATTCTCCATCTAAGCCCTCGCCAGTTCCGATTCCAGTATCGCCATGTTGTAACAATTCCTTCATTGTAATTGTTCCATCAAGCAATCCAGGGACTAGTAAAGCTAAAGTTCCATGTTGAAAAAGTACATTTGAGTTAGTCATTAATAAATTCCTTCCTAATTAGTTCAATACGTCTTCGAGCAATGTTGAGGCTAGTTTGATGTTGTCACTGTAGTCAACAGGGATGTCGATAACTGAAGGTCCTTTAGTTGCGAAAGCTTTTTTCAATGCGTCACGAAGTTCGTCGGCTGATTCAGCACGGAATCCAGCAGCACCAAAGCTTTCAGCGTATTTCGCAAAGTCAACAGAACCAATGCCAACACCAGCATTACGACCATATTTTGCTTCTTCTTGGAACTTAACCATGTCGTAATATCCATCGTTCCAAACTAGTTGAACAATGTTCAAGTTCAAGCGTACAGCAGTTTCTAGCTCTTGGCCAGAGAATAGGAATCCACCATCACCAGCAACAGAAACAACAGGTTGTTCAGGGCGTTCCAAAGCAGCAGCAATAGCCCAAGGAAGCGCTACACCAAGTGTTTGCATACCGTTACTGAATAGTAGGTGACGAGGTTTGTAACTTCTGAAATGGCGTGCCATCCAGATGTAGTGGCTACCAACGTCAACAGCAACAGTAGTATCGTCGTTAACTTGTTCTTGAAGTTCATGAATGATTTCAAGCGGATGGAGACCTTCACCAGACTTACTTTCAGGAATAGCATCTTTAGAAAGAAAGCTTTCTTGAGTTTCATGAAGATGTTTCTTCAAGTCATCAGATAATGATAATTCTGGAAGTGTTTCACTCAAGCTGTTCAATGTCTTCGCAATGTCAGCTTGAACAACTAAATCAGGTTGATATTCATTTGAAATTTCAGGTGCAATACTATCAAGGTTGATAACTTCGCCAGTACGATCAACGTTCCAAATTCTAGCTTCGTATTCAACGGGATCATATCCGATAGCGATGACAAGATCACTTTCCTTAAGCAAAGTATCACCGATTTGATTTCTGAATAAACCAACACGGCCGTAATAGTTTTTCTCTAGGTCACGAGAAATGACACCAGCACCTTGGAAAGTCTCTACAACAGGAATAGAAAACTTGTGTAGAAGGTTTTGGATAGCAGCTGTAACTTCACTGCTTGATGAACGCATACCAGCTAAAATAACAGGTAACTTCGCGTTCTTAATTTTTTCGATAATTTTATTTATAGTTTCATTATCAGCTCCACCTTGTTCAATTGGAGCAAGTGTGTTGATAGGGTCAGTAGTAACTTCATCATCCAAAACATCTTTTGGAAGTGAGATAAAAGTTGCACCAGACTTAGGAGCCATTGCTGTTTGATAGGCGTTTGCGAAAGTTTCAGAGATATTGTTAGCGTCCTGAACTTCAACACTGTCCTTAGTTGCTGAACTCAAAAGTTCCTTTGAAGGAATACTTTGATGAGTCAATCTTGCAACGTCGTTACGGGGAACTTGTCCACCAAGGGCAACAACAGGATCACCTTCAGAAGTTGCTGTGATAAGGCCAGTTGCTAAGTTAGAAACACCAGGTCCAGAAGTAGTTGCAACTACACCAGGTTTACCAGTGATACGACCGATACCAGAAGCGATGAAAGCGGCGTTTTGCTCGTGACGAGTAATGATAAGTTTTGGAGCCTTAGGATCGTTACTGTATTCCATCAAATCGAAAAGCTTGTCGACCTTTGCACCAGGTAGTCCGAAAACATACTTGATACCTTGGTTCATCATAGATTGAAATAGTGCCTCAGCACCACTTTTTTTAGTTGTCATAGAAATTGTCTCCTTGTGAACTTGTAATTGAAATGCTATTATACAAAGATAAATCGTTAGTGTTGATTTGTCAACACGTAAAATTTGGAGATAAATTATGAAAAATATCGGTTATTTGGCACAGGATATTTCAATATTACATAGACAATATTATCGGGACACAAAAGAACAATTCGACGCATTGGAATTGAATCCAACTGCAGCCTGTATTTTGTTGACAGTAGGTGATTTTCCAGAGACCAGCCAGAACCAAGTAGCACGATATCTAGTAGTAGATAAAGGTTTGGCAACACGCGAGATCAATAAGATGGAAAAATTGGGTTACCTTGCAAAAAATAAGGGCGTTGGGAAAGCCAAGATACTTAGTCTGACTGATGAAGGCGACAAAGTAGTAGATACAATCCAGAAAATACGAATTAAGTGGTGGGATGATAAGTTTGCGACCACTGGAATCAGTGCCACAAGTCCGTTGGTCAATGCGATAGAGACGGTTGTGGATAGTATTGTTGATCCAGTTGATGCTGTAACGGATGAAGAAAAATAATATTTTTTCAAATTTTAGTTAAAGTTAAGTCTAACTTCCTGTAAAATAAAAAGAAAAGGACAGGAGAACCGCCATGCCACTTTTCGAGGAATTCAGAGACAAGAGAGAGTCAATAACCGATGAAATCAAGGTTCCAATGGAATACAATAATCTACCACTAATTACTAAAACTTCTATTGCCATGTTTTTACAAGCTCTGAATGCCAAATCTTACGATGGAATTGGCCCATTTGCTGAACGGACACAATATTTAGATTACGGTATTGTTTCTGATTTATATAATGCAAATTTGATTGATATATCTTCGCAAACTGATGAATCTGTTTTGAGTATTGATCCTACCACAGGTAAGATGCTGTTCAATCACGAACTCCTAAAGTGGAAACTCAATATTTATGATGAAAATTTGTCAGAGCAACAAATGATGTTGAAGGCAAAATATCCTGATAGTAGTGTCATCATCGATAACGAGGAGTTTATCTGGGTCTATCAAAAGGTCGCACACGACCAGGTTTTTCAAGATTTTTATGATAACTTTGGTGAATCATTTGATTCTGTCATTAATGAAAATTCAAATCCTTTGACCCCAATTATTTTTGAATGGTTGGAAGATAGTACTCCTAATCAAATTTTTGCCTCAATTGAAGTAGTTTCTTCCGATAAAGAACTTTTGAAAATCAGAATGAGTGCAGAACAACTTTTCGATGAGGTTACTTCACGAATCAGTAGTATATTGCATTCTGATAGTCCGATAACCTTGAATGAACCTTATGAATCCAATATATTAGGACGTATTTTCTTCGATGGAATTCTAGATGGATTTGATTGGGAAAACGAAATAATTCCTAAATAACAAAACGCCTTACTTCAAGTTAGAAGTAAGGCGTTATTTGATATCTTTGGGGTCTGGAATCACTGTTATGGTCGTGTCGTAAACGTTAAAATTATTCCGTAATTTGTTCTCAATATGTTTATTGAGTTTATACAATTCAAGTGCAGTTTTATCAGGGGCAACCATGATAAATATGTCAACGACAAGGATGTTCCCGCTATAGTGGCTGCGTAGATCCAGGACTTTATGTACCATTTTGAATTCCGAGACAGATTTCTTCATTTCATTTTCGAATTCTGGATCAACGTAATCAGCTAAATTCAGAGCACATTCTTGGAAAATCTTGATACCTGACCAGAGTATGAATAAGCCGATGGCGATACTGACAGTTCCATCTAACCAAGGTAAGTTCAAGAAATGTGATATAAGCACTGTAATCATTGTTCCCAAACTTGTGACTACATCTCCTAAGCTGTCTCGGGCGGCCGCTAGTAGGGATGTACTGTGCAACTTCTTTCCATTGTGATGATTTAGGAACCAAACAACCAACATTAATATGGTGGCAATGAATGCACCTAATGCAGAAAGCAGGTTAGGACTGACTTTGTCCTTCAAGTGAAACAAGCCAATTCCGCTTTGAACTATTATTTGCAGCGCAATCAGGACAATGACAAAGCTTGTGATCAAAGTGAAAATTGTTTCTAATCTAAATCTTGAAAGTTGAAGTGCTTCGTTGTTTCGATCTTTCTTTGCGATGGGCTTTCCAATGAAATCATCATCATCGGTGTTAGTTGCTTCAGCTAGACCGATTATTAATATAACGGTTGAAATGACACCGGATAGATTGTTGAAAGCATCCGCACGGAGAGCCTGAGAATGACCAATCATTGATAGCCAATATTCAATTACAGTAATAAGGACGTAGATAGATACGTTTATCCATAAAGAACTTTTGGCGTGAATAAGATTGTTGATTTCTCGTTGCTGGATGATATTTTGACGACGTGTTTCTTTAATAAAGTGTTTGGTAAGAGTATTCATATGTGGTACCTCAAAAATAGATTAATCTGCCAATATTATAGTTTAAATTTCTTTAGTTGATTTAATAATTGCTATTATACATTATTGAAAGTGCTACCATTTAGTTAAAATATAAGTATCATTTCAACTAAAAGTTGACTAAGAAAAGGGGATAATATGAGAAATGGAGTAGCCAGATTCTTTTCATGGTTATTGATCGTTCTACTTTTTGCCACAGAAGTATTTGCTGCATATTTAATGTGGTTGGATAAAAGCCCATTTGGAACAGTCGTACATGGATTGATTGGAATTGCTTTCGTACTATTGGGGATTTTAGCAATGCGCAACATTAATAAAACTAGCTTTTTAGATAAAAAGGCGTTTTCTCGAAGGAATGCGTACATATTATTGATTTCTAATTTATTTATGTTGTTGATTATTTCGTTACACGATTGTGATCATATGAGGCAGGCTATGGGATGGAATTATCACTTTACCGTGCTCTTATTATTAGTAAATATAATTGAGTACCTACCAAATTTGATTTCTGTATATTTAGTCGGAAAGCAGAGATTTAGTGGAATCATTGCGTCTATCGTCAGTGGGCCATTAATAGCAGTCGCATTCTTGAAGTTACACTTAATGGGTTCTTGGATTCCAGTTTGGGGACCTTGGAATCGCTCTTTCTTTGCATTAAAAGTTGATCAATTGAGCTGGTGGATCCTTGTTATCACAGCGGTTGTTGGAATAACCGTTGGAATGATTGCTATCTACCTGCTAGGAAAAGTCAATTCTAAAAAAGCGAATCAAATTAATTTTTAAGCAAACAGATAAATTGACTAGCTAAAGTATTAGCATTACTCTTTATATATAAAATAATTATATTTATCTATATAATTTTGGAATATACATAATGGAGGTAACGATTTGACAGCAAAAATTGGCGTAATTTTAGGAACAGCAAGAGAAGAATCACTTGGTGGGAAAATTTTCAAATATCTTAAGGACACTATGAAAGATTCGAGTGATATTGAATATACATGGATAAATCTGCGTGATTATCCACTTCCACTTTACGATCATCCGGAGACACCATTAGAGGATAAAATCCAAAACTTGTCTTCAAATGAAGAAAAATGGCTCGATACTTTATCTGAACAAGATGGTTTCGTAATTATGACACCAGAATATGACCGTGCAATTTCTGGAGCATTGAAGAATGCGCTTGATTATGTCGGCGGTGAAGTTGCTAGAAAACCAGTTCAAGTTGTTGCTTATTCACACTTTAGTGATGGTGGAATCGTTGCTGCAGCATCAATCGTTCCCATCTTGCAAATGCTGAGCATGATCGTATTACCTAGTGCTGCACTACTTTGGAACGCTGATCCTAACTTTACCGATGATGGTGAAATGGTCAATGACGTAGAGAACAGTGATCACTTTGCTTCACGACTAAAAGAAGTTTTCCACGAAATTAATTTTTATACTCAAACGTTAAAAGCCAATCCATACAAATAAAAGTCATTCCTTAATTGGAATGACTTTTTGTTTATTTATGTTCTTCAGGATGGTCAACTGCTTGTGACCATGGAGATGAATGTAACATCCATGAGATGCCGTATTTATCAGTGAATGAACCCATTTTTCCACCCCAGAATTGTGCTTCATAAGGCATAGTAATTTCAACCTCTTCGGAATCTTGAATACGTTGATAGAAGTCTTCAGCAGCAGAATTTGCTTCTTCATCTTCGCTATCGATGTCAATCATCAATGAAATTTGTGCAGAAGGCTTAGGATCACCAGTGAAGGCGTCGGCACATTCAATTTTCACACCCAAAACAGTGAACCCGGCATGCATAGTCAGATTGTCTAAATCGGCTTCTGCAGGAAGATGGAAGGTCTTGGCCTGTTCAGCATTTGGGCTTAAACGATAAATATCAGTGGCACCAAAAACCTTTTTGTAGTAGTCGAGAGCTTCCTTAGCGTTTTCGAAAGCGAGATAAGGATATAGTTGTGATTTCATAAAATCATCTCCACATTATTTTTACGAATTAATCTTATCATTATGAATAGTTAATTAATACATTTATTTAAGTCAAATATGATTGCAAAAAAGCGTCAGATAATTAATGGATTATCTGACGCTTAAATTTATTTTTGTGACCAGGGGGAACAACTTAGCATCCATACGATACCGTATTTATCAGTGACAGTTCCCATTCTATTTCCCCAGAATTGAGACTCGAATGGCATATTGATTTCAATTTGTTTGGAGTTGGCCAATTGAGCGTACAGATCATCGATTGCCGATATAGCTTTAGGATCTTCACTATTAACATCCAACATCACAGATACAGGTCCATTTTGATTGATTGGATTTCCAAAAGAATCAGAAAAACTAAATTCAATTCCAAGAATCTTAAAGCCACCGTACATTGTGTAATTATTTAGATCAGATTTTTTATCGAGTCCGAACATCTTAGCTTGTCCGTCCGTTGGACTCATTCGGTACACATCGGTAGCACCGAAAACATCTTGGTAATATTTGATAGCTTCCTTAGAATTTTCAAATGAAAGATATGCTTGAACTTTTGCATCCATAATGATGCCTCCAAATAATTAAATTAATATGCCGTCAAAGTGATCAATTTCATGTTGAATGATTTCCGCAATGAAACCATTGAATTTCTGAGTATGTTGCTTAAAGTTTTGGTCAAGAAATGTTACTTCAATGTTCTTGTACCTAGTGGTTTCGCGTTCGCCAGAAAGAGATAAACAGCCTTCTTTAACAGAGTAGCTGTTTGCCTTACTCGTTATTTTAGGATTTATCATTGGCACATTGACTACACCAACAGTTACCGCAATTATTTGTTTGTGGACGCCGATCATGTTTGCCGCCATACCAACGCAATCCTCTTTGTGATCATTTAATGTGTCTAGAAGGTCGATGACGACTTGAGAGTCATCTGGTGTTGCAGGCTTTGAAATTTGAGCTAAAGACATTCTGTCTTTGTTGATAGGTTTGATCATATTGGTTTCCTTTTTGATGAATTTAGTAATTTTTGCGTAATTTATTATACTTGCAAATCAAAGTGGATTCAGTTGAATATCGTAGATACATTGTATATACTTAGCGTACGATTAGAAGATGAGGCGAATAACATGAAACGCTTAACTACAAGTATATCAAAATGGGGAAACTCTTCAGCTATAAGGATTCCTGCAAGCATAATAAAGCAACTTAATTTACAGGAGAATGATAGAATGGAAATTTCAATTAATAATAATGAAATAGTTTTGAAACCAATAGTTAAAGAGCCAAAAAATATTCATGAATTGTTTGATGGTTGGGAAGACGATGGGATTCGTGAAACTGAACTGGATTGGGGTTCATCAAAGGGGGATGAACTAGATTGGTAAAACAAGGAGATATTGTATTTGTGAACTTTAATCCCAGCGTGGGACATGAGCAGAAAAACAGTAGGCCAGGAATTGTTTTAACTAATGATCTTGTAGCCGAAAAAAGTAATATTTCAATAGTTGCACCAATAAGTTCAACTAAAAGAGATTTTCCGATGTATTATAAATTAGAATCTACTAAGAAAGTTTTTGGAAAAGTCCTTCTCGATCAAACAAAAACTTTAGACTTAAAAGCTAGGAATATTGAATCCAGTGATGTGAAAGACAGTGTTTCTTCAGAAGAATTAGAGATCATAATAAAACGGTACTTTTTGTTATTCAGTATTGATTAACTTAATATCCCTTGAATTATATCATTATATTTGCAACTTAAATTTAACAATGAAAACTTCAGTTATCATATATACTGATTAGTGGGGGAAAGTTTATGAAAAAAATTTTAAGTGCAATTATATTTACGTTGTCACTAGTTATTGTTGCGATGACTTTCAACAATACGACCGTTAATGCTAAAGTCAAGGATTACGACGGCATGATCAAGATGAGTGATAACACACCCGTTTATTCAAGAAGTGATGATGGGACTTTTACTGAGACGGGAAGAACTTTAGCAAAAGGGATGACCTATCAAGTATATTCTGAGGATCCAGTAAACAATTTCTTCAGAGTTTCACCAAATGAATGGGTCACAGAAGATTACAAATATACACATGTTGTGCCATCTTATAATGTTGAAGATGGTTCACGATACACAGCCAAAGAATCTAGCGGTGTCGTCGATATGACTAATGCAGATTATTTTGTTACTGATGAATTCGAACTCAAAGATGGCAAGATGGTTTATACTGGTGAAAATATGGGACCAGGAAAATGGCAATTCTTCGATAGAATATATGCTAAAAAAATAGGTTGGGGTATGACTGAAAGATTCGTTCAGGTTTCAACTAATAGATGGATCAGATTACAGTATTTTACAAATATAGATAAAATGAATATTTGGGTAGCAACCAATCCTGCAGAGGATAAGCGTTATAATTACAAGGTTGTTTTAACAAAGGGACCAACTAAGTTGTATGATGACAGTCATAACGTAGTTGCAACGAGATCGTTAGCTGCCAATACAGGCTGGTTGACTCGACTTGAGAATCCAGATCAAATACAAGATGCAAATGGAGATACTGATTTTGTAGGTTATTACCAAGTTTCAACACATGAATTTGTAAAAGATAGTGATGTTTTAATTCAATATATGAAAGATAATTCTTAAACAGGTGAGAGCCTGTTTTTTTGTTGCAATTAGCAATGATATAATTATCATCAATTAAATGGTGGAGGGGCTATATGAATTTATTATTCGCAATAGACGACAATGTGACTACACAATTATTGACGTGCTTATATTCAATTAAGATGAACACTCCGAACGAGCATTTTTCTGTTTACGTGATTCAAAAGGATAAATTGAAGGCTACTGATGAAATCATTGAATTCTGTCAGAGAATGGATATGGACTACCATGCTGTATTAGTAGATCCCAAAATATTTGAGGATGCTCCAACCACAGATCGTTATCCAGAAACAATTTACTATCGTTTATTGGCTCATGAATATTTGCCTGAGGATGTTCATCGTATCTTATACATGGACGTTGATATATTGATTATTAATAGTTTGGTAGATTTATATAATTTGGATATTGGCGATAATTTATATGCCGCTGCCAGCCATGCTGCTTTCGAAAACGACGTTACTGATGCTATGAATAAAATTAGACTGGGTAATTATGAGGCAGAAAGTTACTATAATTCTGGGGTCCTGTTGATGAATTTGGATTCAATTCGTAAGACAGTTAAAGCTACTGATATTTTTGACTATATTAAGAAAAATAAGCTGAATTTATTCTTGCCGGATCAAGATGTTTTGAACGGATTGTATGGCCATTATATTACTAAAATTCCTGATGAAATTTACAATTATGATGCCAGAATGAGCAGCTTGTACACCGCGTTGGGAAAAGGCAAATGGAATCTCGATTGGGTGATTGAAAATACAGTCGTGTTGCATTTCTGTGGCCGCGATAAACCATGGAAAGATGATTACAATAGTCGTTATGCGGGATTGTATAAACATTATGCGCATCGAGCCGGTTTGTTGATGAAATAAAATACATATCATGTTAAGCTTTTAAAATACGATCCACGGAGGACAAATTATGACTTTTGAAAAAATATTACCTCACATTAAAAATGGTGAAAAGGTAGTTAGAACCGGCTGGGAAGGTACTGAATTATTCATTATCTTGCAACAAGAAAGCAAGTTTGAAGGGGATGTTTTGAACCCTTACTTCCTTATTAAAACTGAGGATGAAGCATACAGCATGTGGTCACCAACTGATTGCGATATTTTGGCAGATGACTGGGAATTGGTCGAATAATGGCTGAAGATTTTTCCGGCCAAACGGTTATTGTGACAGGTGCAGCATCAGGAATTGGACTATCTCAGGCTAAATTATTTTTGGAAAATAATGCAACTGTGGTAGCTCTTGATAAGAATGAGATTCCCTTGCAGAATAGTAATCTATACACTCTAATCGGGAATGTTTCCGACATTCCCACTTTTGATAAATTACGAGAATTGATCCAGAAAGTATCTGGTAAAATTGACGTAGTTTGCAATACAGCAGGCGTGTTGGATGATTATCGGAATGTAATAGATACTTCTGTCGACCAGTGGAATGACACAATTCAGACAGATTTGACCAGTCAATTTTTGATGATAAAAACTGTTTTACCAATCATGTTGGAACAAAAACACGGAGTATTCGTCAATATGGCATCAATCGCTGGATTGGTTGCTGGTGGCGGTGGAGTCGCTTATACTGCAGCCAAGCACGCCGTTATCGGCATGACCAAGCAACTCGACATTGATTATGCAGGCCAAGGTATACGTGCAAACTGTATTGCTCCTGGAGCAATTGATACACCAATGAATGCCGCAGATTTTGCTGGAGACGGTAAAATGGCAAAGTGGGTGGCAGATGAGACCCCTGCCAAACGATGGGCAACTCCAGATGAAGTTGCGGAGTTATCACTGTTTTTATCAAGTGAGAGATCAGATTATATTCATGGTAGTGTGGTGCCAATCGACGGCGGCTGGACTGCCAAATAAAACAAAATAAAAGGTGAAAAATTCACCACTGCGGCACTTCTTCCTTTGGTCGTAGTTATTAATACCGATGGGTATAAAGGAGCAAATAATGAAAAACTTTACAAGAACATCAAGTTCGACCGTTCAAACAATCGTTAGTACAGCAGTAATTGCAGCCATGTATGTGGCAGTGACATTCGTCTTGCAACCGCTAAGTTTCGGGGCAATTCAAGTTAGGATGTCAGAAATGTTTAATTACTTAGTTCTGTTCAACAAGAAGTACGTTTGGGGAGTCACGCTTGGTGTTTTTTTGGCCAATTTTATGTCACCAACTTGGGCATTAGATGTGCCAATCGGAACTATAGCAACATTGTTAGTGCTATTTTTCGTATTGTGGATAACCAAATTTACGAAGGATTTACGAGTAAAATTCATCATAACTGCAGTAGTATTCGCATTCTCAATGTTTACAGTTGCCGGTGAATTGTTTATCGCATTCAAGATGCCATTCTGGTTTGGTTGGTTAACGATTGGTATTGGAGAATTATTGTCGATGAGTATCGGTGGGATGATTATGTATGCAATCAATAGTAAGTTAGATTTGACCAGAATTTAGATATGGAAAAAGGACAATCCCAGGATTGTCCTTTTTAGTTAAAATCTATTTGCATACCAGAAGTCAGAACGGTGTCCCATATGCATTCCATCACGCATACGACGTCCCATTCCTGGACCGCCACAACCATGCATACCCATGCCGTGACCACCCATTTCTTTCATGTTATGTCTCATGTCATGACGCATATGTTTAATGTCTTCAGGCGACATATTTTCAAAATTGTCACCGTATTTCTTCATCATTTCGTCACGCATTTTTTGCATAGATGCAAAACGATCCATTGGATCAACAAAACTGTCAGCTTGCTTCTTAAAGTCGTCATCCCAACCATTAGAAATCTTGTCTAAAAGACTTTCAAATTCTTGTTGTTCTGACTCAGAAAGGCCAGAAAAGAAATCAGCACTGATATCCTCAGCCTTAAAGGAAGCATTTTCGTCAGCTTTCTCACGACCTTGATCAGTTAAGATAACACGTTTGATCCGTTTGTCAGATTCATCTTCCTTACGAGTAATATCACCGTTGTCTTCGAGCTTTTTCAATAGTTCAGCCAAAGAACTAGGACGGAGATCAAGCACTTCTTGAAGATAACTTTGAGATAAGTTGTCCTCAAGTCGTAAGATAGCAAGAACACGTTGTTGACCAGTTAGACGTTGTTTGTTTTGGTGCATAAAAGCATTGCTGGCTTTGCCAACAAAATGGAATTTTTTCATTAAATCATCTGTAAATTTGCTCATAGTAAATTCCTCTTTTCATTTTATATTAAAAAACATTCGGTACCGAAATATATTTCACTTAGGAGTATACTTCGGTACCGAATGAATTGTCAAGGAGGAAATTTGTTTTAATGTAATTTTTTAATGGTTAGAAAATAGAGTATTAAACTACTAAAATTCATGTGTGAGTACTTCGATAAATGGTTACTCATACTCTGTGTTAGAATCTTGACTTTGGTTTCTAATGAATCTTTCAAATGATCCTGTTGGAGCAAAATCTATCCAAAGATCTTTAAAATTCTTTTTATCTTTATGCCAAAGTTTGACACTGTCGAAGCCAATTGTATTTAGTATGTCCATAGTAACGAGTTCACCTTTTTTTAGACCCAGAATATTATAAAGTAACCATTTTCCTAAGGCATTTTGAGGATTTGTTTGTAGTGCTTTGAATCCATCTTGACCGACCAAAGCTGGAAAGATGGTGCCATTAGGGAAATGAAGGTTAAATTCGTAATTATTTGTTTTCGAGATCCTTTTATATTCTTTGTGATTTCTCAAATCGACTTGGGGGTTGAACCAATAGGGATACTTTTTTGCAAATATTTTTGGAATGGGAATATATACTTCCGCTTCAGGTCTGGGAGTATTAGAATATTTGCTCTTGGGCTTTGCATTCCAAGCATTTAGTCCACTTTTTAATTCCACTCTGTGATATTTGAAAGAATAAAGTGGCAAATAAATAGCATCGGTTGAGGTCATATAATTTTTATAGTTTTGAATATTTTGGAAAGAATCTTTAAGAAAATCAAACGGATCGTCCATAATATCAACTGATACTTCATCAATAATGGATTTATCGTCATTTTCTCCAAACTTCATCCAAATTTGGCTATCTCCAAAAGTATATTTATATTGTTTAATCCCGTCAGTAAACTCAAATGATTTAGCTGAGTAATTTGTTGGGGTTAATTTATTTAAGTTCACTAAAGGGTAAGTTGTTTCTTGAATAGTTAGTTTTCCTTTATCTCTTGTAACATAATGATAAATATTTTCATCCTCATCCAAGCCTAATCGTATATAGTCGGCGTGCAATCTCTTGTTTTTAATTGAAGAAATTTTTCTTGCGAGTTCAATTTGGGTATTTACATTGTTTAGCTTTTCAATTTCGGGTTTATTTGCCTTTAGTTGCATTACCTTTTGATATGAAGGACTACTATTTAGCCACGTTTTTATGCCAATCCCAACTTTCCTTGATCCAAATGTGGATGTCATATCATGTGGCGTATTTCCAATATCAACGGCATCAGCCTTGAAACTCTTTGCATAAACAGTTTCTTGAAACTTTGAATCCAAGTATGGTGCGCCAGTAATTGAAGATTTTTGATTAAACATTGAAGATAAGGCACCGTACATTCTTATATAAGACTTGTATTCATTTTGTTGTTCAAATGGATAGTTAGACCATACACTTGCCATAGTATTCAGCTCCTTTTTTTCGTACTATAACATGATTATTCAAACATTTAAGGAAATTAAATTATGATTCTTCAATCATATAAAACTTCATGCTACGGTTTTTTTGTACCAGTTTTAAATATTCCTCATCTGTTAATAATTGAATGCTTGATTTTTTTGCATAGTTATAAAGATCATCATATGAATCCGATGATCTTTCTACAAAACTAGATCCCTCGAATCTTCCACTGATATTTGAGAGTATTAATGCATATCTTTTAATAGTAATAGGAGAAAAGTTTGGAATGGTATCAGTAGTGTCGTTTTTTAATGCTGAAATAATTTGTGATGCAATTCTTCGTATCACAGGTACTACAACTGAATTACCAGCTTGCTTGTAGAGTTGACCATTTGCAATCTTAGGTAGCTTAAAAGACTTTGGGTAGCCCTGCGCATTGAAGGTCTCTTTAGGTGTGAGTTTTCTGATTTCTTTTGAATCAGTTAAAATCAGAGGTACATTGTGTCCCCCGGTTCCCATATTCGCAGTTAAAGTTGGAATAACTCCAGCTTTATTTTCACGGACATATTGTCTTCTCCATTGGTAAACAGTATCTTGACTTTTGATTTCGGGTCTCATTTTATTAAAAAATGGCTGTTTGCCTTCACGATAGTAATATCTTTCATCTTTTTCATTTTTAAAATCAATAATTTCATGAATTGTTGTAGTTAATGGAATAGCAGATGGGAATTCAAATGAATCATATACTTTTTTGTTTTTGAATCCAATCAAATAAATTCTTTCCCGGTTTTGTGGTATATTTCCAAAATCTTTTCCGTTTAGAACTTTCCATTTTAATAAATATCCATTCATTTCTAAAGCTTCTCTGATGACTTTGAAGGTATTTCCATGATCATGCGTAACCAAATTTTTTACGTTTTCGATAAATACTATTTTAGGAGATTTTGATTTTATCATTTTCAATAATTCAAAAAATAAATCTCCTCTTTGATCTTCAAAGCCCTTTCTATATCCGGCTATGCTGAATGCCTGACATGGAAATCCTCCCATTATAACATCTGCTGATGGTATGTCTTTAGGATTTACTTGGTGGATATCTCTTCCGTCGAGATTTATTTCAGGGAAATTTTCTGAATATGTAGTTCTAGCATTTTTGTCGAATTCGTTGGCATAAACTACTCTGAACTCACCGGTTTGTTCAAAACCAAGTTCAATTCCACCAACCCCAGAGAAAAAAGCATCAATATCAAGTTTCTTTGTTTCATTGGAACTTACAGAACTAGTCATGTGTTTACCTCACTTATTTTTTGTGCACTATATAATATTACGTTTTTTTTTAAAATCTTGCCATCAATACTTAAATTTAATTAGATTTATTTGTATTTTGAAATGAATACGATTTTTGTTGTATTTTTCTTCATCAAATCTTTTTTTAGTTACAACTCGCTTCTCTGGTGGTCATTTTTTTGTTTTCTTAAAAAGTTTAGGTATATAATCAAAATATAAAATTATTTATATTGTGGGGGACGTTTAATGACAAATACTACTAAAACTAAAACAAAATCTGACTATCAGTTGTTGTGCAAAGTTTCTGACGGAAATAGTGGATGGTTTTCTAAAGATAAGAAGAAGTTATATTTGAGAGTTATACCTATTTCTCCGACACCAGATATTTATAATGAGGAACAATTTAACGGAAAAAAGATTTTAATTGAGATGGATGATCGTTTTAATTTTACTGATAATCCTGATGAATTAGAAAAAGTCCGGGAAGACAAAGCAAAATCGTACTTTGATGATAAACTCATTGTTACCAAGTTTCATATTGATACGGATAATGAGGGGAATGACAGACCATCCCCTGATGATCCATTTATAATAAATAAACCGTCAGAAATATCATCAAAAGACGATTTTGAATCCGTTCCAGTAATTAGTTCTGATATTTTTGAAGGTAGTATAACTGATTTCGAAAATGGACTTAAATTTGAAAATATCGGTTTTGCTTTAAATAATTGGACGCAAGATTTAAAAGAGATTCCTTCCAGACTTATATTTGATGATAACAATTCGTTAATCATGTTTAGTGGTATTACGGATCAAACATTTGATGAAGATGGTTATCATTTTACTTTTGGTGAAGGTGTTTCAGAAAGAAATATTTCAAGAAACGAATTAGAACGAAATTCATATCTGTGCAATGGCGTTGCCTTTATACCAAGAGGTATGGAATTTACCGACATGATTGAATATGAATCAGCTTTTTTAAAACATTTCGAACAAGTAACAAAAAATGAAAATCTCTTCTATGATCACAATGATTTAATTAATTTTCATACATCCATGTTAAGCCAAGGCATGGTAGTTCTTGCGGGTCTTAGTGGTACTGGTAAGTCACAATTAGTTAATGCCTATGCCAAAGCGATGGGAATTGAAGACAATTTTTGTTTTGTACCTGTCAGACCATCATGGACTGATGATTCAGACATGTTAGGATTTGCCGATATGATGCATAATTGTTTCCGTCCAGGTGATAGTGGATTAGTCGATAAATTAATTGAAGCAGAGAAGAATCCTGACCAAATGTATATTGTTTTATTTGATGAAATGAACTTGGCAAAGGTTGAACAATATTTCTCCCAATTTCTATCGGTTCTTGAACGTGAAGATGGGGAAAGAAGTATCAGATTATACAGTGATGGGCTTATTGGCATGGAAAATAATTCTGAATATAAGTCAAAAATCAAAATAGGCAAAAATGTATTATTTGTTGGAACTGTCAACACCGATGATTCGACGTTCAAACTATCAGATAAGGTTCTGGACAGATCTAATGTGATACATTTACGTGTTCAAAACTTCAGTAAAATTAATCAAAAACAAGAAGTGGTTGATGATGGTTTTGACTCAATTATTTCAACTGATACTTTTGAAAGCTTCAAGAATTCCGGCAATGATAAAGAACGTTTATTAACCGATGAAGAATTGAAAATGCTTTGGTTGATACATAAGGCTATTAATCAAGCTGATCCAAATGTTGGTATTGGATGGAGAATTATTAAACAAATGAATGATTATCTTTCCAATTTGCCAGATGATACTGAATTTACAAGAGAAGTTGCCCTAGACAGTCTAATAAAGCAAAGAATACTGAGTAAGATCAAAGGGTCAAGAGATCAATTGGGGAATTTGCTTTCAGACGAGGATGCAAAAATTGATTTTAGTGATTTAACTAATAAAACAAATATTGATAAACCAATTGATAAAATGATTTACTTAAAATCGATTTTAACTAGTTTACCGGAAAAATATGATTTTACCCAATCAAAATCTGCTATTGATGATAAGAGAAGGGACGTAGATGAATATGGCATCACAATGTAGAATTGTATCCAATTATTCAAAAGAAATTGAATTTGATCAATTTGCTAAAAGTGAAAACGATGTTCAAAATTTATCAAAAGATGGTTATTTTGTAGTGGAGGAAGATCATCCATTGAATTTGACGTTTTACAGTGACGATTCCAATGATGAACTTGACTTATATGATTTATCAAAATACATTAATCCTGAGGTCAATCCCAAAGACCTTAAGACAACTGAGGATGGGGATTGCAAAGTTATTTCCAACAAGAATGGAGTTAAAGTAACCATATTTGAAAAAAGTGACAGCAAATACAGAATGAACCAGCCATTTGTAGCTGATTACTATTTCAAAATTAAGCATGGGACTGAAACACGTTTTTCCAAGGTGAAAGTCAATTATAAAAATGGATTAGTAACTGATAATGATGTATCAGCCATGGTTACCGACTTGGAAGATAAGATCCGAGGATTAGCAATTGATGGTTCGATGAAAGACGGATTGATCTATAAGATTGATGATGTTGCAAACAATGAAAGTATACAAATGTGGGCCAGAATTCTTGACTTTATCCATCAAGAAAAAGAATTACAATTGGCAGTTAAATTTTTGATGAATAACATGAAGTTTGAAATCAAGAAAGAAAACAGGTTACAAAGTTCTTCAACAAATGGGATGGTCAATGGACAAGCAATACGAATGATGATGACGAATCCGACTAGGGATGATCAAATTGTGTCTAGTTCGAATCAACTGAATTATGATATAAAGCTGAACCGATATGCAAAATACATTTTGCAATATTTGATTGATTTTCTGGAAGAGGGTATTTCCTTTTGTTCTAGGATTTATGACAATAAAGTTCAACTATTTGGAAGTGATAATCTATTTGACAAGGAATACCAATCTGCAGTAACAGATCCAAGGCTCGCACATTTTTCTGATGATCCAAGTGTTGCATATGAACAGAAAAAATTAACGAATCAGAAAGATGAGTTAGATTCTTTAATTGAGAAGCAAGATTTAATGTCTAAATTCAAATCTTATATTGAGAGAGTACTGCAAGACGCTAGATTTAGAGAAATTAAAGCTGAAGAGCAAAGACGAATTCCTAAAGCCTTATCAACCGATCCTAATTACAGGAATCTGTATACCTATTACATCAATTTATCGAAAAAGAAATATCAATTAACTCTTTCAAAGGATTATGGCTACAGTTTCAAAAGAACTTCAGAAATGTACGAAATGTGGGCATATGTAAAATTATTGAAGGAATTAATTAAAAGTGGTTATGAACCCACAGATGGATGGATTTTTGGAAACTGTTCCCTTGCTGATGAAATACCTGTTTTAACTGATGGAACTTACGTTATGATGCATAGTGAAAGTCGAAAAGTGGATATAAGGTTAGTGTACAACGAATCAATTCCAGAAAAAGAAAATACAGATGCTCCAGAAAGCACTCAAATTTACACAACAAAGAGGAAAAATAAGCCTGATATTCATTTGGATATTTTTAAAAACGATAGAATTGTGGGCATAATTGTATTTGATACCAAATATTGTCCGTCGGTTAATGTTTTGAAAACGTATAAGACTGACAAATTGAAACAATTTAAATCATATAAGGATGGTATTCGAGTTAATGGACATCCAGACAAACCAATTGTTATTCAAATGATGCCATTGATGCCATTTTTGAGATATTCAGATAAGAAAGATGAGCATACTGAAATAGGTACCACAATTAAGACCTGGGAAAATGACTATAAAATATTCCCCACAGGATTCAGACCAGGCAGAATGGCAGTGGCTAACCATTCAGACAAGAATTTTATGGATATTCTTAATTCTCTAATCGATCCGGATACCGATAAATAAGAAACCGCTACCAATTCACAATCCAATATGCTAAACTCAAACTAACAACAAAATAATTCGCACTAGGGGTGTTTCGACTGAAACTGAGACGGAGTAATCCGATCCCTTTGAACCTGTAAGTTAATACTTGCGTAGGAAAGTGCAAAATCTGTGCATTATTATGCCACGATTCTGACGCCTACGTTATGAATCGTGGTTTTTTTATATTTGGAGGCGTGTATTGTGAAAATTGATCTGCTGCAACAACTTAGAAATGATAATCCGATGGTCCTAAATATTGCTAACTCGGTCACGCAAAGTGATGTTGCTAATGGCTTGGCGGCTCTTGGCGCATCCCCGTTGATGACTAACTACGACACTGAGCTGAAAACTTTAACTCAGATGACTGGCGGGGTTTGTGTCAACATCGGAACTCTCGATGACCGGCAGAACAGTATCAGCAACAACTTAATGGAACTTGCGACTGAATTTAACAAGCCACTGGTCCTTGATCCGGTCGGTATTGGCGCGGTTCCCGAGCGATTAGAGGTCGTTGAAGACCTGCTCAGAATAGCAAAACCTACTATTATACGGGGGAACGCTGGTGAGGTTGCCAGTCTGGTTGGTGCTGCATGGTCCTCCAAAGGTATTGACTCTCTGGATAAAGGTCAGACACAGGACGTTTCGGAAATGGCTCAAGCCTGTGCAAAAAAATTTAGTTGTGTAGTCGTCGTGACAGGAGAAACGGATACCATTGCCACAGCTGACAAAATTGCCAAAGTTTACAATGGAACGCCGATGTTCAAAACTCATGTTGGTACTGGGGATATGTTGTCGTCTATACTTTCGGCATTTGCGGCAGTTTCAGAAGGTGACTTCTATGAAGCTGCAAAAGTAGGTTGTTTAGTTTTCAGCCTCGCCGGTGAAATAGTTATGAACGATTATCCAGAAATCGGTCCATCTGAATTTGGCATCAAGTTGATCGATAAGTTGTATCAAATCACAGTCGATGATGTGGAAGAATGGGGGAAATACGATGACTGAGATAAATAGTTTTCCACAAGCACTCACTATTGCGGGTACGGATAGTGGTGGTGGTGCCGGGATAATGGCGGATCTGAAGACGATGCAGGAGTGTGGAGTCTTTTCTACCGCAGTAGTTGTGGCGGTTACAGCTCAAAATACCTTGGGCGTTCAAGATTTCCAAGCATTATCGCCAAAGATGATCAATGAGCAATTTCAATCTATACACGATGATTTCGACATAAAAGCTTGTAAGACAGGGATGCTCGCAGATGCTGAACACGTTCAACTTGTTTATGATAACTTGCAGAAATACGACTTTGGTCCACTAGTTCTCGATCCAGTCATGGTCGCAAAAGGTGGTGCACAGCTGATTTCTGATGAAGGAATTGATTTGATACGTACTAAATTGTCCCAGCTTGCCACAATAATTACACCAAATATGCCGGAGGCAGAACGATTGGCAGATATGAAAATAGAAAGCCAGAGTGCAATGCTAGTCGCTGCCAAGAAGATTCAGGCATTAGGAGCTAAAAATGTAATAGTCAAAGGTGGCCACGGCGATACAGAAACAGTAAGAGATTTAGTTTTATTAGAATCTGGAGAAAATTTTTGGATGAATAGTCCTCGAATTGAGACGATACGGACACATGGTACTGGTGATACCTTGTCATCAGCCATTGTCTCAAGTCTTGCTAAGGGTTCAACAATAAAGGAGGCGATTCTCTTCGGGAAGAAATTTGTGGAAGCAGCGATAAAGAATACGATTCAAGTGGGTCATGGACACGGTCCACTCAATCATTGGGCTTATAATCAGACTTCCGAAGAGCTTAATGATGAAATTTGATTCAAAATTTTTAAGAGCTTATTTTGTCTGCGGTACTCAAGACATCGGTGATAAGGATTTTCCACAGTTGCTGGAAACGGCTATTCAAAGCGGTATTACCACATTCCAATATCGTGACAAGGGTAGTTCTATCTTAACTTCAGCTCAGAGACTCGACATGGGTAAGAGATTACTTGATATTTGTTGGTCCGCCAACATTCCATTCATTGTTGACGATGATGTTGAACTAGCAAACGAATTACATGCTGATGGGATCCACGTTGGCCAAAAAGATGAACGTATTACGAAAGTGATTCGTGATGCTGATCCGGGTATGATAATCGGACTGTCCTGCCAAACAGTCGCTCAGGTTGAAACTGCCAATTCAATCTCGGCTATCGATTACATCGGTGCTGGACCAATCTTTTCGACTAACTCAAAAGCTGATGCCGTGCCACCAATGGGACTTTCCCTCCTTCAGGATATGGTCCAAGTAAGCAATGTTCCAATTGTTGCAATCGGTGGTATCACACTGAACAACCTGCAATCCTTACAGGATAATGGAGCAGTCGGTGCAGCGTTTATTACTTTGATTACCCAGACTGATAACATTCAACACAGTGTCCAAAAAGTTTTAAATGTCTTCAAATAGAGCGTATGTGTTAGTACATACGCTTTTTTGCTGTGTATAATCAAGGTATCAAATAGCGAGGTCAAAATAATGCGACAAACTTTTGAAACTTTTTCCGTAGGTGTTTTGAATCTGCTGGCTAATGCCGGCGTAGTTATCCCGTATTTCTTTTGTTTGATGCTATACACACAGAATAGTGGAGATCCGATTTTTGCACTGCCGTTTCTAATGCTATATACATTTCGATGTATAGGGATGCTTTTGACCGTTTACATTGACTGGACGGCATCCACCATGCTTAATTTGTCCAATATCTTCGGCATAGTAGGTTCATTCACGATGTTTTTTGCTGCAAATCCGGTCATGGGGATCATCGGGGGAATACTATTAGGACTTTCTTCCAGTTGGATCTGGCCCTATTTTTTAACAATGAGATCTCGTGGAAAATTGGATGAAGATTTCCACATAACTAAGAATCATTGGATTGCTGCTCTGGTTGCGATGGTCATTTTGGTTGGAGTAGGATATTTTTCTAACAAAGCTCAATTATTGGATGTCGCATTTGGTTTTCTAGGATTGATATTTATCTTTTCTTGGTTCGGTGGGATTTACATGCGCCATCAAATAGATTTTTATCAGAATAGTGACTATAAAATCAGTATCCAGAATCCAAGTAAGTTGTTGTTGAGCTTAGTATTTTTAGCTATTCTAGTTATTTTGATTTTTTCCATCCGCTATTCAAGATTGACTACAACGTCGAATTCAATGGATCTGATTATCTGTCTTTTAGCAGTAATTGTGCTAGCAACATTGATTTATTTTCAGCTAGATATCCATCGAAAAATATTTCCACTGAGCTTGGCTGCGATAAATCGTGGGGTAGTGATGAACTTTCTGCTGTTATATTCCATTTTTGATAGCACTATACGATTCAAATTCAATTCGACTATGATAATTTTTATTATCTATTTAGTGGGATTTGAACTTGGACCAATACTTTTGAAAAAAATACGCAAATTTCGTTATCCTATTTTGATAATTGGCATAATTTTCACATTGTGGAATCCGACCTATTTTGTAGGCTTGTTACTATCTGCACTATTCATCGGAGCAGACAATGTGATTTTGAATGATTCACTGTATACTCATCCAAACTTGGATGGGGAGAGAGCATTTCTAATTAAATATCAACTTTCTAGTATTGGAAATATATCTCAGCAATTGATATATATGACTACGATATATATTCTGAGTTATTCACTCGACATCAATGTCTTATCTTTCTTTGATCAAAGTGTTTCTGGAGCATCGAGTACATTGTTGACGACTGTTCATTTCTTTATTTCTCTCGGAGTTATTGTCCTAGCAGGTATCACTTATTACGCAGTCAGAAAATATCCTATCGTTAAATAACTATTTATAAAAATTACACAAGGAATATTTTCCAGTTTTATTTTTGTTAAAAATCGTTCAAATCGGGTAAGGAACGATACATAATTATGGATTTTACAAAGTCCTCTCACTTGGTACTATATGTCTACGCTATTGAACGTGAACAAATGAGCGTGCGGTGGCAAAGATCATTTCGACATAAAAAAAGAAAAGTGGTGACCCAAGGACATAATTCCCAAATGGAAATTTCTCCATCAAGTGAATTAGAAGAAATCATCCATTATCTAAAAGACATCCTAATCATTCAGAAAAATTTATTCTATACAATCAAGTTTAAAATTATTAATCGAGACACGATCCCTAGCGTGATGATTGCGAAAGTATTACTCCCTAATATTGACGTCATCATAACTGCCGATAACTTGGATAGACTAAACTGACTTAGTTGTGATCCTGCCGAAAACTCTAAGTTGGTTACATTAATGAAATCAGTTTTTGCCAATTCTGATTTTGTTAAATCTGTAAGGTCAGTTTTTGCCAATTCTGCTCTTATGGAAACTATAAAAGCTATCAACAGTCTCATCGAAGAAAGTTTTTAACCTGATAAAGTCAGATTTGTAGCGAATTTATTCTTACACACACGGTTTCGAAAATACCTCCCTATTTTTGAAACCAAACACAATCAAATTCCCCTCCCAATCGAATTTGATCCTCCCAACTACGAATCGACGTCCTCCCAAGACGAGAATAGTTTTCAATGAAAGAATGTCGAGCACAAATTGTAGACTAAATAAAATTAGGCCCGCCACCTCCCATGGCAGGCTTTTTTATTTTGCGTTTTGCAATGAAAATCGTTCATATCTGATTGGATAATCGTTTTTATGTTCCCAGAATTAGTAATATTTTTAATTATGGATTTTATCAAATATTCGTTAACTCTAATCCAATATGTCAGTCATGACATGGTTTTATAATGTAGTCGATTTAGAGAATAAATCAATAAAAAACTAGGGGATGGTTTGTATGAAATACAGACTTTCATCGATAGTGTTGTCTATGGTGGCCGTAATACTGGCCGTCTTCACGTGGACAACATTCAACTAGCAAAGTGCTAGCGCCGCGACGTTCCCAATACACGGCAATGGTGTTGAAGATGCAATGGTCATGGACAACAACGATGAAGTTGTTAATCCAAATGGTACATTCAATAAATGGGAATTTTACATTGTGTCATATAATTGGTCAGTTCCTGATGGAACGACCATTCACGCTGGTGACACTGCAGAATTTGAATTACCAGAAGGTCTAGCACCAGTGGTAGATAGACATATTCCTATTTACAATGCAACAGGCCAAGTAGTTGCATATTTTGACATCAAAGCAGGTTCGAATGTCGGTACCATGACATCGATTATTGATTCAGATGCTTCGGTTATAAACCGTAAAGGTACTTTAACTTTGAATGTTAAAGGTACAGGAAATGGTGCAGATCTAACTAATCCAACAGATTGGACGTTGAACAAGGTTGGATGGATAACTGGACGTGATCCTGACAATGATAATTTTCCAACTCAATTGACTTGGAATATTGCCTTTAACCCTGAACAGGCTAGTTTGCAAAATGTTAAAGTAATCGACATGTTAAGTCCTGGACAAGAATATATTCCTTATACAGCTTATGCTCCAACTGGTTATTATGAGAATGGTCAATTTGTTCCAGATGGCGGAGTTTTGACACCTAAAATAACTGTTAATGGCTCTCAAATAACCTTTGATTTTGGAGACGTTGATAAGGCTGTAAATATGACTTATAACGTCAAGGTTACTGGTAGTGATCCAACCGTAGTAAACAAATGGAGTGATAACGCTCAAATGTTTGTTGGCGATAAAATCATTAAGGAAGTCGGTGGCAACATTACTTGGACTGGTTCAGGTAATGGTAATGGTAACCTATTAGGTTCAGTTACATTGACTAAGACTGACGCTCAAAACGAGGACGCTGCAGTTGTTGGTGCAACTTACGATTTGCTTGATGCAACCGGCAATGTAATACAGACTGGATTGAAGACTGATACTAATGGTCAAATCACAGTTCCAGGATTACCAGCAGGTAATTATTCATTTGCTGAAACAAGTGCACCTGAAGGTTATGTTGCAAATTCTGAACCAGTTGAATTTACAATTAATCCAGGTGAAACAACCGCTTTATCGGTTACTACTTCAGATCAAGAACAAGCTGAAGAAGATAATACCGGTTTTCTTCATTTTACAAAACAAGATTCTTCAAGTAAGGCTGTATTACAAGGTGCAGTATATAGCTTATTTGATTCTAATAATAAACTCGTGAAGGATAATCTCACGACTGATGATAAGGGTGTATTTGTAGCTTTAAACCTTGAACCCGGCAATTATACATTGGTTGAAACTGGTGCACCAAAGGGTTATGAAGTTGACCCAACACCTATTCCGGTTGTTATTACAGCCGGAGGAAAGGCGGACATTGTCGGAAAAGATACATTGGCGCCTGCAAAACCAGGTAGTATTACTTTGACAAAAGTCGACTCGTCAAATGATGCAACTCTTGCTGGAGCTGTATACACATTAAAGGATTCAGAAGGTAAGATTGTTAAAGATGATTTGACAACAGATGCAAATGGTCAAATTACTATTCCTGATTTAGTTGCTGGAACTTATACTTTGATCGAAAAAACAGCACCAGAAGGCTACGATCTTGATACAACTCCAATTACAGTTATTGTGACTGCTGGCAAAGATACTGCAGTTTCTGCAAAGGATGTCGCAAAAGTCGTTGAACCGGAACCTGAACCACCTGTCAATCCAACACCAGAGCCACCAGTTGAACCTGGTGTAACAGAGCCTGGTGTTACTGAACCTGGTACAACAGAGCCTGGTACAACAGAACCTGGTACAACAGAACCTGGAATCACAGAGCCTGGTGTAACAGAACCTGTTAAACCAAGTATTCCAGGAACTTCAGAAATTCTTTCACCAAACTATCCTGCAACTGCAATGCCTTCAAAGACTATCAAGAAATCATTGAGAACTCCTTCAAAGGGCAGATATCCACAAACAGGTAATGTTAGAAATGATATTGCCACTGCTGTCGGAATTTTGGTCGCATTATTCATTACTTATATGATGTTCTTCAAGAAAGAACATGAAGCTTAGAAATCAAAAAACTAGCAAACGTAAAAATTTGCTAGTTTTTTCTATATTTTTTAAAAGATATTGTTGTCGTGATTGCTTGTCTGATCATAGAGCATCCCGTCATAGAATCCTTCATCGTAATTCCCATTATTCCCACCATCATCATCACCATATTCTCCGTATTTGCGGAATGCGAGGAGTAAGATGGAAAGAAAAATTACCCATCCGGAAATCATTTCCATTGTCGATTTTATATCTTGCCAACTTTTCGAGTCCGCATCTGCTATATTGTCTGCCTTAACCGTTTGCACTTGTTCAGTGGAAAATTTATCAACAAATTTAATGAATGTGGCAACTTGCGTATTGGTGTCGTCAGATTGTATTCCATTATTGTAGTTGTGCAGTAGCAGATCCATTTTCAGATCGGTAAAGTGACCAGATGCGACGCCGGTATATCCAATCTTCTTATCTTTAATTGAGAGAATCAAAAAGTTATATTTTTCACCCAGATAAAGATATTTTCCAGAATTATCATCAATATGTTTTTTCTCGGTATGTTGTATCCACATTTCACTCAAATCAGAGGCATATGAACTTTTTGTGATATCAGTATGTTTTACAAATTCCTCCTGATCACTGGAAAATAGCTGATAATCTGCAGGCAAATGATCGACAATAATTATGAAATCAACTTGGGGATTATGTCCCTTGCTGATTTTTTTATTAGCAGCGACGATGGTATCGTATTGAGCATTAGTAATATATTCTTTGTCCTGATAGACATACTTGCCGGTATTAGGTGACACAGGTATGCCATCATCAGCGGAGACGGGGTGTGTAATTGTAAGAAGTAAAAATATCCCCGGTAAAAGCAGTAGTAAAGTTAGACGTAATTGTAACCGCATATTTTCCCCCTATGGCGTTACAAGATATTCTGATTATATCAAATATATATAAGTTAAATTGAGAAACTAGGTAAAAACGTTTTCATTGGTTGGATTCTGATATATGTCCAAGAAAACTTTTAAAAGGAGTAAACTATTATGTATAACTAACGCATTGGGGATGTCATTTAGTTTTGAAAGTAAAATCATTACTTTATATTTTAATACCAACATTTTTATTCAGTTCCATGGAAATCGCACTCAAAATAGCTGGCGGAACTTTTAATCCTATTCAACTTAACTTTGTTAGGTTTTTGATAGGTGGATTAGCATTATTACCATTCACTTGGGCATATTGCCGAAAAAACAGTATATTGCTTAACCGATATGACTTGTTACGTTGTGCGACGACTGGATTCGTAATTGTCGTCTTGAGTATGTCGCTTTATCAATTATCCATCCAATTAACGCAAGCTTCAGTTGTTGCCATCATGTTGAGTGCTAATCCAATATTTGGCCTGATCATCGGATTCTTTTTCTTACATGAAAAGCTTTCCAGAACAGCTACATTGGCCTTAGCATTGACACTTATCGGTCTTTTGGTAATCATTGATCCATTTCACTTGAGCAATCCAGTCGGAATAACATTAGGATTATTATCATCGATAATCTTTGGTATTTATGGAGTAATGTCACGTGTTCATAGTCATCATATTGGTATCAACGGACTTTCAATGACATGTTTATCGTTCTTGTTTGGAGCTTTAGAACTTGGTATTTTAATGGGATTAAGTCACACAGGATTGGCTTCATTCATTCCCCAAAAATTTGCAAGTGAATTTGTTAATATTCCGTTCTTCCAAGGAATAACTTGGTCAACTCTACCTTTGATTTTATACATTTCAGTTTTGGTTACTGGTGCTGCGTTTGGCTTGTACTTCTTATCGATGGACGAAGTTGGAGTTGTTCCGGCTTCACTGATTTTCTTAGTAAAACCAGCACTAGCACCGATTTTAGCTTTCTTTATTTTGGGCGAAGCAATTTTGCCAAGAACTATCATCGGTATCGTAATAATTTTAATAGGTTCAATGATCACACTACTTGGAGAAAAGATAGCTTACAGTGTTATCGCAGTTTTCCAACGTGGATCTAATACAGACAGTAATGATATAGAGTAAAAAAATAAACCTTGGCCGATCGGCTGAGGTTTATTTTTGTTCGTTTCCAATTTCAACAAAATATTGGAAGATTCGGTTTTTTGTTATTTTTCCAACAACTTCACGTGGATTCTTTTTGTCCACGACTGGTAAAGAATCGACTTCGTGCTTCAACAATAACATTCCAACTTCTAGAATTGTCATTTCTGGTGTAACGGTTATGAGGTTGGGCATGCGGGTCATGACCATGCTAGCGACCATTGAGTCTGTATCGGTGTTGTTCACAGTTACCGCCAATAAATCTTTTCGAGAAATCAAACCTAATAGATTATCAGTCTCATCGACAACATACAATGATCCGGCATCTTTTAAGAAAAGCATATTGACGCACTCTTGCAGACTGGTGTTTGGTTTGACAAAGGCAGGAGTCTTCAAGATTTGTGAGATTTCAGTTTCATATAATTTGGCAAAATCTAATTGAGGGTCTTGCTGACCAGCGTATTCATATCCAACTTTTGGACGTGAATTCAGAATTCCAACAGCAGTCAACAATCTCAAATCAGAGCGAATCGTGGTCACGCCAATTTTTAAACTTTGCGAAATTTGTTCGCTCGTCATTGGGCTTTGTTGTCTGGTTAAATCAACGATTCTTTTTTGTCTCTTAGTTAAGTCCATAGTTGTTATTGCTCCGAATATATATTTTTTTACAACGTTATTCAAACATCATTGGAATATTATATATATAATCACAAATAGTAGCAATATTACGTTATATATATTAACAATTTAATATTACAATAACAGTACAATTATTTTATTGGCTGTTTTATCAATTAATTTGAAATTTATTCCCCTTATAGAATCAAAGTTTGTTCACTTATTATAATTCTTATTATCACGTATAACGTGTTATATGCTCAAATATATATTTAAAGACGTTATAATTAATATTTTCCAGATTGACTGGCTTCTGATCTAGTATAAAATTAAATCACTTGGAGTATCTGGAGGATTGATACTAATGAAATATGAATGGCGTAAGCAAGAAAAAATTCTATACCAACCAAAGAAAACACCGCAAATAGTTGAAGTTCCACAACAGAAATTTATCTCATTAGCTGGGATAGGTGATCCTAATGGTCCTGAATTCAAGCAAAGAATTGAAACACTTTATCCATTGGCTTATGGGTTAAAGGCTGCCTACAGAAAATATTCTGCCGACAAAGATGTCGAGTTTGACGACTATGTAGTTTTCCCATTAGAAGGTGTATGGTCATTAACTGAAGAAGGACAGAAGCTGGATCATTTGGATAAAAATGAATTCAGTTACGATATCATGATACAAATTCCTAATTTTGTACCCGATGATTTGATTGAGCCATCGATTGCTAATGTAAAAGCAAAGAAGAATCCAGAATTGATTGATGAAATAGAAATTAAAAATTTTAAACCAATCGAGGCCGTAGAAACTCTTCACGTCGGTGATTATGATGATGAACCAGCTAGTTTTGCTAAAATGGATGGTTTTGTGAATCAAAACGGTAAAGAAAGAGCTGAAAAAATACATCGAGAAATATATCTATCAGATGCAAGAAGGGTTGATAGAGACAAGTTAAAAACCATTTTGAGATACAAAATAAAATAATTTGCTTGTACGAAACAATATTGTTGCTATATAATCAGTTACCTGTTAATCTAATCTTTGACTTAGTAATTATTACTATCTATGACTTCCCAGATTCAAATAAAATGAAGAGGGTAGGTACCAGATGGCACGTAAAGCAAAGATAGAACGAGAAAAAAGACTACAAAACACAGTAGCAAGATATGCAGAATTAAGACATCAGTTAAAAGCCGATGGAGATTTTGACGCATTAAGCAAGCTACCAAGAGATTCATCACCAACAAGACTACATTCCAGAGACAAGATCGATGGAAGACCTCATGCATACATGCGCAAATTTGGAATGTCCAGATTGAACTTCCGACAATTAGCACATGCAGGAGAGATACCAGGAGTTAGAAAAGCAAGTTGGTAGAGAAGAGCCATAAGCAAAGGCGCTAGAAGCCGTTCATAGCCTAGACAATGGAATTGGCGACGAAGTCGACGAGGCCGCATGTCGTAGCTATGTATAGGCTTCTGCCTTTGTGTTGGCGTTTCAGAAAAGAGCCAAAAGCAAAACGGTTTGCTCCCGGTCATAGCCTAGACAATGGAATTGACGACGAAGTCGGCGAGGCCACTTGTCGTAGCTATGTATAGGGAGCAGTTTTGCTTTTAGCGTTTCGGCTATAAAACAGCAAAGCGTTTTTGAACTCAAGTGTTTTGAACTTAAGCATTTAGAACTCAAACATTCAGAACTAAACCGGTCCAAAACAAAAAGGCAACGAGGATAAATCCCCAGTTGCCTTTTTGTTTTCAAATAATTTGTCCTATAATAAAACTCAAACAATACAATAGGGGACGAAAAAAGTGGAACAAGTAGAGAAAGTCAGAGAATACCTAACAAACAACAACTTAGATGCCTTACTGGTAAGCGATAAAGCGGATCAATATTATCTAGCAAACTTTACTGGTGATGACGGGTTTGTCGTTATTGATAGTAAAAATATTTATATAGTAACTGATGCAAGATTTTTTGAACAAATTAAGGTAGAATCGCCAAATTCTACTATAGTAAATATCGTTCAAACACCTCTTGCTGATTTTATTTCAAATTCATACAAGAGTATTGCTATTGAGTCTGACAGTTTATTGGCAGCAGACTATCAGACTATCGTTGATACAGGGATCAAGATTGAATCAGCCAATTTATTGGTCAAAAAATTGCGTATGCATAAATCTCCTGAAGAGATTGCATTAATCAAAAAGGCAGCAGAGATTACTGATAAAGTTTATGACCATATTGTTAAATTCATCAAAATCGGTATGACGGAAAAAGAAGTTGCCAATGAGATTGAATATTTTGGTAAAAAACTTGGTGCTCAAGCGTTGTCTTTTGAAACAATTGTAGCCTCAGGAATTCGTTCTTCATATCCGCATGGAAATGCGACGGATAAAAAAATCGATGAGGGAGATGTCGTTACTTTAGACTTTGGATTTGTCTACAAGAACTATTTCTCAGATATAACTAGAACTGTCGCTATGGGCAGCATTGATTCAGAAATGAAAAAAGTATACGAGGCTGTTCTCAGCGCTGAAGAAGCAGGGATGAAGTTTGCACCGATGGTAGAAACTTTTGGAGATTTAGATCGCGTCGTTCGTGGTCATATTGAAGATTCTGGATACGGTGAGTATTTCAATCACGGAACTGGACATGGTCTCGGCCTAGTTTGTCACGATTATCCAACAATTCGTCGTTCTAATAATGATCAGTTAGAGAGCAATATTGTGTTTACCGTCGAGCCTGGTATTTATTTACCTGGTAAAGCTGGCGTGCGTATTGAGGATGATATGTATGTTAATGACAAAGGTGAATCAGTTAGATTGACTAATTCGACTAATGAATTAATCATTATAAAATAATTTTTAAAAGAGTTGGCAAATTTGCTAACTCTTTTTTTGTGGCCATATTTGACGTCAAGCCATTTTACCAAATAAGGAAAATATTTTTTAAGAAAAAGGCACCCGCAGGTGGGGTTGCCATTTATTATAATGCTTATATGGAGGTATTAAAAAACCAATAATACATAAAAATATATTGGCTAATTTGACACCACCACACATTAATGGTTAGATTAATAGCAGCTTCCTATAAGTAAAACTATGAATATCTATAAGGCATAAGTTATAGATATAAGGATAATGAATCTTTTGTTGAAAGCGCTCGTCTTACAAAAATGTAAGTTAAGTGTAAGTAAATCCAATGAAAAATCCTGTCAGGTAGTTCTACCATAGGCGATATACCAATAAAGATGTTCACGTATCGAGGTGAGTGATTTGAAAATAAAACTTTTTAACTTCTTCAAAAATCCGATCACAGTATTTGTTCTGAAATCGGTGGCGTACTTCGCAATATTATTACTTCTCCTATACATCTACGGGTATAACGGTGTCGGAAGTGCCAAATTTATCTACAACGACTTTTAGTTGAAAGAAGGGAAACGTCATGAACGTTATTATTGACAGAATCACTCAAATAGCACAAAAGATGCCCGACAAAATCTGTTACAAAAATGGAGATATTACAAAAACTTATCAACAATTGAATGATCAATCTGACCGAGTTGCCAGCTTCATTCAAGAAAAATTTTTGCCAGAGAAAAGTCCGATCATCGTATTCGGTGGTCAACAATTTGAAATGTTAGTAATGTTTTTAGGCGCAATCAAATCGGGACATGCTTACATTCCAGTTGATGATGCATCAGATTCAGATAGAATTATCCAAATCAATTCAGTTGCAAAACCTTCATTAGTATTGAACTGGAGTGATGTAGATAGTTTCAATATTGAAACTCCAATCGTTCCAAAATCTGAAATTCAAGCTGTTCTTCAATCTGACCGTAACATTTATGACCATAATCTTAGTGTAGGTGATGACGACAACTTTTATATCATCTTTACCTCCGGAACTACTGGTACTCCAAAAGGTGTTCAAATCAGTACTAATAACCTGTTGGATTTCGTTGATTGGGTCAATGATGAATATCATTATACGAATGAAACTAAGGTCCTACTTCAAGCACCGTTTTCATTTGACCTATCAGTATTTTCAATCTACCCAGGTCTAACAAATGGAGCAACTTTGAATGTACTAGACAAAGAGACAGCCAAGAATTTGGCACAACTTCAAACTTCAGTTTTGAATACAACTGCTAATACATGGATCTCAACACCTTCGTTCTTTGAAATGTGCATGTTCTTCAAAGATTTCAATGCGGAAAAACTTCCTGAATTAAAGAAATTTATATTCTGTGGCGAAGAGTTGACTCACGTAACAGCCAAGAAATTACTACAACGTTTTCCAGATGCTGAACTGTATAACACATATGGCCCAACTGAAAACACTGTAGCGATAACATCGATCCAGATAACACCTGAAATTCTAGAAAAATATGACCGTCTTCCGATTGGTTATTTGAAGTCCAATATGGAATACAAATTAGACAATGTTGAAGATAAAGATGGTCAATTAGAAGGCGAACTTATCGTCAGTGGACCTGATGTTTCTAAAGGATATTTAAACAATCCAGTTCAAACTAAAAAAGCTTTTGAAACCATTGACGGCAAGGTGTTTTACCATACCGGCGATATGGTAAGTGAAGACAATGACTTATTGTTCTACAAGGGCAGAACGGATTTCCAAATTAAAATGCATGGATATCGTATTGAGCTTGAAGAGGTCGATTCGTTATTAGCCAACCTTTCTCAAGTTAAACAATCCTGTACAGTTCCTCTTTACAACAATAAAAAACAAGTTAACAAAATTATTGCTCATGTTGTTTTGGAAGATCAATTCAAGAATTCTGATAACAAGGAATTAAACCAACAAATTAAGAGTGAACTGAAGAAAAATACAATGGATTACATGATTCCTAATGTGTTTAAATTCGTAGAACAATTGCCTATTAGTAAGAATGGAAAAATTGATAGAAAGGCGTTAATAGGCGAAATAAATGCATAACATTACACCGTACACTAGTCCTACATATTTCATTTATTTACTATTATTTCTATTACCGATCATGATCGGTCTGTTCTACGGAAAAAGATTTAGAGTTTACGAAACATTCGCTACCCTTGTAATTTTAGTTATTACCTTCTTTGGTGGAAATATGAGCCAAGGATTCTCACTTATCGCATATGTTCTAGTTGAAATGATTATTGTATTGGGGTATCTAAGGTACAAGCGGAGTCCCAATGGTAAAAATAATTTCTGGGTCTTCTTCTGGGCGGTAATACTTGCAATCATACCGTTAGCTATCGTCAAGATTGACCCATTGATGAACAATGCAACAATTTCCTTGTTTGCTTTCATGGGAATAAGTTACATGACTTTCAAGTCAGTTGAGATGATCATGGAAATTCGTGATGGTGCGATCAAAGAGATCAAGCCTTGGGAATTTCTTAGATTCCTTCTATTCTTCCCAACAATCACATCTGGACCTATTGATAGATTCAGAAGATTTCAAAAGGATGTTCTAAACGTTCCTTCAAGAGATGAATATATCGAGTTACTCAAGAGTGGGACGAACAAATTGATGTTAGGACTTTTATATAAGTTCATCATCGGCTACGTTTTTGGAACATTACTCTTACCAAAAGTTTCACTTCTAGCCTTGTCCTATCGTGATCAGGCACCATTAGGAATTTCTTGGGCATTGCTAGCATACATGTATGTTTATAGCATGTACCTATTCTTCGATTTCGCGGGCTATTCATTATTCGCGGTAGCCATTTCTAATTTTATGGGAGTTAAGACTCCAATGAACTTCAATCGTCCGTTCCAGTCAGTCAACATAAAAGATTTCTGGAACAGATGGCACATGACCTTATCATTCTGGTTCCGTGATTTTATCTATATGCGTTTGATGTTCTTCATGATGAAGAAGAAATTGATCAAAAGTAGAATAACGATGGCCAATATCGGCTACGTTGCATTATTCCTAATAATGGGATTCTGGCACGGTGAAACTTGGTTCTACATCGTTTATGGTATTTTCCATGCAACCGCAATGATAACAAATGATGCATGGTTGAGATTTAAGAAGAAACATCGTCAGAGTATTCCAAGCAACAAATTTACAAAATGCTTGGCAATATTTATCACATTCAATGTTGTTTGCTTCAGTTTCTTAATCTTTTCAGGATTCTTAAATACACTATGGTTTAGCTAAGGAGAAAAATTATGGACGTAAAAACAGAAATTATCGATATTTTAAAAGATGTAACAGGTTTGGATAATGTGGGAGCTGATCCCGATGAAGATTTATTTGCTGATGGCATTCTAGATTCAATGGCAACAGTTGAAGTACTCGTAACATTACAGGATAAGTTTGATATAGAAGTACCAGTTTCAGAGTTTGATCGTAGTCAATGGTCAAGTGTAAATAAAATTGCTGATCGTGTAGGAGAGCTGGAAAACTAAACTATGAAGAAAAAACTGTGGATGATTTTTGGACCTGTAATTGTTGCAGTAGCAGCCTTATTGATTCTTCTATGGACACCAATAAATTTCAAAACAGTTACTCCAGAAAAGGTCAATCAGGCCGCTACATCCCTAGATGCACGTGTTTTAAAAGGCGAGAATATCAAGAATACTGCAGAAGAAGAGAATTACATTCCAATTATTGGATCTTCAGAACTTTCAAGAATGGATCCCTTCCATCCATCTTCCATGGCTCAAAAGTATCATTGGAAGAACCAACCATTTCTTCTTGGTAACCCTGGTACCGCCTCATTGACACAAGCAATGAATGTCAGTGGTATGACAAAATTAAAGAATAAAAAAGCAGTTTTCATCATTTCACCTCAATGGTTCACCAAAAAGGGTGCCAGAGATGATGCATTCAAATTCTATTTCTCACCACTTCAAATGACTGGATTTATTGAAAACTCCGATCATGGAAATAAAGACCTGAATCAATATATTGCTAAGAGAATTTTGCAATTAGGAATTAGCAAAGGTCCTATTGAAGATGATGCATTGAGAAGAATTGCTGCTGGACAAAAAATTACATCATTTGAAAAATTTTATGTAAAGAATATTGCTAGATCGAGTTTACAAAGCCAAGATAATCTGTTTGGATCAGCTTTTCTAAATAATCATCAAGGTCGAATCGACAAGGCCACAAGTAAACTTCCAGACGATTATAATTATAAGAATCTGGACAAACTAGCTGTTAAAATGGCAAAACACCATTCTAGAGAGAATGATCTTCAAATCGGTGACTCCTTCTATAGGAAAGAACTCAATCACAGAATTTCTAAATACAGAAATTCTCATACCAAAGCCGATTATCTACATTCCCCTGAATATGCTGATTTTGAAGCATTGCTATACATGTTCAAACAAAATCATGTACAAGTAATGTTCGTTATTCAACCAGTTAATCCAAATTGGATCAAATATACAGGTATGCCAAAGAGTGCCTTATACAACTTTGACAAGAAGATCAAATATCAATTAACATCGCAAGGATTCAATAATATAGTTGACCTGACACATGTTAAGAACCAAAACTACATCGCTGAAGATACTATACATATGGGATGGAGAGGTTGGTTGATTTTAGATAAGAAATTGCAACCATACTATAAAGATAAACACGCCGATCCATCACAAACCCAATATCATATGGATAATTACTTCCTGACAGATACATGGACAAACGATACAGATTTTTAGAGAGAGCGTAGAAACACGTTTAAATAGAGAGTGAAGAAGCACGGGTTGCTCTCGGTTATAACACAGAAAAAGCTGATGCACTGCGAAGCAGGGTGTCAGCTTTTTTTGCGTTATATGTAGAGAGAAGTGCTTCGTAACTCGTTTCAACTATATGAAAGTGAACCAACACCAACAATGATTAAGTAACCAATTCCCACCAGTGGAATAATAAAATTCTTCACAATCTGTAAATATTCACGAAAATTCAAAAATATTTTTATAATTTTCTCATCAACAAACACCTATCACACCAGTAAATATAATTTAGGAATATTTTCTATATAAAATAGTTATTTACAAAACTTTGTGAATGCCTTAATATAAGCAATGAAAGCGATATCAGTAACAACTATATTTTTTTACCCATTAATGTGAAGAAAGTAACGAGTAGGTGAAGACATGGATCAATTAAAAACAAGAGAAGAAATTTTATTAAGAATGGTGAAATCATTTACGGAAAATGAGGTAGCTCCCTTCGATTCAGAAATCGATCAAACTAGGTCATACGTAAATAATCTTTTGGAGAAAGTTCACGACGCTGGTTTTTACAGTTTAGTAACTCCTGAAGAATATGGTGGGGCAGGTTTCGATGGTCGCACAAGTGCTAAGGTACTTAATATTTTGGCCAAAGGAAATGCCAGTATTGCAGTAACACTCGAAGGTCATTACAAGTCAGTAGAGCAAATAGTTAAGTATGGTAACGACAAACTGAAGGCCAAATATCTTCCACAATCAGCTGACCGTATCATTGCTTTTCCAATGACGGAGCCAACAGGTGGATCAAATCCAATGGGAATCAATTCTCACGCTGAAAAGCATGGTGATAGTTGGATCATCAACGGTGACAAAATTATGATCACTAATGGTGGATTGGCAGAAATATACTGTGCCATGGTTAAAACAGCACCAACGGAACTTTCATTTTTCGTTGTTGACCAAGATATGGACGGATTTGAATTTGGTAAGCAAGAAAAATTCCTTGGCTTAACTGGTTGTCCTATCGGTGAAATCTTGATGGATAACATCGAAGTCGACGAATATCATTTGCTTGGTAAAGTTGGGATGGGTCCTGAGATCGGTAATAGCGCTCATGATGACGCTCGTGTTTTGATGGGTGCTGTCCTAACTGGAATTATGGAACATCAATTGGATATCGTAAGTGAATATGCTACTCAAAGAAAAGCTATGGATACACCAATTATCGAATTACAAACTATTCAAAGAAAGGTTGCTGATATGACGATTGCTAAAGAAACTACTAAGTTACTTTACCAACAAGCAGCAATCATGAAGGATTCGGGTCAAGACTATGAACAAGAAGCTGCCATGGCCAAAGCACATGGTAGTCGTGCTGCTGTTAAATCTGGTGACGATGCCTTACAAATTTTAGGTGGATATGGATACAGTTTGGAATATCCAGTTGAGCACTTGATCAGGGATGCGCGTGCGATGGAACTTGCTGAAGGATCAGTTGAAAAAATGAGAACAGAAATTGCTTTAATTGAAGCTAAGAGTCGAGTATAGGAGGCCATTATGAAAATAGTTGTAGGTTTAAAACAAGTTCCAGAAACTACTAATGTAAAGATTAATGAAAAAACAAAGAATATCGATCGACGTGGTGTTAGTGGTGTGATCAACAAATATGATCGTAATGCCTTGCAAACTGCTCTTGATATTAGAGATGTTGTTGGTGGCACTGTTATCGCAATGTCAATGGGACCAAATGATTTTGCGGTTTCACTTCAAGAAGCACTCTCACTAGGAGCTGACGAAGCTGTTTTACTTTCGGATAGAGCCTTTGGTGGTGCAGATACTTTAGCTACTGGATACGTATTGGCTGAAGCAATCAAAAAAATTGGCGGTGTTGATCTTGTTATCATGGGTCAACAATCTGTCGATGCTGACACTGGACAAATGGGACCAATAGTTGCAGAAATGTTGGGCATCTCACAAGTTACGTATGCTGATGAGATCCAACCGAAATCTGATAATGAATTGAGAATCAAACGTTATGACGATAATATCGAGCAAGAAATTATTGCTAAAACACCATTGATGTTGACGACAACTGGTAATGCTGGAAAGCCAGAATATGTTAATGTCGTTGAAATCAAGAACAGTTTTGAAAAGCCTTTGACTACATGGACATCAAAAGATATGCCAGTTGATTCAAATAGACTGGGACAAAGTGGTTCGCCTACAGTTGTTAGAAGAATTATGAGTCCAGAACCTAAAGAACGTGCCGGAAAAATGTTATCGACAGATGCTACAAAAGCAGCTGAAGAATTAGCCGGAATTTTACATGAAGAAAACTTATTAGCGGAGGAAGACTAATGACAGATATTAGAGAAAACTGGATTTTTGCTGAGAAATCAATCAATAAGATAAATTCTGCGACTTTCCAATTGATTACAAAAATGAAATCCATCAGTGAAATACCGGTCACTGTTGTTCTACTCGAAAGCCAAGCTGATAGTTTTGAAAATGAAATCAAACAATATGGACCTGATAAAATATTAACGGTCAAAGATGATGAATTAGACAAAGCTGATGATGTCTCAGTTGCCAGCGCATTAAGTGGCTTGATCGACAAATTCGGAACACCGATCAGTTTCATCTTTGCTGCAACAACATTTGGCCGTTCAGTCGCTCCAAGATTGCAAGCTAAACTGTTAACTGGATTGACAGCAGACTGTCTAGATCTTTCATTTGAGGATGATCTATTAGTTCAAACAAAGCCTTCGTATGGTGACAATATTATGTGTGAAATTGTCATTCCAGATTTCAAACCCCAAATGGCGACAGTTCGTCCCAATATTTTCAAAGCAGAAAAGGTATTCGACGATACTACAAAAATCGTTGAAATAAATGATTTGAATTGGGATAAAGATGCCAATATTCAAATTACTACTCATGTCCTTCCTGCTAAAACTGACGAGAATTTGGCAACTGCAGATAGAATCGTTGCTCTAGGTCGTGGAGGCAAACAGGATTTGAATAACGCTAACGAGCTAGCAAATAAAATCAATGCTACTGTCGGAGTTACACGTCCATTGACTGATATGGATGAGTTTGACCAATCACAGCAGATCGGACAAAGTGGTGAAACTGTTGCCCCAGATTTACTGATCAATCTGGGAGTTTCAGGTTCCGTTCAATTTACCGCAGGTATCGAAAATGCCAATACAATCGTATCGGTCAATACTGACAAGCATGCACCAATTTTTAAACAATCTGACTACTGTTTTAATGGAAGTTCTGAAGATTTTTTGAAAGCACTCAACAAGGTACTTTAAAGCCGTTTGTGAAGGCAAAATGCCGAAATATCGGCATAAATTCCCCTTCTTCATTTGACTAGGTACCAAAAATTTTGTTAAGCTAAACGAGCGATGGCTATTATTTATGCGCATAAATAATAGATTTTTTTATTCCAAGAACGGAGGGTTCGATGGCTGTTAAAGTTGAAGTTAAAAATTTAACTAAAATTTTTGGGAGACATGTTAACCGTGCTAAAGAATTATTAAAGCAAGGTAAGACAAAGCCTGAGATATTGAAGGAGACTGGAGCAACAGTTGGTGTTGACCAGGCAAACTTTGAAATTAATGATGGTGAAATTTTCGTCATCATGGGGTTATCCGGTAGTGGAAAATCTACTATGATCCGTATGATAAACCGTTTGATTGATCCAACAGATGGAGAAGTATTGATCGACGGCGAGAACATCATGAAGATGGACAAAAAGAAATTACGTGATGTTAGACGTAAAAAAATGAGCATGGTTTTCCAAAGTTTTGGATTACTACCAAACCGTACAGTTATGGAAAATGCTGAATACGGTTTAGAGATACAAGGTGTCGATAAAGAGACACGTAAACAAAAAGCGGGTATTGCTTTAGAGCAAGTTGGTATCACTGGTTATGATGACGAATATCCATCACAATTATCCGGTGGTATGCAACAACGAGTGGGACTAGCACGTGCTTTAGCAAATGACCCACAAATTCTGCTAATGGACGAAGCCTTTTCTGCCTTGGATCCATTAAATAGAAGTGATATGCAAGATCAATTACTTGATCTGCAAGAACGTCTGCATAAGACAATCATCTTCATTAGTCATGATTTGAATGAAGCTTTGAAGATCGGTGATCGTATTATGATCATGCGTGATGGTGAAGTCGTTCAAACTGGTACACCTGAAGATATTTTGACGCATCCAGCTAATGGATATGTTGAAAACTTTATCGAAAATGTTGACCGTAGTAGAGTTCTTACTGCTGGAAAAGTTATGATTCGTCCAGTTACTATTAATATTGATAAAGCTGGTCCACGTTTGACCTTGAAACGTATGAGAAATAACGAGGTTTCTACTGCTTACGTTATCGACAATAGACGTAAGTTGATCGGTGTCGTGGATGCCAGTGACGTTATCAATTTAATAAGAAAGAACAGTAGTGATCTACGTTCTGTTATCAAGACGAGTGTTCCAACAACTCACGAGGACAAGCCTATTTCGGACTTGATGGATGACATTTCTCAAACAGGTATTCCAATTGCTGTCACAAATGACGATAAGCAATTGTTGGGTATCATTGTTCGTGGTGCCGTTCTGGGCGCACTTGCCGGAAATGAGGTGAAGGACGTTGAATAATCTTCCACAATTACCTTTAGCAGACTGGATCGACAGTTTCGTTAATTGGTTGACTCAATTTACTGGATTCTTTAATGGAGTAACTAACTTCATTGGAGCAATCAACAATGCATTTCAATGGATATTCGATTTACTTCCTATTTGGTTGTTTATCGCTATCGTTATCGGATTAACGTTCTATGTTAATCGGAAAAATCAACGTTGGAGTCTATTGATTTTTGAGTTCTTAGGATTGTTACTGATCTGGAATTTGGATTTCTGGCGTGATATGACTCAAACACTGACTTTGGTACTTACTTCAAGTCTGATTGCCTTAGTTATCGGTATTCCACTTGGTATATTGATGGCTAAGAGTCATGTTGCTGAAGTTATTTTGAAACCAATACTTGATTTCATGCAGACAATGCCAGCTTTCGTCTATTTGATTCCTGCTGTTGCTTTGTTTGGTATTGGTATGGTTCCAGGTATCGTTGCCTCTGTTATTTTTGCGATGCCTCCAACAGTTCGTATGACTAACATGGGTATCAGGGATGTTCCTGATGAACTTATTGAAGCTGCCGACTCATTTGGTTCTACTGAATGGCAAAAGCTTTTCAAAGTTGAATTACCTATTGCTAAGAATAGTTTGATGGCCGGTGTTAACCAAAGTATGATGCTTTCACTTTCAATGGTTGTTATTGCATCTATGATTGGTGCCATGGGTCTAGGAACTCGAGTTTACTTCGCAGTTGGACGTAATGATGCTGGTAATGGATTTGCTGCAGGTTTAGCAATTGTTATCCTAGCAATCATTTTGGACCGTTTAACACAATCTCTAACACGTGAGCACACGAAAGGATAGGTGAAGTCGATGAAAAAACGCAGATTGATTGGCCTTTTCTTCATTGCTTTACTGGTAGTTCCTTTGATCACTGCATGTAGTTCGCAATTGAAACCGTATAACATTAAAGAAAAGCTTGGTCCACAAGTTAACTACACTATTACTGGTATCGATGCTGGTGCCGGTATTATGGCTTCAACGCAAACTGCAATTACAAAATATGACTTGTCTAAGCACAATTGGCAATTACAAACTAGTTCAACTGCTGCTATGACAAGTACTTTGGACAAAGCTATTAAGGATAAACGGCCAATCGTAATTACTGGTTGGCAACCACATTGGATGTTTACTAAATTTCCAATCAAATTCTTGAAGGATCCTAAAAATGTCTATGGTAAAGCTGAACATATCAATACCATCGTTCGTAAAGGTTTGAAATCTGATAAGCCTGAAGCATATGAGATATTGGATCGTTTCCACTGGAATCCAAAGCAAATGTCATCTGTTATGTTAAATGTTAACAATGGTATGGATCCAGAAAAAGCTGCCAAACAATGGATCAAGGCTAATCCAAAAATGGTTTCTGAATGGACTAAAGGTGTTCCCAAGGTCAAGGGTGGCACCATGAAAATGACTTATGTTGCCTGGGATTCCGAAATTGCTTCAACTAACGTTGTTGCTGAAGTTCTACGTCAGCAAGGTTATAAAGTCACTATTCAAGCCATGGAGATCCAACCAATGTGGGCATCAGTTTCCACAAAAGCAGCCGATGCACAAGTTTCAGCTTGGTTACCTAAGACTTCAGGTCTTTACTATAAAGACTACAAAGGTAAGTTTGAGGATCTAGGTCCAAACTTGGAGGGTGCTAAAGTTGGTTTAGCTGTTCCTAAGTATATGAAGAATATTAATTCTATTGAAGATCTAAATAATAAATAGTATTGAAAAGGCATTGAGAATTTTATTTCTCAATGCCTTTTTTTGATGCTTGAATTTACAAGTCAACTGGAACACTTTTCTTTAAAAACCTCGAAAGTAGATTTCCAACCGAATATCTTTTTTGG
>NZ_RHON01000006.1 GCF_003946505.1 Companilactobacillus mishanensis | reverse complement strand
TAGTTGACCTCCGTAAATGTTGTTCTAGACAAACTTCATTTTACGCTGTCTCTGATGAGTCAGTTTTTATTTATAAAAGGTGTTGCACTTAGAGTGTAAATTCAAGGTATAAAACAGCTCGCATAACTATACCTTGGGCCGAATCACATCAATTCTTTCGTAAAGAAAACAGTTTAATGGTCATGCCCCACATATGAAACATCCTCAAATCCAACCAAAAAAGGAGATAAGTATGATTTTTTGTGTACGCAACCTAGATGGAGAAAGAAAAACGATTTGGGCTAAGTAGCCAAATTTTGGTTAGTCGAGGAACTCGACTTAGCAAAAGGGCCAGCTTGAAGATTTCCCTGAACTTGGGAAAGCTCCAAGTGGTCCGGCTACGTTCCAGCCCCGAAAAATCGTTTTTCTTTCGGAATCGACATCTGAATCACACCCCAAAACATCATACAAATTGGGAAATAGCGCCGAGCAGCTGAGCCTTATCTGTCAACTTTGCAATAGCCAACGAAGTCTTGAACAACCCCTCAGGAATCATCTTGCTCATATGCTTATGCAACATATCGATCAAGAAATCACCCTGTTGAGACACAGCTCCACCAATAACCAAAACTTCAGGATCGTACAACAAAACAATATTAGCCAACCCGGCAGCAACTTCATGTGCCCAATCTTCAATAATATTGCGTTAAGTTTCCATACCACCTTTTGCCATATCAAAAGCATCAATAACACTGACATTATATGGTTTAAGGTTCTTTTCCAAAGTTAAAGTAGAAGCTCTTTGTTCATAATAAGTATCGCTTTTCTCATCATACAAAATATAACCAACTGAGTTTGCGAAAGCGTGGCTACCACTATTCAAGATTCCATGATTCAAATACGATCCACCAATACCTGTTCCTAGAGCAACACAATATGCAGAATCAACATTCTTGGCAACTCCAGCAATTTTTTCGCCCAACAAAGCAGCGTCAACATCGTTTACAACAAAGACTGGCAACTTGAATTTATTTTCAAGTTCTTCTTTGATAGCTGTGCCTTGATAACCAGGTATAGTTGGTCCGGCATACAAAATAGCTCCGTCACTACCGACTATTCCAGCTGTACTAACACCAACTCCATCTATATAATTGTCTTTTTGAAATTTTTCCGTGATTGCTGTCAATTGTTTCAGAATAAATCCATTCTCGTTGTGCTTTGTATCTACTTTTCCAGTATCACTAATATTTAAATTTTCATCGACTAAACCATACTTAATTGTGGTACCGCCAACATCAAACGCCAGGAATTGTTTGCTCATAATTAATTCTCCAATCTAATCCAGTAAATTATTATTGTATTTTTATATTTCGATATTTATTATTTGTGGTAAAGTCTCTGTTAAAGGAGTCAATACTATGAATATTTTAAAAATGGTCGAAGATCAGTTGCCTTCATTATCACGTCAAGAACGTAAAGTTGCTCTCCAGGTAATCCAAAGTCCCCAAGAAGTCCAACAAATGAGTATTACTACCCTTGCAAAAAAAGTTGAGGTCAGTAATGCGACTATCACTCGTTTCGTCAAGAAGATGAACTGTCGTGATTTTTACGAATTCAAACTGCAACTTGCCAGTGGCGGTAAGCCTGAAGCTAAAGAGATCAGTAAAGGTTCAATTGCTGACGACGTTTTTAGCTTCTATAAGAACGTCCTAAGTGACACCTCTGAACGTTTGAAAATGGACGAGTTGAGAAAAATCGTCGAAGTAATTTCTAATTGTCGCCGAATATATATTTTTGGTATCGGAAGCTCAGGTTACACTGCCCAGGAGATGTCTCAACGTCTGATAAGAATGGGTATTGCTGCTTTTCCAATGAATGAAAGTCACATCATGTATATTACAAGTGGCATCATTGGCAAAGACGACGTCATTCTGGCACTCTCATCTTCTGGTAGTACTAGTGATCTCAACAAGGCTGCCGCAATGGCTCAAAAAAATGGTACAAAAGTTATCGGTATTACTGGTGTCGAGAAGAGTAAATTGTATGAACTAAGCGATTACCCTGTTCTCGTCAAAAACAGTGATTTCGTCGATAACACACATTTCGTCAACTCACAGTTTGCTATAACTTATGTGCTAGATATAATCACAACACTGCTGTTAGAAAACGAAACATTCAGACGTCGATTAAATCATACCGTAGAAATTGTTATGGAAAACAAATTTAATAATAGTTTATAAAAAGAAGAGCCGATGGAGATTTGAATTAGTCAAATTATCCCATCAGCTCTTTTTTATGCATTTACGGCATTGATAAATCTTGATGCTATTTCCAATGGTCTTGTAATGGCACCACCAACTACGACCGCATGACATCCAAGCTCTATGCATCTGCGAGCTTTTTCAGGAGTATCAACTTTACCCTCAGCAATAACTGGAGTAGTTGATGTTTCTAATACTGACTTCAAATATTCAAAGTCATTATCAGCAAGATTCATCCCCTCAGTTTCAGGAGTATAACCATGCATAGTAGTACCAACAATGTCGAACCCTAATTCGTTTGCTTCTCGAACATTGTCTAATGTTGCCGTATCAGCCATCAACAAAGTATCAGGAAATTCTTTTCTCATCTGCGCAACAATATCTGCCAATTTTTCGTCATGAGGACGTTTTTGACCAGTAACATCACAGGCAACAACTTCTGCACCTGTACTTGCAACTGCACGCATTTCCTTCATAGTCGGTGTGATATAAACTGGTGAATCCGGGTAGTCCACCTTGTTTAATCCAATGACCGGCAATTCTGTCTCATCTTGAATTGCTTGAATATCTACTACAGAGTTACAGCGGATAGCCACTGAACCTGCTTCTTTAGCTGCTCGTGCCATTCTCGACATAATAAATGAACTATGGAGTGGTTCTTTTGGCAATGCCTGACATGACACGATCAACTTTTTATTTACGGTTTCTAAAAAATTGTTTTTCATCTCATTCACTTCTTAATCTTTAAAGTAGTCGTTATAGATTTTCTTTGCGCCGGCAATCATTTCAGGAGTTGGTTTTGACATAGGAGCCTTTGTAACACCAGCATGTACACCCATTTCTTCAAATACAAGTTTCAATGAAGGATAAATGTCGTTAGCAATCAATGCAGAAATTGCATCGTTACTTACTTTTTGCAATTCACGAGCTTTATCGATATCACCTTCGTCAAAGGCAACCATTTCAGCTTTAGCACGTTTTGCATTCAAGTTATAAGTTGAACCGATAGCTCCGTCAACATTAAGTGCAAGTGCAGGAAGTAGCATTTCATCAAATCCTGAAAGAATCAATTTGTCAGGGAATCTGTTACGAACTCTTTCTAATAGGAAGAAGTCAGCATTTGTATACTTGATACCGATGATTTTTGGATTTTCGAACAATTCAGCGAATTGATCAATTGAAAGTGAAACACCTGTAAGAACAGGAATTGAGTAAATAACAAGTTTGTTATCAACATCTTTTACAATTTCGTTATAGTAGTTTTTAATTTGTTCAAATGTATAGTTGTAATAGAAAGGAGTTACAGCTGAAATCTTTGGATATCCAAGATCAGTAACTAACTTAGCTAGTTCTTTTGATTCGTTTAAGTCTAGTGAACCAACTTGAGCAATCAAATCAATTGCATCGCCAGCTTCATCAATAGCTGTTTTGAATACTTGAACTTTTTGGTCATGGCTCATATTGAAGTTTTCACCAGTACTACCACCGACATACAATCCATCAACTTTGTTAACGTCAATGTTGTAACGAACCATTTCTCTGATTCCGGCTTCATTTACAGAACCGTCTTCGTTAAAAGCTGTCATTAATGCTGAATATAATTTTTTCATATTAAACCTCGATTGATTTTTTTAATTATGTAATAGTTTCCAATCCCCTACCGCTGGGATTAATATACAATACAATAATTTATATTTCAATGTCGATTTACGATAATAATTATCGTTTAACTGAGCTATAGCCGACACAAGTGCATTTATTCACATAAAAGAAAATTTTCAACTATTATTTGAGCTTAATACTCTCTTAAACTTCATGAAATAACGTTTATGTTTTATATAATAGGTAAAGATTTTCATATATGAAAAATATAGTAAAAATTATCAGTAAAGCGTTTACATTTCCATTTATACATGCTATATTACTTACCGTAATAGTTACCCCAATCATTCTAACCGCTACTAGTAGGTGCCTTCTGGTGCACCTATTAGTGACGGTTTTTTTGTTTTGAGAGGTGGAAAAATTATGCATGTATCTATTAATACAGCAGTTTTTATACATGAAATACAAGCAGGTGCGAGTCAGCTTGTCTGCTTAAAAGGTTTAACAGATCGCAACGTCGATAATATCGAAGTTCGTGGTGAGTTGTTCAATGAGGCAACAAAAAATGAAGAGATGAAACAAATCTTTCTATTATGTGCCGATAACGATTGGAAGTTCTTCTATTCAATACCTGATGAATTATTTCTCAAGAATACGATCAATCCAAATTTTGAACAGCACTTACAGATGGCTGAAAAATATCATGTTGATCAATTGAAAATCAGTCTTGGTGATTTATCTGAAATCACTGAGGAACAATTTGAAGATGTTAAAGACCTATTATCCAAATACAATGTAAAAGTCACAATTGAGAATCAACCCAATAATAATGGTGTCCTTGATACATTCACATCCCAATTATTGAAATTAAAAGAAGCCGACGTTCCAGTTGGATATACTTTTGATTCAGGCAATTGGTATTGGGTCTATGAAGATCCAGTAGATGCATTTAAAAATTTATCCGAAGATATCACAGTCTTCCATTTGAAAGATATCAAGGATAAAGAAACTGTTTTATTGGATGAGGGAGCTACAGATTGGAAATGCCTAGTTAAAAACTTAAAGAGTGATGTTCCTGTTTTCTTAGAATATGAAATTTCTGAAAAAGACTTAGATGGTCAAATCCAGAAAGTTAATAATCTTTTGGCGGAACGTGTCGCAGAAGCATGAGCTATTTAGTTCAATTAGTTCTGATTCTTCTTTTAACAAAACTAGGTGCACATTTATCCAATGTTTTAAACTTTCCTAGCGTTATCGGTGAATTGTTAGTCGGTGTAATTGCAGGACCCGCTGTTCTTCATATTTTAGTCGGAACAACATTCATCCAGTATTTCTCAGAGATCGGTGTCATCGTCCTAATGTTCATCGCTGGACTAGAGGGCGATCTACACTTATTGATGAAATTTTGGAAACCAGCTTTGACAGTTGCCGTTCTTGGGGTCATCTTCCCTACTATCACTGCCGCATCCCTTTGCGCATTAGTCTTCGGATTCAAATGGACGACAGCAATCTTCATCGGCTTGATATTGAGCGCAACATCGGTCAGTATCTCCGTTCAAGTTTTGAAAGAGATGGGACGGCTCAACACTAAAGAAGGTGCAATTATCCTTGGCGCTGCAGTGGCTGATGATATTATCTGTGTTATCTTGCTAGGAATTTGTGTCGCATTCTTCGGATCAGGAGCCAGCAGTAATCAACCTGTCTGGTTAATGATTTCAACTAAACTACTATTCTTCGTAGCTATGTTGGTATTGGGGCGCTGGTTCGTCCCACCATTTATGTCCTTCTTCAGCAAATTAAACACTAGTGAAAATATTGCTACTGGAGCTGTGATTTTATGTTTTGGCTTCGCTGCAATCGCTGTTGCTCTGGGAATGAGTGACGTGCTTGGTGCTTACTTTGCCGGAATTGCTTTATCAGAAACGAAGTTCAAAGAAACACTTACCGAAAAGATCGAACCGATCGGATATTCAATCTTCATACCTGTTTTCTTCGTAAGTATTGGTTTAAACATTACCTTCAAAGGATTGCAAAACGACTTAGTCTTTATCATTTCATTGATAGTAATTGCAATTATTGGAAAACAGATCGGTGGAGCCTTGGGCGCTAAGATGTTCCAACTCAATTGGAACGAATCAAACGTCGTAGGTGCAGGAATGATATCTAGGGGGGAAATGGCATTAGTAGTGGCGAACGTTGCGCTGGGTGCCAAACTTATCGATCAAAATCATTACACAGCGATGATTTTAGTTACCGTTGTGACAACAATAATTGCTCCATTGATTCTGAAATTCTTTATTCAGAGACAAACAGCTCCAAAAAAAATTAGATCTGATTCAATTAATGAGGTGAAAGTATGACAAAAGTCGGTTTTGGAACCCTAAACTGGATTGTCTTAGTAATTTATCTACTAGCTATGCTTGGTGTCGGAGTTTATTTTACAAAGAAGGCTAGTAAAAATACTGATGCATTCTTTAAAGCAAAAAGTAGCATTCCTGCATGGGCCGCAGGATTTAGTATTTACGCAACAACATTAAGTGCCATTACATTTATGTCAACACCGGAACAAGCCTATTTGAAAGACTGGGCATACGGTGTCGGATCATTGAGTATCATTCTTATTGTTCCTCTTTTGATCAAATATTACGTTCCTTTCTTCAGAAAGCTACAAGTAACAACAGCTTATGAATACTTAGAAGAACGTTTCAGCCCAATTATCAGAGTTATTGGTTCAGCATTATTCATGCTTTATCATATCGGACGTGTAGCAATTGTTATTTATCTTCCTATCATTGCTATCACATCAGTTTCAAATATTAATCCTATCCTTATCGCCTGTGTTGTTGGTGGTCTATGTATCATCTACACATTCTTAGGTGGTATCGAAGGTGTTATCTGGAGTGATGTTATCCAAGGTATCTTACTACTTGGTGGTGCTCTTCTAGTTGTACTTATTGGTGGATTTACAGTTAAAGGTGGATTTGGTACAGTCGTAAGTGACGCAATCTCTAACCACAAAATCCTTTCCGGTGCAGATATGCATATCGGTGATTTGACCAAATTTATTCCATTGATCTTTGCTGGTCAATTCTTCAATACTTTGTATCAATATACTGGTAGTCAAGACGTTGTCCAACGTTATCAAACTACTGCTACACAAAAAGAAACAAACAAATCTCTATGGACAAACGGTATTCTTGCTTTGATCACAATTCCATTATTCTTCGGTATGGGAACTGTTCTATTCAGTTACTACAAGAATATGGGTGGCCTACCACAAGGATTCAACACAAGTGCCTTAGTTCCTTACTTTGTTATTACAGAAATACCTGCCGGAATTGCCGGATTAGTTATCGCCGCAATCTTCGCAGCTGCACAATCAACAATTGCTTCAAGTTTGAATGCCATCTCTTCATGTTTCGTTACCGACTTCAAGCAAAGATTCTTTGATAACAAATGGAAGAAAATTTCCGACGTTACACTTGCACGTATCGTTATCATCGTTACAGGATTATTTGGACTATCAATGTCGATCTATCTATTAGTTGGTAATGCATCTAAAACCTGGGACTTGTTCCTAACAGTTACTGGATTGTTTGGTGTTCCTATTGCTGGTATCTTCGCAGCCGGAATCTTTACCAAACGTTCAAACTCATTTGGTGCAATTCTAGGATTGATCTTAAGTGTTGCAGTTACAGTATTTGTACAACAAAACAGTGATTCATCATTGATTGTTGCTACAGTTGCCTTCATTTCATCATTTGCATTCACTTATATCCTTAGTTTCTTTGCACCAAAGAAATACATTCACAACATTGTTGGTCTAACAGCCGCAACTGTTAAAGAAGATTACGTCAAACAATAATTTTTGAAAGAAGTGTAAAGCATGCAAGATACAATGCCTTTGGAAGAAATGAAAACTTACCGGGGACGTCAAGAAGTCCCAGAAGATTTCGATCAATTTTGGGACGAACAGATTGAAAAGCTACCCTCCTCCTATAATTACAAGTTGACACCCCAGTCATTCAATCTTCCCAATGTAGATTGCTACGAGTTGACCTTTGAGAGTCCCGACAAATCAACGATTTATGCAAAATGTATTTTCCCAAAAACTGAAAGTAAGTTCCCCGTTGTCTTTAATTTCCACGGCTACATGGGCCAGTCCTCAGATTGGGCAACACTACTTCAATACCCTGCCGCGGGGTTAGGCGTCGTTGCCATGGACGTCCGTGGTCAGTCAGGAAAGTCACAAGACAAATCAATTTATAACGGAAATACAGTTAAAGGCCATATCATTAGGGGCGCTATCGAAGGCCGAGAAAAACTATTCTTTAAAGATGTTTATTTAGACGTTTACGAATTAGTGGAAATCATCGCTGGATTGCCCCAAGTCGATGATAAAAAACTATATACGTATGGAGGATCACAAGGAGGTGCGCTATCGCTCGTAGCCGCCGCCTTGAATCCAAAAATCAGTTTCACAACCGTTATTTACCCCTTCTTATCTGACTTCAAACGTGTCTTAGAATTGGGCAATCAAGATGAGCCATATGATGAATTCTTTAGATACTTTAAGTTCTCAGATCCGTTCCACACAACCGAAGCTCAAATTTTAAAAACATTATCCTATATCGATATTAAAAATATGGCACACCGCATCAAGAATCCAGTTAAACTGATAACTGGACTCGAAGATAAAATATGTTTCCCTTCAACTCAATTTGCCATATACAATCGATTAGATTGCGATAAAGAAATGTTCTTATTACCAGAATATGGGCACGAAGATATGCACGTTCATGTTAACGATGTTGTTCTAAATTGGTTGAGCGGTTCACAAATAGCTCTAAAGACACAGATGTAGTTCTGTGTATGAGAAAAGCCTTCGTTTTTGCGAAGGCTTTTTTGTTGGGCTGGTACTGCCGATTCCGAAGGGAAATCGATTCTTGGACCGTGACGTGGTTGGCATCGCTTTGAGCTAATTGCAAGGAATGCAATCATCTCAAAGTCGAGCCTTTCCCTAAGTGTACTTCGTACACTAATGGAAATCTCACCACTTGGCCCAAATCGATTTCCCTTCTGCATCTAGACTAGAATAAAATTCTCGAAACTTTTTATACAGAGCGTTTGTTGCGTGTGAATCGATCACTGTTGTGATTATCATCCATACAAAATACGTAACATTTGTCTTGGATTTTCACTTGAAAATATTGATTCGGCAATTGTTTAACTGTTCTATTTATGTACGATTCATTCTTGGCAGTAAATGATTAATTATTTACGATAGAGTAAATCAAAAGTTTTCTTTTTTTAATCGAATACTTTATTTTGATAATTTTGTCACAAAGTCCTTGGATTCTTCTGTCTGTGTACGTTACAATTTGTTATAGGTTACATAAATATATTAATACCATAAGGGGGATTTATCATGGCAAACGAAACATTTACATCTGAGGTTACTTCTATTACAGGATACGAAGTTTCCGCAAAGGTACGCGACTTCGACGTTACACTTGACGAACCCGTTACTTCAGCAGGTACAAACAAAGGTATGAATCCAATTGAGGCACTTCTTACAGCGCTGGGATCATGCCAAGTTATGACAGCTAAAGGTTTTGCAAAAGCAAAAGGTATCAATTTAAATAATATCCGCGTTAATGTGGATGGTGTTATCGACTTAGATGGATTTTTAGGAAAGAATCCAGATGCAAAAATTGGTTTCTCTAAACTAATTTCAACATTTTATATCGATGCTGATAATACTGATGAGGAGATCCAGAATTTCGTAGATTTTATTAATGCTACATGCCCAGTACATGACACGATTGAAAATACACCAGAGTTTGAAACAAAGATAGCAGTTTTCGAGTAGGTTTGAGGGTTTGTGTGGTTGAGCTTTAATGCCGATTCCGAAGGGAAATCGATTTTTGGGCCGTGACGTGGTGGGCATCGCTTTGAGCTAATTGCAAAAAACGCAATCATCTCAAAGTCGAACCTTTCCCTAAGTGTACTTCGTACACCAATGGAAATCTCACCACTTGGCCCAAATCGATTTCCCTTCTCCATCTAGTTTAAAGTCAACCACGGTTTTGTATTTTGTAGATTAAATATATTTTCTTGATGCACAACTGTTTATTAGTAAAACAAACAAAAAAACGACCTAATTCAGTCACATTCTGAATTAGGTCGTTTACTATTTATTCATATAATAATCAAACACAGACACCAGCAAACCAAAGGATACCGTACAGTTACAGCGTCCTTCCGTATCCGTTAAAATTTACGTTTATCTAGATGTAGAACTCAAATCGATTTCGGCTCAGTAGCTAAATTTTGGTTAGTCGAGAAACTCGACTTAGCAAAAGGACCAGCTTGAAGATTTCCCTGAACTTGGGAAAGCTCCAAGTGGTCCAGCTACGTTCCCTTCCTTAGTTGTCCGTTGGCGTAGCCAACATTTCAGACGGTTGCGCACGCGCCACAGGCGACGTACGTTCCTCAAAGTAATCGATTTGAGTTCGGAATCGACATCAAAACACCTACTTAGTCTTCAACAACAAATCCAAAGAATGCTGCAACTTTTCAGTATCCGCCCCATCAACACATTGGCGAATATTTTCCGCTATAACTAATTTCATTGCCTTATCGATACTAGACTTAACTGCAGACAGCTGCACAAGTACGTCCTCGCAACTGCGGCCATCATCCATCATCTTCATGATTCCATCCAGTTGACCATATGATTTTTTCAAGCGTAATTTAATTTGATCACTACTAACAAAATCCTTTTCCTCGGACATATAATACCCCCAGTGGTAGTTGAAATCATTTAGACGTCAGGATAATTAATCTAGATGCTTCTCGATTTCTGCTCTAAATGCATCTTTAGGTCTAGCTCCAACCATTGTACTTACAATTTTACCATCTTTTTTGATCAAGAATGTTGGGATACCTTGAACACCCAATGCACCTGCAGTTTGAGGATCATTATCAACATTCATCGAAGTAAATTTAACTTTACTACCTAAAACCTCATCAGTCGATAATTTTTTCAAAATAGGATCCATCATTTTACATGGAGGACACCAGTCCGCTCTAAAATCAACAACAGTAACCCCTGTATTAGTTTCTTGCTCGTAATTTGAATCATGAATTTCGATAACTTTTGAGTCCATATACTTACCTCCTACATTTATGTATATGAATATACCCCCTAGGGTACTAACCGTCAAAATTAATGCTCAAACAAATATAATCATTTTATTCATATAACAAGGTAGTTGTTTGGTAAAATAGAATGGTACAAAAAAATGGAACCGTTTCCAGTTCCATCAGATCAATATATATTTATGTGTATTACCATCATATTTTTCATACAAAAATATGATTAACTTCTAAATTAGTCGGAAGAGCAGAAAAATATGCGAAGGCAGTGAAAGTGGCGTTAGAACGGAGATTTCCCGTTCTTACACCACCGGGCGAGTTTTAAGACTTGCGGTCCATGCAAGGCTAAAAACCGAGGGGCAAGACCAAGGCTTGCCCCGGTCCGCACAGCCGAAGTATATTGTTCTGCTCTGGAGACGGAAGTTAATGCTATATCTCTTCCCTCTCATCCTTAGAATTCTGATGAATAGTCTTGTAAGTTCGCATAGTAGCTAAACCGACATTAAGCACATTATCAATATCAAACTTATGAGTGATACTCTTCTTGCGGGAAACATAATGATAAAGTGGCAGGTCATCAAGATAAAATCCATCAGCAACAGTAGCATACTCAACGTTAAAAACTTGATCTTCCATCAAATCTAGGTCAGTCAAAAAATTGAGCTTGTTATCGACAATAATGTCGCGACGATAAACTTTATTCCAGGTATAGCCCATCACGGAGCCGTTCATCTTGATAATTTGCTTGATAGCTTCATCCCTGTCAGCAAACTCATGATGTTGTTTATCTGACTTTGCTTTACTCTTGCCATTTGGCATATCTACATAATATCCGCATGTTACTAAATCCAATTCAGGATATTTTTCATATTTTTTTAGAAAAAAGTCAACATAGTTTGGTTCGACCCAATCATCACCATCGATAAACGTAATCAACTCTCCATCGGCTGATTGAATACCGGTATTTCTCGCTGCAGAGACTCCAGCGTTTTGAGCATGACAAACTACCGTCAACCAATCATATTGATCTTCAAAGTCACGTAGCACCTTGAGTGTATTGTCGGTTGAACAGTCATCTACAGCTATGACATTGAAATTGGCATTTGTCTGACCAGCCAATGATTCGATTGTTTTAGAAATATAACTCTCAACATTGTACGCTGATATAATTATCGATAGCTTTTTATTTAACATTAAATCACCTTAATAGCATTTTACTTCTAACGACCTAGCATAAGCAATAAAAGGAGGAAAACATGAAACGAATTTTAAACTTAAACGGTGCCATCAACTTACGAGAACTTGGTGGCTACCCGACTGTCTCTGGAAAAAGGCTTAAGTATCAAAAACTACTTCGTTCTGGCGATATCAGTAATTTAACTCCGAAAACTATGGACTACTTAAAAGATTATGGTTTGAAATATGTGGTTGATTTTCGTTCAATGAATGAACAAAAGATGTGGCCAGACAAAACTTCTGATTTTTACAAAGTATATCCTGACCCTGTTTATCCCCTGCGTGGTAATGGTGAAAAATTAGCTCGAGTTCTCCCTGACAATGAAGATTCGTATCTTGGTTTGATTTACCAAAGTGTTGTTCTTGATAAGCATGCTCAACAATCTTACTCACTTTTATTCGAATTACTGTTAGAAAACACTGAACCTGATCAGTCTGTTCTCTTTCACTGTGCTGCTGGAAAGGATCGCACTGGAATCGGAGCTATCTTGATTTTAAAGGCGCTTGGAGTCGATATGGAGACTATTACTCAAGATTATCTACTGACCAACTTGATGTATGAAGACGCTGATGTGATTGAAGATACTTTGAACGATGAAAACGGCGATCAAACTATCAATAAAATGAATATGACTAAGGCCGATGTCCAGAGTATCAGTTCTGTGATTGAGGCTATCGAACATTATTACGGTACCTTCGAAAACTATCTTAATGAAGCATTGGGCGTAAGTCCTGAACAATTGGAAAAACTAAAAGAAATTTACTTGGATTAATAAAAACTATATAATTTATTCATTGCTTTAAAATAATTTCATTTTAGGAATGGGGATATCTATGAGTTTTCTTGAGCTTAAAAATGTTCAAAAATCCTTTTATCTGGGTAAGAAACAATTTCCAGTTTTAAGAGGAATAAATCTAAGCTTAGATCGCGGTGAATTTGTCTCGATCCTAGGTGAATCAGGTGGCGGTAAAACTACATTACTAAACACCATCGGTGGACTTGATTCGCAATTCAAAGGTGAAATTTACGTTGACGGAAAATCACTTAAAAGTGGCTCTAGCAAAGCACTCGACAATTATCGAAGTCATACTGTTGGATTTGTTTTCCAAAGTTTCCATCTAATCAGTCACTTAACTGTTTTAGAAAATGTTTTAGTACCATTGGAAATGTCTGCTTTAAGCAAGTCAGCTAGAGTGGAACGTGCCAAAATGTTGCTACAAAAAGTTGGATTGACCGAACATCTGACCAAACATCCCAATCAGCTTTCTGGTGGTCAAAAACAACGTGTTGCAATTGCTCGTGCCCTAGCTAACGACCCAGATATTATCATCGCTGATGAACCAACTGGTGCCTTGGATGCACAAAATACCGAAGAAGTATTGCGATTGCTTAATCAAATTGCCCAAGAGGGGAAACTCGTGATTGCAGTAACTCACTCACAGACAGTTGCAAATTACGGTACTCGGATCGTCCACTTGGCAAATGGTGTCGTTGATTCTGACACAAGAATTCGCCCTAATTATCCAGTACGTCCATCTAGACGTGATAGCAGTATCACCCATTTGAGCTTTGGCTCGACTTTCCGACTTGCTTGGGAACACATGCTTTATACCAAAGGCCGGAATATTCTGATCATTCTTGGTGCGGCTGTTGGTATTTTCGCAGTTATCTTTATGCTCGGACTCGGCTCAGGAATCACTAATTACATCAATAAACAAATGTCAGATCAGGTCAATCCTAATGCTATTCAGGTCACAAAAAACGTCGCAACTAGTCAAATAAACAGTGCAACTGATACATCAAATATTACAATGACAAATTCCGACATCAATAAATTTGCCAAGATTCCTAACGTGGAAAAAATAGAAAAGGCCTATTTTGCGCAGGCTCCTAAGGTACATTACAACAAGAAGCACATTGCCGTACCCTACTTTCAAACTTGGAATGCTACTGAAAAGACTGGTGACATAGTCGCTGGTAATAAGCCTGGTAAAAATAAAATAATTCTACTTAAATCAGACGCCAATCGTTTGGATAAGAATTACAAAAAACTGATTGGTAAAACTTTGACGATTTATATACCTTCTGAAGACTCCAACAAAACTCCAGTTGAAGTAAAGAAGAAATTAACTATTTCCGGTGTTATCAAAACTGGCTCGACCGCAATAACATATGACACATTGCGTGATGCGTCCGCAAATTATAATGTTGAAATCGAGCCTAATTTTGTCACATTGACTGCTAACAGTACTTTGAACGTCACTGATATTCAAAGCAGAGTAAAGTCACTCAAAACAACTGATAGCAAGGGTAAAAAAGTTAGTGCTTATACAATCACTGGTGTTGGTGCAATAATCGATACCTTAAACACTTACTTGAAACTTGCTTTTGAAGTGCTGGCTTCAATTGCTGGAATTTCATTGATAGTTTCAGCAATCATGATCATCGTTGTACTCTATATCAGTGTTTCTGAACGTACCCATGAAATTGGTATCCTGCGTGCCATTGGTGCTAGAAAGAAAGATATCCGAAATATGTTTATTTCTGAATCATTCTTGATTGGATTGGTATCTGGTACATTTGCGGTAATAATTGCTTATATCGTGCAATTTGCTGCAAACTCAATCACTCAAAATGCCTTTAAGGCTTCAATTATTAGTATTTCTCCGGGAAATGCATTTTTCGGAATTGCAGTGAGTGTGATCATTAGTTTGATTGCTGCGCTTGCTCCTTCCCATCGCGCAGCTAAGTTGGATCCTCGAGATTCCTTGACTGATGAATAGTTTAAACTAAAGCCTAGATAATTCTGGGCTTTTTTTTTCTAAAGTAAAACGCTTCTTTTCTTTATAGCGTAAACGTGCAAACCTCGGCAACTCCCTGTGCTTAGCTACGGTAGTGAAATTGCTGACTTTGTCAGCGATTCCTCTACCTAGGCTATGCTCGGGAGTTTAACGCCGAGTTTTGCACTCTTGTTTTTGACTTTTCTGTGAACTTTGCTCTATTTTCTGTTATTAATTTTTTAGTCTTGTATAATTAGTAGCGTATAGATTTAAATGGAGGAATGTAAATGGTATGTCCTAACTGTGGTCACGAAATCAGTCCTTCACAAAACTTTTGTGAGAACTGTGGATTGCCCCTAAAAAAAGATATTAATTTTGCTTCACAACCTAATGTAAAACCTGAGGAACCTAAAAAAGATGATTCTATCAAGTCCCTTTCTGATATTGAAAATGAATTAGAGGAACAAGAAAAGCAAGAAAAAGCTGCTCAAAAGCCAGCTACAGATAACCACGATGAACCTGAAGTCGACGACAAAACTCGTGTTTATGACTTCCGTGATAGTGGCCTACAGCAGGCTCCAGCTCAAAAGAAGGAATCACAACAAAGTGTCAGACTGGACCCAATGGATGATCCTATAAATACTGAACGTCCTATTCCAACGCCTAATTCACGTGAAAATGTAAAAGCGCAAAATACAGCTCCAAAAACTGACAACGCAAAAGCAGAATCTGACGATGATGAAGAAGACGGATTGTTACAAAATATGTGGAAATTCCTGAAAAATAACATCTATCTTGATATTATTGCAGTTGTTCTGGTTGTTGCTCTATTCTTTATCAAAAAACAGTATTCTTGGATATTGTTGGTCGCCTTTCTAATTGCCTGGTTCTTAACTTCTCAAATCGTTCACGGTAATGAAGTTAAACTCAACAAGCGATTCAAGCGAAGTAAAACTGACAAGGAAGATGCACAACAAGCTCCACAGAATCCCCAAAAGCAAAATACCTACAAACCTTATGAGCCACCATATCAAGGAAATGGTGAAATTCCTGATCTTGGTCCTGAACTGGGACCAGATCTTCAACCTATTGAAGAAATCCCTGGTACAAGCAAGCATCATCGCCGTGAACAGCCTAAGGAAAAACAAGCAACTACTGAGAAAAAAGTATCTACTCACAGACGAAATATCGTCCAAAAATTAATAATAATTTCTTCAATCGTTGGTTTCATCGCAACTTGTTTTGGAACAATCGTCAATGGTTATTCACTTTCAACTATGATTGGCTCTGCGGCAAATAGCTCAGCCAACGTTGTAACACAAACAGCTTTGATAACTAATTTATCTTCAGCAATTAGATTTATTTGCTTCCTGTCACCTATAATAGTTTTGATCATGGCAAACTTCAGAAGTCGTGGAAGCATTAGAACAATTAGAATTTTTTCTATATTATCTACAATTATTTACGTGGCAGTTTATGCAATTTTCATCACTGGTATAGTCGATGTATCGCAAGTTACCGGAGTTGCAACCGATATGAACGTCGTAAAATTTGGCTATAGTTTCTATGTCTTACTAGGAACATCTGTCTTATCTTGGTTGATGTCTTACATGCTACGTCCCAAAAATAAGAAGTAATCATAACGCACATATGACCGATTAGATTGTCTAATCGGTCTTTTTTTATACTCTCATTCAATTTTATATAACGGTGTTCAAGACACACGCCCACAGTTGATTATTACCAAAATCTATAAATGAATTTCATAATAAATATTTTAATTTTATTTAGAATTATTTAGTATATACACTTTTGTTTACTCTTTAGACTTTCTGCATATAATTACCAGTTAGAAAGTTAAAAAGTAGATTTAATCACATTTTTACTCACCTTTTTAACTTTCACTCTTTATTATTATTTCTTAAATTCAAAAAATTATAAAACAATAAAATTATTTAGTTAGTTGAAAGTGAGATACACAATATGAAAAATTACAACACGAAAACATTTACGCTTGAGAATACGAAGGTTCCTTTCAACAGTGCTGCTAAATTATTGATTGCTGCCGTTGCGGCAGGATCAATTGGATTAGCGGTAACGGCCAGAGAGGTTCATGCCGCAACAACAGACCCAACAACTACAGATACGACAACTGCTCCGGCTACAACTACAGCGACTGCTCCGACAGCTGCTGATACAACAACAACACCTACAGCAACAGCAACTCCTGCTGCTACTGATACGACTACAGCTCCTGCCGCTTCAACGACTGCACCCGCTACTACTGATACTTCTACTACGGCTCCTGCAACCACAACAACTGCACCTGCTACAACTACTGATGCTACAGCTCCTGCTACTTCAACGACTGCACCTGCTGCTACAGATACTTCTACTACGGCTCCTGCAACTACAACAACTGCACCTGCTACAACTACTGACACTACAGCTCCCGCTACTTCAACAACTGCACCAACAGATACATCTACAACAGCTCCTGCAACTACGACAACTGCTCCAACTACAACTACTGATGCCGGCGGTTCTGGAACAGCTACTGGTACTGCAACAGCACCAGCAACTACGACTGATACTACGGCTCCTGCAGCAGGCTCCGGTACAGATGCTACTTCAACAACTGCGCCAGCAACCTCAACGACTGACACTACTGCACCCGCAACTGGTACAGCAACAACAGCTCCCGCTACAACTCCATCAGACAGTACATCTAGTGGATCAGCCGCAACTTCTCCTGCAGACACTGGATCAAGTGTAGATACACCTACAGATACTGCAGCTGCTGGCGGTGCTTCTGGTACAGATTCTCCAGATGCTACTGCTGGTACCGGCACTCCTACTGATACTACTGACACAGGTACAACTGGTGGTGGTGCTGCTGGTGGCGGTACAACTTCTACAACTCCTCCTGCTACTGGTGCTACTGACTCAGGCGCTGCTGGCGGTGGAACAACATCCACAACTCCTCCTGCTACTGGTGGTACAACAACTGGAACTGAAAAGCCATCTACAGAAACACCTACTGAAAAACCTGGTGAAGGTTCAACTTCTGGAGCTGCTGAAGGTTCCAAACCTGCTGGTGAGAAACCTGCAGCTGACGCATCATCCACAGACAAAGGATCTGCCGGTGGGGCAGCTGCAGGCGCAGCAGTTGCTGGAGCATCCAGCGGTCTAAAAGCCGCTGCAAGCTCAGCAGCTAAATTCCCTCAAACAGGCAACGAGGTTGAAAAACCATTAACTGTTGCTGGAGCTATCATGGCTGCATTTGCCAGCGTCTTAGCACTTGTAGGAATTAAACGCAGAAAAGAAAACTAGATTTATGAATGGGATTCATTGTTTTGAATTTCAATATTGGGGTTGATTGGAATGGCCAAGTCCTTTGTATTCAATAGGCATCTCACTCGAAATAATAATATGAGTAGAATTATATTAGTGTTTATTTTAGCTTTGACTATGCTAACTTTGCTAAGTGATCCTACTGAGATAAAAGCCGCTTCAGTTGATACAAAAACAACGAACGACGTGCTTGGTCTCGATCCCTCGCTAAATAGTCAAACCGCCAGTATTAGCAGTTCGCAACAAATAATACCTGTAGCATTGCATCATGATATGCAATCTACAGACAGCGGTTATTACCTTTTTAACATGGATAATATCTTGTACATCTCCGAAGTCATCATTGGTTTGAACTTGTTAGTTTTCTCCATTGCGCTGGTTTGGTTAGGTATAAGACATGAAAAGTCACTATAGATTCAATTTAAAGTTTTTCAATTTGATTGATTGACTTTATGGCTGCCTCTGGGCAAAATGAACTAGACTTTCATTATAAAAAAAGAAGTGGAGACTGATCCTGTCAGTCTCCACTTTCTATTGTCTAGATTAAATCTTTCATTTGATCAGCTTTGTTGGTAAAAATTCCATCAACACCCCAATCAAATAATTGCTTAGCACGTTCTTTATCGTCAACAGTCCATACATTGACTTGATAATCGTATTTCTTAAACATATTTATTTTTTCTTTCGTCAGATCTTTATCATCAGGATGAATGATTTTAGCGTGACATGCTTGCATCGTTAAATTCCAATCCTCTCGGATATCCTGGTGTTCAAATAGTACTGCATAATCCAGCTCTGGTCTCAAACGATATAGTTTTTCCAACATAATAGGATTGAAACTAGAAATAATCAGCTTATTCTCAAAATCTAATTTCTCTAATGATTGCGAAAACTTCCCGACTAGGATATCGGCCAATCTATCAGCGTCATCCCCAACAACGCCTTTTAATTCAATGTTGGCATTGATATTGTTCTCATTTAGAAAGTCTATCAATTCATCCAAAGTTGGAACTTTGGTACCAGTAAACTTGTCAGCATACCAAGAACCTGCATCAGCTTGTTTGACTACAGAACTGTCGACAGTCTCGATTGATCCTGATTTATCAGTGGTTCTATCCAGTTTGTCGTCATGAATTATGAAAACTTCTTCATCCGCAGTAATGCTAAGATCGGTCTCTAACCATTTAATACCATTCTTTACCAATTCGTTGAAAGCTGGCATGGTATTCTCTGGCGCTAACGTTGGTATTCCTCGATGTGCAAAAATCTTTTTTTCCATAATATCCTCCGAGTAACATACTATTAGTATAAAACTAGATAGAAAAAGAGCAATCCAAATGGGTTGCTCTTATTTAATTTCAAATTTTAAATTAAGCTTGGTATCTTGATTCACCGTCAAGATAAGTTTCTGATAATGACATATCTGAATTCAAGACGATAAAGTCAGCGTCACGTCCTGGGTAAATTGCACCACAGTCATTAGCAATCTTACAACTCTTTGCAGGTACGTATGAGCCCATGATGATTGCTTCTTCATCTGTAGCAATGTTCCAGTCAACAACGTTCTTGATAGCATCTTTAAGTAATAAGATACTCCCGGCCAAGTTATGTGGAACTGATTTAAGTTTAGCTGTTCCGCCTTCAACGATAACAGGTAATTCACCAAGTACGTAGTCGCCATCTGGCATCAAACCAGCACGCATACAATCAGTGATCAAAGCGATATGTTCTGGTGTCTTCTTGTCGATCAAAGTTTCGGCAGCAGGTGCAAGCACGTGGTGACCGTCACAGATCAATTCATCATCGACCCAGTTCATTGTCATAGCAGCACCGACCATACCAGGTTGGTGATGGCTCAAACCACTCATACCATTATATGTATGTGTAAATACTGAGGCTCCAGCTTCAACACAAGCCTTAGCTTGTTCAAAAGTAGCTGAACTGTGACCTAAAGCAACGGCAACTGTGTCAGATGCAACAGCTTTAGTAAATTCAACCGCACCTTTTCTTTCAGGAGCAATTGCAATTTTTCTGATCATACCGTGAGCTGATTCTTGCCATTCAGCAAATTCATCAGCATCTGGATCAGTAAAGTATTTAGGATTTTGAGCACCTTTATGTTCTTCTGTGAAGAAAGGTCCTTCAAAGTAAATACCTTGGATCTTAGCACCTTCGGCTTTTTTATAATTATCACCGATAGTTTTACATACATCATTTAATTGTTCTCTTGAAGCTGTAAGTGTTGTTGGTAGCCATGAAGTAACACCGGCTTCCAAAAGTCCTTTAGACATGTCATTGATTTTGTCCCAATCATTATCCATAACATCGTGGCCCAATAGACCATGAATATGAGTATCAACCAATCCAGGTGCGATCATTTTGTCAGAATAATCAACGATCTTACCAGCAGGCTTCTCATCTTCTGGGAAGAAACTACCGAACTTACCATCATCAGTAACCTCTAGATAGCCTCCCTTTTCAGTAGTGTTAGGCAAAAAGAATTTCTTAGCATGAATGTAATATGTCATTTTCAGTCCTCCAATGGTTTTATTATAACAATTAATAGTGGTCTATACCACAATTTGAGAAATTTTCCACAAAAAAAAGCTGCATGGCAGCTTGATTTTTATTTTTCTGATTCGTCATACAATCTCATTTTACTCTTAATGATCTTTTCGCAAAGGTCAGCGTAGCCAATACCAGCAGCTTCAGCCTCACGTGGCATCAATGAACGAGGTGTCATACCTGGCAATGTGTTACCTTCCATGACATAAATATCGCGGTCACGTAACAAGAAGTCGATACGGCCATAACTACTCATGCTCAAGGCTTCGAAAGTCTTCAAAGCTAATTCTTGCATTGCCAAATGAATATCTTCATCCAAGTCTTCTGGTGGTGTAACGAAATGAGTCACATCATTATCAGTAAACTTGTGTTGGAAGTCATACCAACCAGTATCCACGACAATTTCAATCGCTGGTAATACTTGACCATCAACGATAGCAACTGAAAATTCTCTACCCTTGATATATTCTTCAAGCAAAGCTTCACTATCGAATCTCAATGCATCGGCAACCATAGCTTGCAATTCTGAATCATCGTTAATGATATGTGTACCAACACTTGAACCACCATTTGATGGTTTAACTACCATTGGAAAACCGAATGGGATTTCGTCTGGAGTGATCTTGCTTGTCTTAGTAACTTTAAATGCAGCAGTCTTGATCTTGTTTTGGACGAATACTTCTTTTGAGTATTTCTTATCCATCGAAATGGCTGATGATAATGTGCCACTTCCTGTATATCTAATATCGTAAATATCTAATACAGCTTGGATCTTACCGTTTTCACCGTCTTCACCATGTAATCCTAAGTATACGATGTCGGCGTGTTCACAAACCTTAAGGACGTTCTTACCTAGTAGTCCGATAGTACCGTCAGTACGAAGTGCGTTTATTTTTTCATCAGTCAAAACTTTATCATCGATGATCAAATTAGATTCATCTTCTGGCTTTGTTGTAAAAAGAGAATCGATTTGGTCTTCTTTCACATCAATACCCAAGAATGAGTCGATATAAGCTACTTCATAGCCCTTGCTTCTGAGAGCATTAGTAATCTTCACACCTGAAGATAGAGAAACGTTTCTTTCGGTACTTCTACCACCTGAGAGGACAACAATTTTCATTGGTTGTTCACCTATACTTTCTTTATGATTTTTCATATTTAAGCGATTTCCTAGAAACTATAGAATAGCACAAATATTCAAAAATCACTATTCAAGTGATACGATATTGGTGTTACAATTTGAAATTTTCTCGAATAATTCATAATTGTTTGGTTTAATATCCTGTAAGGAGGGTTTAACCTTGAAAAAGTTAAAATTAATCGTATTTAGTATTGTATCTTTACTTGCTGTTGGTATCTTTTCTGCCTCAGCAAATAACGCTCAGGCGGACTCTTTGGATCAACCAGTAATGACACTGGGAACATCCCTAACGTCTGACCAGAAGCAAGGAACTATCAACGCCTTATCTTCACAGATAAACGACAGCAACTACAAAACAGTAACTGTCACAGGTGATACATTAGTTAAATATCTAAACCCAAGTGGTAGCAACTTCAACAGTAACTCTGGAGTTTGGTCATCAGCATTGATCGAGCCAACATCTTCAGGTTCAGGTATCAACGTATCGATCGTAAATTACAAAGGAAGCAATAACATTACAACTATTACTTCTGATCAATACAGAAACGCTGCTTTAACAGCTGGTATCAGTAACGCTAATATCTATGTAACATCAGCTACACCAATCGATGGCTCAGGTGCTTTAGCCGGAATCTATGCCGCATATGCCAGCACAGGTAACAGCTTGAATCAAAGCCAAGTTAATGCAGCCCAAGATGAAATGGGAGTATTAAGTGGCATCACACAAGCAAATAAAGGAACAGATGGCTACACCGATCAACAGTTAAATAACGCCGTTGCCGGAATGAAAGCAGATTTAGCAAAACAAGGTACAAACGTTTCAAAAACAGAAATTACAAATATCGTGAATAACAACTTGCAACAAAATAATCTACAAAATATCATCAACAACAATCAAAAAACACAAATCATCAACTTGATGGTAGAAATCAGAGATTCAGGAGCCCTAAAGAATTCTAATTTCAAACAACAAGCACAAAAACTAAGTAGCGATATCCAAAGTTCAGCCAAAAATATTTTCAACAAATTAAACACCCAAGAAAACAGAAACTTTGCCCAAAAGATTTGGGACAACATAGTTTCATTCTTTAAAGGATTGTTTAACTAATAACACCGTACTCAAAAAATAAAGGTGGTCACAAACTCGATTAAAGTTAGTGACCACCTTTTTGATTATTAAAATTTATACTTTTTATCAATAAACATATTTATAACACAAATACACACATACACACATACACACATACACACATACACACATACACACATACACACATACAGTATTATAAGTTGACGAGCCACTATTTAGATGTAGAAAGAAAAACGATTTGGGCTCAGTGGTGACGTTTTTCTTAGTGTACGAAGTACACTTAGATAAAGACCCAGCTTTGAAATGATTGCGCATTTTGCAATTAGTTTAAAGTGGGTCCACCACGTTCCAGCCCTCAAAATCGTTTTTCTTTCGGAATCGGCATCCTAAGCCAATCTCGCCTTACTTGTAATCTTAGCTTTGTTAAGCAACATTGAACTTGTAACAACTGATAAGGAACTAAATGCCATTGCCAAACCAGCTAACTCAGGACTCAACGACAAACCGATTCCATAGAAAATACCAGCAGCAATAGGAATACCAAGCACGTTGTAGAAGAATGCCCAGAACAAATTCAACTTGATTCGGTTGAAAGTTTTCTTACTCAAGGCAAGAGCTTTATCAACATCCCTCAAATCATTCTTAACTAGCACGATTCCACCAGATTCGATGGCGATATCTGTACCTGATCCCATAGCGATTCCGACATCCGCTACGGTCAATGCAGGTGCGTCATTGATTCCGTCACCAACGAAAGCAACTTTTCCATCTTGTTGTAATGCTTTAACGTGATCGGCTTTATCACTTGGTAAAACATCGGCAATAACTTGATCGATACCAACTTGTTCAGCGATTGCTTCAGCAACTAATTGATTATCTCCAGTCAACATAACTGTCTTCAAACCACGAGCTTTCAAGTCTGCAATTGCTTCTCTTGAAGTATCTTTTGGTGCGTCTTGAATTGCGATAAGTCCGACAACTTTGTTTTCTACTCCAACAAAGACAACTGTCTTAGCTTGTTCTTGAAGTTCAATGACTTGTTGCTTTAGCTTATCATCGATTTCAACATCAGCTAACAATTTGTCATTACCAACAAATGCCTTTTTACCATCAACTAAGGCCTCAACACCCTTACCCTCGATAGCTTGGAAATTAGAAACTTTTGGTACAGAAATCTTTTCATTTTCAGCTTTTTTAACGATTGCCGAAGCTAATGGATGTTCTGAAGATTGCTCCAAACCAGTTGCATATGTAAGAACTGATTTTTCATCCCCAACAATATCTGTAACTTCAGGTTTACCAACTGTGATAGTACCTGTCTTATCGAAGACAACTGTTTTAACATCATTAACGGCTTCCAAAACTTCACCGTTTTTGATCAAAATACCCATCTTGGCTGAGCGTCCAGTTCCGACCATTAGTGCAGTTGGTGTTGCCAATCCAAGCGCACATGGACAAGCAATAACTACGACCGCAACGGCGAAAATAAGAGAACTAGCGACTGATGCACCCAAAAATACGTACCAAACCATGAAGGTCAAAATTGCGATGATTAAAACTGTTGGCACAAAAATATCTGAAACTTTATCTGTTAAATTTTGAATTGGAGCGTGACTATTTTGTGCTTTCTTAACCAGTTCAACAATTTGAGAAAGCATTGTGTCATCGCCGACTTTTTCAGCTTTGAACATGAAAGTTCCGTTGCTGTTAATAGTTGATCCGATAACTTTGTCACCAGTCTTCTTCTCGACTGGCATACTTTCACCAGTGACCATTGATTCATCGATCGTTGAAGTTCCTTCTGTGATCTCACCATCGACGGCAATTTTTTCACCAGGCTTTACTCGGATAATATCTCCAACAACGACCTCGGCTAGAGGAATTTTAACTAGTTTTCCATCACGCATTACTTCAGCTTCTTTGGCTTGAAGGTCAACCAATTTTTCAACAGCTTCCGAAGCATTATTTCTCATTCGTTCCTCGAAAACTTGTCCGAGTAGTACGAATGTTGTTACGAAGGCTGCACTCTCGAAGAATACTGGCTGATGTGTTGCCATCGCATAAATACTGTAGACATAAGCAACAAGTGTACCAATTGCCACTAACGTATCCATATTAGAATGATGCTTCGTAAATGAAGCCCAGGCACTCTGCCAGAAAGGTCCAGCGGAAATCACTATGATCACCGTCGTCAAGGAAAGTTGTGTCCAATCTCCTCCAGGTAACATCCAACCAAATGGCATTAAAATCATGTTGGCTAGCATGGGTAGTGAAAAAATCAATGAAATCCAGAAACGTTTGGTTATTGTCATTATGAAATCACGACCTTACCAAAGAACATGTCCATACCGCAACTAAAACTAAATTCACCAGCCTTGTCTGTTGGTACGTCAACGGTTTTTGTAACATCGATAGGCAAGTCCTCTTCAAATCCTAATTCTTTAGAATGAACGACGTCGAGACAACCTTGATCATTAGTTCTCGTAAATGAAATCTTTGCTGGAACACCTTTTTTAAGATTTACGACATCTGGTTTGTATCCACCCGCAACTTCAACTTTTACTTCTTGTACGTTTTCACTCATAATATTTATCCTCTTAAAATTTAATTTTTATATTATTTTATTTGATGATCAATTTGCCATGGAACATATCCATTCCACAGGCCCATTGATATTCGCCAGGTTTGCTGGTATCAATTTTGATTTCTTCTTTTTCGTTGATCGGTAAAGCTCGGTTGATTCCGAAATCTGAAAAAACTACTCGATCCAAGCAACTGGATTTATCTTTTCTAGTAAAGTTTAGAACAGCCGGAACATCTTTTTTCAAGACGACTGTTTCAGGTGAATAACCACCATTAACTTCTACGTCAATACTTTGTTTGTCATTAGCTAAATCGGCAGAAACCTCAGCCGCTTCATGCTTGCCGAAGAACCACCAAACGATGAATCCTATCAACACTATTCCTACGACTAGCACCAATATTTTTGTCAAAATTTATCCCCCATTTCTTTCGTTTACATTTGTAATCTATGCTTAAATAATATTCTTGCCGTCTACATTTGTCAACGGAAATACAATCATTTTTACTTTTGTAGGGAATCCCCTAAACAAAAAAATCCACTGATGAGTTTATTCATCAGCGGATCTAGGCTATTTCATTTTATCCATAGTTTCATTTAATAAAGAGTCGACACGATTATTTCCTTCATTTTGCGCATGGCCCTTAGTCCAGCTGAAAGTTTTATTTTTAATAGTTGGCAACAACGAATCTAATTCCTTCCAAAGTTCTACGTTTACCGGAACTTGACCGTCTGCCTTCTTGTATCCACGGCGTTTCCAACCATTCAACCAACCTTTAGTTATGGCATTCAAGACATATTGAGAATCCAAGATAAAGATTATCTTTTCATCGACAAGGCCTAAATCGTTCAATCGTTTGATACTTTCGATCAGAGCCATAATTTCCATTCGATTATTTGTGGCACCAAATTCTCCATCGGTTCCTTCGAATTTCTCATTATTATGATTGATATGATATGCCCAGGCTGCGGTATCCGTTGTTTTCACGTGACCACCCTTCACGTTACCATGATTACGTGATCCACCATCTGTGTAGACAACAACGTCAAAATCATCTAAATTTTCAGATACCTTTGCAGTTTTAGCTTTTGTTTTAGGCGTATAACTATCTTTTCCATTTAAGAATTCAACAGCTTCTGCCTCAGTTGTAAAACTCTTATAGCGTGCACCAGTAAAGCCATCGACCTGTTTTTTACATTCAGGCCAAGTTCGATATATCCCTGGATTTTTACCACGTCGTACCGCATAATATTTTTGCAAAATTAATACCTCATTTGAATTACTATTTTTTTACTCATTTAAATTATATAATATACTGTTGTTAGGGTGAGAAGATGAAGAAAAATCAGCGACCAGTTTTGTATATCCACGGATTTCGTGGTGGGGACTATACGACTGAGAAAATGGTTAAATCAGGATTAAAGTATAATGGAAGATCCGACTTTCTCAAAGCTATAATTAATTGGCGTGGGAAAATAACCTATGAGGGAACTTGGACTGACGATAAACAGCCAATTATCCAAGTGGTTTTCCAAAACAAATATGTCGGCGGTAACCAAATTGCTTATTGGTTATCTCGACTTCTATTTGACTTGCGTTCAAAGTACAGGTTTACTGATTATGACGCCGTTGGTCATTCTCTTGGTTCTGTCGCCTTGGTACTGGTCAATCTCAATGAAAAACGACACCCTTTTATGCCTAAATTAAATCATCTTGTCCTGATTGCTGGACCATTTAATGGTGTTTTGGGATTGAACGATCTACCAAATATCAATCAACTGAATACAACCGGCAAACCTGCTTTTATGAGCCCCACTTATTTCAGAATTTTCTTAAATCGTAATAATGTTTCACCTAATTTACACGTCTTGAATGTTTATGGAAATGTGGAAGATTACTCAAATAGTGATAAATATATTTCTGTCACATCTGCAAAGTCAATCAATTATATCCTAAAACCTCGAGTTAAAGAATTCATCGACATGCCGGTCACTGGTTCTGAAGCAGAGCATTCATTGATGCATGATGATTCAGATATTTTAAAGAAAGTTAACTTATTTATTTACGCCAACCATAACGCTGACTGATCAGCGTTATTTTTTATTCTGGAAAACAAATCATTATTAATATTTCGCAATTTGTCATATCATTATATATACTATATTTGTGAGGAAAAACCTTTACAGGAAGAAAAATGAAAGTGTAGAAAATGATCAAATTAAAGTCGTACCGTCCATTCATCACAGAGAATTTCACATGGGAATTTCCATCCCACTTCAAACTAAAAATTGCTAGTGAGTTTCTCGACAAAAACATTGCGGAGACTACTAACTTTATCAGTCAAACAGCCAAAGAAACTATGAGTGACCGAGCTGTATATTGGTTTGTTGAAGATAAACAATCTCATGAAATTTCTGCCTTGATTGCCCTAAAGTCTATTGACTTTAATAATAGTTCAGCTACAATTTTCACTAAATTTGATGATAATATTTCCAAGAAAATGAGTTTGGAGATAATTCAGCGTTTATACGTCTTTGTAAATGACCAAATTAAGCTGAATATTCTTGATATGAAAGAAGACGAATCGAGGGTCGTCAAATTCTTCACAGATTCTGGATATGAATTTACAAATAATAAACTGAAGAGGAAATAAATATGACCGGATATGGACTTAATGGTTTTCTGGACCCGACCTTTATCCTGGTAATTATTGGTATAGTTATCAGTATGTGGGCGTCCTGGTATGTAAACCACAACTTCAAGAAATACGATCAAGTTACCAGTCATGAGGGTACTAGTGGTGCTGAAGCTGCTAGATTTATTCTTGATAATGCTGGACTACAAAACATCCAAATCAAACAAGTTTCAGGTAATTTGACCGATAACTATAATCCTGGTGACAAAACTTTGAATCTTTCAGATTCAACTTATGATTCAACTTCTGTTGCCGCAATTGGTGTTGCTGCCCACGAATGTGGACACGCAATTCAAGATCAGCATAACTACGTTCCAATGAGAATGCGTGCAGCACTCGTTCCTGCTGTTAACTTAGGATCAAATGCTTCATTTCCATTAATTATCGCAGGTATGGTTTTAGGAATGAATCATACTTTGATTACGATTGGTATTTGGCTCTTTGCGTTAGTTGTATTGTTCCAAGTAGTAACATTGCCTGTGGAATTTAATGCTTCTAGACGTGCTGTTAGCATCCTAGCATCAGGCCCATTACTTGATAGTACTGAGGTTCCGATGGTTAAACAAGTATTATTCGCAGCGGCGCTTACTTATGTTGCTGCAGTACTTTCAACAGCGTTACAACTGTTACGTTTAATTTTAATTTTCGGTAATAACAGAAATTGATCAACTAAAATCATCCTTTAGACAAGGATGATTTTTTTGTTGACAAAGTTAATATTTACGATTATTGTTATTGCCAATTAAACAATTCGCCCAAAACCGATGAGGTGGAGATCAAGATTGTTGTGCACGCACAGAAAGTTGCTGTTGATGAGAATGCAACCGAAAGCAAGCAGTTAAATGGACCACCAAGGGTTCTTCTGAAATGGCTTTGCCATAGTATGAAGAAACGTTCAGACATACGTCAGTTGTCAGAGAAGTGATAGCTTCTTGCTAAGAGTGAAGACAGTTTAAACATTTATTTGTGTAAAACTATCTTCAAATTAAGGTGGCACCGCGGTATATCCGTCCTTAACTTCATTCGAAGTTTTGGGCGGATTTTTTTTTGGAGGAAATTATGGAAATCAAGCGATGGCACAACCTTTCAATCAAAATGAATTAAAAATTTGAAAGGAAAAATATTATGAATATTACACAAATTAAAAAAATCAGCCATGATTTTCCGGCAGCACCAATAACTGTTGATTTTAAACTGGAGAACTTTGATCCAATTGGATTAACTAAGTATTTGAACAGCAATGTTGCAACTTGCTTTCTCTTTACAGGTAAACCAAAGCCTGATGAAGATGGATACAGTTTTATCGGAATTAACCCAGATGAAACTATCACTTACAGAGACGGTATTTTGACAATTGAAAAAGATGATACAGTTGAAACTCAAGAAACTGCTTTAAAGCCATATCTCGAAAATATCCTAGCCAAAAATAAAACAGCTAAATTTCAGAGTTTACCACCTTTTCTTGGTGGGTTAGCTGGCTATTTCAGTTATGACTATGCAAGATTTGCGAATCCAACTTTACCACAAACTATTGACGACCCTTATGAGCTAAATGATGCAGACTTGTTGTTGATCAACAACGTCATCGCCTATAATCACAAAACAGATACGATGACTCTTTCTAAAGTTGTACCTACTAGCTTGATTGATTCACTTTACGATCAGACTATTGCAGAGTTAGAAGAACTCAAAAACAGAATATTAGATTTCCAAGAACCAACTGATACCTCCAAATTCAAAATGGATGCTCCTTTACAGTTGCAATTCAATCAGGAAGAATTTGCTGACAAAGTTGCAGACACAAAAGTTCACATCAAAGATGGTGATATTTTCCAATTGATCCTATCAAATCCTCAACACACAACTATGCATGGAAGTCTCTTCCCGGTTACGAAGGATCTATTTCACGACAGTCCATCACCTTATCAATTTTTCTTCAGACATGGTGACTTTGAGACAGTTGGTTCATCACCAGAGACTCTAATTTCAAAACATAATAACGAATTATTCACTTATCCTTTGGCTGGTACGAGACGCCGTGGAAAAACCCCTGAAGAAGATCAGAAATTCGCTTACGAGTTAACCCACAGTACAAAAGAATTAGCAGAACACAACATGTTGATCGACCTAGGAAGAAATGACCTCGGCCGCGTCAGCAAATTCGGTACGGTAAAGGTTACAAGAACTAGAAAGCTATTGCGTTTCAGCAACGTTATGCACATGGGTTCTACAGTCGAAAGTATTGCTGACCCTACAAAATCAAGTGTCGACATTGTTGAATCATTAATGCCAGCTGGCACATTATCTGGTGCACCAAAAATCAGTGCCATGCGCATAATCAGTGAATTAGAAAACCGTAAACGTGGAATCTATGGTGGATGTTTAGGATATTTCGATTACTCTGGTGATTTAGATTTCTGTATCGGAATTCGACTTGCTTACCGTCAAAAAGAAAACCTAATCGTTCACTCCGGTGCCGGCATCGTTGCCGACAGTATCGCTAAAAATGAATACCAAGAATTCAATAACAAAGCTAGATCAGTTGTCGATTCACTAAATAAAACAAACACTTCGGAGGTCCTATCATGATTTATATTGTTGATAATTACGACAGCTTCACATACAACTTATATCAATTGATTGGCACGTTAACTGACGAACCTATCACGGTTATAAAAAATGATGAGATGAATGCCGAGGAATTGGCTGCATTAAATCCAACTGGTTTAGTATTTTCACCCGGACCTGGCAGACCAGAAGACGCCGGAGAAATGATTTCTGAAATCAAATATTTTCTTGGAAAAGTTCCCATACTTGGTGTCTGCTTAGGTCATCAAGCCATCGCTGAAATTTATGGTGCTGATGTAATTCATGCTCCTGTCTTAATGCACGGTCGCCCTTCAGAAGTATCATTGACAGAAAAAAGCAGCCTCTTCGACAACTGCCCAAATGAGTTTGAAGCGGCTAGATATCATTCACTTGTTGTCGACCCAAAATCCGTGCCTAATAATTTAAAAGTAACTGCTGAAACTTCAGACGGTGAAATAATGGCTGTCGGTGATGAGGAAAAACAAGTTTACGGAGTTCAATTTCATCCAGAATCAATCATGACCGATCCTGCAGTTGGCAAGCAGATCATCGAAAACTATCTGGCAAAAATCTAATTAAATTAACATAATTCTTAATTTATTGTTGACAACTAGAAGATTTAGTTTTAATGTTGTCAACAACAAATGAATTCGTCCATAAACCGATGAGATGGAGATCAAGATTATCGTGCACGCCCAGAGAGTTGCCGGTGCTGAGAATGGCAATCGAACGCAGATAATTAAATGGACCATCGAGGGTTCTCTCGAAAGATATCGAGTACAGAGAAACGTTAGGCATACGTAAGTTGTCGGGAGAGTGTTAGCTCTCTGCTAAGAGTAATGGACTAATTTGACTGTTAGAGCATCATCATATTTGTAATACTCTATCAATCAAGTAGTCTATTAAATTAAGGTGGCACCGCGGAATAATGATCCGTCCTTAAACGCTATGCGTTTATGGACGGATTTTTTTTATTCTCAGGAGGTTACTTATAATGTTCAAACTAATACGATGGCAGTTTTCAAATTGAATTTATATAGATAAACATAAATTAATTTGGAGGATCCAATCATGATCGAAAACGCAATTAAGAAATTAACAGAAGGTTCAGATTTAACATTTGACGAAACAAACAAAGTAATCGACGAAATTATGACAGGCAAAACAACATCAATTCAAATCTCAAGTTTCCTTACCGCATTAAGTGTAAAAAAAGAAACAGTTGAAGAAATCGCCGGAGCCGCAGATGCAATGAGAGCACATGCACTTGAATTTGATGCCGACGAACCCGTACTTGAAATTGTTGGTACCGGTGGCGACCATTCCAATTCATTCAATATTTCAACAACTTCAGCTTTAGTAGTTGCAGCAACCGGAATCCCAGTCGCAAAACATGGTAATCGCGCTGCTTCATCGAAGAGTGGTGCTGCAGATGTACTTGAGTCACTTGGAGTTCAAATCAATTTGGATCCAAAACAAAGTGAAGCCATCCTAAATGAAATTGGAATTTGTTTCCTATTCGCACAGGAATATCACAAAGCAATGAAATACGTTGCACCCGTTAGAAAAGAATTAGGTATCAGAACACTCTTCAACGTCCTCGGACCTCTAGCAAACCCAGCACATGCAACTAGCCAAGTACTTGGTGTTTATGACGAAAACTTAGTTGAACCAATGGCAAAAGTTCTCGATCAGATCGGTGTTAAAAACGCCATGGTCATCCATGGACAAGACGGATTCGATGAAGCTTCTATATCAGCACCAACTACTATCATGGAAGTTCATAATGGTAAGTTTACAAAATATGAAATCACTCCTGAACAATTTGGATTAAAACGTGCTGACAAATCAGAAGTTATCGGTGGAACTCCTGAGGAAAATGCTCAAATCACATTAGATGTATTAAACGGCAAACAAGGTGCCAAACGTGATGTTATCTTACTCAATTCAGCTTTGGCAATTCATACAGCTAAACCAGAGATCAATTTAGAAGATGCAATTGATATCGCAAGAAACGCTATCGACAACGGTTTAGCAATTCAAAAATTAAATGACTTTGTCAAATTGACAGTTGCAGGTGTAGCAGCTTGATTTTAGACAAACTCGTAAAGGCCACCCAAGATCGCGTTAAAGAAGAAAAAGCGCAGGAACCATTATCAGAATTAAAACGACAAGCCGACCTAATTCCTAACAAAAATCCTCAGAAAGTAATCGATAGATTTTTAAAACCAGGTCTTCATTTTATCGGCGAAGTAAAAAAAGCTTCTCCTTCTAAAGGACTGATTGCAAAAGACTTTCCCTACCTGGAAATAGCAACTGATTACGACAATGCAGGCATCGATGCAATCTCAGTTTTGACGGAACCAAAGTTTTTTCAAGGTAATCTAACCTACCTACATGAAATTACGCAAAAAGTTAACGTTCCTGTTTTAAGAAAAGATTTTACTATCGATCCATACATGATCTACCAAGCAAAAATATCTGGAGCCAGCTTAATTCTTTTAATAGTAGCAATCCTTCCAAAAGAAAAACTTGTCGAATACTTACAACTTGCTGAGCAACTCGGTTTGGCAGCATTAGTTGAAGTACATAACCAAGATGAATTAGACATAGCCCTCTCAGCTGGTGCTAAAATCATCGGTGTTAATAATCGAAACTTGAAAGATTTCACGGTCGATTTGAATAACAGTTTAAATCTTCGTGACCAAGTTCCAGCAAATATCCCTTTCATCACTGAAAGTGGTATCAAAACTACTGATGACATCAGACGACTCAAAGCGGCTAACGTCAACGGAGTCTTGATTGGCGAAACATTTATGAGAGCTGATGACAAAGCAGCGATAATCAAAAAATTTAAGAGTGCTTAATATGACAAAAATTAAAATTTGTGGACTGATGACATTAGACGATATCAAAGCAGTTAACGAAGCTAAACCCGATTTAGCCGGATTCATCTTTGCTCCCGGTCGTCACCAAATAAATCTTGAGCAAGCTTTGAAAATGAGAAAAGAACTAGATTCTTCTATTAAAAGCGTTGGAGTTTTCGTCAATGCATCATTAGATGAAATGTTGAAGGTAATTAATAGTGGAGCTGTTTCAATGATTCAACTTCATGGAAACGAAACACCTGACACAATCAAGCTACTTCAAGATAAAAATATCCCGGTAATTAAAGTCTACAAACCTGATAACCTCCCTACTTCAACCACTGCAGACTACCTTATGATCGACAGCGGTTCTGGAAATGGAAAACCCATCCAGTGGGATAAGTTAAGAATAAAAACGGATAAACCGCTAATAATTGCTGGAGCACTCGACACATTAAATATTGAGCAAGCAATTAAAACTACCGAACCTGACTTCGTTGATCTATCTCGCGGAGTTGAAACAGATGGTAGTAAGGATCCTATTAAAATAAATAAAATCGTACAACTTGTACATCAACTATAGAAAAAAGAGGAAATTATGATGAAAGAAATGCAAAAAGAAACTACCGATTCAACTCATTACGGTGAATTCGGTGGTCAGTATATTCCTGAAACATTAATGACAGAATTGAACAATGTCGCAAAAGCCTATGACAAATATAAAGATGACCCTGATTTCAATAAAGAGTTACATGACTTGTTGAATAACTACGCCAACCGTCCTTCATTGTTATATTACGCAGAAAAAATGACAAAAGATCTCGGTGGAGCAAAAGTTTATCTCAAACGTGAAGACCTTAATCATACTGGTGCCCACAAGATCAACAATGTTATTGGACAAGCTCTTCTAGCAAAACGTATGGGTAAAACTAGACTAATTGCCGAGACCGGTGCTGGCCAACATGGTGTTGCCACTGCCACTATTGCCGCATTGTTTGGAATGGAATGTGAGGTATTCATGGGAAAAATGGATACTGAACGTCAAAAGTTGAACGTCTATCGTATGCAACTATTAGGTGCCAAAGTTCACCCCGTTACATCCGGTTCAATGGTCCTAAAAGATGCCGTTAATGCTGCACTTCAAGAGTGGACTACAAGAATCGACGACACATTCTATGTAATGGGATCAGCCGTTGGTCCATATCCATTCCCTCGCATGGTTCATGATTTCCAAAGTGTCATCAGTAAAGAAGCTAAAGCTCAAATACTCGAAGCAGAAGGAAAATTACCTGATGCCGTCGTAGCTTGTGTTGGTGGTGGTAGTAACGCCATTGGATCATTTGCTAATTTCATTGATGACAAAGATGTTAAGTTGTACGGTGCTGAAGCAGCTGGTAAAGGTGTTGATACCGACCAAACTGCCGCAACCGTTGAACGTGGAACGACCGGTGTTTTTCATGGTATGAAGTCACTCTTCTTACAAGATAAATTTGGTCAAATAGATAAGGTATATTCAATCTCAGCTGGACTAGATTACCCTGGCGTCGGTCCAGAACATGCTCAATTAGCCGAACTAAAACGTGCTAAATACGTCGGTATAACTGACGACGAAGCTGTAAATGCCTTCGAATATATCGCTAAAACTGAAGGAATCGTCGCAGCTATTGAAAGTTGTCACGCACTCGCTTACGTTATGAAACTTGCACCAACAATGAACAAAGATCAAATCATCATCTGTACCCTATCTGGTCGTGGTGATAAAGATGTTGCTTCAATCGCTAAATATAGAGGGGTAGATATTGATGAGTAAATTAAAAGAAGTTTTCGAAAATAAAAAAGCCTTTATTCCATTTATAGTGGCTGATGATCCAGATTTTGATACCACTGTAGAAAGTGTCGTAACATTAGCCGAAAATGGTGCTGACATCGTCGAACTAGGAATTCCATTCTCTGACCCAGTTGCTGATGGCCCAGTTATCCAGGATGCCGACTTGCGAGCATTCAAAGCCGGAGTCAACACCGACGTGGTTTTCGATATCGTCAAAAAAATACGTGAACGTACCGATGTTCCGCTAGTATTTTTAACTTATTTGAATATTGCTTTCAAATATGGTTACGAAGAATTCTGCACCAAGTGTCAATCTCTAGGCGTACTTGGATTAGTAATCCCTGACCTTTCACTTGAAGAACAAGGTGAACTAAAAGGCATTGCAAATAGTCACGACGTTGACATCATTCCATTAGTTGCTCCAACTTCTGGTGACCGGATTGAGGCAATTGCTGAAAGTTCTACTGGCTTCATCTATATGGTCAGTTCACTCGGTGTGACCGGAGTTCGAGAGGACTTTTCAAAACAACTTTCTACTACTGTAGATAGAATCAAGAAAGTTACAGACGTTCCGGTAGCGATTGGATTTGGTATTCATTCTCCTGAACAAGCTGAAGAATTATCAGGATTCTCAGACGGAATAATTATCGGAAGTGCCGTCGTTAAAATGATCGACGAAGGCAAGCCCACTTTACAAAACGACCTAGCAAATTTTGCTCAAGGTATCAAACAAGCTATTACAGTTAAAGCCTAAAAAGAAAAAAGTGTACTACAAATAATTTTTATAAATTAGATTTTATAAATATTTGTAGTACACTTTTTAGTATGTTAATCATACGAAAACGGGGAGAATAATATGATAGATCTTTGGATTATTTGGGTTATCATTGCAATTTTGGTTCTGAATACATTGTCGGCCCTAATCACTGTTTTCCATAGACCACGTAACATTGTTACTACCTGGGCATGGATTCTTGTTCTCATGCTTTTACCTGTAGTTGGCTTTTTGATTTACGCGTTCTTTGGTCGGGGAATCGCCCAAGAAAAAATATTTAATATCAGCAATCAGGAACATATCGGACTTCATCAATTGAAGAAAATGGAACTTGATGCTAAATCTAAAAAGCAGAATGGTTCGCGGACTGATGAAACTTATTACGCCAGACACGTCATCAGCTTTTTTGACAAAACAGAAGATACACCACTAACTCGTCATAATGAGATTGAACTTTATTATGATGGAAAAGAAAAATTCAAACGTCTTTTTGAAGATGTACGCAATGCTAAAGAAACAATTCACGTCGAATACTATGCCTTCATCAAGAGTAATATTGGCCAAGAGTTTTTGGACCTATTGACTGAGAAAGCCAAAGAAGGACTCGAAGTTAGAATTCTCTATGATCCATGGGGTTCTGGTGGCACAAACAAAAAGTGGTTCAAACCATTTGTTGACGCTGGCGGACAAGTTCTACCATTTATAACTTCAAAAAACGTCATCTACAAAACTCGATTGAATTATCATTTGCATAGAAAATTAGTAATTCTCGATGGTATCACTGGTTGGATCGGTGGATTCAACGTTGGTGACCAGTACGTTGGCGAATCAAAGAAATTTGGTTATTGGCGTGATACTCACATTCGTGTCAAAGGTACCGCGACACTATTGATGCAAGAAAGATTTTTCCAGGACTGGAATGCTTCGATTGATCATGGCATCAAACCTCTAGTCTTTCTAGAAAAATATTTCCCTGCTGATAAGTCAAATACTAACGCTAACTTACCTATCCAAATCGTGTCAGATGGACCTGATTCTCGACAAGAAATTTTGAAAGATGGATTCATCGATATGATCGTCAACGCTAAAAAGAGTGTCTGGATCCAAACTCCTTATTTGATACCCGATGACCCTATGTTCACCGCTTTGACAATAGCATCACGTTCAGGTGTTGATGTCAGGATAATGGTTCCATGTATGCCTGACCACCCGTTCATCTATCGTGCGACCCAATATTACTCAAACTTGCTGACTCAATTTGGAATCAAGATTTACAGTTATGAAAAAGGCTTCTTACACGCTAAAACTTCAATAATTGATGAAAAAATTTGCTCAGTCGGTTCAATGAATCACGACTTCCGTAGTTACTCATTAAACTTTGAGGCAAATGCCTTTATCTATGATTCAAAAATAGCTCATAAAGTTAAACGTTCATTTGAAAAAGACATGGAAGATTCCATTTTGATCACTCAAGAAGTTATTGATAATCAGGGAGTTTGGATGCACTTCAAACAACGCTTCTCACGTCTACTTTCACCAATCCTATAAACACAAAATCGACCCCATAATGAGGTCGATTTTTTTAGTTAACACTATTTAAATTTCCTGCCATAGCAAGTCCTTTATTTCTCTTACGTTCAGTATGCGATCTCCAATATGAAGATAGAACTGAACCAGAAATATTGTGCCAAACACTAAAGATAGTGGATGGAATTGCGGCTGCCGGTGAAAAGTACATCATCGACAAGGTAGCGCCAAGACTTGAATCCTGCATACCTACTTCGAAAGTTATCGCCTTTCGTTGTGGGTCTTTTAGTCTGATCAATTTTGAAAAGAGAAATCCTAATCCATAGCCAGATAAATTATGAAGGATAACTACTGGTATAACTAAAGCAGTTGTAGCTGTGAATAGTTCAGCGTGGTTGGCTGAGATAACAGCACCGATGATCAACAAGATTGCTGTTTGAGATACTAATGGCAATACTTTAGTGATATTATCAACTTTCTTACCAAAAAAGGTGTGAATCAGAACGCCTAATATGATTGGCACGAGAACAATTCTTATTGTACTTAAGAATAGAGATGTAGTTGGAATCGATACATATTGACCGGCAAAGAGCATCAACAAACTAGGCAAAGCGATTGGTGCCAATAACGTTGAAAGTGTTTCGATTGAAACATCTAAGGCAACATCCCCTCCTGCTAAATATGCCATAACGCTGGATGATGTTCCGCTAGGACATGATCCAACCAGTATTACACCAACAGCTGTCGCACCGGTCAAATGGAAAATTTGACAAAGCAACCAAGCAATCGTTGGCATGATGACATAATGTGCCACGGTTCCTAGAATTACCGGCAGCGGACGTTTAACAATTCTAGCGAAATCTTCACCACGTAACGTCAAACCCATTCCGAATAAGATTATGCCTAATAAATACGAAGTGTTGGGAATGACCCACTGGCTCGTTTGTGGTAATAAATAATTAAAGATAGCCCAAATGACGACTAGAATAGTAAACCAACGTCCTATCCAATTGCCAAGTTTCTCTGCTTTTTCCAATGTGATCACTCCATTCTCAATTTTTTATTTTATCGATAATATCCTAAAGCATACCTTGCATTACGACTCATTTTGTCTGGTGACCAAGCTGGCTCCCAAACTAAGTCAATTTTTACTTCATCAATTTCAGGTAATTGTTCAAGTGCTGATTGAATCATAGTTTCCAAAACAGCCGAGATTGGACATCCCATTGTTGTTAAAGTCATTTTTACGGTACAAACTTTATCTTCTAAACTGAGTCCATAGATAAGACCCAAATTTACTAAATCAACTTTCAATTCTGGATCGATAACTTTCATCAACTGTGCAAGCATCCTGTCTTGCAAGTCTTCGACATCATTTTCTGTAGTAACTTTTTTCATTTCATCTACCATGATCAGTCACCACTCTCTGCTGGCTCTTCGGCAGCCTGTTTTTTTCCAAATAAATCATCAGCACCGAGCATGACACCACCAGTATTGGCGGAAGTAACTAAGTATTGATATCTAGCTAAATATCCAAAACGGACCTTCGGTTCAAATGGTTTGACATCTTTACGACGTTCAGCAAATTCTGCTTCAGATACGTCAACATCAAGCGTTCTGTTAGTCAAATCGATGGTGATTTTATCGCCATCATGGATCAAACCGATTTCCCCACCAGAGGCAGCTTCAGGTGAAACGTGTCCAACACAGATTCCATGAGTAGCACCTGAAAATCTTCCATCAGTGATCAAGGCAACCGTACGTCCAAGGCCACGTCCGATAATATCTGAAGTAGGATTCAACATTTCTGGCATACCGGGCCCACCTTTAGGACCTTCATAGCGGATAACGACAACATCCCCAGCTTTGACAGTTCCATTATCGATACCCTCAACAGCGTCATCATGTGAATCAAAACAAACTGCTTTTCCAACAAACTTGTGGATGTCAGGATCGACACCAGCAACCTTGATTACAGAACCTTGCCTGGCCACATTTCCATATAAAATAGAAAGTCCACCTTGTTCTGAATATGGATTATTCAATGGGCGAATAACTTCAGGGTTCTTAGTTACCGCACCAGCAACATTCTCACGAATGGTTTTACCAGTGACTGTCATTCGGTCTGGATGGAAGACACCCTTTTCGATCAACTCATTCATCAGAACGGGAATCCCTCCAGCTTGATGAACATCTTCCATTGTCCAAGCAGATGATGGAGCAATTTTTGCCAAATGAGGTGTGCGTTTAGCGATTTTATTGATTTCTTCTTCGCTATAATCAACACCAGCCTCATGAGCGATTGCCAATCCATGAAGAACCGTATTCGTTGAACCACCCATGGCCATATCGAGTGCGAAGGCATCGTCGAAGGCTTCTTTAGTCATGATGTCACGTGGTTTCAAATCGTTTTTAACATTTTCCATAACACGTCTGGCTGCTGCTCTGACCAAGTCACGTCTTTGATCAGAAACTGCCAAAGCAGTCCCGTTATAAGGCAAAGCCAATCCGAAGGCTTCCATTAATGAGTTCATTGAATTTGCGGTATACATTCCTGAACACGAACCACAACTTGGACAAGCATTTCGTTCCAATTCCATGAAATCATCTTTGGACATCTTGCCATCTTTGAAAGCTCCAACGGCTTCGAAAACACTAGATAATGTGGCAGCTTTACCATTCGGATCGACGCCAGCTTTCATTGGACCACCAGAAACAAAGGCACAAGGGACGTTAGTTCTTACGGACGCCATCAACATACCAGGAGTGATCTTGTCACAATTTGGCATGTACAATACACCATCGAACCAATGAGCATTGATAACTGTTTCAGCAGAATCAGCGATAATTTCACGACTAGGAAGTGAATATCTCATTCCGATATGTCCCATGGAAATCCCATCATCAACACCGATAGTATTGAATTCAAATGGAATTCCTCCAGCCTTTCGGATCTCTTCTTTAGCGATGTCAGCTAATTCTCTTAGATGAACATGGCCAGGAACAATCTCGATATAGGAGTTACAAATAGCAATGAAAGGCTTCTTCATATCCTCTGGATTTTTAACTTGTCCAGTCGCGTATAACAAACTACGACCAGGTGCACGATCGACACCGACTTTGATTTCATCGCTTCGTTTCTGCATATCTTTACCGCTAACACTGAAATTTAATGTATCGCTCATCTTCCCATCCTCTTTTCTTCATTTCTGTAACTACTTTGGATAAACTGCTACTCTTGTTGCACCAATTTTTTGAACAGCAATTGGTTTCTGATAAAAACTAGTTAAATTCTCTTCTGATAACAAATCGTTTCTTTGTCCTGTGGCGACAACATTTCCTGCTCTTAATAAAAGGATGTGATCGAACACAGGCAGTATCTCTTCGGTATAATGCGAGACTAGTAATAAAGCTGGACTGTCTGGGCTTTCTGCAATGTGTTGAATACGTTCCAGTAGCTCTTCTCTAGCAAACAGATCCAGTCCATTACAAGGCTCATCTAAAATTAATAATTGTGGCTTCGTCATTAAAGCTCTGGCAATCAAAACTAGCTGTCTTTCACCCTGTGATAAAACTGCATAAGGCTTAGATAATAATTTTTCTCCACCAAGATTACACAACAATTGCCGTGCCTGTTCCATATCGTCTTTTGAATAATCCTGATAGATACCAATACTGGCAAATTTTCCCGAAAGTACTATCTCATCAACGATATCTCCAGGGTGCAATTCATCTTGTAACGCCGTGCTGACCCAGCCAATTTTCGTCTTCAGCTCTGGAATACTAATGTGACCAAACTTGCCACCTAGAACTTCCAAGGAACCAGAAGTAGGCCAAAGATCACCGTGAATCATTTTCAAAAGAGTGGTTTTACCAGCTCCATTCAAGCCAAGAATTGCCCAATTTTCCTTAGCTTTGACCCGCCAAGATATGTCATTCAGTATTTGTCTCTTACCACGTTGAACTGAAACATGATCAAAATTCAAAATGTCATTCATTCGCCTACCCCCTCCCAATTAGCTAATTTGGCAATAATTAAATAAGCCTACCCAAGACTCATTTTTCTGGCAGGCCTCTTTAATTATTCAAATATTAAATTATGCGTTTTGTGGGGTACTATATTTATCTGCTTCTTTAACGAATGGCATTCTTTCACGAAGTCCTTCACCAACTTCTGAAAGTAGTGAGTGAGCTGAACGTTCGCGGAGTTTGTACAATTCTGGGAAGCCAGCACGATAATCTTTCATAAAGTCTTTAGCAAATTTTCCATTTTGGATATTTTCCAAAGCGTCTTTCATAGCTTGCTTAGATTCTGGTCCGACAACCTTTGGTCCAACAACATATGAACCATATTCAGAAGTGTTCGAACAGTCAGCGTACATCTTGTTGAAACCACCTTCGTAGATTAGGTCACAGATCAATTTCATTTCATGTTCAACTTCAAAGTAAGCTAATTGTGGTGAATAACCTGCTTCAGTCAATACTTCAAATCCAGTTTCGATAAGTGCTGTAACACCACCCATTAGAACATTTTGTTCACCGAATAGATCTTCTTCAGTCTCTTCTTTAAATGTTGTCTCCAACAATCCAGCTCTTGCGGCACCATTACCTTTGGCAAATTCTTTTGATAAATCTTCAGCGTGTCCAGAATAATCTTGGAAATAACCATACAATGCTGGAACACCAAATCCTTCTTTATAAGTACGACGACACAAGTTACCTGGTCCTTTAGGTGCCATCATTACGACATCAACATCTGCTGGAGGAACGATTTCCTTATAATGAACGTTGAAACCATGTGAGAATCCGAGAACATCGCCAGGTTTCAAATTAGGTTCAACTGATTCTTTATATACATCTGACATAACTTCATCAGGCGTCAACATTTGTACCCAGTCAGCTTTTTTAACTGCTTTCGCAACTGAATAAACTTCGAATCCATCAGTTTTTGCATTATCGAATGATTTACCTGGACGAACACCTACAACAACGTGGTATCCTGAATCTCTCAAATTATTAGCTTGGGCATGACCTTGTGAGCCATAACCAACAAAAGCTAGTGTCTTTCCTTCTAGATAATTAGTTTGTACGTCCTTGTCATATAACATTTCTACTTTCATAAGTGGTTCCTCCGTGTAATTTTATTATTTGTTTTATTTATCTAATCCCATCATTTCGTCATTGGCTGAACCGGGAGCAATCATTGGATAAACTTGCTCCAATTCGGGAATGGAAACGTGGATCAATGCTGGTTCATTTTTTTCAAAAAGCTTATTTAATTTACTATCTAAATCATCATTTTTAGTTAATTCATAATATGCTACGCCATATGCACTGGCTAATTTTTCAAAATCTGGTTGATGTGTGAAAACTGTTTGAGAACGGCGTTTGTCATAGAATTCATCTTGCCATTGTCTAACCATGCCTAAGGCACGATTGTTAAGCAAAATGATTTTAATATTCAACTTTTCAGCGGCTAATACTTCTAATTCTTCACTAGTCATCTGAATCCCACCGTCACCAACGAATAATACGACATCTTTTTTTGGATCAGCGTATTTTGCTCCAATAGCGGCTGGCAAGCCAAAGCCCATAGTACCAAGACCTCCAGAAGTAACTAGTTGGCGTTGATGTTTAAATGGATAGAATTGTGCTACCCACATTTGATGTTGTCCAACATCCGTAACGACAGTTGCTTCTCCATTTGTGACTCGACCAACTGCTTCAATCACTTCTTGTGGCTTTAAAACATTGTCATCTTTACTATAGTGGAAAGTATGCTTTGTTTTATTATCTTGAGTTCTTTTCAGCCACGATTGTGATGAAGTTTTTTCTACTGGTGCATTATTTAAATATTCCAATGCTTTCTTAGCATCTGCTACAACTGAGTATTGCGTTGTAACGATACGGTCGATTTCATTAGTGTCGACGTCAACGTGTGCTACTTCAGCATTTGGAGCAAATTTAGAAACATTAGGAACTAGACGATCATCGAATCTCGAACCGACGTTCAATAGAAAGTCACATTCTTGAAATGCCATATTGGAAGCATAAGATCCGTGCATTCCACCCATTCCTAAAAATAGTGGATCATCATTTTTCAAAATTCCTAACCCTAACAAGGTAGAGACAACTGGAATTTGCCATTTATGGGCAAATTCGGCAGCTAGTTCTCCTGCATTAGAAGCTCCAACTCCGGCTCCAAACAAAAGTAATGGTTTCTTGGCCAATTTTAGTTTAGCTAGAATAGCATTCAATTGATTTTTTTGTTCAGCCGTTAATTCTGAATCGTCTACTCCACTACACGCAGGTTGATTGTCTTCGAAAGTCATGGAAGCCATTACGTCTTTAGGAAGATCGACAAGTACTGGTCCTTTTCGTCCTGATTGTGCAATTTTAAAAGCTTTGTCCAAAGTTTTCGCTAAGTCTGAAATTTGCGTGACTTGGAAATTAGCTTTGGTAACAGCCTTTGTCATACTGATTACATCCAGCTCTTGAAATGCATGAGTGCCAATGGCACCAGTTCCGACCTGACCTGTCAAAACAACCATCGGAGCGGAATCCATCATTGCGTCAGCGATTCCAGTAATAGCATTAGATGCGCCTGGTCCACTTGTGACCAAAATGACGCCCGTCTTCCCCGTAACTTTGGCATAACCTTCGGCTGCATGTGCTGCACCCTGTTCATGTCTGGTCAAAATATTTGTAAATGAAGATGTGAAAATAGTGTCGTAGATCGGTAAAACAGCCCCACCTGGATAGCCGAAAAGTAATTCGACGTCGTGGTCGTTTAGCGACTTAATCAAAGATTCAGCTCCGCTAATTCGTTTTTGTTCACCGTCCGACTGTTTTGCTAACATAAATAGATCCCCCTTCCGTAGCAATTCGATTTAATTGATTGATCGAATTTAAATGTCATTTCAGCAAGTTAGATTATTTGTATTTTAATTAGAAAATCGATTGATTTTGATTACAAAACGTTTCGTGCTTGTTGATGACCACAAATTTATACGTCAGGTTTGATTATGTCAAGCGTGTTTTTTGAAATTGTGTGAAATTATTCATCAGTTTTCAAGTCGCTATATAGGTAGCTTTTTAGTCTAAAAATAAATAAAATAATTTTTCAAAACAAATAAATTCACGATTAACGGTTGACATGAGGGCTCACAGTGTTAAGTTAAGAGAAATTAAAAACAAATTAGAACGGATTTTAATGTTCTGACCCTTTGACGCAAGTCGAAGAGCCTTTTTGTTTAAAGAAAGGGATGTTGAATTATGCCAGCACACATCATACCAGCCGCATCAAATGCGCTAATGCTCAAGCATTTAGAGTCAGAAGGCTTTGACAAAGTGTACTTAGATAGTCGACTAGCAACCGCTCAGCTTTTGGGCAGCTACAATACCGATCTATTAAGCATGTCTGCATACTTAGACTACGTTTCACGTCTAGCTGCAGTTACGGATATGCAAGTACTCGCTGATGCCAGTGTTTCAGATAACGCATGGACTCTGTCTAACAGTGTTTATGCACTACAAGAAGCAGGATGCCATGCTGTCGTCGTGACTGATGCTGGCTTTGACACAGCAGAACAACTGGGCCATGCCTTAAATACACTAAACAAAGCCATCTCTGACGAAACTTTTGAAGTTATTGTCAAATTAGATGGCTTTGTTAAGTATGGCCTTGATGAACTCCAAGCAAGAATTGATATTGCTCAAATTAGTGGTATAGACCAAATTATTATTAGCAACATCTCAAACGCAGATGTTGTCATTATTAAGGCCGTCGCTACAACGGTCTTGATTAGCCTAATCATTGATAACGAGAATATTACTTACTACGGAGCTCAACAGCTTAATCCCAAATTTATCTTGGATACGTATCATGTTTATACCGGACTGATCCAATCAGCACGAACAATCAGCCAAAACATGATTTTGAAACTATTCATGGGCTAGATTTACATCTAGTCGACAAAAGGGTTATCTGCTTACGAGCGGATAACCCTTTTTTTGTACCACAAATAAAAAAACAAACGAGGAAAGAACAATGACAACAACTACAAAAACAGTTTTAACCGAAGAAGAAGTTCAAAAAGCTTACGAAGTACTCAAGCCAGTCGTGGAACATACTCCACTCCAACATAGCGAATACCTATCACAAAAATATAATTGCCAAGTTTACTTGAAACGTGAAGATCTTCAAGCAGTCCGATCATTCAAGATCCGCGGAGCCTATTACGCAATCTCCCAAACTCCTGAAGATGCCAGAAAGCGTGGAGTTGTTTGTGCCAGCGCCGGAAATCATGCCCAAGGAGTAGCTTGGACCAGTGCGAAAATGGATATCCCATCAACAATCTTTATGCCAACAACCACTCCACAACAAAAAGTTGATCAAGTAAAATTTTTTGGAGGAAAGAATGCAACTATCAAGTTGACCGGTGACACATTCGACGAAGCAAATGCGGCAGCTAATGAATTCTGCGAAGAGAACAACCAAACATTCATCGCTCCATTTAACGATCTGCACACTATGGCGGGACAAGGAACGTTGGCAGTCGAAGTTTTCAAAGATGCAGAGGAGAAAAATCTTGATGTTGATTACTTATTCGCTGCAGTCGGTGGTGGCGGATTGATCAGTGGAGTAAGTACCCATACTAAAGCAGTCAGTCCAGACACGACTGTTGTCGGAGTAGAACCAAGTGGTGCCAGCTCAATGGCCAAAGCATTTTCACTAGGACATCCCGTCAATTTGGAGAAAGTCGATACATTTGTTGATGGAGCAGCCGTCAGAAAAGTCGGACAATTGACATATAATACCTGCCAAGAATACGTGGATCGATTAGTTCAAGTACCGGAAGGATTGGACAGCAAGACCATCTTGGATGTTTATAGCAAAATGGCATTAGTCGCCGAACCCGCTGGAGCCTTGAGTATCGCAGCCTTGGAAGTTTATAAGGATCAGTTGGCTGGAAAAACTGTCGTATGTGTTGTATCTGGTGGAAATAACGATATCAATCGCATGCAAGAAATCGAAGAAAAGTCACTGATATATCAAGGATTACAACACTACTTTGTAGTCAGTTTTGCTCAAAGAGCTGGTGCTTTACGCGAGTTTGTTAATGTTGTTTTGAATCCGGACGATGACATTACTAAGTTTGAGTATACTAAGAAAGTTAACAGTAGTGATGGACCGGTTCTTGTTGGTGTTCGATTGGGCGATGCTGGTAATTTGGATTCTTTGTTGGAGCGGTTACGTGATTTTGATCCGGATTATATCAACTTGCAGGACAATCAGGCTTTGTATCGGATGATGGTTTAACTTCCGATTCCGGAAGAGAATTGATTTCTGTAATCAATGAACGTACGTCGCCTATGGCGCGTGCGCAACCTTCTAAAATGTTGGCTACGCCAACAAAATTAAGGATGCGTGGTGGACATCGCTTTGAGCTAAGCGCACTTCGTTTGCTAAGATAAAAATCACCACTGAGCCCAAATCTATTTCCCCACTCCATCTAGTTTTCAATCATCCTCTTTTGTTGTTTCGAATTCTCACTGTTTTTGTGGTGACGACTCTTATACAAAATTTGTGGCATAAATGATCACATTCGTCCTTGGTTGTTCAAAATTCATTCGTTACAAAATGTAATTAAAAACCCAACTACCTATCTCTATGAAATAATTCATTTTGACTGGACCATATAATAGAAGAAACTAAAAATTTTATATTGCCATTTAATACCCAAATGCCGATTGGAATGGTCTCAAACCGATATATTTTAAATATCCTATCTTTATGTAATTCATCGGATTGATTATTTGATTTGTTTGACTGGTTTCATGTCTGGCACTTATACTGAATTCATAGTTATTCAAATTATGTATGAATGAGGTTATATTATGGAATTGAGAATTCTTCGCTATTTCTTAATGGTGGTTCAAGAACAAAACATTAGTCGAGCTTCTGAACGTCTGCATATTTCTCAACCTACTGTTTCTCGGCAGCTTAAGGATTTGGAGGATGAGCTTGGTATTACCTTATTCGAACGTGGTAGTCGTACTATCCAACTTACTGAAGAAGGCCAATATTTAGCTGATCAAGCTAGACAAATTCTTGCTCTGACGGATAAAACTTTGGACAACATTCACAAAGAGAAGGATATCAGCGGTTCGGTCTACATTGGTAGTGCTGAATCTAAGATGATTATCACTGTTGCTCAATCCATTCACCATTTACGAGAAATTCATCCCAATATTCTTGTAAATATGATCAGTACTGATGCCATTAATATCAAGCAAAAGTTGGAAAATGGTGTCTACGATTTTGGAATCGTGATGGAACCTTTCGACAAAACTGACTATGATTTTGTTAAGTTACCGGGAGAAAGTAGTTGGGGTGTCTTAACCCTCAATAGTTCTCCACTGGCAAAAAAAGAATACATAACATTGTCTGACCTTGAGCATCTTAATTTGATAATATCTCAACAAAACGGAGTCAGAAATCTGCATCAAATTTTTGGACTGGAGAACGAGAACATCCATGTAGCGGCAACCTATAATCTACTCTACAATGCGTCCTTGATGGTATCCGCAGGAGTCGGCGATGCACTGACACTTGATGGAATTATAAACACAAACCAATCTGACCTAACATTCATTCCACTGAAACCAAGAGTAACAGCAGGTTCGACCTTAATAAGATTAAAAGGACAACGACTTTCGAAGGCAGCACAAGCAATATGGGACCAAGTGAAATCAGATATTTAAATAAAACCAAAAAAGGTAGTGTAAAATTAAACAAATTTTACACTACCTTTACTATTATCAATTTATTTATCTATACATAAATCTCAGGACATAACAGTATCCAATCCTCCAAAAGAAGATCCATTATGACCATTTCTACTACTCTTTAGATGTAGAACTCAAATCGATTTGAGTTCGGAATCGGCAGTAAAACACTACCTTACAACCAAAACAGAAACAGGAGAAAAACGTACCATATAACTAGCCTGACTGCCTAACAACCGTGGCAAACCCTGTTTTGTCTTAGAACCAACAATCAACAAATCTGGATCAACATCAGGAATAATTTTCTTAACGATTATCTCGCCGGCTTCATCGTCACCTTCAGCAGTTACACCGGAAACGTCTTTTACACCAGCATCCTTAGCTTCCTTTTCGTAATCCAAGATTCGTTCTTCCAAATGTTCACGCTTTTGCTCCATGAATTCTTTATCCAAAATCTCGTAAGCATTGATATTATTTACTTCTAAAATAGAGACGATATTAAGTTTGGCATCTTCATTCTTGGCACGGTGGATCGCATAGTCAAAAGCAAGTTGTGCGTCGGCTGTGTCATCGACTGCCACTAAAATATTATTGAAAGTTTTTGTGATCATTGCTGTTCACTCCCAACTAATTTTTCTTCTTCAGCTTCTTTTACTTTTGAAGCATATTTTTTATTGCCACGATATAGCTCTACGACTGTCCAAACTAGCATCAAGACTACCAAGACAATCAAGACATAGGCAATATTATCTGCCAAAGCAATTTGTGATTTGCTTGGATTATCACCAAAGAATGCTTCTATTTGTGCAGGTAAGCCAATCATATTTAAATAAGTTAATCCGATAACTGACAACCAACCGAGTAATTTTACCCAAAGTGAGTTCTTGAATTGTTTACCCATTTCGGTCTCACTGTCGGTCATCAACAATAATGGCAACATTGAGAATGGTAAGGCGAAGGCTAAGAATACTTGTGAATTGTTCATTAAGTCGTTCAAAGCAATATGTTCATCGATCGCACTCTTACCACTTGTTAAAGATACACAAATTAAAACTGGAATTACAGAAATAACTCTTGTGACTAATCGACGTAACCAGAGTGGCATCCGCATATGTACGAAACCTTCCATGATTACTTGTCCGGTCAAAGTACCAGTGATAGTTGAGTTTTGACCAGAAGCTAGTAAGGCAACGGCGAACAATGTTGAAAGAATACCTGACTTTGCTACACTTACTAACAAGCCATTGCTTAGAGTTGAAGTATTTGATAAAGCATCAAATAATCCGAAGAATGATGGATCTTTAACTGCACCGCTCTTGAAAACTGCAACACCCATTACTAGTAACAAAGCGTTGACGAAAAATGCTGCTGTTAATTGAATATTTGAATCCCATGCAGCAAATTTTACAGATTGAGCAACTTGTTTCTTGTCGCTGTGATCAATCTTTCTTGTTTGAGAAATTGCTGAATGTAAGTATAAATTATGTGGCATAACTGTCGCACCGATGATACCTAAGGCTCCTGTTAATGGAGTTTCACCACCGATATGTGGTGATTGAGAAAATGTTTTTGCGTTAGGAACGATACCTTTGATTACACCCAACCAGTTAGGTTGTGACAAGGCAACTTGGTAAGCAAAGACAAAAATAATAACTAAAATAAGACATACAACAATGGCTTCGATTTTTCTGAAACCAATTTTTGTTAAAAGTAATAATAGTAAAACATCAAATACAGTAATGAATACTGCGATTACCAATGGAATATGAAACAGTAAATATAGGGCGATTGCCGCACCAATTACTTCGGCAATATCTGTCGCCATAATAGCAAATTCTGTCATGATCCAAAGTGTTATGCCTAATGGTTTGCTCGTTCTAGCACGAATCGCTTGAGCAAGGTCCATTTGTGTTACAATTCCTAGTTTAGCAGCCATATATTGTAATAACATGGCAACTAAACTAGAAATAAGTATCACAGACATTAGTAAATATTCAAAATTTTGACCACCGGTAATTGAAGTTGACCAGTTACCAGGATCCATATATCCAACCGCAATCAGAGCACCTGGCCCCGAATATGCCAGAAGAGTTTTTACGAAACCTTTTCCCTTTGGAACCTCCACCGTGCTATTTATTTCTTCAAGTGAAGGACCATTGGCGTATTCGATCAGTTTACGTTTGCGTGGTTGTTCGATCTTATTCATTTTGGTACCTCCTTTGTTCTCAATCGAGCACATAATAGCACCATATTAAGACAGGCAAAGTATCTAGTTAGGATAACCTAACTATCCAAAAATGACTAAATTTATATCCCAGTAGCAACAAAAAAATGCTGTCCATTTCTGGACAGCATCGTAATTTTATATTTTAGTATGAATTTCTAACTCTACGTCTGTGATAAAGACTGTTCCCTTGACTCCAAAAGATGAAATTGAAGAACACGAATAATGCGCCAATGATAAGATCAGCTAATCCCCAAGTCATACGTGCAGAAACTAAAAGCCAAGTAACAAGAATAATCGATGATATTGGAATAATAGCGCCTAACCAAGCACGTTTATTATTCGCAAAAATGTATTTTTCCATTAATAAAGCAATTATAGAACCAAGTAAAATTAATGCTATTTGCATACCCTATCCCCACCATTATTGATTTCAATTTACATCCTACCATAGTAAGGCAAACAAATGTTCAAAATCAGCATAATTTTAATATTACATTTGAAATTGTTAATTATTAGACATTTATTTTTGAGGATTTTGCATTTGATTGAAAGCGGTTAATTGTTGAGATTATAGACCGCAATCCGTTGGATGAGATCAGCGGGGATTTTATCTTCATTTTTTGGAAAACGTAAGGTCGTCTTTCCGCTCAAATATGACTGTATCTCATCCGCAAACTCAGCAATTGGTTTAGTAGTTGGATAGAATCCAATATGTTTGCTTTGAATACCGAAGAAACAGATTTGTTTTGGTTGAAAATAACCAACTAAGTCATACGAAATACGGACTTCAGCATCAGGTAAAACTTCAGAAATAATTTCATTCATTTTAATAGCTAATTGTTTATCCTTGTCATCATCGAAACGTTTGATGTATGTTTGAAGTGCATCCATAATTTAACCTCACTTTAAATATTAAACTAATTGTAACCTATATTAAGGAGATTTAGCTTGTCAAAAACAATTAACATAAGGACATTATTCGAAATACTTCAAAAAGAATTGGGGCGACAAAACTGGTGGCCTGCTGATAGTACCGAGGAAATGCTGACGGGAATGGTGTTGATACAAAATACTAACTGGAAAAATGCTGATCGTTCTTTAGTGAATTTGCAGGATAAGACCGGTTTTCAACTAGATAAAATGTTGAATCTGAGTCTGGAAGAAATGGAAGAACTGATCCAACCAAGTGGTTTCTTCCATAATAAAGCAATCTATGTCAGATCATTGTTGACCGCCTACCGAGATAACTTTGATGAATGGTCCAAGCTTTCAACGAAAGATTTACGCAAACAACTATTAAAGTTAAAAGGCATCGGCAATGAAACGGCCGATGTCTTGTTATTGTACTATTTTGATCGTTCAACTTTTGTTGCTGATAACTATACAATGCGACTATTCAAGAATATGAAAGCCTTCAATATAAAACCTAAGTATATGGAATTGAAGAATCAAGTTGAACAAGATTTCGACTTCACACCTGATGAAGCCGGTGAATTTCACGCCTTGCTAGATGAGTTTGGAAAACCAAAATCTGACTTTTTTGATGACTATATTTTGGAATTGCCTGAGAATGTTAATTCGAATAAGTAGAATCGAATACTAATTTAAAACAACACCAGTTTTTCTAAATTGGTGGGTCCTTTTATAAAAAAAAATCATTTCATTTTTTTGAAAGTTTTTTAACAATTGAAAATACTTGTGGATTACCCAAAATTCCATTTACGTTTTCTCGGATTTTATTCTCATCATCAAACGAAAATTCATGCATATTTTTTATAACCTTATTCAATTCATTCTTAGTCATTGGGTGTTTCAAGTTATTTGCTGGCATTTTCATAAGTTTATACCTCTGAGTATCGATGTTTTTTAATAATACTTTGTATTATATTTACATTTTGATTTTAAAAAGAACCCACCATAATAATATCAATTATGGCGAGTTCTGTTGTTATATATTAAAATAATTCAAAAAAATGATTCAATCATGACACGACGTGGTCCAACAAATCTAAATCAATATACTGAGTATACATTTGTAATTACACATTACTGATGTAGACATCAGATTATATAAAAGCATTGCTCAAGATCAAGTGAAACATGTTCAACAATAAATTTCTCGATGTAATCATCATTTATTTTATTATTAGCCGTCATAGTGTTCAGCTGATTATTTGTCTGCCTTCACTCTATAATGAATTTTCACATTACTAATATCAACCTTTTTCAATGGCTTAGAGCGAAAGTACTTTGATTCGGTGACCCAAGTAAGGTCTTTATCGCTTTTATCAGCGTACGATCCCTTCCTTGGGAAGCTCTCAGTACCAATGGTCTTATCGTAATCAATGTCTGTGCTCCACAGGGTATCGCCATTTTTGTTTGGTTTTTCATCATTAACATAAAATGAATAAGTATAACCACCGCCAAATGCTTCTGGACTTACAAAAGTAAATGTCACACTCTCGATTCCTTCATATTCCCTAACAACTTGTCTGACAATCTTACGTTCTGATTCTCTATGAAACTGTTCCTCTTGTATTCTTTGGTCGACTTGATGTTGATGAAATTTAAAAATTCCAAATATAACGGATCCGACTATAATAACGGCCACCAAAATTTCAACTGAGATAATCATTTTCTTATTGTTGGTCATTTATCTACTCTCAATCTATAATTTATTTTTATCTTGCTTATATCAAATTTCTTCAAAGGATTTGAACGTAGATATTTTTGTGGAACATCACTGTCTGAATTACTAGTATTTCTAAATGCAAAACTGCCCTTATTTGGATATCCCATACTGGCCAAAGTCTTATCGCCTAGCACCATATAATCCCATAGATATTCCCTCTTATGGGCCGAATTCTCATTATTAACAAAAAAAGAGTATGTATAACCACTATTAGAATGATTAGTGGATACGTTTGTGAAAGTAACACTTTTAATTCCAGTAAATTTTTTACAGATATTTTCGACTATTTTGTTCTCAACATTCTTATGAAATTTTTCTTGTTGAATTCGTTCTTCTTTCTGGTGATTCTTGAATTTATCAATCCCAAATATAATGGACCCTATTAAAACAATAGTCACCAAAATTGTCACTGAAATTATTGATTTCTTCTTGTTGGTCATACCATATCCCCAGACATTACTTTCATATTATTTTCTCCCCGATTATTCCCCAATAATAATTACGAAATTAACACGATGTTTTTAATATAACAATATTTATAAATAAGAACAATATTTTTCAGTAACAAAAGAGCCACATCAAATGATGTGACTCTTTTCCGTATATTAATTTTATGAAAATACACGAGCAAATCCAGCAATATTACCTTTATTAGAGTAAATTGATGATCTACCAACTGTTCCTGGCCATGAATCAATCATGGTATTAGCATCTAGCAAGATACCTACGTGCCAGATAATTCCAGTTGATGGATCTGTGAAGAATACTAAATCACCACGTTGTCTTTGTGATGAAGGAATATGTGGCATTCTCCCATCTGTCCACATGTCACGACTATTCCATTCGTGGCCTGGTTGAGCATGTTGGATTGATCCAACTGGTGATGGGTTAATTCCTGAAGCGTACATTGCTTGGGTAACTAATCCTGAACAATCAACTCCGTACCAAGGTGAGCTGGCAGCACCAGAGACCCAAGGTTGGCCGATATATTTTGTTGCTTGATTGATCATTGCTTCAACGTGATCTGAACGTGAACTATTAGCATTTGTTTGTAATGGAGCAATGTATGAATCGATTCCATACCAGTCCTCATCTGAGAATCCCATTGCACGCCATGTTGGTAAATCAGTAACACCTGTTACTGGCAAACCAGCATTTGCTTGCACATTTCTTACTCGGCTGATAACTGATGAATCATAAATTGTATGGCTATTTGAAAGTCCGAAATACTTTCTTACTTTCCAAACTTTGATACCTTCAACGCCGCTGTATAAGTCATAACCAACGTTACCTTCTGGTTGGATCTGTGTGTTAGAAATTTGTAGCCAGCCAGCTGGATTTTGGTAAAGTGGTGCAGTTGTTGCATCGTTAGAATTGATCCAAGCATTATTTCCGACCATGTAATATGTAAGGCCGTTCAAGTCATCAGTACGAGCATATTGCCAACTTGTATTTGCACCAAGACTTGCGGCACCTGAATCAACGAAATCAGTATCGGTACGAGTATAAGTCTTTGCACCCCAACCTTGAGTACGAACGACGCCACTGTTTGGATGTCCAAATGTCAAAGTTACGTCAGTAGCATTGACGAAAGCATTTGTACTTACACGATAATATTGTGAGCCTGCTTGAGTAGAAAGCTTTTGATCAGTGACCCAGCCACTATTTGCTGCCAAGCTGACAGTCAATCTAGTACCTTGTGCATCGTAAAGATTCGATTGTTCGTTTCCAGTGGTAACAACACCATCAACAACAGGTGAAGTGATAGGTTGATCAGTTGCTTCAGCAGTGTTTGCTTGAGTCTGAACAGACTGATCATTCGTTGCTGCTTGAGTATTATTTTCTGTATTTGAAGTAGTAACTTCCGTTGCTTCTAAATTAGTTGTAGCGGCATCTTGCGTTGCTACTGGTTGCACATTTTCAGTGTTAACTGCGGTATCCGTTGCATCAGCTTTCACGTTATTTTGTAAAAGTCCAACTGAAATTCCAGCTAAAATTAAATTGCTAAAAAGAATAATTTTATGTCTATTTTTCATCCTAAATTACATCCCCTATATAAAATTAATAACTAATTGCTCTGCGTGATTGTGTATTCCAATTGGCAACAAAGGTATTGATATCCATTCGTGTCGTTTGGTTAGTCCAACAATCATTGTAGTAAACATACTGTGAATCGTACCCCGTAACTACAAGTGCGTGATATGGAAAACCGTGAAGCGTGTTCCAAGTAACAACTGGATGGCCGATGTTGATTTGATACTTGATGGCATCAAGATTTGAACCAGTCAAATCCTTGGCACTACCAGCATATTTTTCGACTAAGTTCATCAACGCTGATGGGAAAATCGTTATCCCGGTATTATCCCAAGGTTGACCGATATATCCATAATTAGGATCACTGCTTCTTGGCATTTCTTGAGCCAATTGCATCTTGTTAACATTAGCACCGCCATATTGAAGCATCATCGTAACTGCAGTTATCTCACAGCCATTTGGCAATTCTGGACGTTGAGAGATCATCGGAACACCACTGATCCAGTCAGCACTCTTCATATCTGGAGCATTTTCAACTACCAAATAATCTTGAGGAACCCAGACATTATTACCGATCTCATACCAATTTTTTCCATTCTTATTAGCTTTCTTATCGATTTTCCAAGTGGTATCAGTATCGACATTATTACCTGTATAAGAAGCGTTATCACCATAATTATTAAAGGTGTGAACACTTGCACCCTTCTTATACACGATTGAAGCCGTTGCATCATAGTTACTGACATTACTTGTAAACACACCCGCCGTTGAATTCACATATTCCTCAGTCGAAACACGGTAATAAGTATTACCTGTTGAGGAAGTTGCCAACTTATCAGTGTACCAAGCACTATCAGGTGACAGACTACGATTACTAGTTGATACACCAGTTGCATCAGTCAAAGGTGCAGTTTGGTCACCAACCGTGAACACCCCGTCAACATCCGTAGTTGCAGGAGTCACATTAGTTACTTCGCCAGATTCACTAGTAGTCTGCTGAGCTTGATCAGCATGTACTATAGAAGGAATCGAAAAAATTCCGAGTGAAAATAAGATTCCCGCACTGACTGCGTACTTAATTGTTCTCTTCATATTTCCCCCATAATATAGTTCCCTAAAGTTTTATAAAAATATTCATAATTAAACTGTAATAGTATAGAAGATATTCGTCAATATAATTCTGGTCTACACCGGTATTTTTTTGAAACAAAAAGCCTTGATGCAAAATTTGCATCAAGGTTTGAATAGTTTGTATAAAGTACGAGTTTATACATTGTAAATGTTTTTATATCTATATACCATGTGATGTGGTACGCTTTTCAGCATACAGAAGTTTAAAGAGCGGTGGCTTGTTCTTAATCGAGGTGTTGCCTATCAGAAATTTGAATAGGAGAAACAATAAATACCATCCAAGAGAAAGGAGAAGCATGACTACGATCCTGAATGTGGTACCAGCAGTGATCATTCTTGTAATAGGTTGTACTTTAGGAATATTAGTATTCCTAAAAACCATTACATCAGTGATTGCTGCTTGGAAAGCGTTGATACAGGAATTAAAAAAGTAGACCCTCAATAACTTTGACGAGTTAGGGTCTACATCACTTAACAAGTCACCGTTTTATAAACGGCTGTGTAAAGGCAAGCTATTGACGTAGCTTGTCTTTTTCTTTCGCATGAATACAACTGAATTATATCATGCCATATGCGTATATCCAACCATTACCGAAAACTAATCAATGTATTTCAGTTCAAAATATTCACACAGGCATGAAATATTATCATTGAATGTCTTACCCACCGCAGAATATTCCTTTTTGAAAAATTCTGTATGAACTTTTCTCCAATAATCCAAAGTCTTATCCCCTTCTCCTTCAAGAAAAGCATGCTCAGCAGTTACATTTTTAAAAGGAACTACTTCTGAAACTTTTGTTTGAGTCACACAACCAGGATTACCTCTTCCATCGAGGATTATATTGTAATCTCCAGCTTTAGGAACGTAGTCATCTTTTTCATATAAATCAAACGCAGAAGTGGTCGCCCTCTTCACTCCCTGTTTTACTAATGTTAACAATTCATCTGCGACTTCTTCACCATAACCAAATGACCAAGATACATGAACGGAATTTGGATCTGTATTCGTTTCCTGACAAAACTTTTGCCAATATTCTTCTGAATTCATATTATTTAACTCCTTTGAAAGAAGCTCGGATCCTCAACGGAATCCAAGCTTTTATTTTAGTCACCACGTGTATACGAGGCGACATACTTTTCTCGTTTTTCTTCATCAAATTCATTTTCACTTTTGGCAATAATGATTGTAGCTAGTGAATTACCGACAACGTTAACAGCTGTACGACCCATATCCACTAAACGGTCAATACCGGCGATAAACGTTAATCCTGCCATTGGTACTCCGATGGTCGAAATCGTTGCTAACAATACAACAAATGATGCACCGGGAACACCAGCCATACCTTTAGATGTCAACATCAACACAACTATCAATGTGATCTGTTGTCCGATCGACAAGTTGATGTGATATGCCTGAGCTAAGAATAATGCGGCTAATGACTGATAAATAGCGGAACCATCAAGGTTGAATGTATATCCAGTTGGGATAACAAATGAAACTATACCTTTGGTTGCACCATATTTTTGCATTTTTTCCATCATCTTTGGCAAAGCTGCTTCAGAACTAGCAGTCGTAAATGCGAGAACAACCTCATTTTCAATGATTCTGAATAGTTCGTAGAATTTAACATGGAACATACGACCAACTACTGCCATAATCACGAAAACGAAGAATGCCATAGTTGCATAGGCAATCACGATAAATAATCCTAATGGCTTGAGAGCTTCAAATCCCATCTCACCAACGGTAACACCGATCAATGCGCAGACACCAATTGGAGCGACTCTCATGACCCAGTTAGTAACTTTGAACATAACATTTGCGGTTGCATCCAAAAACTGAGTGATGATTTTACCTTGTTCTCCAATAGCTGCGGTTCCTAGACCGAAGAATACTGAGAAGAAGATAACAGGCAACATGTCACCTTTACCCATTGATGCAAATATATTTGTTGGGATAATACCCATTAGGACCGACCAAATACCACCTTGTTCAGCAGTTTTGGCACTACTTGTGTATTGAGAAATATCTGAACTCTGTAGATCATGAATGTTGATATAACTACCTGGATGAGTAACATTGGCAACAACAATACCAATGATAATAGCCAAAGTAGTCATAACTTCGAAATAGATCAAAGTCTTGGCACCAATTCTACCAAGCTTTTTAATATCTCCCATATTTGCAATACCAACCGTCAAACATGAAATAACGATTGGCAAAACAATCATTTGAATCAAACTAATAAACATCGTACCGATGTTCTGCATGATTTGAATAGCTGCTTTATTATGGTAAAAAATTTGTCCCAAAATAATACCCAGAACAAGACCAATAATGATTTGCCATCCTAAACTTATGCGAAAATAACGTCGCCTTTGCAATGTGTACATCCCCTTAGAAAAACTTGCTTTATCAATTATATCAAAAATTGCAGGTAAAGTTAGTATAATTTAATAAATTTAGAATTGCTTTAATTTGAATAAAGCGGTTACCCAGTTCTAATTCATATATAATATAAGTAACATAATAATTGTAGAGGAGATGTTCTTATGAGAGATCTGACATTAAAAGACTATTCACAGTTTATAGTATATATTGCCTTACTTATTACGGCATTCCAAGTTTTGGGTTCAAAGTTTACCATCGTAATGCTTCCGCTAGTTGTCTTTATTATCTTATCCTGTATTTACATATTTAATCGAAAATACTTTATGGAACATTTCCCAATAGTAAAACACAGATTTGCTCCCGGGGTTTCTATATTCCTTCTCTTAACATTTTTCTTCTTATGTTTTAAAGGATTTGAATTGTATGGATTAGCAATCTCGGTATTTTATTTGATAATGTATTGTTTGATTCACTATGACAAACCAAAAAGTAACTAGGAGGTATTATGTCCGATAAGAAATATTCATCTAATATCAATTCAAAATTAGATACAATAATGGCAGACAATAACAATGCCCGAAATGAGTATTACGACAACAACCATACACAATTTGATTCCATTAATGAGCTGATGAAGGATTTAAACAAAAAGCTTTGAAGAAATTAATCTTCAAAGCTTTTTTACTTTATAAACGTGAAGAAACAAACGCTTCTAATGCTGCAGCAACCAGCATGATTGGAACTACTGCAAACACATAGACTGTCAGCAAATTAATTGCTGGTGTTTTCAATGCTGAAAGAGATGCTTTATGTTTAAACAAATTAAAGAATTGTTTTCTCAGAATTTTCTGAAATGGATATAAAGCAGCTATGAATATGCAATATCCCAAAAGCTCCAATATCCAATGGATGGAAAATCCCGCCGCCAATGTTGCGAACGACAATTTTGGCAACACGATTGGAAAGTAGAATACTGCTCCGGTTAATGCCGAAGTCAGAATAATTGGTAACAGATAAATAAATGGAACCAGTATCAGCGAAAGATAGAACATTTGAAAATTAACTTTAAACGCATTATTAACAAAATACTCGATCATCAATGCAAATCCAGTCATATCTTCAGTCCCACTTTTTGACTTTGAAATATCTGTCAAAATTGAATTTAAAGATGGATGAACAATTAATAATACCAAAAATGTAATTAAAGATACACCTACAAAGAACGCAAAAAACTTCAATGCAAGTACATGGAGGTCACGGCTTTTCAAAGTTGCCGAGACTGAACTACGTAAGTCTTTCATAAGGGCCTCCTCTTACCAAATATTTACACGTTGACTAGGATCCAACCACATTGGGTCTCCTTGCTTGATGTTGTATGTCGTGTAAAAGTCGTCGATATTTTGCAAAGCTACATTTGTTCTGATTGGTGAAATTGTATGTGGATCGAATGAATATCTCAACTCTATCATTGGTCCATCAACCATAGGCCAATCTTTTGCCCAAGCAGTGAAAAATTCTTTTGCATCAAAGTCTGGTAATGATTTGGCAACCTGAAGTGAAACATTCATCCCACCATTATCAGCCATATTTTCGCCCACGGTCTGCATACCATTGACAATAATACTATTGAACGGAATTCCGTCATACTCATTGATCATCTTTTGAACCAAAGTAGTAAAGTTGGCGCGATCTTCATCTGTCCAAGTATCACGGTAGTTTCCATTTTCGTCATAGTGTGAGCCGGAGTTATCAAAAGCATGAGAAATTTCATGCCCAATTATTACACCAAGGCTCCCATATAATTGGCTATCCGAATAATTCTCTGAATAATTAGGTTCCTTCAAAATACCAGCTAAGACGTTAATACTATTGGAGGAACGATTATAAAAAGCATTGAAAGTATACGTTGGCATCAACCAAATACCTTTTTCATTTGACGTATCAAAGTCTGTCTTAGCAACTTTAGAACGATACATATTTATAGCTTTTGTCATATCGTAAATGTTGTCCATTTTAGATAAGCCAAGAGATTTGTAATCATCAATTGCCGTAATTGTCTTAGGATAACCAACGTTGATTTGAATCTTGGAAAGTTTCCTCAAAACATTCGTCTTACCCTCAGCGCTCATCCATGAATTATTCTGGATTCGTTCTTTATAGGCTGAAACAATATTTTTTATAACATTATCAACTCGAGAAATAGTCTTCTCGCTGATATTTTTCTTCCCATAATATATACTCATTACTGTTTGAAATAATGTGGAAGTACTATTGTATGCATCATCTTTCGGAGTTGATGCATTCGAAGGATCATCAAAAAGTAAATCTTTGACCGCATCTCTTCCTTGTTTTCCAAAGACATAATAATTGTCAAAAACGTTTGTGACCAACATCCAATCTTTCATTTTTTCAAAGTAAGATTGGCTCATCATTTGATTGAAATTATCGAAAAATAATTTATCAGTTATTTGAGCATCCGTAGCAGTTGGATAAGACTTCTTGATATAGTCAGCTAAATCTACATTCTTAAAATGATTTTCAAAATCATTGATATCCATAACAATTGGATTTGCCATCTGGTCATCAATGGATTCGATGTCAGAGTTGTTGTAGAGTAGGTCATCAAATGTCAGTGCATTATCCAGAATATGTTTCGATGTAACTTCGTCATAACCCAGTAGCTTGAACAGCTTCGGCAAATCCTCATAATACTTCGATCTGTACGCAATACTATCTGAATCCAAATCCAACATAGGAATCATCTGCTTGGGGACTTTCATGCCAAAATTAAGTCTATTCTTGGAGTTATTTGCATAATTGACACCTATCACCAAATCGAAAGGCAAATTGTACTTTCCATCAATCAACTCGCCAAGCTGTGAATTAAAATCAGAAAAATCCTTCATATTATAAATCTTGTTCATATCATCTTTGAACGAATCAATTTTTACATCACTTGAATTTACAGTATCAAGATATTTGGTGTAGTAATCAGCTGCACTTTTAGTTGCTGAATCAGCTGTTTCCTTTCCCGCAGAGATATTGGACAAATCATTTTCAAAATCTTTTGCAATTTGAAGTTGTAATAACGATGCGTCTGAAGTTCCATCGTCATCATCTTTATGTTCTGCAAGCCAATCTTTATTAGCATAATAATAGAAATTATTTTTTGGAGTGGCTTCTGAAGGATGAACTTTCCAATCTCCACCTGGTTTTTGTTCAACTTCAGGAGTAGTAATTGTTAACGAATCATCAATTCCCTTTGCCGAATCCTCATTAGTATTAACTTGTTGTGGGTCTAACGTATCAACATTAGTATCGTCTTTATCTGGTTTTACTGTAGTAGTTTGTTCAGTTTGAACCGTTGAATCAGTAGTCGCAACAGTGTCTGCTTTTGCATTATCAGCGACTGCACTCATCCCCAAAAGAATCGTCAAAACAGTCGTACAAATAAATAATCCGCCCCTATATTTCATAAGCCGCCCCCAAGTTTTAATAATTTAATTATGCACGAGATAGCCACCTTTCACAAATCAGATTATAAAAAAAAGTTTTGAAGAAATTAATCTTCAAAACTTTTTTCTACCAAATACGTACTCGTTTACTTGGATCTAACCACATTGCATCTCCTTGTTTAACATTAAATGCAGTATAAAAATCAGGGATATTTTGTACAACAACATTTGCTCTTAGTGGTCCGATCGAATGTTCATTTGTTTCATATTTAATCTCAGTAATTGGACCTGAAATCATACGCCAGTTAGATGCCCAAGAAGAGAAGAATTCTTTCGCGTTGAAATTAGGTAATGATTTTGCTACTTGTAAGGCGACATTTACTCCACCATTATCAGCGATGTTCTCACCCAGAGTCTGTTCACCATTTTCGACTAGTGAATCGAACTGAATACCATCATATTCATCGACTAATTTCTTAGTCAAATCGTCAAATTTAGCTCTATCCGCAGCTGCCCATGTATCACGATAGTTTCCATTGGCATCGAAGTTTGAGCCATTATTATCAAATCCATGAGAAATTTCGTGACCAATTATTGCACCCATTGAACCATACAATTGACTGTCAGAATAATTTTCCGAATAGAAAGGTTCCTGCAGAATTGCCGCTAGAACATTGATACTGTTGTCAGCTGGTTCATAATAGGCATTTGTTTGATAGACAGGCATTTCCCAGATACCTCTCTCGTTCGTTGTATCAAAATCTTGCTTTCCAATTTTTGCTCGATAAAGTTGAATTTCCTTATTCCAGTCATAAATGCTTTCATATTTGGGGAAACTTAATGAAGAATAGTCATCAACCGTCTTAATCTCAGTTGGTCCACCAATTCTGACTGTAATTTTTGATAACTTGTTTAATACTTCAGATTTGCCGTCATCACTGAGCCATGAATTACTTTTAATATTATCTTTGTATGTAGAAATAATATTATCAATTAAACTTCCAATCCTAGTCTTTGTTTCTCCACTTACGTGAGTTCCAGCATAGTATTTACTCATTACAGTTTGGAAATTATTACTTGTATTCTCAAATGCATCATTTTCGTCAGTGTCCGTTGAAGGATCATCGGCAATCAAGTCTTTGACAGCTTCCTTACCCTTTTTACCGAAGACATAATAATTATCTAAAACATTGGTAACAAGCATCCAATCTTTCATTTTCTCAAAGTTTGGAGCACTCATAACATTGTTGTAGTGACTGTAAAAAGTTGAATCATCAATTTCGACATCTTTAGCAGTTGGATATGATTTATTAATATAATCAGTAAAATTAACATTATTAAAATGATTTTCAAAATCACTGATAGATACAACTTCCGGATTATTATCTTGACCGCCTGATAGAGCATCCTCATTTCTGAACATTAAATCGTCAAATGTTAAAGCATTATCTAATATTTCTTTCGTGGTAACGTCATCGTACCCCAACATTTTGAAAAGTTTTGGCATCTCTTCATAATATTTTGATCTGAATGCAATAGAATCATCATCCAAACTTAGAAAAGGCAAAGTATAATCTGTGGTTCCTGCACTAAATGCCAGTCTATTTTTTAAGTTGTCCTTCAAATTAGTTGTGACAGAAATGGCAAACGGAGTATCGAAATTACCATCGATCAGTTCATCCATGTTTGAGTTCAAATCAGAATAATTTTTCATTGAATCAATTTGTTGAATATCTTTTTTTAATGAATCAATATTAGTTTTCTTAGATTCAACTGTCGTTAAATATTTTTGATAGTAATCAGCTGCTTGTTTCGTTGCAACATCAGCAGTTTTATCACCTTTACTAATATCTGACAAATCTTTTTCGTAATTATCTTCAGTCTTGTCATTTATTATTGAAAAATTATCGGTACCATCATTGTCATTCTTATGTTGGTCAAGCCAATCCTTATTAACAGAATAATAAAAATTATTTTGAGGAGCGGCAGTTGAAGGGTCAACACTCCAATCTCCACCAGGTTGTTGGTCAACATCTGGTGCAGGCACTGTTAAAGCATCATCATTTTTTGTTGGTACATCAGTTGAGTTTGCTTGTTGTGAATCAGTAACAACAACATTTGTATCATCCTTAACGGAAGCTGTAGTAGTTGTTTGCTCCGTTTGAACCGATTGATCAGCAGTCGCAACAGTATCAGCTTTCGCATTCTCTGTAACAGCACTCATCCCCAAGAGTATTGTCAAAACAGTAGTACAAATAAGTATTCCGCCCCTATTTTTCATAAGTAGCCCCCAAAATTTAATAGTCTAATTATGCTCGTTCTATTAATTATTAACAAATTTATATAATAAAATGTACAGTATAGTTTACATTTGGGATAAAAACATTTATATTAAAACTACAAAGGTTGTGTTGAAATGACTGATCAGGATTTCGAATTAACCAACAATCTTAAATACTTTAGAAAAGAAAAGAAGTTGTCGCAACAGGATTTGGCCGATGCTGTTGACGTAACTCGTCAATCGATTTTAATGATCGAGAAGAACAAGTTTAATCCCAGTATTCTTTTATCTCTAAAAATAGCTAAAGTATTAGGTGTTGACGTCAATGAACTATTCTCTATAACAAATAAAGACTGAGGGTGGAACATATGTATAAATGGGTGATTAAAAAATTATTAGGTGTCGGAACAGTCGATGAATATGTCGAAAGCCTAGTTGGGAAAATGATGACATATATATTCTTCATAACTTCCGTAGTATCAATTTTGGCAATACTAAGTGATTTTTACTTCAATATTGGTGCAGAAACCGTTGAACTGATTATTCTGTTAACGATCACAGCAGCTTGGGTAGTAGCATTAGCTGTAATGATAAATATGAATTTAACAAAGAAAAAAGGGCCCAAAACATCAACTACCAAGATGTTACTAACCAGTATTTTGGTTGGAATTGTATTTCTCTTAATAACCTTTTTCCTAAATCACGAAAAATTATTATTATCGATAGTTTTCGGAATCATAATTGCAGTAGTAATGTTCATATTTAGTGTACGGAATAACAATTTTGAACATAGTAAAGACTAGTCTAAGCAAAGAGCAAAATATAAAAAGTCCAAGATACCAACCGAGTAGAAATACTCGATAAAGGCATCTTGGACTTTTTTGAACTTGACCTTGAACTAGCAAATGAAATACAACCACAAAAAAACAACCTACCTCATAAACAAAAAATACCGGTGTGTTGTCGGGCTTTATCCAGTACGTAGGGCATTGAGGAGGCAAAGCCGCGGAATTAATCTTGAGACGGCAAAGGCCGTCGCTAGATTAAAATTGTATCCAAAGACCGCACTTTGGCTTTGGATCAGCTCGCAGCGACCACGCCTCCTCAAACCTAACCGTAGTACGGCAGTGAACCTCTAATAAACAGTAAACTGAGACAAAGGCCAATACCGCAAAGAAACCCTACCAACAATCTCATCCCGATCAATAAACCCAATCAACCGACTATCACGCGAAATAGTTCGATGATCGCCCATCACAAAATAACTACCCTTGGGAACCCGATCAGTTTTCTTCAACATAGCCAAATAAGGCTTGTTATAAATGTTGATCCATTCTTGAGACTCCGCCAATTTCCTGACAGAAAAATCATAAGTATAACTGTACGACATATCAGAATAAATGCTGTCCTTAGATTCCATCATCTTGCCGCCTTGCTTCAGATAACTTTCAATATATCGTTCCCCATTTATATACATTCGATTATCCTGCGAAACAATATTATCTCCCGGCATCCCCACGATACGTTTGATATACAATGTATTCTTTTTGTCAGGAGCACGCAGAATAACTATATCTCCACGCTGTAACCCTGAATGACGGACTGTAATAACTCGATTACCCGTTTGAAAATTCGGTTGCATTGATGGACCAGAAATTGAATTTTTCGAAAATATATACTGAAATCCAAAGTAAACTGTACAAAATATCAAGACAATAATGACCATAGTTTGAACTAATCGTTTATGTCTAAAAATCCCTTTTTCACTGCTATTAGTAGAATTCATCATCCGTACCCTCGCATACGTAAATCAATTATTTAATTTCTACTATAATCATACTCTAAAAAATAAAATCCTTTCATTATTAATGAAAGGATTTTTTATTAATTATTTTGTAGTAATATCAACAGAACTTACATATTCATTCGTAGATACACGATAGAATAGCTCATTTGTGTTTTGGTTAAAAATACTACCGTTTGTATACCAGTATGAATCGGCTGGTAAGGCAGCATATTCAATAATATTTAAATTTTTATCGTAAAGAGGAATTCCAATCAAGTTCTTAGTATGAATGATATCTTCAAAACTAGAAACGATATATTTAGTTGGAATTTCTCCATTCATAGCTTGCTCAACGTCAGTTGATTTTACATACTGATTTCCATCGTTGATCGGATACAAGTACGAACCGTCAGCTTGTTTGATAATGTTATCAGTCGAAACGTCATAAGATTTGTTACCGACAGGTGCGAACATCTTCAAGTCCATCCCTTTAGGAGAATAAACCGGAATATCTTTTTTGATCATAAAGTGGATAAATTGATCACCATCTATTGAAAGTGGCACGGTAATCGTTGTCTGTGCCAGTGGTGTTTTAGTACTTGTATCAGCTTTTGCCAAAGTTGGAGTGACAACGCCGATAGTTGAAGCAATTAATAATCCTGCAAATGCACTAATCAATGATTTTTTCATAAGAGTCTCAAGATAAGGAAACCCAGCATTAAAATTCTAGGTTTCCTTATCTTTTTATGAGAGTTCCTTTCTAAAGTTTGTATTACTTCTTTTTTATTTTTATTGAACGTACGTTCGTATATTGTTATGATATATATATTGAATGTAACTTATTCGAAACTGTTTATCAGAAAAGGTGAAATTTGCGTAAATCAATGATGGAATACCAGTACCATTATGGCTTAAAAGTTAGATGTTACCCTTCAGATAAGCAGAAAAAAATCATTGAACACAACATCAATGGTTCTAAGTTTGCTTACAACGAAATGGTTGCTATTGATAAAGAGTTATATAAACTTCGTAAATGTAAACTGTACATCAAACAAGTACAAAACCGAATAGACTATTTAAAAAAACGTAAGGAAAGCACAAAATACTTATTTGCCTTACACTCCTGGCTACACCAGTTCAATGTTGGAACTGATGTAACAAGTATGGCTATCAGAAGTTACAAAGCTGCTTGGAAAATGTTTAGAAATGTCCATTCTTCTGGCGTTCCAAAATTTCACAGGAAACAGTATTCTGGTGGTTTCCAGTTACCTAACAGGTACTCATCAAAAGTTTCAACACCCTCCTTGTTCAATGGGAACATCAAGTTTGTTGATAACAAGCATCTGAATGTTTCCCTGATTGGTCGTATCAGAATATCTGGAAGTCATACACGACTGATGGTAGAACATTCTGGTATTCGCATTGGGACAGTATCTGTATCTAGGGACTCAATTGGAAACTATTATATTTCACTTCAATTGGCATCTGACTCTCCTTTTGTACAGACATTGAATATTACAGGAAATCCCATTGGAATTGATCTTAATACTGAAAATTTTCTAACTACTTCCGATGGAGACGTTGTAGATAACCCAAGATATTACAGAAAAAATAAGAAACAACTTGCAAAGCAACAACGAATTCTTTCTAGAAAACAGCTCAGGGCGAAGAAGGAACATCGCTCTCTACGTGATTCAAAAAACTATCAAGAGCAACGAGTACTCGTTGCTAAGTTAAATAATAAAGTTAGTAATCGACGAAATAACTTCTTACATGAAACGTCTACTGCACTCATCAAGAACCACGATTTGGTAGTAGCTGAAGAATTAAGAAGTAAAAACCTGTTAAAAAATCATGCTTTAGCTATGAGCATCAGTGATGTTGGTTGGAGAACCTTCCTACAAATGCTTGAATACAAGGCGAAAGTGTATGGGAAAACTTTTGTTACGGTTGATCCAAAGAACACAACTCAAACATGCTCACATTGTGGTTACTTGATGAAAGGTGAAGAAAAATTAACTCTTTCTGATAGAACGTGGACTTGCCCCAACTGTAATCAATATCATGTTCGGGATCACAACGCGGCTAAAAACATATTAGCTAAAGCCATATAAAATTGTTCAGTCCGTTTGGCAACTTGCGGACTATAAAGACCTTGGTAATTGCTATGTAAGACCCAGAATACTTCGGTATATCTAGGCAACGGTGTATCTAGGTAAATTGTGATGCTAACGTAATAAGTTACATTAGTTCTTACAAGCCTCCTACTTTAGTGAGGTAGTTGACATATCCCTCACCTCGATTTAACTTTAATCTAATAGATATTTCTTTACAAGCGAACATATAATCCAATATAAAAAAACACCCAACAAATATTGAGTGTTTCAATAATCTATTTAGCTCCGGCAAAAATATTGTCCAAAGCATTGTTGAATAATGATCTGTCTGTTGTCTTGTCGACACTGATTTGTAATCCAGGTCTGAATGCTTGCAATAGAAATTCCCAGAATGTTCCTGACAATCCAAGTGAATCATGATCTTCAATTGAAAGTGTGTAACGAATTGCATCTTCGTCTCCTGCTTCGACTTTTTGGACCCAGTTTGGTTCACGAAGGCTTTCACGACCAATAGCTGCGAATTCAATTCCATTATCAAGAACCTTTTCAGCATCAGCAGGTGTTTGGATATCACCAACACCAATCAATGGAATGTCATTTCCTAAGTGTTCTTTGATTGAAATATTTAGTGGTTTTGTAATTGATTTGTCATTCAATGACTTACGCCATACATCACCCATTGAAACGTGTAAGTAGTCGATAGGTTTGTTCTTGATTGCATCAACAAATGCCAATGTATCTTCAATAGTAATACCTGGCTTCTCAACTTCTTCAGGTGATAAACGGTATCCCATGATGAATGGAGTCTTAGCATACTCGTCAATTGTCTTTTGAACTTCATCAATAACTGCGAATGGGAAGTTCATTCTCTTTTCGAGACTGCCACCCCACTTGTCATCACGACGGTTTGAATGTGGTGAGAAGAATTGTTGGATCAAATATGTATTGGCACCGTGGATCTCGACACCATCGAATCCAGCTTGAATGGCACGTCTAGTAGCTGCACCGAAGTCTTTGATTGTTTGTTCAACTTCGTCTTCACTCAAAGCTCTTGGTTCCTCAGAATTGCTACGAACAGCTGTAACTGCACTGGCACTTACAGGTTGTTTGCCACGTAAAACTGATTTGAATGTCATACGTCCAGCACTGAAAATTTGTAAAATGGCTTTTGTTCCATCTTTATGAATTGCATCAGCCAAACTAGCTAGGCTAGGAATAAATTTATCATCTGCAGCACTTAATTCGCCTTCGAATCCTTTACCCTCATCGTTAACGTTAGCAACAGCAGTAATAAACATCCCTGCACCACCAGTATGAATACGATAGTATCTTAATTCATCTCGTGTAACTTCACCATTTGAAAAACTCATCATTTCTGTCATTGGTGGAATCACGATTCTATTCTTTACAGTGATTCCTTTCTTTGCAAAAGTATATGGTTCCAAAAATTTATAATCAGCCATAAATATTCCCTCCATCTATTTACAAGAATTATGATACCGCTAACAAATTCGTTTGTGAAATATTTGGTTTGACTTATCAACTGATTACTTTCCAATAATTCCGTAGAAGAACAGATGGACCAGTTCCTTCTCGTGTTTCTTCATTTCAACAGCTTTTTCAAAAGCAACGCCATCAGGTCTCATAACATAATCAACATACATATCGAGATAGATCATTGCCCCACTATCAGAAATATCTTTGCTGACGACATTTTCGGCACGTCCTTGATCTAATAGTTTCTTCCAAAATCCAAATTTCAAATTATTATATTTATGCATTACTTTCGTATCGCCGTTGCGCCCTTGAAACTCATCGACCATGAACTTGAAAAAATCATTGCTGATATTATCTGAAATATCTACACTGTCGACCATCATATCTTGCATTTTATCCATGAAAGACTTGGAACTATCGTCAAGCTGCTTGTCATATTGAGCGTAACCTCCGACCACCATTTCCATAACAACGGCTCTTGCGAGGTCTACTTTACTTTCATAATACTTATACAAAGTAACTTGAGATGATTTCGCAGCTTTGGCAATATCAGCGACTGATGTTTTTTTGTATCCATTTTCCATAAAGCAGGCTGTAGCAGCATCTAAAATATCCTGTTTCTTTAGCTTTTTTCGTTTGTCATTTCCATTCAAAATGACCACCTCCAAAATAATTTTCCAAAAATATTTCAGTTATTATTGTGTGATATAGGCATTCCATAAATTACGCGATAAATTAGTTCACTTTCCCAAGATTTCGGCGTTGACAGCGCTTATCTATGGCTATAATATACGAGTAAATAATGAACTATTCAAGAAGAATATTTCAGTTTTTGGGGGTATTTTAACAATGACGAAAACAAATGAACCTGTCCTACATATTGATCACTTACAAAAGAAATTTGGAAAATTTGAAGCTTTAAAAAATGTTAGTTTTGATGTCTATCCTGGGGAAGTATTTGGATTTATTGGGCCAAACGGTGCTGGTAAATCAACTACCATCAGAACTTTATTAGGGATTCTGCGTGCAAATGGTGGTACAGCTACTATCTTTGGTCAAGATGTTTTCAAAGACTCTGTCTCGATCCACAAGCGTCTAGCGTACGTTCCCGGTGACGTTTATCTCTGGCCTAATCTAACAGGTGGCGAAATTATCGACCTATTCCTGAAACTAGGCGGTAGTATGCATTCGCAGAAAACCGACGATATGATCAAACGATTCCAACTTGATCCTACTAAAAAAGCCAGGACTTATTCAAAAGGTAATCGCCAAAAGGTTGCTTTGATTGCCGCATTCTCGACTGATGCTGACTTTTACATTTTTGATGAGCCGACTTCAGGACTGGATCCTCTAAATGAAGAGTATTTCCAAAAATCTGTATTGGAGCTCAAAAAACAAGGTAAAGCAGTCTTACTTTCCAGTCACATTTTATCTGAAGTTGAGAAAATGTGTGACCGCATTGGAATCATCAGAAAAGGTGAAATCGTTGAGACGGGTACTTTAGCTGAAATGAGACACTTGACTCGTACTGTGATTGAATTCAAGACCATTGATCCTGCTCCTGAATTGGGCAGCATGCCCGGAGTCCATAACGTCGTTACACAAGCAAATGGTTTACAAACTTTCTCAGTCGACTCTGATCATATGACGGAAGTCATGGACTATCTTGCAGGCAAACAAATAGTCAGCTTACAATCAACTCCACCAACACTTGAAGACTTGTTTATGAGATATTACAACACAGATGAGAATACAAAAGGTGGTGTAAAAAATGAGTAACCGTGTTTTTGCAAAAACTGGATTCCTGACCAGATTCAGTTTTAAAAAGGACTGGCTAAAACTAGTAATCTGGACGGTAGCTTTAGCAGGATTATTCACTTCAGTCGCTGCCAAGTTCACTAGCTTATATGGAACAAAATCTTCAATTGACACAATTGTTTCAACACTAAAATCACCAGCAATGACTGCCCTTTTTGGAAAAATGCCTAGTGGTCCCTACACGACCGCAGATGTTTTTGCATCCGAAATGACCGTCTTTATGGCAATCATGGCAGCAATCATGAATTTTTCGATAGTTATTAAAAATACCAGATCAGATGAAGATACTGGAATCCTCGAGATAATCCGTGCACATTCAGTTGGAAAGATTTCAAATCTCACCGCTACACTGATTGAGGTATTTATCGTAAACATATCAATAGGTCTGCTTTATTCAATTGGATTAATAACGGCCAACTTGCATGGAACCGACATTAATGGCGACTTCCTGCTGGGAATCGGTTTGGGAGTTTCTGGATTGATGTTTGCTTCAATTGCAGCATTCTTAGCACAATTAGTCGATAACGCTCGTGCTGCTTCAATGTTGTCCTATCTAGTTTTAGGAATAATGTACATCGCCAGAATGTCGACTGATGTTTCCCGTCCAAAACTTACTTGGTGGGTACCATTCGGCTGGGTCGAACTGTTTTCTATCTATAAGGATAACAACTGGACACCAGTTTTCTTGATGCTTGGACTATCGATCATCTTGTCTGCACTAGCAATGTGGATCAACTCCAAACGTGATATGGGTGCTGGGATAATCGCCACTCGTCCTGGACGTGCCCACGCTTCGGTCTTTTTAAACGGAACTCTAGGCTTATTCTGGAGATTGCACAGAACTAGTATCATCGTCTGGGTCATTGGATTAATGGTCCTCGGATTCACTTACGGATCAATATTCAATACAATTGGCGACTTGCTAAAAACTAATCCTACCATCGCTACTATTTTAGGTCCTGATGCCTTACGTTCAGCTAACGTTCGTATCATCAAAGAATTCGCTGCTGCCTTAATGATAGTCTTTGGAGTTTTAGCAATGATACCTGGAATTCAAATCATCAACTACCTTAAAACTGGTGAAAGCAAAGGATATCTTGAGATGATCCACGCAAAACCAGTTGGCAGAATCAGACTATTCACCAATAATTTTATCCTTGCCTTATTCACAACATACCTAGCATTATTTACTAGTATTTGGGGATTACAACTAGGTGGCGTCTACTCAATGAAACATCCAATTGGATTAGATATATTCATGCGGGGATTTTACGGATATATCTCACCAATATTTATCATGTTGGGAATCGCCGTTGCCTTGATCGGTCTCGCTCCAAAATTGGCAAACTTAAGTTACGCATATGTCTTAGTAGCATTGTTTGTTGGATATTTTGGAAAACTTATCGACTTACCAAAATGGGTCGACAAAATAACCCCATTTGGGTTCATCCCTAAAGTACCTCTTCATACATTGGATCCAGGAACATTCTGGTGGCAAATGTTGATAGGACTTGTACTTATCATTATTGGATACATCGGATATGTCAATCGTGATATCAATGGAGCCAATTAGCATACATAAAAAATACCTTCCATATTTAAACGTGGAAGGTATTTTGTTTTCTATTTATCTATTTATTATCAGCAACGTGATCCCATGGTAACTGTTGAGCACCATCTGGTGCAGACAAGCTACTGTATGATTGTCCAGTACCATCAGAATATACGACGTCTCCGTTATACTTCACGAAAGTTGGTCCATCATGCATATAATCGCCAGTTGATTCAACTTCATATCCGCCAGGTACAGCATAGCCTGTAAATGTACCAGGATTTGATGCCATGGCGTGTTCCATTAAACTCTTTGCCAAACCTACAGATGTGATTGGATCACTTTCTCTAGCCGATGACGAGCTTCTAGCCACTGGGCTTGCTACTCTTGTTGCAGCAGCTCTAGTTGAGGCTGAGCCCGTTGATGCAGTCGTGATATTTGATTTTGCTAATTGTGTTGGAGCCCCTGCTTTTTCAGCACTAGCTGTGCTTTCCCCTGAGGCTTTCTTCTTGTCAGTTTTCTTCTTATCTGACTTCTTTTTGTCAGATTTCTTACTTACTTTTTCTGTCTTTGTGGAATCGCCGGATGAACTCTTAGCACTGTGATTTCCACATGCGGATAAGGATAATAGTGCCAAAACAGTTAATGACACTACTCCGAATTTCTTTACTGTTTTCATATTTAAAATAACCCCCTATTGGTTATTGACACTGATTATAAACAGAATAGGATTAATAGATAGAAAAAGCACTTTTTAATTATTTATGGAAATTATGGAAAATTTTATAACAAAAAAGACGGTGATCGTATCACCGTCTTCGTCTCATTCTTTTCTCTAAACTTGTCCAATCTCAACTTGAACATCTTTTGAAAGCTTATCTTCAAGGAATTTTTCAATTTCCTTATATGATCTCTTAAAATTTAACTCGATTTGTTGTGGTCGGTTGGTATTGAAAATAACCGCAACACGCTCGTTTCTTCCTGGTAGTTGTATTGGTATCAGTGTGACATGAACGATTTGTGAGTAGTCTAAAACTCCTGAATAAAATCCGCTCAAAATAATTTTCTTATTTCCGATACCACCTACACCGTTCATGATCGTCAAAGTTACAAACTCTGCCACCATGAATATATAAGGTAGTCGGTCAACTGGGGTAATCATTAACCAAGCGCCAACAATTCCGGCAAAAATCAAAGCTGAAATCCTGTATGTGGCCCGGATTTCAATTTGAGATTGCCAATAAATGCTAAAAATGGCACCAACTAGGAACACGACATCGATAAAAATTATAATTCCATCCATAATCTCCACCGTTCCTTTCTTGTACCTGTATTGTAAGTTACTATCCACTCTAATTCAATTGATAATGGTCAATTATTGAAGCAATATATTCATAAATATTTTTAAAAATATAACAGGATATATATACTATATGGACATTTTGTTAAGTGTGCCTAATTTTATTGTTTCCCCGGTTTAATAACCTCTCACTTAGTGGTATTATATGCAGAGAAAATAAAAGGGGGAAATAAGCTTGAGTGATAAAAAAGAAAAACACGAAGGCCTAATCCATTACGCTAACGGTCCTTCATTGGAAGAGATAAATAACACTGTTGACGTACCAACTAATGCAGGATTTTTCAAAACCCTACTTGCATATAGTGGACCAGGAGCACTAGTTGCTGTTGGTTACATGGATCCTGGTAACTGGGTCACATCTATCGCCGGTGGTGCTCAGTTTAAATATAAGCTACTTACAGTTATCTTGATTTCAAGTTTGATTGCGATGTTGCTACAATACATGGCCGCAAAACTTGGAATTGTAACGGGGAAAGATTTGGCTCAGCTTACTAGAGAAAACACTAGTAAAGCCGGAGGATTTGTTCTCTGGATAATTACTGAATTAGCAATTATGGCGACAGATATTGCCGAAATAATTGGTTCTGCGATTGCTCTAAAATTGCTGTTCCACATACCTATTCTACTTGGTATTATAATCACCGCATTTGATGTTCTACTATTATTGGTATTGATGAAGCTTGGATTTAGAAAAATCGAAGCTATCGTTGCAGCATTGATCATGGTTATCTTGGTCGTCTTCTTATATGAAGTTATCCTTGCACAACCAAACATGGGTGAAATGGTCGTTGGATTCATTCCTGATCCAGTTATCTTGCAAAACCAAAGTATGCTTTACCTTTCATTAGGTATCGTTGGTGCGACAGTTATGCCTCATAACTTGTATCTTCACTCTTCAATTTCACAGGCTAGAAAATATGACCACAATGATCCAAAAAGTATCCATCAAGCAGTCAGATTTTCAACTTGGGATTCAAATATTCAATTAACATTAGCTTTCATCGTTAATACATTGCTATTACTACTTGGTGCAGCTTTGTTCTACGGTACAAAGAGTGACTTGGGACGTTTCGTTGACTTATACAATGCCCTACAAAATCCTAAAGTTGCCGGTTCTGTTGCCAGCCCATTATTGAGTACATTGTTCGCCGTTGCCTTATTGGCATCAGGTCAAAACTCAACAATTACTGGTACACTTTCAGGACAAATTGTTATGGAAGGTTTCATCCACATGAAGATGAAGCTATGGGCAAGACGTGTAATTACTCGTTTGCTTTCAATTATTCCAGTTATCGCATTTGCCTTGATCTACAATGGTAATGAAGCAAAAATCGAACAATTACTAACACTTTCACAGGTATTCTTGAGTGTGGCTTTACCATTCTCAATATTCCCATTAATTAAGTACTCTAGTGATAAAAAACTGATGGGTGAATTTAAAAATGGAACTTTCTGGAAATGGCTTGGTTATGTAATTGCTGTTATACTAACCATCTTGAACATTTGGTTGATTTACACAACACTTGTTCCAGGTGCATAAAGTAAACATAAATAATTCAATTTAATAATTAATTAATAAGGCATATAAAAATATGTCTTATTTTTTTGCCATTTTTACAAGTAAAAGTTGGCTAATTTGGATTATTCTTTTCAAAATTACAAAATATTGCTCACTTTGTCACAAAAATAATAATCTAATTGTAATTGCTTTCATGAATGATTAAACTTGAACTATTCAAAAACGAGGAGTGATTTTTTATGAAGGAAAACTTCGATTTCCTAATGCCTAGTGTTAACTTTTTCGGCGCAGGTGTTATTAAAAAAATTGGCCAACGTGCCAAAATGTTAAATATGACAAAGGTTATGATCGTAACAGATAAATTTTTGGAAAGTGTTGATAACGGACCAGTTAAACAAACATTAGCATCACTTGACGAAGCTGGCGTAGACTACGCAGTTTACAATGGTGTTGAACCAAATCCAAAAATCAGAAATATCCAAGAAGCTAAAAAAGTATACTTGGAAAATGGCTGTAACGGAATTATCACTGTTGGTGGTGGTTCTGCTCATGATACTGGTAAAGGTACTGGTATTATCTTGACAAACGGCGACGACATCACAAAACTTGCCGGAATCGAAACTTTGGAAAACGCTTTGCCACCATTGATGGCCGTAAATACAACTGCCGGAACAGGTTCAGAACTTACAAGACACTGTGTTATCACAAACCAAGAAACACATTTGAAGTTCGTTGTGGTTTCATGGAGAAATATTCCACTAGTATCATTCAACGATCCAATGTTGATGTTAGATGTGCCTGCAAAACTCACAGCCGCAACAGGTATGGACACATTCGTTCAAGCAATCGAACCTTATGTTTCAACTAACCGTAATGCAATCACAGATGCACAATGTGTTGGAGCAATTCAATTAGTAGAATCAAACTTGAGAGAAGCCGTAGCAAATGGCCACAACGTCGAAGCACGTTCAAACATGGTCCAAGCCGAAATGCTTGGTGGAATGGCCTTCAACAATGCCGACTTAGGTTATGTACACGCAATGGCTCACCAACTAGGTGGACAATATGATGCACCACACGGTGTATGTTGTGCAATCTTACTACCAATCGTTGAGGAATATAACATCGTAGCTTGCCCAGAAAGATTCGCAGAATTAGCAGATATCATGGGTGAAAATACTGAAGGATTATCAGTAAGAGATGCCGCACAATTATCAATCAAAGCCATGAGACAAATGGCCGATGATGTAGGTATCCCACGTTCAATCAAAGAAATCGGAGCAAAATCAGAAGACTTCGAATTAATGGCAGAAAACGCATTGAAAGACGGAAATGCATTCTCTAACCCACGTAAAGGAACAAAACAAGATATTATCGATTTGTTCCAGAAATCATATGATGAAAAATAGAGAGAGCAAAAGCACACGCATTTGACTTCTCATATAACGTAGAAAATAGGTGCAGCCACGAAGTGGATGTGCCTATTTTTGTAGTTATATTGCGAAGTCAGTGTGCTTTTGCTCGTTTCGACTATAACCAAGTGAACAGTCAGCCACATATAAGTTCAAAGGAATAAATCCATAACAACACCAATAAAATTTTATAAAATCTACCATAAACTCCCCCAATAAATCCAAAAATCTAGTATCATGTTCCTATAAACAAATGTTAGATATAAATTAGTGAATCATGTATAATTCATCTCTAACAACAAAATAAAAAAACAAAGTGAGGAAATATTCTGATTGAATGCACTAGTTAATATGTACGGTCCATTCTTTGATTTGAACAACTGGAAAACTGTTATAGAATCCGGTAGTGACTGGCTAATAATTTTATCGTTGGTAGTTATGGAATGTATTCTATCCGTCGATAATGCCGTAGTTTTGGCTGCTCAAACTCAATCATTGCCCGACAAAGTTCAACAAGAAAAATCATTGTTTTATGGATTGATCGGTGCCTATATCTTCCGATTCATCGTAATTGGACTTGGAGTCTACCTAATTGATTTCTGGTGGATAAAGGCAATCGGTGCCTTGTATCTATTGTATTTGGCAGTTAAATACTTCTTTTTTGACCGTAAAAAAGATAAAAAAGTTGAAGCACCAAAAACTAGACCAGAACCTACAGGTTGGAGAAAGCATATTCATATTTCACAATTCTGGCAAGTTGTTATTTCAATCGAATTAATGGATATAGTTTTTTCAATCGACTCAGTTTTGGCTTCATTGGCAATTTCCGAAAACCCAGTAATCGTATTGATCGGTGGTATGATCGGAATTTTGGCAATGAGAGGTATCGCCGAAGTAATCATGAGCTTTATGAATAAAATTCCCGAATTACAAGGAATGGCATATTTCTTGATCCTGTTCATTGCAATCAAGCTTTTCCTATCAATTCCAATGATCAATATTCACATCCCTAATATATTGTTCGTATTCGTATTAGTCGGAGCAATTATTGTTACATTGGTTATTCACCACATTAACGTTAAAAAGAAACAAAAAGCTGAAGAATAAAAATAATCCCAACGATTAATTCGTTGGGATTTTTAGTTTGCTAAGTTGTCTGCAATTTGTTACTGTTGCGATAATAAGAGAAATGAGAGGATTGACGATAATGACAACACATAAAATAAGCGACACAATTATTGTAAATTCTCAAGAAAAACGAGAAGCAATTGTGCGTAATATAATTAAAGGAAGCAATTCGGAACAAATAAAACGAAAGATACGTAAACAATTGAAAGAACAAAAATACAACTTACATGAACAATAAATGACACCCATCTGATTGGGGTCTTTTTTTTGAACAAATCATTCATAACTATACCTACCAATGTTTGTATAACTGAATATAATTCAGTTCTTGTTAGCAACCTAATGATATACTTTGACAATAATTTTAAGAAAACAAGATACAGGAGAACCTACTTAAATGAAGAAATCAAAGTTAATTGGAATTGCTGCAATTTCCTTAATTGCCCTATTATCACTAACAGCATGTGGTAGTGAAAGTCAAAATGAGAATACTAGCAAAAAGAACCATGCTGAAAAAATTTCCAGAGTATCTGATAAGAAGAAACCTACTAAAGAAGACAGAAAGTCCGAAGACAAAATCGAAACCAAACCTGTTAGCGAACCTGATGAAAGTACTTCAGTAACATCAGATAATAACGTTCAAACTGATACAACTGCTACTCAACCCACAAATTCTGTTCCAGCAGAATATACAAGAGCGCTAGAAGAAGCTAGATCATATTCAGAATTGTTACATATGTCCAAAAAAGGACTCTACGATCAACTGGTTTCAGCTTATGGCGAAAATCTTTCTCCAGAGGCTGCCCAATATGCTGTTGATAATTTGAATGTGAACTACAATGCCAATGCACTGGCGACCGCCAAAAACTATCAAGAAATGGATATGAGTCCCGAAGAAATCCGAGATCAACTTACATCTGAATACGGTGAAGGTTTTACACCTGAGGAAGCAAATTATGCAATTCAATATTTAAACAGCTAGATAGCGCAAAAAGATTCGAAGACATAGTGTTTTCGAATCTTTTTTAGTTTTTTAAATAGTCAAAAATGTTTCCATCATGAAAATAAACAAATAGTCCTTTTATTCCACGTTTCAACAAGACATTCATTGAATTCAAAATTATCTGTTGCTTAACCGTATCTAAATCTTGAACATCATTATCGTGCCTTTTCTTAAATGATTCTTGATCCTCATACTCTGAAACATCTATCTTAATTTTCCCATCGCCCGCATACTTCACTGAAGGTCCCATGATCACTGCCACATAGTTCAAATCAAATCCTTGGACTGTATAAATTGAACCAATTTCATCAATGGTGGATTCTTTTTGAGCCCAGGTGACACTGTCATAATTGTACTGGTCCCACGGCAAATGAAAATTTCCTTCATTAACGTAATGTTTTTTCCCATCTAAAGTTGATGGATAATCAGCCGTTGAAACAATTCGAGACTGGCCATATTTTGAATTCATTTCTCTGAGAGTTTTATACATCTTCTCCGCATCCTGATAAACTCGAAAATCATAATTTCCTTCAATTCCTCCGAGATAATCATGATTACTTTGCGTAATTTTAATAGAATCCAATTTAAAATCATTGGTCAAATCGTCGATCCAGTTGATGACATCTTCCGGAGCTCTCATTCTCATTTGGACTTTCAGTGTATCTTTTCCGTACTTAACACCAGTTTTAGAAACTAATTCGTCGATCACATTTTGTTTCCAATAGCTCTTTAGCTTCAAAACTTGTCGTTCATCGTAGACAAATATAACTACCTTACTGAGCTTTATGATTTCCTCTAACTGATTTTTCTGCGTGAAGTTGTTGTAATTATCACTCTCGCTCAACAATAAATGAGCTTCATCAATCACCACTATATCAGCTGATTTATTCTTTTTATGCATTTGATTAATAAATGTGGTTGGACGTAAGAAACGGTTTTTCCGAAGCTCTGGATAATAGCCAGCATTGTCCTGATAGACCTTTAATAGTTCAGGATGGTTGACTAGAAAGTAATTGTTAGTTCCCTCTAAGTCTGAATCATCCCTCTTGGCATCTTGCTCCAAGGTCAAGAATAGTTTGGTCAAAATGACACTTTTCCCAGTCCCAGCATCGCCATTCAATTGAAAGACTCCCTTTTGGTTTTTGGCCAAATTATCCTGACAAAAATTGAGAATTTTTTCAAAAACAATTTGCTGTTGACTGGTGAGATCTTTATCTGGTAAAACTGAATCTAACATTTTCTCCTCCAAATAAAAAAGGCCTCCGTAAAGGTGGCCACAATTATATTTCTAAATATTCTTCGTTTCGGAAATCCGATGGTGTATACCCAGTGTACTTTTTGAAAGTTTGACTGAAATAACTCATTCTGGTAAATCCAAGTTCTTCAGAAACCTCGCTGATGCTATGCGAAGTCTGTTTTAAGATCATCATTGCCTTTTGTATTTTACGGGCATTCAGATACACAGAAAAACTTAGCTTAGTCTCACGTTTAAACAACTTACTAAAATAATAATCAGATAAAAAGACGTGATTGGAAACCTGATCCAGTGTTAAATGTTTGTCCAAATTATCATCAATATATTCAATTGCCGAGATTATTGAATCGTTTGATGTCGACAAGTGACGCAACTGTTGTAGTGCAACACTATCGTCATCATTCAATTCATCGATAATATCATCGACTTCTAACGGATATTTGATCATAAAGTTTCCGATTCCGTGTTCGTTGATCAAAAGATGACCAACACTTTCAATCAGGCGTTTCAAGAAGCGGCTATGTTGACCCAACTCATACGAGATCATTCCAAAATTCTGACCATTCACACGGTTGGCAGGTTCAATACAGCAAACTTTTCCGACAATCTGACCGAGCACAGAAACTCGTAACGCCGCATCAGCGTATGACAAATTGTACTCTTGATGTTTCTCAGTAATTTTATTTAAATTTTTCATTTCAGAAATTTGTTCAAAAATTCCGTCAGTTGGAAGGTTGCCAAAAAAACTAGACTTCAAATCGCCATTATTATCGATCACATAGGCAATAATATTATTAACATTTGCATAATCTTCTAACAGCCGAATAATAGTTTTCTCGTTGCTAGACAATAAGGCCTCGATATCGAATTCTTCCATGTTGTCATCCCATCTTCCGTGACTTGTAATAACTATTATAATTGCCAAAAATTTCTAATTCAATCACAAAGATTCGATAAATCAGTTTTTATTCACAAATGAACTGTTATTTAGCTATTTTTTTATTAAGATAATCAATCATTACTGCTGCATTATTATATTTCTGTTCCTTTGAACCATAGAGCAACAATACATCTTGTGACTTCAAAGCATCTTCAATCGTTTTCAAAAATTCGGCAGTGTCTGGATTCTCATTTAGTTCATTTATATACTTTTCTTTAAATTCCGGAAATTTTTCTGGATCATGTGAAAACCATTTTCTCAATTCAGGTGTTGGAGCAATATTTTTTGCCCATAAATCCAATTGTGCTCGAACTTTAGACATTCCACGTGGCCAAACTCGATCAATTAAAATTCTATATCCATCCGGTAAATCCTTGTCATATATACGTTTAACGATAATTTCACTCATAATATACTAAAACCTCTTTTGAATTAATGACATTATCATTGTATCATAGCAAACGTTATTACTTTTAATAGGAGGATTTATGGCTACTGCTAAAGAAATAGTCTCGTTTAGGGATGTAGCAAAGATATACCATGGTCGTGCTGTTGCCGTCTCTGATGTCAACATTACAGTCAAAGAGGGAGAATTTGTTTGTTTCATTGGAACATCGGGTTCTGGAAAGACGACGACTATGCGAATGATCAACCGCATGATCGAACCAAGTAAAGGAAGTATTATTTTCAAAGGTAAGAATATTAGAAAATATGACCCCGTAAAATTACGTCGGACGATCGGTTACGTCATTCAAAATAATGGTCTCATGCCACATATGACGATCAAAGATAATATCACCTTAGTACCAAAATTATTGAAATGGCCTCAGGAAAAAATGGACAAGAAGGCCACCGAGCTTATCAAACTAGCTGAATTACCAGAAAGTTACCTGGATCGTTATCCAGCTGAATTATCTGGTGGTCAGCAACAAAGAATCGGTGTTGTCAGAGCCTTGGCAGCCGATCAAGATATTATTTTGATGGACGAACCTTTTGGAGCCTTAGACCCAATTACTCGTGACAACTTACAAGACTTAGTTAAGCATCTTCAAGAGACGCTTGGTAAAACTATCGTCTTCGTTACTCACGATATGGATGAAGCTTTGAAATTAGCTACACATATTGTAATTATGGATAGCGGAAAAGTTATTCAGGATGATACTCCGGACAACATTTTGCAACATCCTGCAAATGATTTCGTTAAGAACCTACTTGGTGAAGAAAGATTGCTCCAAGCACAACAGAATACTTTGTCTGTTGGCGATATCATGTCTAAAAACCCAGCTCGTATTACACTTGGAAAGTCACTTTCCGAAGCTATCTGGGAAATGAGTACGAAACACGTTGATTCACTGTTGGTTACTGATGACAATAACAAGTTAAAAGGTTATATCGATTTGGAAACTATCAATGAACACTACTCAAAAGATTCCAGTGTTAGTGATATTTACGCTAATAATTTAATTAAAGTTAAGAAAACTTCATTTTTACGTGATACATCTGAGCGTATTTTGAAACAAGGTTATAAGTACGTACCAGTTGTTGACAATGATAATACGCTCATCGGTATAGTTACACGTGCCTCACTAGTTAACGTCGTCTACGACGCTATATGGGGTAAAGAAGAGCTAGAAAACCCAGAAGATGCTAATTTACCCGCTTCTATCACCAAAGGAAGTGAAAATGCATGATTGACTTTCTCAATCAGCACGGTTCAGAACTGATCATCAAAACCTGGGAACAAATCTACATTTCCGGTTTTTCAATCATACTTGGTGTTATTTTTGCCGTGCCGCTAGGAATACTCCTAACGCGTTTTCCCAAAACTGCCAAGTACGTAATGTCATTCACCAGTATGTTGCAGACAATACCTTCACTTGCCTTACTGGCACTTATGATTCCAATTTTTGGAATTGGTAAATTACCATCTATCGTGGCATTATTTATTTACTCATTATTACCTATACTAAGAAACACATATATTGGAATGTCGAAAGTTAATCACAACTTGATCGATGCCGCAAAAGGAATGGGTATGACAACGATGCAATCTATCTTGCACGTTGAAATTCCGATGGCGATGCCGATAATCATGTCTGGTGTGAGACTCTCGACCGTTTATGTTATTTCTTGGTCAACATTAGCTTCATATATTGGAGCAGGTGGCTTAGGTGACTTCATATTCAATGGTTTGAATTTGTATGACCCTAGCCTCATCATCGGTGGTACGATTCCCGTTACTATCCTTGCCATCTTGGCTGATTATCTTCTTGGAAAATTTGAGAAGAAAATCACACCAGTGACAAAAAGTAGTGAGGTGTAGATATGAAGACATTCAAAAAATTATTTACCCTCATAAGTCTTACGCTATTATTATTTGTTTCAGGATGTGGCTGGCCAGGACTTGGTGGCTCATCAAAAGAAACTATCAAAGTTGCCAGTTTGACGACAACAGAATCCATGATTGTGTCTGAAATCATCATGGAATTGATTTCTCACGAAACTGATTACCATACTGAAATTGTTAATAACCTAGGTTCTGGACAACTTGTTCATCAAGCTTTGGTAAATCATGACGCCGATATAGCGGCAGAAAACTTTACCGGTAATGAACTGATCACAACGCTTAACCATGCTCCAATCAAAAATAGAGCTAAAGCTAATAGAGTCGTTAAAAAGCTCTATAAGTCTCGATTCGATGAAACATGGTTCCCTACGTACGGTTTCTCAAATACCTACAATATGTTGGTCACTCAAGAAACTGCTAAAAAATATGACTTACACAACATTAGTGATATGAAAAAAATAGGTCCTAAGACTGATATCGGTGCCGATAACATTTGGATCAATCGTCCTGATGACGGTTACCCTGCTTTCTCAGAAGCCTACGGATTCAAATTCAAGCGAGTATATCCAATGCAGATCGGGTTAGTTTACTCGGCTGTTGCGGCAGGAAAAATGCAAGCCGTTTTAGGATATTCAACAGACGGACGTATCAAGAGTTATAACTTGAAAGTCTTACCTGACGACAAACATTTCTTCCCTCCATATGACACAAGTATGGTAGTAAATAATTCATTGTTAAAAGAGCATCCTGATCTAAAACCTCTATTACATCGATTAGACGGTAATATTTCATTATCACAAATGCAAACAATGAATTACGAAGTCGACAATAATTTACGTGAACCAGCAGATGTGGCTCACGACTTTCTTCAAAAACACAACTATTTTCGAGGTGATAAATAATGGCTAATCAGCCGTTGTGGAACCAACTGATTTTTTATTTTTCTCATAACGGAATGTACCTGTTACAACAATTTGGGCGACATTTTTTGATTTCATTTTATGGTGTGCTCCTAGCTGCAGCTGTCGGAATTCCACTTGGAATATACATGGCTAATCATTTCCACTTAGGAGATTTCATTATCAGTATTGCCAACGTTATTCAGACGATTCCTTCGTTGGCCATGCTATCTATCATCATGTTGTGGCTAGGCTTGGGAGTGAACACCGTCATCGTGACGATATTCTTATACTCACTCCTACCTATTTTGAAAAATACCTATACCGGAATGAAAAACGTTGATCCAAATACCATCGATTCAGCTCGTGGTATGGGGATGACAACTTTCCAACTGCTCTATATGGTAAAACTACCTTTAGCAATGTCAGTTATTATGTCTGGTATTAGAACAGCCATGGTCGTTGCTATCGGTAATACCGCCATCGGAGCCTTCGTTGGTGCTGGTGGATTGGGTGATTTGATCATCCGTGGTACCAATGCGACAGATGGTGCACCATTGATTTTAGCAGGTGCTTTACCTACTGCATTGATGGCAATAATCGTTGATCTATTAATTGGATTACTGCAAAAATACTTTGAACCAACCGGTTATTTTAAAGAACAAGAAGAATAATAATACACGTTTTAGCACTCAGCATATTTGAGTGCTATTTGTTTGCATTTATCAAGTGAAGGAACTACACTGTATTTGTAATGAGGAAAGGAAGTATGAATATGGCAAACGAAATTATGAATCGCAACAATGACATTAGAGATTGGTTCAACAATGATCCTTGGATGAATAGTTTCCCAGCACTATTCGGAGATAATTTCTCAACAAGTAATAGTCTGAAAACTGATATCAAAGAATCAGATAAGGATTATCAAGTACGCGTAGATATGCCAGACTTTGATAAGAAGAATATCGACATAAGTTATAACGACAACACATTGACTGTAAGTGCACATCGTGATGACTTTGCGGATCACAATGATAAGAATGGTGACGTTATTATGAGCGAGCGTTCTAGTGGCCGCTTTGCACGTCAATATCATTTACCTGCAGTTGATACAGAAAGTATCAAGGCTAGTTATGCTAATGGTGTTTTGAGTGTCACATTACCTAAAATGGTAAATAGTGAAGATTCAGCACATCATATTGAAATTGGCTAGACTACCGATTTCGGAAGTATTTTTAAATATAATGTGCATCACTATTAATCAAATAGGTTATGTTTTTGGGATATGAAAGTTTTTCGACTTTCATATCCTTTTTGTTTTGTTTCGTTTTGCTTTTTTAATGTTTGCACACCGTTATAACGGTGTGCGTAATCTTCACAGAATCTTCACATTTTCAAAATAATTCATTCATAATATCTCTGTATTATATTAATTGTAGATGAGGCAAAGGTATTCCTCCTCTCACCCCCTATAACATATATATTTAATCCCCTATAAACATAAGAACCTAAAATAACACTCTTCCCCGGAGTGTTATTTTTTTGCATTAAATTATGAAGCAAAAAACGTTTCACAGTTATTTCACATTTACAAAATATTTACTTCACTTTTATTGGGTACTATAGAACTTGTAGATGAGAGGAATAGAAATCCTCTTATCTCTTCCCCCCTATAACACATATATATTTAATCCCCTAAATATAAAAACTTAAAAATAATACTCTTCCCCGGAGTATTATTTTTTTTGCTTAGATCTATTTGATTGAAAATTCATAATTTTTTCATATTTATAAAATAATTAATTCATCTTTAGTCGTTATTATAGTAGTTGTAGATGAGGGAAACGAAATCCCTCACCTCTCCCCCCTATAACATATATATTTAATCCCCTAAATATAAATTAAAAAAATAACACTCATCCCCAGAGTGTTATTTTTTTTGACTAATTATTTGTATATAAAACTCCTGTACCGATTACACCGACATCTACACCATCGCCAAATTTCAAATATTGGTTATTGGAAATTTGTTGGTACTGATTTAAATCATCGCCATTTTTAGTATAAACAGTTACTCCACCGATCCAATTGGAACCAGCTTCGACTGATTGACCAGTTGGGACGAACGTACCATCCTTGAGTTCATATATTGGTGCCTGATTTCTTGAAGAAACAATTGAGCCTTTTACGAGATTTCCAGCATTATCGTAATTCGCAACTGAACCACTGTTAATTGACTGAATTGTTTCGTGCAATCCAACGTTGTCAGCAGCTTGTGCTAATCCTACTGGTGCTGAAATTCCTACAAGTAACACTGCAACAAATACTTTGATTAGATTTTTCATAAATACATCCCCTTTTCAACTCATTATATCGTGTATTTAACAAAATGAAATAAATATTTGGTCTAATAAGTGAAATTAAAGAACATTCCATAAAGTTCATAAATAATTCATAATTACAAAATAAATAATTCATCTTTACAGGTTAATATATAACTTGTAGATGAGAAGAAAAGAAATCTTCTTATCTCTCCCCCCTATAACATATATATATTTAATCCCCTAAATATAAAAACTTAAAAATAATACTCTTCCCCGGAGTATTATTTTTTTTGAGCTTTTAGAGTTTAAAACTTGATAATAAGTAAAATGGAGAATTCATAAACTCTTCATATTTCCAAAATAATTTGTTCATCTTTGAAAGTTACTATAGTACTTGTAGATGAGGGAATGAATCCCTCACCTCTCCCCCCTATAACATATATATTTAATCCCCTAAATATAAATCAAAAAAATAACACCCATCCCCAGGGTGTTATTTTTTTGGCTTCATTCCGTAATGGATCGCAGCGGATTTCATCATCAAGTTTTTAATTCTAATATTGATAAATCCAGCATCTCGATACATTCTCAATAACTTCTTTATACTTACAAACTTATTCACTGAATCATCCAAGTATTGATACTCGTTTTTATGTGAGGCAAAAACTTTCCCCATAACAGGCATTATTTGATTGAAATACAGTTTCCAACCCCATTTTACGACTGGTGTTTCCACTTTGAATGCTTCCAAACAAAGTAGTTGACCACCTGGCTTTAAGATTCTAAATATTTCGCGCAAAACCTGGTTTGCATCGGGAACATTTCTTAATCCAAATCCAATCGTAATTACATCAAAGGTGTTGTCAGGATAATCAAGATTCATGGCATCACCTTGTTTGAGTTGGATATTATCAAGCTCAGTCTTATCAACTTTTTCTTGACCCAACTTCAGCATTTCTTTACTAAAGTCCAGTCCGATCACATGTGCTCGTTGAAATTTATTTGCCAACAAAATACTCCAGTCAGCAGTTCCACAACAGAGATCCAAAATATCTTTAGGATTTCCTTGAATCATATCTGTCGCAGCAATACGCCATTTATTATGCGTACCCAAACTCATAATGGAATTCAACTTATCGTAATTACCAGCGATAGAGTCAAATACTTGTTGAACATCTTTTTCTGGAACGTTATTTGTTAAATTTGCCATGTCCTCACCCTTTTAATGAATAAAATAGTTATATTCAAGTATAAATGAAAAATGAATTTAGTGTTAATGATTTACATAATATCTTTTGTTCGAGCGTAATAAAGTACATAACGGTGTTCTTTTGTCAGACGATATTTTGAAACTCCAGCATTATCTGGTTGTACAACTGTGGAAATATCAGGTATTCCTGTCACCACTTTGAAGATTGCTCGGCTGATAAATCCATGACAGACTGCCAAAATTTTAGCATCACCTTTTGTTTGCATTTCAGCAACAAAATCTTCGACACGTTTATAAACACTATCGTAATCTTCAGCATTCTCAGCATAATTAACAAAATTAGGATACAAGAAACCATTCTCATCCATGGCTTCAGGATGTTCCTTAGTGATTTTAGCTTCACTCATACCGTCCCACGTACCGTAATCAGTTTCATACAGTCTGGGTTCTTCAATAATTATTGGATGCATTCCTTTATCCAAAATTCTGGCAGTCTGAACAGCACGAGAAAGTGGACTGGTATAAATTTCGTCAAATTGATCAACATTCATTTCTTTTGCTAATTCTTCAACTTGTTTTTTTCCAGTCTCATTTAAGGGTTTATTTGTCAACATTCCATTAATTCTACCCTCTGAATTTGTGTCGGTCTCACCATGTCTAACCACATATAACTCAACCATCGTGCCAACTCCTCCATCCTATTTGTTTCAGTAATATCAAGTATTCCATTATTGACAACGCTTTTCAACTTTATTATAGTTAAGAAAATTGCATAGACCTTTAATCTTAGTCCCGCGAGGCTAATAAGGAACACTTAAGTCTTTTATTTCTAGAAAAACACGGGAATAAAGGACTATTTTTTTGCAAAAATCAGGGGGTAATTTTTGTGGACGCAAATGACAAATCGTATAGAAATCCTGAGGCTGTCTTAGATCTTTATGAACGACCACCGCTAGGAAGCTGGATCCTATTATCATTGCAACATCTTTTCTCAATGTTTGGAGCAACCGTATTAGTTCCATTGCTAGTTGGGTTAGACCCAAGTATCGCCCTATTCAGTTCTGGTGTCGGAACAATTCTTCACATTCTGATCACCAAAGGCCGAATCCCTGCTTATATGAGTTCTAGTTTTTCATTCATCGTACCTAGTGTCGCTCTAATGAAAGCTGCTGGTTACGCTGGAGTTGCACAAGGTACAATTGCTGTTGGTTTAGTCTACTTGATCATAGCAACAATTGTCGGAATCGCCGGTTCAGACTGGATCGACCGAGCATTACCACCAATCGTTGTTGGACCAATCGTTATCGTAATTGGACTTTCAGTAGCTGGAAGTGCTGCTAACAACGCCATGATGAATGGTAAAACCTACGATTTGAAGTATTTTGGAATTGCCATATTTACATTATTAGTTACCGTCCTATTCAATATGTACCTCAAAGGATTCTGGAGCAACATTGCCATTCTATTAGGAATCGTCTGTGGTTACTTGCTATCAGTAGCTTTAGGAATAGTCGATTTTTCAAAAGTTGCAACGACACCTTGGTTAAAGTTGCCAGCCTTTGAGTTCCCATTTATCAGCTATCAACCCAAGAAAATTTATTGGGATGCCATTCTGAGTTTCGCACCAATCGCCTTCGTTACCATGGCGGAACATTTGGGACACATCATGGTCTTAGATGAATTGACACACCGTAATTTCTTCAAAAACCCAGGTTTGCACAGAACATTAGCCGGAGATGGTACAGCCTCAATCTTCGCCGGACTAGTTGGTGGACCACCAATCACATCATATGGAGAAAATATCGGGGTCATGGCCGTCAACAAAATTTTCTCAGTATACGTAATCGTTGGTGCAGCAGTATTCGCTGCCCTATTCGGATTCGTCGGAAAATTAAGTGCCTTGATCCAAACAATCCCCGGACCAGTAATCGGTGGAATAAGTTTCGTCTTATTCGGAGTTATCGCTTCAAGTGGACTACGGATCCTTGTTGACAATAAAGTTGATTTCAACAGAAAACGTAATTTGATGATAGCATCAGTTATCCTGGTTATCGGAATTGGTAACGCCTATCTTGAAATTGGAACTTTCCAGTTTACAGGTATCGGTGTAGCAACCGTTATGGGAATATTGCTAAACTTGATTTTACCTAGAGAGGCGCTGTCTGAAGAATAGGCTTTTCACTGCCGATTCCGGAATCAAATCGATTTTTCCGGCTGGAACGCCCAGGGCATAATTTCGAGCCTTACTTCGTAAGTCTTGAAACTTAGCCTTGTTGTAACTGTGCTACGCACACTAACAACAATCTCTGGGCTGAGCCGAAATCGATTTGATTCCTACATCTAAATAAAGTCAGGCTTCATAATTCATAGAATATATGCACAATTCGAGATTAGTTGAAAACTTCTGTTTTCAGCTATTTTTTTGTAGAAAATTTATAATTTTAGAACAAAATCTGCAATAAAATAGTCCCATTCCACGAAAGAATGAGACCACTTTATTTAACTTAACTAAAATATAATTTTACTGGATTCAGTCCGTAGGGCAGGTTCGCCGGTGGTTAAGCCGTGGAGTTTGTCTTAGCTTGGCATCAGCCAAGGTTAGACAAAAGTTGTAATTCAATACCGCACTTTGGATTGAATTCAACTCATGGCGTTCCAACCACCGCCGAACCTAACCGAAGGACGGCAGTGAACCACAACCAACAATCTATTTAGCCACTGATTTACTTCTAAAAATAAAGAATTTCGAAAAGATGTAGTTTCCGATGATAGCTAGGATTTGACCAAACACTTTGGTAACTCCGCCATCGGCACTCAACAATGAAATACCGATCCAAAGAGCTGCTGTTTCAATCAAATAAGTGATAATTCTTGTGGCGTAAAATGCCATCATTTCACGGAAAGCTGTATTAGATTTGTGGTGGAATACAATAACTCTGTCGATCCAAAATCCTGTTTGGACACTGAGCAACCATGCGACAATATTTGCGAATTGATAATTTAAATGAAATGCTTTGAACAATAGGAAAAAGGTCCCAAAATTTACTATTACTGAAATAATTCCCCATAGTAGATAACGTACCGCTTGTTTACCGTTACCTTCTGGTTCTAGTTCTTCTTCAGTTGTAAATGTTGGTGCAGCGTCATTGATGCCCGCAGCGACATCGTCAACGACTTGTGTTAATGTGCTATTTTCCTTATGTGTATTATTTTCCATAAGTTTGAACTCCCCTCAAACTGTTCTAATTTAAATGTTAATCCTTTTGCCATCTTTTTAAAATGATTTGTTATTAGATTTATTGTAAAAAAAATCTCCTCAGAACATTTAGTTATGAGAAGAAATTGAATTATGCTTTAACTTTATTTTTAAATATTACTAATTTGGAAAATAGAAAATTACCTGTCAATGCAAGAACTTGTCCGCAAACTTTGGTAACGGTGGCATCTCCACTCAGTAGTGAAACACCAATCCAGAGTGTTCCTGCTTCAACAAAATAAGTCACAACTCTAGTTGCATAAAACATTGCCATTTCACGCAATGCACTATTTGATTTATGACGGAAAACTATTTCACGGTCGATCCAAAATCCGACTTGCACACCGATTATACAAGCTATCAAATTAGCAACTTGATAATTTACATGCAAAACATGATTCAATGATACGAAGGTAATAAAGTTTACTACAACTGAAATTGATCCCCATAGGACGTAGCGTACAGCCTGTTTTCCATTACTCTCTGTCTTTACTGGTTCTTCATTCGTTAATTCTGGTTCGACTTCATCGAGTCCCGTTTTTGAATTGTCGACAGCTAATGGACGTTGTTCGGCGTGAATTTGTTCATTCATAATAAATACGCTCCTTCCGAAAAATAGGTATATATGAATATTAAACCCATTTTAATAATATTAAAAGTATTTAGACGTAAATAAAACATTTTTAATATAACGATATTATGGAAAAACACATTATGAATTTCTAAATATTGAATATATCAAACTAGAATGGCAGGTATTTTAGTCTCATGATATGTTTAACTCACGACAAACTTTCGAGGATAAATCATGAAAAAACTACAAATTCTATTTGCGTTGATTCTTGCATTTTCAATCGTTTCACTGGGTTCAATTAACATAGTTAATGCTGAAACATCCGCCGAACCAGAGCAGACTATTCTTATCGGTCAATCAAATACTGATGATTCCAAATCTGTCAGAGCTTACAAGATCAAAAAAGGCAAGATGGTTGCCACTAAGAAAAGAGTTAGCATGGTGGAACCTTCAAAGAAATGGCTCAGATACTACAAAGCTACCAAAGTAACATTTGACGGTAAGAGCTACTGGAAACTAGCTAAAAATAAATATATCAAAGATTCATATCGCATAAACCCGATCAAACATGACTCCAGACCACAACCTGGACAAGAAAAATAAGACACTAATGTGTCTTATTTTTTTAACCTAATTTCCTAATCTTGCCTGTAATTCGGCAATATGTCGTTTGATAAAGACACCATTATCGGTATCTCCAACAGTTTTACGCTTAGCAGACTGCTCAATAACACGTTTTGTAGAAACAACATCCGTCATATCAGCAATTGCCTTGGCGCGGGTCGTAAATGGCTCATGTGTTACTAATTGGAATCCAAATGAATTTGATAGCAACGTGTAACCACCGATTCCAGTTGTCTTGTGATATGGTTTCGACATCCCTCCATCAATCACGAAGATCTTTCTGTTGGCCATGATTGGCGAATGTCCCAGTTTAACTGGTGTATGTCCGTTAATTATATGACCTTCTTCAGGGTTCAAACCAAATTCCTTCAACAATTCATCAGCGAACCATTCTTCTTTTCGCAAAGAATAGTATGGATTTTTAACTTCTTTATGCAAATCTTTGTTTTCAATAAAATAACGTTCGAAGGTTGTCATAGCAGCTTTTCCAAATAATGGCGACAATTTACCGGTCCAGAGATACCAAATTATATCTGAGTCTAAACTCTCTTCTGTATTAGGGTTTTGAAATCCTTCTTTCAAGGTACTTTCAAAGAAATCAAACAGCGACTTACCAGAATATGTATTGCCATCAACAGTCCATTTTTGCATCGTTCCATCCTCATTTACAGGAACACAGCCGTGCAACAACAAATTACCATTGTAATTAAGGTACATTGAACCGTTGTTCATCATAAATGACATATGATAGCGGAGTTTCGGTGAGTCGATGAATTGACGAATCAAGTCATCTAACAAGTCACTCTCTTTGGCAGTCAATTTATAAGGATCATCTGGATCTACCAACTGGAAGCAACCGTTTGTGATTGGATATGTTTCACCGCCAATTTCAATGCTCTTTCGATCTGGACTCAGTTTATGCAATAGCATTCTGTTTTCCATCTCAAAGTCTGGGTGACGCTTGATAGCCTGACCTTCAAGCTTGAATTGCATAATAGCAATTGCCTGTTGAACCGTGTTGTCATAAAGTGCATCATCATCTGGAATCTTTTCACCGGTGTCAGATCTAGGACTAAATACAGGCAGCGGTTGATAATTAGCCTCCGCGAAATCCTGTAATGCACGCAAATCAATGTCATAAGAATTAGTCAATAGTTTCAAATTATTGTAACGAGCACTGATTCGTATTAGGTTAGCCATGCACAACTTAGAACCAGCTGAACTACCGATCCACAAAATATCATGATTTCCCCATTGAAAATCAAGACTTCCCCAACGATTCATCAAATGATCCATGATCAAATCTGGATGTGGTCCACGGTCGAATACATCTCCAATAATATGCAAATGGTCGACAACAAGTCGCTGAATGGTGTGACAAGTTGAAATAATAAACTGGTCTGCCATACCTAATTTAACGATATTATCCATCACTTCACGGTAATAATTTCGCTTCGTAAGGTCATTTTGGTCAGCGTAGAGTAATTCTTCAGTGATGTATACAAAGTCGCTCTTGATTGCTTTTCTAACCTTTGAACGGGTGTACTTGATCGACGTATACCTTAGCATGTCGATTAGTTGGTTAAAAACGTCAAAGTACCATTGATCCAAGTCAGCTTCGTTTGTAAATGAATCTTTGCTCTGCTTTAAAATTTCTGATGGATAGTAAATCAAGAAGGCAAACTTCTTTTGCCGATCATTCGTTAATTTACCAGTGAACAACTCGGATATCTTTTGGCGAGTATTACCTGATCCATTCCGGAGAATGTGTGCAAACTCGTCATACTCTCCATGGATGTCACTGACGAAAGCTTCCGTCCCCTTTGGCAAATTAAGAATTGCGGAAAGATTGATTATTTCAGATTTTATTTCGTTATCATTTGTGAAAATTTTCTTCATTGTGCGACCTGGACCTCTCTTCAAATATATGATGTAAACGCTTTATTTATTTTAACACTTCGAACTATACCAAATGTAGAAGTTATTTCAAGTATCACAATATTAATTGAGTTAAACTTAATATATGGAGGTGCTACTATGAATTTTTCAATCGATTCGACAGTTACTTTAAACAATGGTGTCAAAATGCCACAACTAGGCATGGGTGTCTGGAAAATAAATAATTCTGGAGCTTCACAGTCTGTTCAGTGGGCACTAAAACACGGATACAAAGCAATCGATACCGCAAAACAATACGGAAATGAAGCTGGAGTCGGTGATGGTCTTACTAAAGGCTTAGCTGATAATGGCATGAAACGTGAAGATATCTTTTTAACAACCAAGGTCTTTAACGGCGACCAAGGATACGAATCAACCTTAGAGAATTTTGAAGGACAATTGAAACGTCTCCAAACTGACTATGTAGATTTATTGTTGATTCATTGGCCAGTTGATGGACTATATTTGGACACTTGGCGTGCACTAGAAAAAATATATCGAGATGGAAAAGCTCGTGCAATCGGAGTTTCAAATTTCAGTGTGACAAGACTTCAAAACATTCTGAAAATTGCTTCGATCAAGCCAGTCATCGATCAAGTAGAATTTAATCCACTTTGCCAAGACGAAGACATAATTTCTTACTGTGAAGAAAATAATATTTATGTTGAGGCATGGTCTCCACTGGGCGGTGGAACCGTCTTAGGCGATGAGCGATTGAAGAAAATAGCTGCAAAATACAATAAGAGCGTCGCTCAAATCATCATCCGTTGGGATTTACAACGTGGAATTATCACTATTCCAAAATCCGCACACGAAGCAAGAATCCAACAGAATTCTGAAGTATTCGACTTCGAATTAAGTGAAGACGATATGACAGAAATCAGTAGTTATGACGAAGCTAAAAGAAGCCTCTGGTATGGTGGCTTTTACTGGCATGGAAATCCTACTGGAGCAAAAAGTGCTGTTCAGCAATGGGATGATTAATCTATAAAATACAACATCAATCACAAAGATAACTTAAATGCTATGTAGATAGTGTTTAAGTTTTTTTGTTTGCTTTGATTGGATTATTGATTACCTGCGGATGCCAGAGATTACGGCGACTGTGGGACCGTCCTCGGCCAAAGTTCGGTCCGTGGACTCGGTTTTAAGCCTGACAAAATCTGTCAGTCTTAAAACACGTCCTACGCTGTAAGCTGCTTCTCAGCTAACAGCGTTGTCACAGCTGCCTCCATCTCTGGCCTCCTCCGGTCGTTTAAACCTACTTAAACCCATATTTGAGTGTGAACAAGAATTGTCCCAAAGTGAACGATACCTACCCCGACTATGTATTTCGACTTGTACCATCGTAAGTACGAATATCAAAATATACACGGAAGACAAACAATTTTCGGTCTACAATACGAAACAAAAATTGAGTCCCAGAGCTCACCATTAAAGTTAGATATGATTCGCAAATCCAGCCGAAGGAGACCAGGGAAGTAACCAGCTGTGAAAATGGCATTAGCGGAGTGAAACGAAGCTTAGGCCATGGGCGACTTCGAAGACACGCGATCCATGCGTGGCTTCAAAGCGAGACGGAAGCCCGCACTTCGGCTGGAGACGTCCCCACAGCAGGTGGAGTCCCTGGCCTCCTTCGGCGACATCACAGGAACAAAAAAAATACGCAATCAAAAAACAATCGCGTATCAAATCAAAACTATTTAGCTTTTTTAAGACTACCAGGATTCAAAATAATATTTAAAATAATAGCTGAGAAACTTCCAACAACCAATCCATTATTGAGAATAGTTTGTAAGGTTGAAGGCAAGAAGTGTAGCAATCCAGGTTGAACAGTAACACCCAACCCCAATCCAATAGCAACAGCCATGATCAACAAATTGTTGTTGTTCATTTCAACACTTGAAAGCATCTTAACACCTTGAGCACCGACCATTCCGAACATGATCAACATTGCTCCACCCAAGACGGAATTAGGAATCAATGTAGCGATTGCTCCGACCTTAGGAATCAATCCTAAAATAATAAGCAAGAAAGCTGAGAAATAAACTGGTCTGTTTTTCTTAATTCCTGACATTTGAACGATAGCAACATTTTGAGAGAATGTTGAATATGGGAAGGTATTGAAAATCCCACCTAAGATAGCGGCAAATCCTTCTGATGCATATCCACGTTGCATATCATTTTTTGAAAGATCACGTTTTGTGACTTCAGCCAAAGCATAATAAACTCCGGTTGATTCAATCATACAAGTTAAAGCAGCTAACAACATAATTACAATTGATGACCATTCAAACTTAGGAGTAGCAAAGTAAAATGGCATAGGAATTTGGAACCAATGTGCTGAACTAACACTGGCAAATCCAATTTGTCCCATAAAGAAAGCAATAACATAACCTGCGACGATTCCAATAAGAACAGCAATTTGTTTAATAAATCCACGTCCCCAAATTGTGAAGACAACGATGATAAGTGCGGTCAAGAATCCAAGAATCAAGTCAGGACCGTTACCAAAGTTTTTAGCAGTGGCATCCCCACCACCGATATTTTGAAAGGCAACTGGAATCAGTGTGAAACCGATCAATGTTATCAATGAGCCTGTTACGACTGGTGGGAAGAATGTTTGAAGATTAGCGAATAATTTCGAAATCAATAATATAAATACACCGGCTGCGATAATTGCACCGTACATATAGGCAATTCCAAAATGATGGCCAATATTTTGTAGCGGCGTTACATACTCAACAGCTGAGCCTAAAACTACTGGCAATCCGATACCAGTAAGCGGTGTTCTCTTAATTTGTAGTAATGTAGCTACACCACACATAAAGATATCGACAGAAATTAAATAAGTCATTTGTTTTGGTGTAAAGCCTATTGCAGCACCAATTAAAATTGGAACTAAAATATCCCCTGAATACATGGCAAGCAAATGTTGCAAGCCTAACAATAGATTCTTAAAGAAAGAATTGTCACTTTTATCTACTTTTAAATCCATAATTGCCCCCTATTGGTTTATGAAATTATATCATCATTTTCAAGAAAGATGAAAGTTCCCTCCAATAAAAATACCTTTGGCTATGATAAAATGAAAGTATTATTGATTTAGGAGGACTTCATTATAATGAAACAAAATCATTTAGACGATGCTTGTACATCGATCCTTGTTGGTAAGAATGCCAGTATTGATGGCTCAACAATGATTGCCAGAAACGATGACACTTTTCACGCTGTTTCACCTCATCATTTCTTGATGCACCCCGCTGTTAAAGGTGAAAAAGGTCGCAAAGTAAAGTCTTGGCTCAACAAATTTGAAGCAGAGGTCCCTGAAGATGGTTATTCTTGGCCAGCTGTTCCAAATGTTGACTACAAAACTGGTGGTTACTATGACGAAAGTGGTATCAACGGCGCAAACGTTGCTATGTCAGCCACTGAAAGTACTTATGGTAATGAACGTGCCTTGGCATTCGATCCACTAGAAAAAGATGGTATGGACGAAGATACAATTGTCCGTATGGTATTGCCTTATGTTGATTCAGCCAAAGCTGCTGTTTTAAGAACTGGCGATTTGATCAAACAATATGGTTCACCTGCCGGAAACTCTGTCTTGTTCAGTGACAAGAATGACGTTTGGTATATGGAAATCGTTACTGGACATCATTGGGTGGCTCAACGTATTCCTGATGACAGCTATGCTGTTGCCGCCAATCGTGTTTCGATCCAACAAGTTGACTTCGATGATCCATCACAATTCATGTGGTCAGAAGGTATTCAAGAATTCGTTGAAACAAATCATTTGAACACTGATAAAACAGGTTGGAACTTCCGTCATATTTTCGGAACTGATAACTTAAAAGACCGTCATTACAACACACCTCGTGTCTGGTTCGGTCAAAAATACTTCAATCCTGAAATTATTCAAGATCCTGAAGATGGTGAATTACCATTTATCATGAAAACTGATCACAAGATCACTCCAGATGACATCGAATATGTTTTAGGATCACATTACAATGAAACTCCTTACGATCCATTCAGTCCTGATGCATCAGATGCTGACAAATATCGTTATCGTCCAATCGGTTTGAATAGAACACAAAACTCACATGTTCTGCAAATCAGAAATGATGTTCCTGAAGAATTTTCTGCAGTTATGTGGTTATGTATCGGTTATCCAACATTCACACCATACGTTCCCTTCTATACAAACATGACTGACACAGATCCAAGCTACAACGATGTATCATTAACTTGGGACTTCAAAGACGCTTACTGGATGTATAAATCATTGTCTGTCTTAGTAGAATCAAACTATTCAGAATTCATTCAAGATGACATCGATTACTTAACTGAATGTCGTCAAGAATTGCGCGAGGCTGTTGCCGAAACAGACAAACTCGCTAAGGATTATTCTGGAGAAGATTTAACTAAATTCCTAACAGAACGTAATCAAAAAGTCGTTGCCCAAATGAATGATAAGGCACACAAAATGTTTGCCAAACTTTATACAAAGGGTATTGATTTATCAAGACTTACATTCAACATGGATAAAAACCTATAGAACACAAAAAATAGTCGAGAATTTAATCTCGGCTATTTTTTTAGTTTATTAACTTAAAACTATCATCGGTTATCTTGAATTTACCTTTCAAAATCTTGGTAACGCGAACTTCACGATCCTTATATACGAATATCAATCCGACATCCTGTTCATCTGCCAATAGGTCTTCGGTTTTATCGTAATCGTTGTAAAATCCTAAGCTAGACCAGATTTCTCCAGTTATCGACATGGGACTAACAACGGTCACACCGACAAGATCATTCTGAACCGGATAGCCTGTTTTTGGATCAAGAATGTGATGATAATTGTGTCCACCACTCTTGAGAAATCTCTCGTAAATTCCAGAGGTCACGATTGAAAAATCGGGAATATGCAACATCCCTAGTGATTCACTTCGATGATCAAACGGCGACTGTACTCCAACATTCCACAACTTATCAGAATGTTTACTATCTCCGACTAACAATATATTTCCTCCGAGATCTATGATTCCGCGTTCAACATGATTTGAATGCCATAAATCCTTGATAGCATCAGCAATATAACCTTTTGCGATGCCACCTAAATCCAATTCCATACCTTCTTTTAATAAATAAACTGACTTCTCATCGTCATTCAAAACTATTTGTTTAGGATCGATCAACTTCATACGTTCTTGAATTTGCTCATCAGTTGGTACATGTGCATTTGAAAATCCAATATGCCATAGCTTGACCAATGGTCCAATAGCGGCATTGAACCCATCATTCTCAAGACTGACTTCGACTGCCTTTTTTACGATTTGATAACTTATGGAGGATACCTTCACTGCATGTTTTCCCGAGGCATGGTTGATTGACATGAGTTCGGATTTAGAACGGTTAACAGTCAATACATCTTCATAATGTTGTATCAAATGATAAGCTTCATCAAGGTAGGGCCAATCGATTTCTGAATAAACAGTTAAATTTATTTTTGTTCCTAAAGCGTGATACGTATTGGTGAATTTCGGCATGGTACATCTCTCCAAGATAAAACATAGTTTCGATATTCAGCTAGTGAGACCCACTGTCTCGGCTAAAATATCAATAGAATTAAGCTTTAACAGCTTGGTTATCTTTTAAATAATCAAGACCTGCTTCGTTAACTAGATCAGTTGTTTCTTTATTGTACTTAGCCTTTTGGTCATCTGTCCAACCATAGTATCTTGCCATTTCGTTAATGATACCCTCTTGCATCCCTTTAATATCATCATGTCCGAATAGTAAGTGGTTAGTACGACGGAACAAGTAGTCTTCTGGTGTCATTGTCATTTCGTTTTCCATTGAATAACGTAAGCTCAATGTTTCTGCAAGGCTCAAACCAGGTGCTGCTTTTTCTGTCTTAGCTTTATCAAGAATTTGCTCAGCATTTGAACCATAGATATCGGCGATCAATTTAGCACCTTTTTCATCTAGGCCATCGGCTACAGCTTTCTTTTCAGTGTTTTCGATGTACTCTTCTGCGTGATCAGAGTCAAAGTCACCACCAGAAACCTTAATTGATGATGAATCAACAGGTTTGTAGTCTCTTGCATATTGCTGGTTCATGATATCAATGATCATCTTCATGGCGCCATCGGCCATCTTACGATAGTCAGTTAGTTTACCACCGGCTAATGTGATCAATCCATCTTCAGCTCTCTTTAATGAGCTACCTCTTGATACGGCTGATGGAGCAGAAGCATTGCTACCTGAATCACTTGCTCCTGAAACTGCATCTGCCTCTTCCTCGGGCTTTTCTTCTGCGCCTTCTGGTACTTCTTCGGCAACAAGTGGACGGATACCTGCCCAACTTGATTCAATATCATCGATTGTTAGGTTAGCACTTGGGTATTTCTTGTTGATGATCTTTAGTAGGTAATCTACATCGCCTTGGTCAACTTTTGGATGTGACAAGTCCCCTTTAAAGTCGGTGTCAGTTGTACCAAAGTATGTTTTACCATCTCTAGGAATTGTAAAGATCATACGACCATCATTTGTACCTGAACCAAAGTAAGTTGGTTGTGGCACGTTAAGTCTTGATTTATCAACAACCAAATGAACACCCTTTGTAGGACGCATTTGTGAATGCTTTGCACCATCATCGTCAGTATCACGAACTAGATCTGACCATGGGCCTGAAGTGTTGATAACAAGCTTAGCTTTGATGTCGAATTGTTCACCAGTTTCCATATCTTCAACTTTTACACCACTTACGTGACCAAAATCGTTATGGAGCATTTCAATGGCTTTGATACGACTAACCATAATTCCGCCCTCGTCGTGGGCTTTCTTGATGTTTTCAATAACCAAACGGGAGTCATTGTTTAAGTAATCAAGATAGACACCACCACCAGCTAATTTATCGGGATTAAGTTGTGGTTCACGTTTAAGGACTTCGTCCTTATCAAGCATGTAGTTAGCATATTTCTTCAAATGTTCGTTTTCTTTAATACCTGCTAGATGATCATATAGATCCATAGCAACTTTAACTGAAAACATTGAGAAAGTTGTGCCTGGTTCATCATAGATAGGAAGTAACATTGGATCTGGACGTGTTACATGTGGTGCAACGTGTTGAATAACGGCACGTTCTTGGACTGTATCAGAGACAACTTCAACGTCAAAGTTCTTGAGATATCTGATTCCACCATGAACCAAACGTGTTGAACGTGAAGAAGTGCCTCCACCGAAGTCTTGCATATCGATCAAAGCAGTTTTCATACCGACTGCACTAGCTTGTAAAGCAACACCAGCACCAGTAATACCACCACCGACGATCAATAAGTCTAATCTCTTAGTTTTTAGTTTTTCTATTTCGTCTTTTCTGTCTTTTATTGAAAATGTCATTATTTAACCCTCGTTCTAACCTAATTAAATCTTTACTCACATGTGGCGAAACACATGTACCTTAAGATTTAAATATCTTGTTTATTTAATTACTAAAGTAGCTCGAATTAAACCAAAACGATTTTCTTGTCGAGTACTTGTTGTGCTTCTGTCATTAGTTTTTCAACGATTTCTGAAGCATGTAATGATTCATTGATCATACCTGCAACTTGTCCACTGAAGACAAGTCCTTTTTCAACATCATCGTTGTGAACAGCGTTCTTCAAACCTTCATCCATAACTGAGTTGAATTCGTCACGTGAAACTTGGTCCATTTCAAGGTCAACCAAGTGTGTAGCCATGTCATTCTTGATAATACGACTAGCATCTTTGATTGTTGAACCAGCAACGATTGTTGATGTATCTGTAGCACCAATAACTAAGTTTCTCCAGTTGTCTCCAACAGGACTCTCTTTAGAAATTGAGAAGATAGTACCACATTGAACACCTTTACATCCGGCAACAAAGGCATTTACAACACCTCTACCGTCAGCAATACCACCTGAAGCAACAACTGGAATTGAAACTGCATCGGCAACTTGTGGCCATAGTACTTGTGATGTCAAGACACCGATGTGTCCTCCACCTTCCATACCTTCAGCAATAACAGCATCAGCACCAAGTGCTTCCATCTTCTTAGCAATTTTAACGTTAGGAATAACTGGAATAACTTTAATACCAGCGTCTTTCAAATCTTTCATATATGGTTTAGGTGTACCTGCACCTGTTGTAACGATAGGAACATGTTCTTCAATAATTACTTTAACAATGTCAGGTGTATTCTTTGCCATAAGCATTAAGTTAACACCAAAGTTCTTGTCTGTAAGTGTCTTAGCTTTCTTGATTTCTGCTCTAACTTGATCTGCTGTTTTACCACCAGCTGCAATGATTCCAAGACCACCACCATTTGATACTGAAGCTGCGAGTTCAGCAATAGCTAATTCTTGCATGGCTCCTTGGATAACTGGATATTTTGTTCCTAAAACTTCACATAATTCGTTCATTATATAAATCCTCCTAAAATTTTAATAACAATTTGATAAAACTCGTTTTCCTGCTCGTCGTATAAATAATACTTATAGTAGAAAAACTTAACTATCTTGGTTGGAGCATTAAAGAATACATCTTTAAGAATCGTAAGAATTCTTCAACCCGCCTAGGCAATAAAATGAATTCCTGAGTCAAAATTTTGTTATCAGCATATTTTTGTAATCGCTTAACATACTAATATATCTTGCTTCAGTCAATTCGTATTTCTCGAGCGCTCCTAAGACTTATAATACAAGCTAATGCCCATTTATCAAATTTCCGTCCAATATTGTCCAATTTAATGACTCCTGAAAGCACTGGTGTGATAGCGTTTTCAAAAATTAGCTATTTGCATTTTCTTGTCATACTTTGTGAAAAAAAGTTATTACTTTTTTGTTGAAATGCGATAATGTAGGCGGTTACATAGTGTATAACATATTTTCATACCCGATATGACAAATGGTAAACGTCATATAGCTCTATGTAAGCCACCAGTTACAGTGATACCCATAAATTAGCTTTTTACAAAATATTGTTTAAGTCTATTCTTGATAACTTGTAGTTATCCTCATGACAATTTTTAGATCAATAATTATTGAAATCAGTTATCACATGATAAATTATTCACTTGTTTATACAAATAAAAAAGGAACAGCCTCAGCTACTCCCCTTTCCTATTTAGTGTTCAGATTATGTGATTCTCTATAGACTCGTCTCTTATAACGTTCATGTCCTTCAGCCCAAAAGGCTAAAGTGACTGCAACCGCAACGATTGCCATTATGACATCTTTCCAACCAACCGGATTAGTTAAAAGTAGACCAACAATCGATATTGTGACAATCAGTGGGAATATGCCACCGATCCAAAAATTTTTAGTATTCGAAAAAACGAACAACTCGAGCATATATAGAATAAAGCCAATAATTATCAACCACAAAACTAGCATTTAGAAATCCCGCTTCCTATTAACGATGTTTCAATTCTATCTGAAATTTGGTCGAAAAAAAAAAGAGTCGAGATTCGCTCTCGACTCATAAATCATATTAAACTACGATTCTTTCTGCTCACTATCAATATGGCGAACAGAATATGCAAGGTACATTACGAGACCGATAACTAACCAGCCTGCATAATTCAGCCAAGCATTTAATGGGAGGTTAAATAGGAGGAACGCACAAACTATCATTGAAAGAATTGGAATCACATATCCAAATGGAACTTTAAATGGTCGATTTAAATCCGGACGTTGTCTTCTGAGTAAGATAACCATCAACGAAATTAAGAAGAAGACCAACAGTGACCCAACATTTGCGAAAATAGCTAGATTTTTTATATCCAGAAGTCCGGCACAGACTGCTGCGATAATTCCAATAAGCCAAAGTGCCTTGTTGGGGCTACCAGTTTTGTCATTTATTGTAGCTAATTTTTTAGGGAGAAATCCACCACGACTCATCGACATCGTAATATTGGCAGAAGCGTAAATGAACGCTAATACAACGGCGATGATACCCAATATGGCTCCGGCGGAAATAATTTGAGCTACAACATTATGACCTTTCGAAAGTAATACGAACGACATTGCTTCGGGAACATTTAGTTGATCATATTTCATAACACCTGTCATGACTAAACTAACGACAATATAAAGTGCAGTCGCAACCAGTAACGAAATTATGATCGCACGTGGTAATGTTTTTTGAACATCTTTTACTTCTTCAGCTGAGGTCGCTAAAGCATCAAATCCCAGAAAGGCAAAGAACACTGTTGATGCTCCGGCAAATACTCCTTTGACACCATATGGCAGAAATGGTGAGTAGTTTGTTTTGTCAATATCAGCGAACCCAACTACCACGAATAATACAATAATGGCTATTTTGACTAGTACTAAGAAGTTGTTGAGCTTCTTACTTTCACTCGTACCTCTTGTCAAAATAAATGTAACTAAAAGAATCATGATAACTGCGGGTAAATTGATTATTCCTCCATTAAATGGCGAAGTTAGCCAAGCTGTCGGAATATCCACCCCAAACTCATGCATAAACGATCTGACGTACCCCGACCAACCATTGGCGACGGTAGCGGTCGTTGTAATATACACACCCAGAAGGGTCCAGCCAGCAAAGAATCCAACCGTCTGTCCGACCGATGCCCACGCGTAGACATAGGCACTTCCAGAATTAGGAATACTTGTGGTCAATTCGGCATAACACAATCCAATCAAGCCACTGGCGACGGCAGCGATCAAGAATGAATGGATAACGCCGGGACCAGCATCAGTAGCAGCAACGATACCTGTTAAAACTAGAATTCCGGTACCAATGATAGCCCCTATTCCTAATATGGAAAGGTCGAATAACCCTAAGGTTTTTTTACGGTTTTCTTTATTTGCATTAGCTAAAAGTAAATCAATATCTATCCGGTTGTTCATGAGTAAACTGGGTCGTTACCTACAGCAAATGGTGAATATTTCATATTAAGGCTTTCGGCAACAGCTTTTTCTGTTAATTCGCCAGCATGAGTATTGATACCTGTTAGAATGGTATTATTTTTTGCAGCTTCAGTTAATCCCTTATTAGCAATTTGTGTTGCATAAGGAATTGTTGCACTTGAAAGTGCTTCTGTAGCTGTCTTTGGAACAGCACCAGGGATATTTGCAACTGTGTAATGAATAACATCATGTGACAAGTAAACTGGATCATCATGAGTTGTTGCTTTAACACTAGTTTCGAAAATTCCACCTTGATCGATCGGAATATCAACTACAACTGATCCTGGTTCCATACTTGCAATCATTTCTTCAGTAACAAGTTTTGGAGCAGCAGCACCTGGGATCAACACGGCACCGATAACCAAGTCTGATTTCTTAACGCAAGTAGCAATGTTATGTGGATTTGAGATCAAAGTATTGATCTTACCATCAAACAAGTTTTCTACTTCTGCTAATCTTTGTGCATTAATATCAAGAATAGTTACGTTAGCACCTAATCCAATAGCAATTTTCGCTGCATTGAATCCTACAGTTCCGGCACCAATAACTGTAACTTCACCTCGTTTAACGCCTGGCACACCTGCAAGTAATAGCCCTTTTCCGCCATTAATCTCTTCCAAGAAATGTGCACCAACTTGTACTGACATACGGCCTGCGATTTCACTCATTGGAACTAATAGAGGCAACCCACCACGAGGTCCTACCATTGTTTCATAACCAATTGATGTTGTCTTGGCTTTTAGCAATGCATCCGTCAATTTCTTGTCAGCAGCTAAATGTAGATATGTGTAAATGATTAAATCTTCACGGAAATATTTATATTCCAGTTCAAGGGGTTCTTTAACTTTTATGACCATGTCACATGCCCAAGCATCTTCAGCTGTGCCTAGAACTGCGCCCATGTCTTGATATTGTGAATCACTATAACCTGAGCCAACACCTGCATTGGTCTCAACAATCACACGATGTCCTGCACCAACCAAATTAGCAACGCCAGCTGGTGTAATCCCGACACGTTCTTCGTGGTTCTTGATTTCCTTAGGTATACCGATTTTCATGATGGAGCCTCCTTAAGATTGTAATCGCTTTCTTTGTTGCAGGTTCAGTATAGCAAGATTTTGTATGTTTCACAATAAGAAAAATAATTCTATTATTATATTTTTCACTATTATTCCTTTTATATCAATATTTTTATAAATAACTGTTGGTACACTAACAATGACAATATTTTATAAGTTTCACAAAGTATAAATATTATTTTATAAAATTTTAAATTAAAGTATACCAATTCATTTTTTTACAAAATTCCACCCTTTAAAGTAACAAAACTGTATAATAGGAATAATGATTTTTTGTTAATCGGAGGGTTCTCATGGACGAAAGTAAAAAAATGACCAAGAAGACTTTGAACAAAGGTTTCTTCTTGGCACTAACTGCCTCTATTACTTGGGGTGTTTCTGGAGCAGTTCAACAAATTGTTGCCAAGGATGCTGCCATCCCTGCAATGTGGTTTGTTGGTATTAGAACTTTGATTGCTGGTATCATTCTACTAGCCGTCGCCTTATTCGTAGTACCTAAGAAAGAGTTCTTTTCAATTTTTAAATCTTGGAAAGACACACTTATCTTATTGGCATTTTCTATTTTTGGATTGTGGGCTAATATGTACACTTTCTTTTATGCAATAAAGCTGGGGAACTCTTCTACAGCAACCATTCTGCAATACTTGTCGCCACTATTCATCATGCTAGCCTCAGTTCTTTTCTTCCATAAAAAGGTTTTGAGAATTGATGTTATTTCTTTCTCATTAGCATTGATCGGTGTTGTTTTACTAATTACAAGAGGTGACTTCGGTCACTTAGCTATCCCAATGTCAGCTGTCATTTGGGGTATTGGAACAGGTATCACGGCTGCACTTTATATTGTTATTCCACAACAACTTATTTCTAAACACAGTGGTATTCTCGTTACCGGTTGGGGAATGTTGTTTGCTGGTATATTCTCAACTTTCTTCAGACCATTTTGGGTAAATCCACCCCATGTTTCTGGAAAAGGACTTATGGGAATCGCTGCAGTTATTCTATTAAGTAACGTTATCGCCTTCTTACTTATGGTTTTGAGTACAAAATATACAACTGCTGCTACTATCAGTATCACGGATGCTGTGCAACCATTCACCACACTCATTTTGAGCGTATTATTCTTAGCATATGCGGTAAACCTAGTTGAAATAATTGGTGGTATTATTGTCGTGGTAGCTGTTTACCTATTAAATAGGTATGATGCGAATACTAAATGATAAAGGAGCTAATACTTTTATATGAAAATATTTGCTTACGGAATTCGTGACGACGAAGAGCCATCATTGAGAAACTGGAAGAAAGCAAATCCTGATGTCGAAGTTGACCATACTGATCAAACTTTGACTCCTGCTACAGCCAAATTGGCTGCTGGTTCAGACGGAATTGTTACTTTACAAACAACTCCATACGATCGTGAATCATTACAAATATTAAATGACGAAGGCATCAAGAATATCTCGATTAGAAATGTCGGTTATGATAATTTTAACTTTGACGATCTAGCAGATTTTGACATGAAATTGACAAATGTTCCTGTATATTCACCAAACGCAATTGCAGAACATGTTGTACTGATGATCGGCAGACTGTTGAGACGCATTCCCGAAGTCGACGTCAAATTCGATAATGGAGACTTTACCTGGGCCCCAACAGTAGGAAAAGAATATCGTGAACAAACTGTTGGTGTCATTGGAACAGGACACATTGGCCGAGTTGCAATTCAAATGTTGCAAGGTATGGGTTCAAAAGTCATAGCCTATGATGTTTTCCATAATGAAGATATCGAGAAACAAGGGTTATACGTAGATTCACTTGAAGAACTATACAAAGAAGCCGACGTGATCACATTGCATGTGCCGTTAACTTCAGATAACGCTTATATGATAGATGAAAAAGCTATTTCTCAAATGAAAGATGGAGTCTATATCATCAATTGTGCGCGTGGTGAATTGATCAGCACTGATGCATTGATAGCCGGTTTAGACAGTGGCAAAATTGCTGGGGCTGGGCTTGATGTTTTAGATCACGAAAACAATGTTTTCGGACAAAAATGGGGAAGCATTGATAACTTGCCAGATCCTAAAATTAAGAATTTAGCTGAACGTATTAACGTTATCATGACTCCTCACAATGCATTTTATACTGAGACGGCCATTCGTAATATGATTGAGATTTCATTTAATTCCAACAAGGATTTGATTGAAGGAAAGATTCCGGATACTTTGGTTTATAGCAAGAAGTAGGGGTTCCGATTCCTTGTCGATTCCGGAATTAAAACGATTTTGCGGGCTGTGACGTAGTGGACGTCACTTTGAACTAATTGCAAAATACGCAATCATTTCAAAGCTGAGTCTTCTTCTAACCGTGCTTCGCACGCCAAGAAGAATCTCACTACTTAGCCCAAATCGTTTTTATTCCTACATCTAGATAGCAGCGTAAATACATCGGAGATATTGAAAGTATCCGTAATTGGGGAGTATATGTACGCTGTTCACTTATATAATTCAAAAGTTCAAAGCCAAGATTTGTTGGTTTTGGACTTTTTTTATTTTCGAAATTTTATTTCATATTTCAATTTATTGATTATTATCATAAATCCGCTTATGCTGAGATTGCTTCACAAATTTAGTTAATGGAGGACGGATTTTATGGTTGAAAAGTACAAAGCTGATATTGTTCCACTAAATGAAGACAAGATTGGTAAGAAACCGCACGGTACTGCTTCTTTTGAAGTAAGTGGTAATGATTTGATCATCAACATCGAAATGAATGACACTCCTGAAAACACACAGCATTGGGAACATTTCCACGGTTTTACCGATGGTAAAGAGGCTCAAATTTCGACATCTGCACAAGATGCTAACGGTGATTGATACGTTGATCTTCCTGAAACTGAACCAGTATCCGGAACAACAATGGTTCCTTTCAACGATTCACCTGAAGAAATGAACATCCCCAATGATGAGTATCCGGTATCAGATGCAAATGGACATTTTGAATATAAAAAAGTAGTTCCACTAGATGCATTACAAGCTAAATTCAAAGAAGCCTTTGGAGATACAAATTTGAATTTGGACAAACGAGTAATTTATATCCACGGAGTTCCAGATTCACTAGAATTACCTTCAACAGTCGGTGGTGCAGTCGGAGAATACGATGCCCACGTAACCCTGCCAATTGCAGTAGGTAAAATCGTTAAAGCTTAAAAAACAATCCATTTTAAATCAAAAAAATAGCCTTCAAAATTGTCATTGAAAACCAATTTTGAAGGCTATTATAGTATTAAAAATTCATTTAGCTAATCTAGATGTAGGAAGAAAAACGATTTGGGCCAAGTGGTGAAATTAGCGTTAGTGTACGAAGTACACTTAGGCTAAGGCCCGACTTTGAGATTATTGCGGTTTCGGCAATGAGCTCAAAGCGATGCCCACCCCGCTTCCTTGATTGTTCGTTGGCGTAGCCAACACTTGAAATGGTTGCGCATGCGCCAAAGGCGACATATGTTCCTTAAAGCGGATCGTTTTTCTTCCGAAATCGGCAGTGAACCAAACAGCTTACATAGTAGCAAACTTCTCTTTAATAGTATCGGCTGAATTCTTCAGCTTAGCTTCTTCTTCATCTGTCAATTCAATCTCGTTAACATACTCGATACCGTTTTTCCCAACAACTGAAGGTTGGCCCAAATAAGTATCGTACTTCTCATTGTATGAAGAAACAGGACATTCAAGCTGTGCATCCGAGATAACAGCTTGGGCTAACTTAATGGCGCAGGTTGCAATACCAAAACTAGTATAACCTTTACCAGAAAATACTGCCCAGCCCCCCATTCTAATTTCTTCTTCCAAAGCATCGTAATCAAATTTCTTTCCGTTAGCTTTGGCATATTCCATTAGTGGATGACCATTTACTTTAACTGTTGACCAGGCTACGAATTGTGATGATCCATGCTCACCCATTACGTAACCCGTGACATTTTTATAGTTAGTATCGAATTGCTCAGCAACAACCCTTTGCATACGTGCTGTATCCAAAAATGTTCCTGTAGCCATACATTGAGCAGTTGTAAAACCGGCCTCTCTTTGTAGGTAATGTGCAATTGCATCGCAAGGATTCATTGTATCGACCAAAACTCCCTTGAATCCAGAAGCAGCAATCTTTGGTGCAATATCTTTAACGATATCTCTGGTATATTCGAATTCTGCCCAACGATTTCCATCATTGTGTTGCAAAGATCCAATATTTCCAGCCGTTACGAATAAAACATCTGCATTTGCTAATTCCGAGTAATCCTGAACTTTGATTTTGGTCGTTGTATCAAGTCTAGCTTGGCAATCTTCCAAATCCAGTTGTTCAGCGACTGCTTTTTTCTCGTTTGAATCGATCAAAACTAATTCATCCGCGATTCCCTTTGTTACTAATGTATATGCAACTGTTACACCAACGTGACCTACTCCGATGATTCCAAATTTTCTCATTATTATTACCCCATTTAAATTATTCTACTTGTTGTACCCAACCTTCAGGAGCTTCGACTGTACCGAATTGGATGCCAGTTAATGTGTCATACAATTTCTTAGTTACAGGTCCAACTTCTTTTTCACTGTAGAATACATGAAGGTCCCCATCATGTTCCAAACCACCAATTGGTGAAATTACAGCAGCTGTACCACAGGCACCTGCTTCAGAAAATTGGTCAAGATCGTGAACATCGATTTTTTCTTCAGATACTCCAAGGTCAAGGTTATGTTCAGCCAAATATAATAGAGAGTATTTTGTGATACTTGGTAAAATTGAAGGTGATTTTGGTGTCTTGAAGACGTTGTCTTTTGTGATACCAAAGAAGTTAGCTGAACCAACTTCTTCTATATAACGGTGTTCAACTGGGTCGAGGTAAACACAGTCAGCATATCCGTTTTCGTGAGCATTTTCTCCAGGAAGTAAACTGGCAGCATAGTTACCACCAACTTTAGCTTGGCCAGTACCTTTATGAGCAGCACGGTCATATTGTGATGTTGTAAAGTTGACTGGTGTTAGACCACCCTTGAAGTAATTGCCAACTGGCATTGCGAAAATAGTGAAAATATATTCAGGTGCTGCGTGAACGCCGATTACGCCACCAGTACCGATAATCAATGGTCTGAGATACATTGTTGCTCCGTTTCCATATGGTGGAACAAAGTCTGAGTTTGCTTTAACTACTTGTTTGACAGCATCCACAAATTTGTCTTCTGGGAATACTGGCATCAATAGTCTTTCACAAGAATTTCTGAGTCTGGCAGCGTTTCTGTCAGGTCTGAACAATTGAATGTGATTGTCTGGTGTACGGTAAGCTTTCATACCTTCGAAAGCTGCTTGGCCGTAATGCAATACTGGAGAAGCTTCACTAATATGAAGTGTTGCGTCTTCTGTTAGTCCAGCGTCTTGCCATTTACCATCCTTCCAATGGGCTGTGAAACGATAAGGTAAGTCCATATATTCAAATCCAAGATTATTCCAATCTAATTTTGATGCATCTGCTTTTGCCATGTGATTATCTCCTCTTACACTATATAATTTCACTCATTCTAAAAAACAAAAAAAGCGGCCATGTTGAAATAAATCAACTTGGCCACTTTACTAGTCACCTTCTCGTGTCAAATAACATCGTTCTGGAGAGGTAATTGAAAAGCCCAAGTTGATCAACAAAATAATGACGACAATAATAATAATTTGAATGTTGAGCATGATCGTTACCTCCTGTCAAATTTTAGTTAAATTAGAGAAATATTAGAACTAAGTTGCATTTATCGTAAAACTCAGGCTATTAGTTGTCAACGTTTTTTTATAGAAAATAATAAATTTAATTATTAGCCAGTATTATTTTCTAACTGGAAACCGCTATAATTCAGTGTTGTCGAAATATTTTTTGTTGTTTATTCGAAAACTTTCGTTCTATATATAGTCCAAATATTCCGTCATAAATTCATTAATTTTTCTAATTATTTACCGTTGACATTTAATAATTAATGCTCAATAATGCTTTCAACAAATCTTGGAGGCGGTATTTATGAAATATACAGTACTAGGTGCAGGTGCTATGGGCCTGCGATATGGAATTCTTTTACAAGAAGCAGGTTTCGATGTTGATTTCGTCGAAATTTGGGAACCACAAATTAGTAAGATCCGCGAGCAAAACGGTGTTTATGTTTCCCGCGATCACCAGAACAAACATCTAGTGCCCGTCAACATTTATACCCCTGAAGAATATACTGGCGATCCTGATGTTTGGATTGTCTTTACTAAACAAATGCAACTGGCTAAAGCTCTGGAACGCACTTCACATGCATTCAAAGATCACCAATATGCACTCAGTCCAATGAATGGTATGGGACATATCGAAAAGCTTGATCAATACTTTGATAAGTCTAAGGTTATTGGTGCAACAGCATTAATCGGTACAGTTTTGAACGGTCCTGGAGATGTAGATTTTATCGGTGCCCCAGGTGCTGGAAGTATGCACATGGCTAATCAGACAGAAAAGCCTGATGATACGACCAATCAAATTGTCAAAGACTTTCAGAAAGCTAATCTTAACCCAAGTTTGACAACTAATTTCTTGGGAACATTGATGGCAAAAGTTATCTTCAACTCCGTTGTTAACACGCTATGTACAATGTTCGAAATCCAAATGGGTGAATTTATCCAATCACCAGTAGCTGAGAAATTAGGTCGACAGTTGATCAACGAAGCATTTGACGTCTGCGAACGTGCCAATATTACCTTGCTCAACACTCGTGAAGAAGAGTGGCAGACCGTAAAAACAGTTAGTGCAGTTTCAAATCCACTACACTACCCATCGATGTATCAAGATATGTCCAAGGGCCGTAATACTGAAGTCGACTACATCAACGGCTACATCTACGATCTCGGATTGAAATATCACTATGAAGCAACAACACATGATTTCTTGAGAAACCTAGTTCATCTAGCAGAATTCTCACGTGACTTTGATCCAAAGACTCTTTTGGAAACTGTTAATGAATAAACTTGCAAATTTAGAGCATGCTGTAATTCTGCAGTATGCTCTTTTTGCGTACCGAATTTTTCCTTACAAATTGTCAAAAATGCGTTAAACTTATACCAAGTAAATTATTAAAAAAAGCTAATATATCTAATGGTATTTTAATAACAATTGAAAGAGGAATCGATATGAAAATTTATTTATACGGAATTCGTGAAGACGAAAAGGAATACTTACGACAATGGGATGCTGCCCATCCAGACGTAGAAATCGATTATACACATGAGATTTTTACCGAAGAAACAGCTGAATTAGCTGAAGGTTCAGATGGTGTCGTAATGGTCCAAACACAACCTTATTCTCGTGCAGCTCTAGAAAAACTTCACGATTTTGGCATCAGTAAAATTTCTGTTCGAAATGTTGGACTTGACGGTTTTGATTTCCAAGATCTACGTGACTTTGACTTCTCATTAACATATGTCCCCGTTTATTCTCCAAATGCTATTGCCGAACACACAACAAGCTTGATTTTGCGTTTACTTCGTCGTGTACCTGAATTTGATAAGAAATTCGCCAACGCTGACTTCAGATGGTTCCCTACAATTGGAGAAGAAATCCACGGTAAGACTGTCGGAATCATTGGTACCGGCCACATTGGATCAGTCGTAGCACGCATTATGGCAGCTTTCGGTGCGAAAGTTATTGCTTATGATATTGCACCAAATCCAGCACTCGAAAATCTTGGAATCTACGTTGATACTCTGGATGAATTGTTGGAACAATCAGATATCATTACAATTCATACTCCTTTGGCAAAAAAAGATATACATATGATTGATGCCGACGCCTTCGCTAAAATGAAAGATGGAGTTATTTTCATTAACTGTGCACGTGGTGGCTTAGTCGACACCGATGCCTTGATCAAAGCTCTGGATTCTGGCAAAGTTGGCGGTGCTGCTCTTGATGTTTTGGAAAGTGAAAATGATGTTTTCCAAAAGAAATTTGATAAAATTGAAGATGTAAAAGATCCTCAATTCCAAGCATTGATCAACCGTGACAACGTCATAATCACACCTCATACAGCCTTCTATACCACGACTGCCGTTCACAATATGATTTTCGATTCTCTAAATGACAACCAAAGAATGCTCGAAGGAAAAGCACCAAAATATCCTGTTGATATTTCTGTAGAATAATAATTATTGAAAATATTTTTCAATTCAGAGTTGACAAGTATTTTTGAAAGTCTTATGTTATTCAACAATCAATTAAAACTTATTTAACTTAATTAGACGTTGAAGAGAAGAGTAGAATCAGTCAGTAGTTATAAGCGACCGTCAGACAGTGAGAGGACGGAACGAAAAATGATTCGAACATGAGCTCTGAGTCTTGCCTAGGTGAAAGCCGAAAGCACGCAAGGATGCGATATCATCCCGGACATAATTTTGTGTCGTTGAGGTATTTTGTACAAGCAAGATACGAATTAGGGTGGTAACACGTCAAATCGTCCCTACAAGCAGACTAGTTCTGCATTGTAGGGACGATTTTTTTTTTACGAATAATTGAGTTAAATAAGTTTTATAAATCTCAGGAGGAATTTTAATATGACTATTACAAAACAAAAAATTGGATTTCAACATGTAGGAAGTTTCTTAAGACCAACTGATCTCAAACAAGCTCGTGTAGATTTTGAAGCAGGAAAAATCGATCAAGCTGCACTAACAGCAGTAGAAGATAAAGATATTCGTGAATTAGTTTCTAAAGAAAAAGCAGCTGGTCTCGATTATGTAACTGACGGTGAATTCCGCCGTGCTTACTGGCATCTTGATTTCTTCTGGGGATTCAATGGTATCGAACATAACCATCTAGGTGGAGGCTATAACTTCCACAAAACTGAAAGTCGTGATGATTCAGCAATCGTATCTGGAAAAATCAGTTTCAATCCTAACCACCCATTCTTGAAACATTTTGCTTTTCTTAAATCACTAACTGATGAAATTGGTGGAGTACTTCCAAAGCAAACAATCCCAGCACCCGGTCAACTTTATGCTGAATTAGTCCGTGGCGAAAACGAGGCTAAAACTAAAGAATTTTATCCAAACGAAGCTGACTTGATTGCTGATATTCAAAAAGCTTATCATGACGCAATTATTGCTTTATATAACGAAGGTGCCAGAACTATTCAACTTGACGACTGTTCATGGGGATTCTTCTTAGATAAAGATTATGTTGCAAGATCAACTGATCAAAATAAATACGACTCACTCGATACACCTCAAGTATTGTTGGACTTGAATAACGGTGCAATTGAAGACTTACCAGACGATTTGACCATCAATACTCATGTCTGTCGTGGTAACTTCCGTTCCGATTACATTTTCTCAGGTGGCTATGACACTGTAGCTGACTACCTATTCGCACAAGAAAATGTTGACACTTACTTCCTAGAATATGATTCTGATCGTGCTGGTGGATTCGAACCACTTGCCAAAGTATCTGGCGACAAGCGCGTTGTTCTGGGATTGGTAACTACAAAATCTCCTGAACTAGAAGATAGACAAGTTATCATCGATCGTATCAAAGAAGCCAGTCAATACTTACCTTTAGATAGACTCTGGCTATCAACACAATGCGGATTTGCTTCTACTGAAGAAGGAAATGAATTAACTGATGAACAACAATGGGCAAAGCTAAAATTAGTTAAATCAATTATCGACGAAATTTGGTAAAAAGTGATTAACTTCACATGTGAAAAGGCTTACAATATAGATGAGGGTAAATATATAAAATCTATGTTCGGAGGCGTTATTATGTGGAACCTAATTGCAAATATTTTTAATGGAATTGTTGATTATACTTTGAAGTTCGACTGGGGTATCCACGACGACAACGAAAAATAACAACTTACAATTCCGTAAGACAAATGTAAGCACAACAAATGTATAAATTTATAAAAAAACTTTAGTATATTTTTCAGGAGGTAACAAACAAATGAAAAGTCTACTAAAGTTTTTATTATTATCAGTATTGATCGTCGGGGGTGCATACTTGGGTGCCTGTGCCTATACTAAAGATAGGACGGATCAATTCTCTCAAGCACTTGGTGCATATAACATCTTGGTGAAACGTGAATCTCGTTATGTCAAAATTGACAACAGTAAGGGTCATGATGAAGATGGTTACGGCAATTATGATTACGATTTGACTAGCTACGACAAGGATGGCAATCCTCATCAGGTAAAATTCACTGGTATGGGCAAGCTTAAACAAGGTCATTTTTTGAAATTGGATACTAAAGGGGCTTATGTGTATACATACGACGAGGCGTTCAAACGAAACATCCCTTCTGCGGCTTACAATAAATTGATTGCTGAGTAGTGGTGTATGCCGCCCTTCGGTCAGGAACTGCTGGACGTGGTCGCTGCGAGCTGATCCAAAGCCAAAGTGCGGTCTTTGGATACAGCTTTAATCTAGTGACGGCCTTTGCCGTCTCAAGATTAATTCCGCAGCTCGGCCCTGCAGTTCCTTCCCTTCGGGCTAGTTTTCATCTTACTTCAAATTTATGGTATGTCTTATCCACTCTTATTTATGATGTATCTAGTTTTGTTGGTGTTAGTGTTAGCCTTTGCGTTAATGCTGGTATTATCTGTGATTTTATGGTGTTTCGTATGGCTCGCTTTTTTACTGGGTGCATATGTTTATTAATAAGTTGTAATTTATGAATCTATTCCGGTACCTTTTTCTGGGATGGTTTTTTTTGTATTCTTTATTATTCAAATTCGATTTAGATCCTAAAAAATACGTGTCTTCGACCGTATTTTCATGTTCTAGACCAATTGTGGTTTAAATTTTATTTATGCATGAATGGTGTTTAGTAAACTTTCAAATAATTAAATAATTTATTTTCTAAAAAGACTATAAAACTGTTCATATTTGCTGTAGTATATTATAGAGATTTGGAGGCGCTTACAATGACTGAAATTAAAACAGATCGGCTTTATCTGAGAAACTTCGTTCTTAGCGACTACAAGATGATGTACAAGAACTGGGCTGGTGACGATCGTGCCACTAAATATTTATCTTGGAAGACTCACCCTTCTGAAGATGCTACTCTTAAACGGGTTGCTGATATTGTTAAGTCCAACGGTAAATGCGGTATCAACAATTGGGGTATCTTTAAGTCTGATGACGATGAATTGATCGGTGAAATTTCTGCTGTAAATATTTATCCTGAAATTAAAACTATCGAGCTTGGCTATGTTCTTGGTCATGACTGGTGGGGCGAAGGTTATATGTCTGAAGCTCTTCAGGCTGTCATTCATTTTCTTTTGACAGAAAAAAGATATAACCGTGTTGAATGTCATCACGACACTAGAAACGAGGCTTCTGGTGCTGTCATGAAACATAGCGGTATGGTCTATGAAGGCACTTTGAGACAACGTGGCCGTAATAACCAAGGTATCTGCGATGAAGCTATTTACTCAGTCTTAAAAAGTGATTTGAAAGACTAATTTCAAATCCAATAAAAAAACGATTGATCTTCCACTACGGAAGGATCAATCGTTTTTTATTGTCTGCTATTATTTAGCAGCTTTTTCGTCGCGACTCTTTAAGAATTCAACAACTTTTTGTGTGTCTTTAAGACGTGATTCTGTATTTTTATTGTTAACGGGACGGCGGTGACCTGTGTAACCTTTATGTGTGTTTTGTGACATCTAAAATCCCTCCTCCCTTTCTATTTTCATATTCTTAATATCAACCATACCATTATAAATGGATTAGCCAAATTATTCAACTAGTTTTTTAGTATGTCTAAAGAAAGACGAAAATAATCAATATAATTTATTTTGTTTCTGGTAGCATTGCGGCCATTACAAGGTATAAGCATGATCCTACGATGTAGAAAATCGATGCTGCTAACCAACCGCTGCTTCCTAACAACATACTCCAAATAAAGGTGAATAGTGTATTTACAGTATAAGCGATTGCCCAGAATAATCCAAAGATAACTGTCAATTTTTGTGCAGACATATTTGGCATTTCATGTGGTAAGTTCATATAAACTGGATATTGAATGAACATGAAGAATCCTGAAATTGCTGCGAATGCATATGTGGCAAATGTGCTGATATTTGCAAAGATCAATGCTAATGCAAACATAGCAATCATCAATGTTCCTGTTGAAAGTAAAATTTTCTTCCGTTTCATATCAGTAAGTCCTAATTTCATACCTACACCTGTACCTACGATTGCAAATCCAGTAACTAATAGATTTAATAAACTACCGTCGATCTTAGGTGCATATGTCGAAATCACTGATGGAAAGCTTGTAACTGCAAGCACGTATAAGAATAAGAATCCACCAAAAGCGATGGAATATTTCCAAACGAATGAATCTCTCAAAGCTTCTTTATAACCATACTTAACTTGTTCTTCTGAGGATTCGAGATTCTTGGTTGTATCAAAATCTTCTGAAACTATTAACCACAAAATAAAGAATACAACTGTCAATGAAGCCATAATTGTTAATGTGATTTTCCAATTAGCTGCTAATTGTTGAGCAAAGAATACGAATAGTATTGAGACAACAAAGGCACCGACGTTATACGAAACAGTATTAAGAGCATTCGCAATCATTTTTTTGTCAGGTGCTACATAGTTTGCTACGACTGGGTTCATATAAACGATAACCATTGAGCCCCCAAGCGCCATAACCATTCTAGAAATTGTGAATGCCCAATAATTAGGCATCCAAACAGCGACTACAGAAAACATCAATAACACCATTGCAATTGTAATCGCACGTTTTGGTCCTGACTTGATCAGAATATAAGCCGCAAATAAGTTAGCTACCACTCTAGCTGCAGTGATTGTATAGTTAACTACCTGTTGTATAACTGGAGCGACGGGACCACCAAAGAATGTTTGGACAATTTGAGCACCCAGGTCGGAGCCTCCGACCCAGTTCATGGCAAACGTAACATATGCACACCACATGACAGCGAGCATCAATAAACCTTTAACTTTACTGTTATTACTTACTTTTAATTCTAGTGCGTCGGTTCTTTCTTCCATTGTTGTTGCCTCCCTATCTATAATTCAAAAAAAATCCGCACCCAAAAATACCCCGGGAGAAATTTAGATTAGTAGACCTCTTCTTTAGTAATTTTGAATACGGACTCATTTGTTGCATTCGTACTTTTAAATATTTAACTGTTTAAAACTTAGTCCTTTGGTGGGATAACTGTTGCTGTCCCCTCGATAGCAACGTCCCCTGCTTGGTTAGTAACGGTAGTGTCAAGGATCACCAAGTTGAATTTCTTCTTGGGAATTATCTCCTTAACTGTAACTTTTGCTGTTATAACATCGTTAAAATGAATTGGATGAGTGAATTTAAGATCTTGTCCTAAATAAATTGTTCCAGGTCCAGGTAATTTCATACCTAATACAGCTGAAATCAAGCTAGCACCTAACATTCCATGAGCAATTCTAGTCTTAAATTGAGTATGACTAGCATATTCCTCATCTGTATGAGCTGGATTATGATCGCCAGTTGTTTCGGCAAAGCCGTTAACGTCTGCTTCAGTAACTTTTTTGCTGATACTGTCAGTCATTCCTACTTTAATTTCAGATTCTTTAACATTTGCGTATTCTACAGCCATTTCCTTACACCCCAAATTTCAATTTTTTTATAAAAATTGATATACATAGTATATTATGAATTATAAATTTTGCAAAGGCTTTCATAATTATATTTTTGCAAATTAATATAATCACATGTATTTATATTTCTGTATATCGTTGTATCCGCGGCTACCTTCTCCTTTAATATAGTCATGTAAGAAAGCGTTTACCAATACTAGTTTTTAATTAAACCTATGAATTTTAGTTATAGACTTGGCAAATCCGTAATAGCTGTGTGACAAAGTTAACAATCATCTGATCATTAATACCCAAAAAAGTTTCGACTTTTATGAGTCAAAACTTTCAAATGGTTAATATTTATCTAGTAGTTTAATTACTTTTTATCAATCTGATTTCTCTAATACCAGCAATAACGACTGAAGTTTCGCCAAATATTGCTCTTCCCTTTTCATATTCGACACGTGTCAATGTATCTTTAACGTGCTCATAGAATCCTGATTCATCATTAAAAAAAGTAACATCAACTTTCAAATCCAGATGTGTCTGCAAATACTTGATCTGAGTGGCAACCTTAGCTTCCAATTCCCCATCAGCATACTTGCGTCGTTTATACATTTCAGTTTTTTCTTTGATCAAATCATTGAAACCCTCTAACGCACCAAAAGGAGCAAACTGAAAGGCTCGATCACGTTGATTCATTGGCAAATGTCGTTTTGATTGCCTATATGGCAAATCCATAATGTCGTCGTAAGATGTTGTATCATTGAATATCTTCTTCTCGATCAGCTTCTTCTCATCCATTATGCGTGATGTCCTCCAATCTGATTATTACGTTCCCTGGTAGTTGACCCTTCTTCTAAATCTGAAGCCTTCAAAATAACATTTCGATTTCCAAATCTCTTTTGTAAGTCCAAAATTGTTTCCTGGATTTTTCTATCTTGTTTCCGTTTAATCTTTGTTTTCTTATCTTGAACTATTTCTTTTTCCGGATCACTAAATAAACTGATCTGCTTAAAATTAGTTTTCTGTTCAGCCTCAACTTCATCAATCAAATGATTGGCAGTAACGGTTACTCTCCTGATCAACATTTTTTTATCTACTATTTGGTGAAACATCTCAATGAATGCTTCTTTTAATTCTCGCGATGATGAGCTTGATCCACTTAAACTAGTTGCTGTATGGGCAGGCTTTGGAGCCTGACGTCCGTAATAATCGGTAATTATCGTTCCAGAATAATTGCTGTTTACATCCAAACTTTTAATATCATAGTCAATAATTAGTCCGACACGGTCAGTTGTAACTTTTTTCTGAACTAATTCAAGCGCTAGATTATCACTCATCCCTCGAACAATTTTTAAACCATCATCATAGGAAGTAGGCTTCATCAATACCTGACTGGAATACAATCCATGGTCATCGGAACGATATTTCTTTATATCCTCGAGGGTAGCAGATTCGTGTCCCCAAGCATGATCGATCAATAATTCAGCATTCTTCCCAAATTCTTTGTATAAAATTTCTTCGTTGTTTTCATCGGATAAGCTACCTAATGAACATCGGGCAATATCACCCATAGTATTCAAGTTAAGTCGTTCTAATCGTTTCGCATAGCCGCGTCCAACTCGCCAAAAATCCGTCAAAGGTTGATGTGCCCATAATAATTTGCGGTATTGATGTTCATCCATTTGAGCAATACGAACACCATCGGAGTCGGCCGGAATGTGTTTGGCAACAATATCCATCGCAACTTTTGCCAAATATAAATTAGTACCGATTCCGGCTGTGTCAGTAATGCCAGTTTCTGACTGGATCTGCTGAATAATAGTTTTTGCCAAAGTATGCGGAGATTCGTCATGACTATTCAAATAGTCAGTCACGTCCATCAAGACTTCATCAATTGAATATACGTGGATATTCTTTGCTTCGATAAATCTCAAATAGATCCCATAAATTTCAGCACTCTTGTGCATGTAAAAATTCATTCTAGGTTTAACCACTTTGTAGCCAATTTTTAATGATGGGGAATTCAGTAAATGCTGTCGATTTATCGATGAATATTTTGTTAAACGGCGCCCTGCAACTTGATTTGCACGTGCACGATTCAGTTTTCCAACAATTTGTTCAACTTGAAAAAGTCTTGGACGCCCGGGTACACCAAATTGTTTCAAGGCTGGAGAAACTGCCAGGCAAATAGTCTTGTCTGTCCGAGAATTATCAGCAACGACAAGATTAGCATTCAACGGATCCAAATCGTGAGCAATACATTCGACTGAAGCATAAAAAGACTTCAAATCTATCGCCATATATGTACGTTGCGTATCATCCATTTCGAACAGACCTCCTTTTTTATATGACATCAAAAAAGGTGCCAGATTGCACCTTTTATAGAATACTCAGAACTTATGTTCGTTAAAACTAGTATATCATTTTACTCTATATATTGAGTCCCAATTTGTCCTAAACTTAACGATATTTTTACACTAATTTACTCAACACTCTGCTATATTTTAAATATAGCAATCACACAAATTTTTGAAAATTAGAGGGATTATTTTTGAATGCAAAACATTCACGTCTGCGAACTTTAACATTTATACTGGTGGCTTTCATGCTTGGATGCAACGAATTCATGGTTGTCGGTATCTTGTCAGATATCGCAAAAAGTTATCATGCATCACTTTCTTCAATTGGAATTCTAGTCACCGCTTTTGCTTTGGTATATGCAATAAGCACGCCGATTCTGACCACCTTAACAAGCCATTGGAATCGAAGGACCCTCTTACTTTTATTGATGGGAATATTTTTTGCCAGCAATACACTGACAGCTTTGGCACCATCACTTGGCTGGCTGTTTGCTGCTCGAATCATGACAGCATTGGTCGCCGGAACAATTATTACCATGATAAATTTGTTCGCCAGTATCGTAACTCCTTTCGATAAGCGGCCAATGGTCATGGCTTGGGTCGGAGCGGGATTCAGCATTGCTTCTGTCGTTGGTGTCCCAATCGGTTCAGCAATCGCTGCTTGGCTAAGTTGGCACGCCAGTTTTTGGATGGTATCTGGACTTACAGTTATAGTATTTGGTTTACTAGTCTGGTTGATCCCAAGTGAAAAACCAGAAGCAACCGGTAGTGTTATCGAGCAGTTGCAACTGTTAAAAGATCATAAAGTACTTATGGGTATTGGCATTACCATTGCTGTCATGGGCGTTCAATACACCTTTTACACCTATATCAGAACTATCATTACATCAGTACTCGGTTATAACATCAGTACCCTAAATTGGCTACTTTTCATGTTAGGTGTGATGAGTATTATCGGTAACCAAATTGCCGGTATGATTGCAAAAAATAATGGGTTCAAGAAACTGCCAATCGTATTTTCCTTACTGATAATCGCATGTCTGTCACTCGGTGTCGCGTTGCAAAACAAATATACCGGAATTCTAGTTTTGGCCATCTTGTGTACCCTGACGATTATCTACGGGACTACGATACAACTGGGATTTATGGATGAAGCAGCCAAAAATTATCCGCAGTCATTGGCACTCGCCACCTCGTTGATTTCAATTTTCTCTAACGTTGGTATTTCACTAGGATCATTTTCAGCATCAACTACCGTCAGATTTTTCAACCTTAATTATGTTGGTTACGTATCAGCTATTTACGCTGTGATTGCACTGTTAATTTCTCTTAAACTTCGTAAAGCAACCAGAAATGATTTCAAATAAAAAACGCACTGTAGAATTATCTTTCTACAATGCGTTATTTTTTTACTTTTCTGGAACCTCTGTACTTGTTTCTTTAACATCTTTAACTCTGAAGGCCAAGATAAAGCCAAGAATTGCAAGAACAAACGTGAAGATGAAACCGTAATGTGCACCTTGTGTAAAGGCTTGGGCAGCTGAATGACCACCATCTGCAAAGTAATTGCTTTGACCAGTACTCAACAACATTGTAGCGATACCAGTTGCAACAGCACCGATAACTTGTTGGAAAGTATTGATGATAGCTGAACCATCAGCAGATTGGAACGCATCAAGTGAGTTCAATCCATAAGTTTGTGATGGAGCCATAGCCATTGGAACACCAATCATGATAATGATATGGGCAGCAATAATGTATCCAAGTGAGCTATGTACGCCACTGAAAATAAACATTAATGCACCCACGGCAGAAAATATAAATCCTAATCTAGTTAAGATTTTTGCACCCATTTTATCGTAGGCACGTCCGGCTAAGAATGATACCAAGGCGTTAACCAAACCACCAGGTAGTAGAACTACACCAGTTAAGGCAACTGCAACGCCTAAACCATTTTGAATGTACATAGGTAACAAGTACATTGCTGAAAGTGTGATACCAAAGTCGATCATAACAAGTAGTGAACCTGTAACGAATCTTGATGTCTTCAAAACTTTGAAATCAAGTGTTGGAGTCTCAGCGTGCAATTGTTGTCTGATATAAATTACAAGGACAACCAGTCCAACAACTAAAGCAATTAGTGCTAAAGTCATATTTTTGCTTAAGAAACTAATTCCGAAAACAATCAATCCGAAGCTGACAGTTGATAAACAGATTGCCAACCAGTCAACTTTTGGTTTAGTAACTTCGAATACGTTTGTAAGATTCTTTTCCATAAAAGCCAAAGCAATCAATAGGAAAATAATGAATGACCAGAAAATCCATCTCCATGAAAGTACGCCTAGAATAATTCCAGCAAGTGTAGGTCCAATGGCAGGTGCAAACATGATTACCAATGCTGCAACACCAAGTGCTGCACCAAGTTTGTTAGGTGGGAAAATTCTCATAGCAATTGAGAACATTAGTGGCAGGACGATTCCGGTTCCGATACCTTGAATCATACGACCAGCAAGTAGGACAGGAAAATCAGGTGCTAATGCAGCTACAATTGATCCAATGATGAAAATTATTAACGCAGATCTAACCAATCCCCTAGTTGAAAAGTGTTTCGTTAATAAACTCGAAAGTGGCAAGACGATGGCGATAACTAACATATATCCAGTAACTAACCATTGAACTGTACCAGTTTCAATTGAAAAAGCCTTCATGATTGATGGCAATGCAATGTTCAGTGATGTTTCACTTAACATTCCGACAAATCCACCAATCAAAACACCCATCATAGCTAGAAATGGGTGTTCTAATTTTGTATTTATTTCATTTTTTGTGGTAGTGCTCATAAAATACCTCCGTTTTTGTGGCAACGGTAGATTAATATACCAGAGTTTTGGTTTTCTCGTAAGGATTATTTTTATTTAAACGTTTTCAGAGATAGATTCCGGTTCCGGAAGGAAACAGATTTTTTAGACATGTGGTCTTAGGTCAAGGCCCATGTCTTTTTTTCTATTCAAAATATGAACGATTTTGGGCACACTTAAATAA
>NZ_RHON01000005.1 GCF_003946505.1 Companilactobacillus mishanensis | reverse complement strand
TCTTACTAGTAAAAGCAAAATGAGGAATCACGATTCCGTCGAATCATGATTCCTCATTAATGTTAGTCTGTTTATTTACGTAAATTTATGAATTTGTGGCAAGTTGATGATAAAAATACTATTATATTGGTATTGGAAAAAGGAGGAACGATATATGACAAGAGTTATGAAAAAACTCGGTCTTATTTTTGCGACATTACTATTATTAGTAAGTTCAGTACCACTTTTAAATCAACATAGTGCTCAAGCTGCCGATACAACAGCTAATACAGATTCAACAATCAAGGTGGGTACTACACAATCAATTTCATCACTACCATTTTATTTTGCACAAGATAAAAAATATTATGATGCTCACAGTGTGAAAGTAGAATTGCAACAGTTCAAAACTGCTAGTGAATTAAATGATGCAATCAAGGCTGGTAAAGTGAATGTTGCCGTAACTGATCTCGTTAACTTCACGACAATTGCTAAAAACAATAAATCGTGGAAAGTTGCTGGTACAGCCACGGGATACAGTGCTTTGGTAGCCAACAAAAAGTTTAAAAATGTTAAGAGCTTAAAAGGCAAAACTATTGCCATTGATAAGAAAGATGGTAGCAAGTATTACTTGAAGAATCTTCTTTCAAAGAACGATATGAAGATGTCAGATGTTAAAGTTAAGAATGTTGCTAACTTAACAACTAGAGTAAGTAATTTGAAGTCTAAAAAAGTTGATGCTGCTGTTTTGAGTGATCCAGCAATTAGTAACGCTAAACAAAACGGTGCTAAAGTGTTGAACAAACAAAAAGCAAACAACAAGAATGGCGACATTATTGCAGTATCAAATGATTTAACAACTTCTAAGGTTTCTGATGTTAACAACTTGATCAACTCATACAATGATGCAGCCAAAGACTTGACTAAGTCAGGATTTGTCCCAGCAGACGTGTTGTTGTTACAACTTGGAGCAACAAGAAAATCTGCCGCTAAAATGAATGATTTAGATGTAAAATTTGCTTCATCTAAGAAAGTTAAGAAAGCTGATTTTGATAAGGCTGTTAAATATGCCAAATCACAAAAATTGATTTCTAACACAATGAAGTATAAAAATGAAAAAGTTAACCTTGATAAGGTTACTAAATAACCGATGATGAGTATCTCGATAATGAGATACTCATTTTTTAATATATTATGATAAAGTTAATGCATAGACACATTTATGGAGGTAGATTAATGATGACAGATGTACCAGAAATCGCGTTTAATAATGGAGAAACAATTCCTCAAATCGGTCTTGGTGTTTTCTTGATGAAGGATAAAGACGAATTCATGAAAGCTATCAAGTGGGCCATTGATGCTGGTTATCGTCACTTCGATACTGCTGCATACTATGGCAACGAGCAGTGGCTTGGAGAAGCATTGAAAGAATCCGGCCTCAAACGTGATGAGTATTTCGTTACTTCAAAAGTTTGGAATTCTGACCATGGCTACGACAAGACTATGGCAGCTTTCGAAAAAACTAGAAACAAATTAGGTTTAGATTATCTTGATTTGTATCTAGTGCATTGGCCAGCTCCAGATTATGTAGGTTCCTGGAAAGCCATGGAAGAGCTGTATAAAGCTGGAAAGATCAAATCTATTGGTGTTTCAAACTTCAAGAAACATCACATGGAGGATTTGATGTCTCAAACAGAAATCAAACCTGTGATCGATCAAATTGAGACTCACCCTTACTTCCAACAAACAGAGTTGGTAAATTATCTTCAAGATAATGAAATCGTTCATGAAGCATGGAGTCCAATGGGACGTGGTTCTGATGGAATCTTTGATGACGCTGTTCTTAAGGAAATTGCCGCTGCGCATAACAAGACAGTCGCACAAGTTATTCTGAGATGGCATATTCAACGTAATACAGTTATTATTCCTAAGTCAGTCCACGAAGCACGTTTGAAGGAAAACTTCGACATCTTTGATTTTGAATTGACTGAAGATGACATGAAGAAAATTGCTACACTTGATACTGGAAAGAGAATTTACGCTGATCCAGATAATACAGCTTGGTTGGAAAAATCAGCTAAGAAACCATTGCCAGAATAGTGACAATGTTTATAAAATCTTGCAGAAATGCAGGATTTTTTTTTATTCTCTGAAAGTGGTCTTGACGATAAAATTTTTTTGGATAATAATCGATTTATGACATTCAATAAATAAAAAAATATCAATATATAAATTCACAAATTACATTGTTTTGAGTATTTATAACATGATATAACTCTTTATCACGTGATTAATGAAAAATAATGCATATTACACTAATTTATCGGTTGATAATTCGGTTGTTTTGTCAGAGGGGGAATCGGTTTTGAAAACAAAGAATTTCAAAGAAAGTAGATGGGCATTTTCCAGTATTGCAACTTGTGCCGCAGCATTGTCTTTCTTAATTTTGACTAACACATCAATGGCAGATACAAATGTCGCTGACGGTGAGATTGGGGAAGGAAATGTTTCAAGCTCACAAGTAGAGACACCAGAACAAGAAGCTGATGATTTAACTGTTAACAATGATGAACCAGAACAAAACAGTGATCTGACAAACGAGGATTCTTCAGCAGAGGATGTTACTGCTCCAGAAGCAGAAAATGATACAACTGATGTTCAAAATAATCAGCCTGTTACGACAAGTAATCCTGAAGTCCAAGACGGTGGTACAGTCTATGATGATTATCCAAATGTTGCTAATAATCCATTAGGCGTTGCAGCTTATTTCCATATCTTTTCAAATGACGCCACATTAAACGCACACACAAATGGTAATCTTGCGGTTAAGAATTTGGATGGAAACGTCAACTTTGGAACAAATATCCATGAAGAATTATTAGATAAAGAAATTACATATATTCAAAATATTACTAATATCGCTAATAGTTCTTTTGTTTCTGCTGGTGATACAAGAACCAACAAGGTTATTTTTGGTGAAGGTGTTGATGTTAACACTACAAATCCAAATCGTGTAAATGTTGATGGAAAAGATATTGACCATTTGACTGCTCAAGAAACTTATCAAGATAAAAATGGACAAGTCTATATTGATTTTGCTAAGGAATTTGAAAATCTTCGTAATTCATCTACAAACCTTGCTAACGCATCAACTCCAAATCATATTTCAAATAGCGATTTTGACGATATGAACAATCGTGTAATTGATGTGAATGATTATGTAGTAAATAAAAATAACGAAATAATAATTAATTTAGATCCCGATGTTTTGAATGGGAGTACACCTCTAACTATTAAGGGTATTTCAAGCTCCGAAGGTGGACCTACAGTAATTATTAATGTTGATACTAAAGGTGATTCAAATTACAACGTAAATTCACCAATCAAAATAGTTTATGACGATGGTTCCGACAGAAATAGTCAGGAAACTGAGTATTTCGGTGACAATCATTTACTTTGGAATTTCACTGATAGTACAAATTCAAACAAGCTTCACAACGGAAATATCAATATGAATGGTGTTTTCCAAGGTAGTGTTCTAGCACCTAATGCTACTGTTAATGTTGGTCAAAACCTTGATGGTAATATTGTTGCCGATAAGGTCAACGTTAATGCTGAAACTCATAGATGGGACCTTCAAGACGAAACTAAAGACGAAGAGGAAGATTTCGAAACACCAGATATAACAAATCCCGACGTCGAAGTTCCAAGTATTGAGGAGCCAGAAGAACCAGAGACACCGGATGTTACAGATCCAGAAGAACCAGAGACACCAGATGTCACAGATCCAGAGGAACCCGAAACACCAGATGTAACAGATCCAGAGGAACCCGAAACACCAGATGTAACAGATCCAGAGGAACCCGAAACACCAGATGTCACAGATCCAGAGGAACCCGAAACACCAGATGTAACAGACCCAGAAGAACCCGAGACGCCAGGCGTTACGGATCCAGAAACTCCTGAAGTTCCTGATGTTGAAAATCCAGGTGGTCCTGAAATCCCTGCCGAACCTGATGTCGACACGTCTGCTGAAGGTGAAGATGGTGAAGAAGATGAAGATATTACTTCGCCTGATGAAAAATCAGATGAAAACAGTACTTCAACTTCAAATGTAGATAAGAATACAAATGGAAATTCAATAATTCCAGAAGTTCCTTATCAAAATGCTAATGACAAGAATGGCAAGTTGCCACAAACAGGTGCTGAAAGATCAGCTATTTTGTCAGCAGCTGGATTGGCACTTCTAGCTGGAATGGCATTTGTCTTCAGACGTAGAAGAGAATAATTATATTTGTATAAAAATAAAAGCTTGAGGAAATTTTCCTCAAGCTTTTTTAATGGAATACTCCATAAATTAAGACTGCTAAACCAATCAGATTTAGTATTCCGGTACCAATTACATATGGTAACAATGGTGTCTTCTTTACGTGATGTTCTTTTTTATAAACAGTATTTCTATTCAGCACTATGAAGTGGATCGTCAGAAATATGATCAGTAGAACTATCCCGATTATTGTAGTGGTATTCATTTTTACCTATTCCTCCTCGTGTCCCCGTTAAAATATAGTTTATACCTGGGATCAAACTTAGCAACCAAATTATTAAGGAGGCCAAAATAGCGACAGCAAAGTATCTCGTAAATGTGGCTAATAGTCCTTGATAAGGTAAGTTTGCCATGAACCAAGGTTCAAGGAATAAAATAAGAATATTATGAACAAGATAGATTCCAAAAACTAGTGGTGAAAAGAAGGCAAAAGTTTTTTTAACGCCAACGGATTGGGTTCTTTGACCTAGTTTTTGTAGAATAAGATAAAACGATAGTGACATTATTAAAACAAAGATAGAAGTAACGTAATACTGATTCCACATGTCATTTGTTTTTGGATAAGCTGTTGAATAAGCATCTCCAGCAAAAAGGCAGATCAAGAAAATTAGAATCAATGCCCAGTAGCTGATTTTTGAGACGTCAAGTCTAGTGATCAAATATCCAAGAATAAAGTAACCTGCAAATCCACCGACGAGATAAAAACTAGATGCAGGATTAAATTCGAGTGCATGCATGATGCTCTTGGGTAAGAATGGTGATAAAGTTGGCATCAATGAGTTGGTGATCAACCAAATCGACGTAATGTATACCAACATTTTGGTACTAGCTTTTTTGGCAAATGTTCTTAATACTGGTGACAAAACATATAGTCCAATCAATGGATACATGAACCATAATGTTGGTGAGACCGGTTGATATAAGAACTGTGCATACATTTTTAAAGCTCCACCCAAGTCGAATGAATGGGCGTATAGTGCTATAAAGAATGTTGATAGAAGTGACCATGCCACGAATGGAATCACGACTCTGGGAATACGTTTTTTCCAAGTGTACGAAATCGATTCGGTGCGTGGATTGCTTAATAACAGAGCGCCTGAGATCATGAAAAACATTGGTACACTGACGTGGGCAAGGTAATTCAAGATTCTGGTGATTTGCCACTGTGTACTACCTATGTGTAAAGTTGTGTCGATTGCTGAAACATGTATAAATATTACTAGAAAAATTGCTAAAACTCTGATGAAATCAAGGTAAAAGATCCTTCCTTGTTTTTCTTTCATTTGTCCCCTCCACAATTACTATAAAAGTAAGTAACTCCTATAATAGATGAATTGCGAACAAAAATGAAGACACTTCGTATGATATAATGTGTGAAGAAAAATTATTGAATGGAAGAACGATATATGCGAGTAGGAGAGTCACCAGGTACCGATTTTTCAAGATACCTAATTTGGACAGCGTTTGCTGTTATAACATTGATTCTAAAAAACTTTGCTGCAAATGCGAATGGCCTTAATACCATCGTTGTAGCTGTTTTCTTTATTTTTGGAATAATTACATTGGCTCTTATGATACGTAGATATTTGCGAGAACGTAGTAGCTTCTCTGAGCCTAGCAAAAAATTTATGGCTTCATTAGTAAATAATATTGGTTTTATAACATTAATGATTATTTTGATGACAGTTTTACGTATGATGATCAGCTATTTGCAGGTCACTGGAAAATTGCCACAATTTAAGAATGACGATGTAACAAGTTCAGATCAAAAAGTGTTTATCTTTAATTTGATAGCAAATGTATTGATAATAGCTGTTCAACAACAGCTTGTATCAACCGGTTTCTTTTTCAACTACTTCTTTAGAAAAAGCTCGCCAGCAAGTGCTGTCGGCGGGATCATCGTCAGTGGATTGATTGCTGGAGCAATAACATTGCCTGGAACATGGTTACAATTTTTCATGAATACCGTGTTTGGTTTATGCTATGCCTTTACTTATTTGTATACACAAGATGAGAAAATGCCGATGTTCATTGCGATTATTGGGGCTTTGATTGGAACAATAATGATTTAATACTTTCGACTTATCTGGTGTGTGTCACTGTTAAATTGAATATAAAAGATTAGTAAAAAGATGATAATTCTCCGTTTTCGGATGATTATCATCTTTTTTTCTTTATAAGATAAATTTATTGATGACTTCTGCGATTGCACCATGATTGTTATCCACAGAGGTCTCGTACTTGGCTACTTTTTTGACACCATCAATACCATTTGCAACACTCACTGGGAGTCCAACTGCCTTTAACATCGGTAAATCATTATTGTTGTCGCCAATTGAAATGATTTCTTCAGGTTTGATTCCTAAAATCTTTCCCAACTGAATTGATGCTGTACCTTTGTCAACTCCGGCCGGATTGAATTCTACATAACGATCTGATGAAAAGGTCACTGCTAGTTGTTGTGGATCTACAACAGATTCAACTTTTTGTTGCATCTTTTTTCTTTGGTCCATGGTTGGTAAATCCATAATTATTTTCATAATATTATCGTTTTTGAAACGATCAAGGTTTACATCGTTAATTTCTTCAAAAGAGACGCCTCGGTTATGAAGATATTTTGCATCATCTTCATTAGGATGATAAATATACAATTTATCTTGAGTATAGATATGAGTGTCGGCGCTTGGGACTGATATCCCTGTTTCAAAAACTTTTTGAGCAATTTCAAAAGGCATGGAATTGATAGCAATTGCACGATTACCTTTATTTTCGCTAATTAGACCTCCATTGTACGAAATCGTGTATTGGTCGGTTTTATTTAGTAGACCCATTGTTTCCAGATCATTTTGAAATGATGTGTAGCTTCGCCCAGAATTTGGTACGAAAAATACTCCTTTTGCTGTGGCAGCCTTAATTGCTGCAGCATTAGTTTCAGATAGGGTCCCGTCATCGTTCATTAGTGTTTCGTCCAAATCACAAACAATCATTTTATACATGTTAATTACCCAAGTCCCTCGAAATTATTTTGTAAGAATTAGTTTTTACAATTTACTGATATATTACAATATATCAGATTTCCTCTAGAATCGATCGACAACTGATGTGATAATTTTACCTACCTGAAGCTGTAAATTGGCCAATTCGATAATATAAAAGAGGTAAGTTATGAAAAAGATTTCACTACTTGTACTACTATTAACCATAATTGGAATTACAGGATGTGGTAATAAGACAGTCTCTGATAATCACGTAAAGAAGAACACGGAAAAAGTTCTCAATTCGTCTTCAAAGACATGGGTCTTCGATAAATCGATTAGTTCGAACATGGAAAAACATACACTTTCTAATGATATTTCTGTCTCCTCAATGAAGAAAACCTCAATGGAAACAACTTGGTCCACTTCGAATAAAAAATTCCATAATGGTGCCATTGAATACCATCAGGTTTCTCTGAAAAAATGGAAACAAGGTATCGAAAGTCACGTTACAAAAGAAGCTCAAAATACAATTCATTATTTGACTGTCGAACAAATTAACGCTTCCCTCAAGAAATTGGGCGCAAACGTCACAATTGATCAATTATCGGATTTGATTTTCTTACAGACGGAGTCTAATGGAGTCGATTTGACTGACGGATTTATTGCTGATGGCAATCATCTTTACCAAGTGACCGCAGAATATCGTGATGTTGAAGATCTGAGAACCATTGAACGAGGGAAATCATATCTCGATACTGGGGTTAAAAAAGACATTACTAATGTTCCTGTCGATAAGCTAAATGGAACTTGGGTTGCACCTGAAACCACGACCAGCGCAACAGATAGTGGAAAAGTATTGATCAAGGATGGCTTTTTCTATCAAAAACGTTTTGACAGTATCGAACGTTCAGCAATACAAAATTTGCAGAAGTATTCCTTAGTTTCCTTAAACCAAAATAACACTTACTCCGAACAGAAAAGAAACGCTGCAAGGGCTGGATATGACCTTTCACAGAAAAGTGTTGCTACTGGCGACAGTTTAGGTTATTTATACATTTTTCTCAGTAAAGAAAAAATGTTGCGAATTGGTGGTGGACAGACTGTGACATATGACAAGTTGAATAATATTATTGCTCCATCAGATTTATCCACTAATGAAATGGACGTTTTCAAAAATTCCGATAATCACTCTTCAGGCCAGACTGCATCGACTTTGACAGCTAAATCTGATGCATCGTTCCTAGAGATGAGTAAAAGCATCAACTATCTTACTGATCCTGAAGCAGGTCAAATAACTGATAGAGTTCCAGCCGAATAATTTTTTGTGCTGACAAAATTGGTCGGTAGTTAAAGCTTCAATATCGTTGAATTTTAAATTAAATTTATATAAAAAAAGCCAGCTGTGGCAGTTTGGAAACCATGTTTCCAAGCAGTCTATACAGCTGGTTCTTTTTTTAATTTACTTTTTCTGGAATTTCAGTTGGCATCTTGATCAAAGGTGATAACTCTTTTTCAGCACAAAGTGTCAAACTGTGCATTGCACGTGTACAAATTGTGTAGAGTGTATCGCGACTACGACTATCGGGATAGTTTTCAGCCGATACATTGTGTGCTATTACGGCATCAAATTCCAATCCTTTGGCCAAGTAAATTGGTAAGATCAAGATTCCCTTGGGTACTGAACGATAATCTGCAGTTACCAAAGTGACTAATGATTCATCACCATAATGCGCATAAACTTGTTCGGCTTGTGCCTGGTTTCTTGTCAGAATAGCGACAGTCTCGTACTTTTTGTTCAATTCTCTGGCTGTATCCTTCAGGCCTTTGTAGTAGTCGGTTTCAGCAGGGAAGACTTTCACAGTTGGAACTTCACCTTTACGTGAAAATGCTTTTATTTTCTCTGTATCTGGCAAAAGCTGACTGGCGAAGTTAGTTATTTCAGCAGTTGAACGATAACTCTGATTTAAGCTGATCATCGTGACATGCTTTTTTGCAAACAATTCATTGATAGAAGTTATGACATCCTTATTGCGATATGCACTCGTCAACACATCCTGCGAACGGTCACCTAATAGTGTCAATTTAGCATTTGGAAATGCATGAGAGATGTATTTTAGTTGTGCCATCGTGTAATCTTGAATCTCATCGATGAAGATATGTTGAATCCCACCATTAATTCCGCTATCAGTGATGTAATCACGTAGATATAATGTGGCAATTGCGTCATTCAAGCTAAGTTTATGAGCTTCAACGTTGTGATCGATAGCTTCGATCATCGTATCCCAGATTTTTTGAGAGACGATATCTTGTTGCATATGACTCAATAAGTAAAGATATTCTTTGTATGGATCAAAGAAATAATTGTTGATCAAAGCATTATAGATTGGAGCATAACGATCCTTCAAGAACTCTTCAGCAATGATTGAACGTTGATTAGTTGATTCCTCAATTTTGTGATCGGTGATTATTTGTTGGAAATCCTCATCAGAAAGATTATCAATTTCAGCTTGGACCCAGTCGTCATCTCGATCATGGCGAATACGTTTTTGTAGTCGTTTTATCAATGTATTTTTGGTCTTGAGAAATCTATCAGGGATGCTGAAAGCTTTATTCTGAGATTCAAAAATATCTGAAATTTCTTCCTTAGTAAAGAAAGGACGACCTTCAAAGATAATATCTTCAAAGTATAACAAGTGATTTTTATTCTTGTTTTCCAAATTTTCCAAATCAGTCAGAAAGTCAGCACTTTCTTTATATAAACGCATGTTTACCATAGTTTCAGGTAAATTACGTTCATCTTTTTCATAGCGTTCAAACAGTGTTTCAACTTGGATACCAGTTAATCTTAATGATATAAACTCATTTAGTGTGACCTGGCGCATATTTCTTTCACCCAAACTTGGCAATACCTCAGAGATATAGTTACTGAAAAGTCTGTTAGGTGAAAATAAAATGATTTGGTCTGCACTCAATGTAGAACGACTATGATACAAAAGATACGCAACACGTTGTAGGATGGCAGATGTTTTACCACTTCCGGCCACACCTTGCACTAGTAGAACATCGGAATGTGTATCACGAATAATTGTATTTTGCTCGTGTTGAATAGTTGCAACGATACTTTTTAAATATTCGTCACTGTATTCTGATAAAACTGATTGAAGAATTTCATCACCAACTGTCTCATTGGTGTCGAACATATTTTTAATTTTATTTTGGATTATTTGAAATTGACGCTTGCGCTTGAGATCAACTTCAGCGGTTCCCGTCGGTGTCGGATATGAGACTTTGCCCAGTGTTCCATTGTAATAAATACCAGAAATAGGTGCACGCCAGTCATATATCAGAAAATCACCATCATCGTCCTGCAATGTTGAAGTTCCTATATATAAAGTGTCTTTTTCGCCATCTTCAACAATATCGATTCTTCCAAAATATGGAGAACCTTGAAGATTTTCCAATTTCAATTTATTTGATTCAAGAATATTCTCATTTTCGACAGCTAAATAAACCAACTGTTTCTGCTGTTGAACAGAAGCATTGGTTTCCATTTGGTCATCGACTTCAAAAGTGTTGACCTTGGTATTTTCGCCATAATTACGTTCGATCTTACCTGTTTCAGAGTGAGCCTTTGCGAGATCGTCAGTGGCTTTTTGGATTTTGTCATTGATGATTTCGGCAACGTTATCAACGCGTTTTTGCTCGTCTTTTTTTGTTTCATTTAGGGACATCAAATTACCTCTCGTTGACAATTGAATTTAAATTCATTATGCTTATTACCGAATTAAAGTATATTAAATCATAATCATTTTTGAGTACTAATTCAAGTAAGTTGAATCAGAGAGTAGCTTCTTTTCTGCAATAGCTACCGGCCTTGGATCGGGAAATGGATATGGGTGGTTACCTTACAGCCTCGAGTGGTAGACAATAGTCTACAAAACAGGTGGTACCACGCATGAGCGTCCTATTGATAATCAATAGGGCGCTTTTTTTATATATAAGGAGGAAAAATCATGGCAACAAATACAATTTTGACAGGTGACAGACCTACAGGAAAGCTTCATATCGGACATTATCTTGGTTCATTGAAGAACCGTGTAAAGTTACAAAATGAAGGTAAATATAAGATGCATATTATGATTGCTGATATGCAAGCTTTGACTGACAACGCTCGTAATCCCGAAAAAGTTCGTAACAGTTTAGTACAAGTTGCCTTGGATTACTTGTCAGTTGGGATCGACCCTGAAAAAACAAATATTTTGGTTCAATCACAAATTTCTGCATTGAACGAATTGACCATGTATTATCTCGATTTGGTCAGTGTATCACGTTTGGAAAGAAATCCAACAGTTAAATCAGAAATTCAACAAAAAGCTTTTGGACAAAGTATTCCTGCTGGTTTCTTAGCATATCCTGTCAGTCAAGCTGCTGATATTACAGCTTTTAAGGCTGACACTGTTCCAGTTGGTGATGATCAAGAACCAATGTTGGAACAAACTCGTGAAGTCGTTCGTACATTTAATAGTACATATGGTAAAGATGTTTTGGTTGAGCCTAAAGGTGTATTTCCTCCTAAGGGACAAGGTAGACTACCAGGTATCGATGGAAATGCCAAGATGAGTAAATCATTAGGTAACTGTATTTATCTATCTGACACTGCTGACGATGTAACTAAAAAAGTTATGTCAATGTATACCGATCCAGATCATATTCATGTTGAAGACCCAGGTAAAATCGAAGGTAATACGGTCTTTACATATCTTGATGCTTTCGCTACAGATACTGATAAAGTTGCTGAATTAAAGGAACAATATCAAGCTGGTGGTTTAGGTGATGTTAAAGTAAAACGTTATCTAAATGATGTTTTGCAAGACTTACTCGACCCAATTCGCAAACGTCGTGCTGTGTACGAGGAAGATATTCCTGGTGTATACGCTATGCTCAAAAAAGGTAGTGACGATGCCAATGAAATTGCAAATCAAACTTTGGATGAAGTAAGGGATGCAATTGGAGTAAATTACTTCAAGTAGTAATTATTCAAAAAATTAAAAACGTTTTCTAAAAAAATATGCTGACTTAACACTTGATTTTATCAAGAGTAGGGGTTAGCATATTTTTTGGCTCTAAAAATGAATTTATATTTTTAATTCGGAGATAATATATTGGATTATTCGATTTTAACTGGTTTTGCTACAAGATATATGATGACGAAGAAAAGAACGTTATCAACGATCCTTAAGCAAAAGGATTTGAATACAATTGATGGAATATTGATGGTGCTTATTGATAAACACCCAGATTTCAGTCAAGAAAAAATTGGTGAGATAACCTTGTTTGACGGTGCTAGCATTGCCCGCGCACTCAAACGGCTCGAAGCTAGTGGATTTGCTGAACGTAAAGTTCACCCGACTAATCATCGAAAAAAGCTAGTGAATTTGACTCCAGAAGGAAAAGAATTTCTTTCTAAAGTCAAAGCAGCTGATCACAAGATATCAGATCAATTATTCGAGGATGTTTCAGAAGAAGATAAGAAATCTTTGGAAGAAATTTTGACACATGTGTTCAATAACTTTGATAAAATCGACATTCCAAAATAATTGAGGGCACATAAATTGTTTTTAAAATTTGAGAAGAGGTTATTACTATAATGAATAGTAAACATTTAGATGTAAATGGGAAACCCTTCAACCGTAATCTTATGGTGTTGGTCCTCTTAGTCGGAACGTTCTGTACAGTTTTGAACGGAACTATCTTGACCACAGCTTTTCCCACTTTAATGAGCACGTTTGATGTTTCGACATCATCTGTTCAATGGCTTACTACAGGATTCTTAATGGTAAATGGTATCATGATTCCTGTTACAGCTTGGCTAAGTACAAACTATAGTACAAAGATTCTTTATTTGACTGCGATGTCAATTTTCTTAGTCGGTACTGTACTAGCTTTTATTGCACCAAACTTTGCCACAATATTGATTGGTCGTTTGATTCAAGCGATTGGTGTTGGTATCACAATGCCACTTATGCAGGTCATTATGTTATCAATATTCCCTGCCAATCAACGTGGTACTGCCATGGACTGGGTGGATTAGTTATTGGACTTGCCCCCGCAATTGGACCAACACTTTCAGGTTGGATCATTGATAACTTTTCATGGCGTGATTTATTCGGAATGATCATTCCTATTGTTATCGTGGTTCTTGTGGCTGCAGTTTTCTTCATGCACCCAGTTATCAAGACTAGAAAAACTAAACTTGATGTACTTTCATTAATTGAATCAACATTAGGTTTCGGTGCCATCTTGTATGGATTTTCTTCAGTTGGTGATGACGGTTGGGGTTCACCAATTGTTATCAGCACGATTATCATTGGACTAGTATTCATCGTCTTATTTGGTATTCGTCAATTGAGAATGGACGAACCATTCTTGGAACTTCGTGTTTTCAAGGTTAAGAAGTTCTCAGTTGCTGCAGCACTATCTTCAGCAACAAACATGGCCATGGTCGGAGTCGAAATGATCTTGCCATTGTACCTTCAAATCGTTAAAGGTATGTCAGCATTCCATTCTGGTTTAACTCTGTTACCAGGTGCTCTGCTAATTGGTGTTATGTCACCAATTACAGGTCGTGCTTTCGATAAGTATGGGCCAAAAGACTTGGCTAGAATGGGTATGTTCTTGCTTACAGCCGGAACAATTCCTTTCCTATTTTTAACAAAAGATACTCCAGTTCTTGATATTGTTATTTTATATATGATTCGTATGTTCGGTATCTCAATGGTTATGATGCCTACTACAACAGACGGTATGAACGCTTTACCATTCGACTTAATGAGTCATGGTACAGCCGTAAATAACACTGTTCGTCAGGTATTTAGTTCAATGGGTACTGCCATCTTGATCAGTATTCTTACTAACGTTACAAATGCTACAAAACCTGGTAAAGGTTTGTTGCATTCAGCACCACTTCAATATAAAGATGACTTCTTTAATGCAACCTTAGGTGGTTACCATGCAGCATTTGCTGTCGCAATCTTATTCTGTTTGATTGCCTTTGGTATCTCATTTATGGTCAAAAACAGCTCAAAGTCAAAGTCGATTGACATGACTAAAGATGCTGCAGCTGCTGTAAAGGCAGGTGACAAGTAATGATACAAATTTCAATTCTGATTTTTGCCGGATTGGCATATTATTTTGCCGTGTTTATAACCAATAAAAAGGTTGGTTACGGTTTATCATTTACTTTTGTCGCATTATTTATTCTCAGCATCGGCTTGTTAGTTGGAAATGAATATAACCACATTGGTATGGAAAAAGTTACTAAAGATAGAACAGTCCAAATCAGTACTGTTCAAAAAGGATCCAATGTCTTGCTTTATAAACCAGTCGGTACCAACGGTAAAGAGAACGTCTATATTTACCGCACACCAGATACAGTTGACGCCAAAAAGCCACTTCATACCAAAGCTGACTTGCACGTTGATAATAAAGTTAAGGTAGAAGATAACGGATCAGCAACATTGACTCAAAAGACCACTCGTTGGAATTATAAGAATGGATTTTATGACTTCTTGTTTGGTCTTTCAGGAAATGGTAATGATTTTGTCAGTCAAAAGAATACATTCAATGTTGGCTCTGATTGGTTGGTTTTAACAACTGATCAAGCAAGCAAACTAAGTAAGAAAATGAAAGACAAATCAGTCCAAGCTCAGATGAAGAGTGAAGGTGAGAAATACGTTAAATCAACTGTTATGAAGGCAATGCAACAGAATCCTTCAATGACAAAAGCACAAATTGCCAAAGTTACAAAGCAAGCAGAATCCGCATTCAAGGTTCAAGCAGCAAAGAACTTGGTTAAAACACTCAAATAATATAATTTAAGTAGTTTGGTCGAAAGGCCAAACTACTTTTTTTTATTGTTTAAAAATAATAATTTATCGATAAACGATAAATTATGCTATAATCAAAACATAAATTAGTTGAGGAGAATGTCTTGATGAAAAGTAAAACTGTCTTTTTACGTATCACCATTTTACTAATGGGACTAGCAATGTTAGCTTTTTGTATCTTTGTCATACCGCATTTTTTACTAGGATTTTATAAAACAATGTCCGGAGTTCTAGTTCAATCCTTATTACTAGGTGTCGGTTGTGCGGTAGCCGCAGTGTTGTTTTTCTTAGTTTTGGGTGAAGCTTGGAAATTATTGAATTACATCGATCACGATTCCGCCTTTTCTCAAATCGCAGTCGATGCATTGAGGAGAATTAAATATTTTGCATATTCAATTTGTGGAATATTCATTTTAGAGTTACCAGTATTTTATATTTTCGCCGAAAAAGATGACGCACCAGGTTTGATTATTATTGGAATTATTTTTGCTGGAGCTCCACTAGTGATTGCTATATTTGCTAATTTGTTACAGATTCTTTTACAGCGAGCAATCGAAATTAAATCAGAAAATGATTTAACTATTTAGGAGGCAACTATGAAAAAGTTAACAAAGTTTTTGAGGTTTTCACTATTGTGTTTGTTTGTAGGATTAACATTCTTTTGCGTTTATATGTTTCCAAGCTTGATTATGTATTTGATTCAAATTGAGATGAATGTTGCTTTGATAATTTTATTTGGAATAGGCATTTATGGTTCAGGAATCTTTTCATACGGGATCATCTTAATGGCATGGAGACTGCTTAAACAGATTGATGAGAATGAAATATTTACAGTCAAAACAGTCTCTTTCTTTAAATGGATAAAAATTTCTGGATCATCCATTTCAATTATTTATGCAGTAGTAATACCTTCAGTGATTGCATTAACAATGAATGAAGGCCAAACTGGTCCAATTGTTGTCGACATATTTCTGATTATACTGGGATTATCAATATCAGTATTCGCAAACGTACTCGAACACATCTGCCTAAATGTTTTGAACTCTGATAATAAAGGAGCAATCAAAGCATGATAGTCATCAATTTGGATGTGATGCTGGCAAAACGCAAGATGAGTTTAACGACTTTATCTGAAGAAGTTGGTATCACAATGGCCAATTTGTCGGTATTGAAGAATGGGAAGGCTAAAGCAATTCGGTTTTCTACTTTGGAATCGATTTGTAAAGTTTTGGATTGCCAGCCTGGAGATATATTGGAGTATAAGGCTCAATAAAAAAACGTTCAATAAACTAGGCTACAACTAGTTTGTTGAACGTTTTTAGGTTTTATTTTGGTTAATTGTGATGCCGTGCTCCAGATTCCAAGGATTACACCTGCTGTGGGGACGTCTCCAGCCGAAGGGCGGGCTTCCGTCTCGCTTTGAAGCCACGCTTTGCGTGTCTTCGAAGTCTCCCAAGGCCTAAGCAGCGTTTCACGCCGCTAATGCCATTTTCACAGCTGGTTCCATCCTTGGAATCTTCCGCACTGAATTTGATTTCAATCGTTAGAACTGTGTCTTGAATGGTTGAAGGTAGAGCTATTAAAGCGTATCCGATTATAAATATATATACATACTCTAAATTCACTCCAGTAAATATACCCCACACGGAACTATACATTAGTTCTGAGCAAATCCAACCGGAGGAAGACAGAGGTGGAGGCAGCTGTGACAACGCTGTTAGCTGGGAAGCAGCTTACAGTGTAGGACGTGTTTTAAGACTGACGTGATTTTGGTCAGGCTTAAAACCGAGTCCACGGACCGAACTTTGGCCGAGGACGGTCCCACAGCAGCCGTAATCTCTGTCATCCGCAGGTGACAACACAAAACCTAAACCTCAAAATTGTTGGTATTTCGGTATTTGATCCTAAGTATTTCTCATTCATAAAAAACTTATTTTACATTTAAATTAACAGTTCCTAATCCATTATCAAAAGTGGCATGCCATTCGCCTTTTGTTAATGATGGTGGTAGAACGAAAGTACCTGACGATACTCGTTGATCTTTCAATAATGTTTTACCTTGTTCATCCAGCTTCTTTACCAACCACTGAAGTGATTTCAATGGATTGCCTAGTACTTCTGATGATTTCCCGGATTTTAAGTTTTCATTGTCATGGTACAAGGTGGCTGTGACATTTTCTAGAGCTTCTACTGTTCCAAACTTGTTAGTATCAAATTCTTCGCCATAGACTACTAGTCCGCTGACGGCTCCGTCTGACATTACCATATATTTAGAAAGGCTAGGGAACCAATCTTTGAATCTTGAATCTGGCACCTCTAGTGCTGGTGCAACTGTTGTCTTGTTCATCAAGTCTTCCAAAGTGTCATCAGGGCTTAAATCCTCTTTGGCGCGGAAACACATTTCTACTTCTACTAGCGGATCCATTAGATTGTTCAATTTAACATCTGCGGGTGCTTTTAAAAATCTATCTCGCATTTCAGCTCCGTATAGTGGTTCTGTTGAATCGAACATATCCTGCGTCTGTTTGCTGGTAAGAGAGACTTTATAGCCACCAACTTCACCCTTTTTTAATCTGGTAAATGCTTCTTGAACTTTGTATGCTGTAGATTCGTCTGGTGCATAGTCGCTCCAATCTGCTTCAGTAAGTGGTTCGCGAGAATTGAAGGCATTTGTAAGTGCGTTCGCAAATTTTTGTTGATCCTCTGTTAGTTGATTGTCGTTAGTTCTTTCTTTGGTTGTTGTATTTTGTGTCATGAGTGAATCCTCCATAGTAGTTTAAATTTTGTATTTTAATCTGAATCTGACCATCGCTGTTAATGTTGCTAATATTGCTTTCCATAGGGACTCACTTCCTTTCAGTTTATTTAGTGATTCTTTTTGATTTTGTTCTGTGTGTATGACATCTATGTAAGTGCCAGTGCAATGGAACGTAGATGCCTTTGGCATCTGCATAAGTTACTCTACAAATGAACGTAGATGCCTTTGGCATCTGCATAAGTGCCTCTACAATGGAACGTAGATGCCTTTGGCATCTGCATAAGTGCCTCTACAATGGAACGTAGATGCCTTTGGCATCTGCATAAGTGCCTCTACAATGGAACGTAGATGCCTTTGGCATCTGCATAAGTGCCTCTACAATGGAACGTAGATGCCTTTGGCATCTGCATAAGTGCCTCTACAATGGAACGTAGATGCCTTTGGCATCTGCATAAGTGCCTCTACGTTGCGTAGCAACTAGAGGCACTAAAAAAACGCCCCTCAATGACTTATGTCATCAAAGGACGTTACTAGCGTGGTACCACCTTTATTCGTGCTACTATTACTAGTAACACCTTGGACAAACTGCGAACAATTTGTTGGCACGATAATGGGTGCTACCATCACTTTCTACTTCGATTTCTCGTTTTGAAGTGCAACTGACAGGTGATTTTGATTCGTCATATGTTGTATTGTCTCGCATCGACCGGCAACTTTCTGAATGATATGAAAAACCAATTTCCTGATAAACGTTTTTTATTAAATTAATGATTGCTTGTAATTTAATCCCTTTTAATGGGATTGTCAAGGTTAAAATTAAAATTAAATGAGAATATTTTAATGATATTAGGAATGAAATGGTCGCATTAAGTAGTAAAAAAGAATAATATTTTAAAAGAAATATTTTCAAATTAAAGGGGACATTATGGAAAATATACTTGAAGTGAAGAACTTATTTTACCAAGCAGATGAACAAAAAATCCTCAAGGATATTACTTTAAATATTGAAAAGGGGAGCTATGTGACTTTTATTGGTCCGTCTGGAAGTGGAAAGAGTACTTTGATGCGAATTTTAGCGGATATGATCAATGCTTCTTCTGGGGAAGTTATTTTTGATGGAAAGAATATCAATGAATATGAGCCTACGGAATATCGACAACGTGTTTCTTATGCTTTCCAACAGCCGACATTATTTGGGAAAACGGTTAAGGATAATCTTGAATTCCCATACTTGGTTAGAAATAAGGAATTTGATCGCACTGAAGTAAGTAAGTATCTTGAAATGGTCAATTTGAGTGAAAGTTATATCGATAAGAGTGTCAATGATGTTTCGGGTGGAGAAAAACAACGTATCGCGTTATTACGTAATCTGATATTTCAACCAGAAGTATTGATAACTGACGAAGTTACGACTGGCTTAGATGCTGACAACAAAACTATTGTTAGAAATTTAATTGATAAATTCAATCACGATAACGGCGTTACAGTTTTGCGTGTTACTCATGATGATGCTGAAATTGCTAGTGCTAGTAAAACGATACGGATAGAAAACGGGGAGATGAAATAATGTCTAATTTAACTGTTTCAAATGGTAGTCTAGCTTTAGGATTTGTACTGGTGATCGTGGCTCTGATCATTGGTTACAAAGAAAAATTAGGAATAGATAAAGATATTGTTATTGGCGTTGTCAGAGCTATCGTTCAACTTTCTATTGTTGGATATATTCTGAAATTTGTTATTAAAACAAATGATATTTGGCTGACATTAGCTTGCTTCGTTATCATCGTTATCAATGCTGCGTATAACGCTGGAAAACGAGGTAACGGTATTCCTAAAGCCTTTCGTTTCTCATTATTGGCAATTTCTGTCGGTACGATAGTAACGCTTGGAACGCTGGTCTTAACAGGGTCGATCAAGTTTGTTCCAGAACAAATAGTTCCAGTAACTGGTATGATTGCCAGCAATATTATGGTTGCTATTGGATTATGTTATCGCAACATGAAACAAACTTTTTCAGACAGACACCAACAAATTTTGGAAAAGTTAGCTTTGGGTGCTGATGTTAAATTGGCATCGTTAGATATTTTAAGAGATAGCATTCGCAGTGGTATGCAACCAACGATTGATTCCATTAAAACTTTAGGTTTGGTCAGCTTGCCAGGTATGATGTCAGGACTTATCTTTGCTGGAGTTGATCCAGTGAAAGCTATCAAATACCAAATAATGGTAACTTTTATGCTGTTGGCAAGTACAAGTCTTGGCTCGATAATTTCCTGCTATTTAGCCTATAAACAGTTCTATAACGAACAAAAACAATTAAATATCAATTTAATTTCTTAACTTTGTGAAAATAACCTACTATGTGGGCTATTTTTTTTATATAATTGTTTTTAATAGGATGTGATGTAATGTGAAGTTAGCAGTCATTGAAATTGGATCTAACTCCATTAGAACATCAATTTATCGATCTTCCAAAAAGAATCGTTTCAAAACACTTGATCGCTGGCGTGAACCAGTGCGTTTAGGAAAATCTATTGCACAGAGCCGACTTTTAACAAACGAACAAATTGAAGAAACAATTGATGTTCTAAAGAAGTTTCAAAGAAGGATTCAAAGATTCGACGTTGATAGAGTTAGTTTGATTGCAACTGCAGCAGTCAGATTAGCAAAGAATCAATCGCAATTAATTTTTGCAGTATTAAAGGAAACAGGACTTCAACTTGAAGTTATCGACGAAAAAGAAGAAGCATATTACGACTATGTAGCTGTTCGTAATACCATGCGAATCAAGGATTCTCTGATTGTTGATGTTGGTGGTGGAAGTAGCGAAATTAGTTTAGCTAAAAAGGGCCGCTTGAAGCAGGGACTTAGCATTCCGATTGGAGCAATTTCAATCTCGGATGTCTATTTGACTAGTGATCCCATTAAAGAAAGCGAACTAAAGCGCGCTCGTGAAGCTATCAATGAGCATTTAGAATCGTTACAGTGGATCAATACGCCAGCAACTTTTGTTGGACTTGGTGGTACGATGCGTGCTTTAGCTAGTATCTTGAATCGTGAAGGAAAGAAAAAGAAGACGCTTCATAATTCTGTTATCTCATGTAAACAAATGGATGCTCTATTTGATCGTCTACTTCACGCGACAAACGAAGAACGTAGTCAAATCAAGGAGTTAAGTGATGGACGTTTTGAAGTTATCCTTGGTGGAATGTTGATTTTGACTGAAATCATCAAAAAAACCCCCTCTAAAGAAATTCGATTTTCGAACTTCGGTGTTAGAGAAGGTTATGTGTTTAATTATTTTTACAAGGTTAATAAAATGCGTGAAGCAAATTAGGCACGACTTGGAATTACGAATGTTGCTGAATCTAAAATGTGCCCATCCATGGCATGAAGCAATTCATTCATCCAAAAGCCAGGTTTAATATCCAAATTTTTATCCAGTGCGTACGCGTGTATCACGTAATCGTGTGTTTGATCTGGTGGGTATGGGCCGTTATAGCCAGATTGTAGTTCTGGATCGACATTATCCAACAACTTGCTTGCTGAACTATTTTTACCTTGAATAAAATTGGCAGATGCGTCATGACTGAAGTTTTCTGGTAGACTAAGCATGTCAGCTGGGATATTTGCCATAGTCCAGTGGATCCATTCAAATCCACAAACTGGAATAGAATCAGGATCAGTAAAGGTAAATGCAATTGATTTTGCATTTTCCGGAATATCGGAAAAATCAACAGGGAAACTGATCAACGGTTTCCCGTTTTTAATGTATTCACTAGGAGCAAATTTACCATATTTGTCAGGCAACAAACCGTCTTTCAAATCTACGTTTATTTTCATAAAGGAATCTCCTTTTGATATTTTTGATGAGAGGTAATAATTTTGGAAAAAATAAATAGAAATGATCTATCTGACAATATTGTAAATCAGATTGATACTATAGAACAAAAAAGTAATAAAAAGGTCGAAGTATACAGTGAGTTTGAAGAGCACGATACTTTGACACTTGATCAAGCTACTCATGTTACTGGTGATGAAGTCATCAAAGTTCAAATCACTAATGAGAAATATGCTGATTTCGTATTATTGCATGAACTTTATCATATTGAATTGGAAATATCCGACGAACCATCAATCAATGTTTCGGTCACGAGTGGACAAACAGATGTTGATGGAAGAATCTTATCAACAGCTAATGCAATATTTGAAGCACTAGAACATGCTAAAATTGTTGAAAAACAAGTGGCAGATGGAAGCTTGACGGACGAAGTCCACGAAGCCTAAATCCAGGGTATCAATGTCGCATTGGAACCAAATGCGGATATTGATCCTGCCAATATGACTTTCTACAGATCATTAGTACTTTTAGATGCAATTATTTTCGGTCAAGTTAAAGATGATACTGAATGGCGTACAAACTACAACAAGGCATTTAGATTTGTTGATAAGGCAATGGAAATCATCAAGGAAAATGATTTGACCGTTCCTTTCAAGTTTAGACGAGCCTTAGTAAATGTTTTGGATGCCTACAACGAAATGATAACCGCAGCCGGATATGAAAGCATGAACTATCACGAATTCTTGGCAGTGACACCGGTCGTTTCTGAACGTCAACTCCGTTTGTCACTTAACCAGACTTATCAGATCAAACATTCTGTATTTAAAATGAATGAAACAAAGGAAGATGCTTTTTCATTGTTAGCAATCAATGATGGTCAAAGTGTCGCTTCACTTGGTTTTGATGTGGATAAAGTAAATCCAGAATTCTACAAGAAATTCTATCAACAGACTGTAAAGGAAACGTTTGAAGCCAACAATATCGATTATGTAATTAGATAGGGAGGATTTCATGTCTGAAAAAAACGAAGCAGAAAAGATTGAAGAATTAAAAGGATTGATTGAGAACGCTAATTATGTGACATTCTTGACGGGCGCTGGTGTATCGGTGCCATCAGGTATTCCTGATTATCGTTCAAAAGGTGGATTGTATAAGCGTCAAAAATATGAATTTCCACCTGAATACATGCTGAGCCATGATAATCTGATCAAGCATCCTGATATTTTTCATCAATTCGTTGTGGAAAATATGTACTTTCCTGATGCAGAACCCAATATTATTCATACCAAAATGGCTGAAATTAGCAATGAGAAAGGTACGATAGTTACCCAAAACGTTGATAAACTTCATACCAAAGCTGGTGCCAAGCATGTCGTCGAATTCCACGGTAACTTGTATGACAATATTCATTGCCTAACATGTGGTAAGGAATTCGATTACAAGGAATATATCAAGGATTATCGTCATCATGAAGATGATGGGATAATTCGCCCAGGTACGACTGTTCTTTATGGAGAAGGAATTAATCCCGATAACATCGAAAATGCTGTTGCAGCTATTGAAAATGCTGATCTGATAGTTGTCGTTGGAACTAGTTTTAAGGTGTACCCATTTGCAGGTCTTCTTTCCTATAAGAATGCAAATACAAAATTAGTCGCTGTTAATAAAGAAAACTTGGATTTGGATTCTTCCGTATTGGCGATAACAGACGATGCAACAAATGTTTTTGAGAAACTTTAATTAAAATAACAAAAATTTGATTATGCTATAATTAATTCAATTTAATATAGTGGAGGCTCACTAGATGACTACTGGAGACAAAAAAACTTTTTATATTACAACGCCGATTTACTATCCATCTGGTAAATTAACGATTGGTAATTCATATACAACAATTGCCGCTGATACCTTGGCTCGTTACAAGCGTGCAGAAGGATACGATGTGTTCTTTCTAACAGGTACAGATGAGCACGGCTTGAAGATCGAACAAAAAGCCGAAGCTATGAAAATGAAACCACAAGAATATGTGGACATGATGGCTGGTAAAATTAAAGACCTTTGGAAATTGCTTGAAATTTCTAATGATAAATTTATTCGTACAACTGATGATTATCACGTTAAGGCTGTACAAAAAATAGTTGAACGTCTTATCGAATCAGGAGACGTTTATTTAGGTGAATACGTGGGCTGGTATTCTGTCGATGATGAGGAATACTTCACTGAGTCACAATTGGCTGAAGTTTACCGTGACAAAGAAGGAAAGGTCATTGGCGGTAAAGCTCCATCAGGTCATGAAGTTTCACTCGTTAAGGAGCCTTCATACTTCTTTAAGATGAGCAAATATGCAGATAGATTATTGAAGTACTATGACGATAATCCTACCTTTATTGAGCCTGAAATTCGTAAAAATGAAATGATCAATAACTTCATCAAACCAGGTTTGGAAGATTTGGCCATTTCTAGAACTACATTCAATTGGGGCGTTCCTATTCCTAGTGATCCAAAGCACGTTGTTTATGTTTGGATCGACGCATTACTTAACTATATAACTGCACTCGGATATGGTTCTGATGATCAAACATTGTTTGACCGTTATTGGCCTGCTAATGTTCAATTTGTTGGTAAGGAAATCGTGCGTTTCCATACTATTTATTGGCCAATCGTGTTGATGGCATTAGGAATTGAATTGCCTAAGCAAGTATTTGGCCACGGCTGGTTATTGATGAAAGACGGAAAGATGTCCAAGTCTAAAGGTAACGTCGTTTATCCAGAAATGTTGGTTGAACGTTACGGACTTGATTCATTGCGTTATTATTTGATGCGCGCTATGCCATTTGGTAATGATGGAGTCTTCACACCAGAAGATTACGTTGACAGAATCAACTATGATTTGGCAAATGACCTCGGAAACTTGTTGAACAGAACAATTTCAATGATCAATAAATATGAAGGCGGTAAAGTTACAACCGTCGAAAACTTGACAGACTTTGACAAGAGTTTGGTTGAAGCTTCAGAACAAACTATCAAAGATTACCGTGAACATATGGATAAGTTTGAATTTCCAGATGCTTTGGCTAGTGTTTGGGCCTTTATCGGTCGTGCAAACAAATATATTGATGAGACAAAACCTTGGTTATTAGCTAAAAATCCTGACGGTGCCGATACTTTGAAATCAGTACTTGGACACTTAGTTGAATCTTTACGTTTGGTTGCTTTGATGATTCAACCAGTTATGACACAATCACCTATTAAGATTTTTGCTCAATTAGGTCTTGATATTGATAAGGATACAGAGCTGAAATTTGGTGAAACATCAGTTGGTACAACAGTTACAAGTTATCCTACACCAATTTTCCCTAGACTTGATGCCGAAGTTGAAGTCAAATATATCAAAGACAAGATGGCTGAAGAACAAGCCAAAAATGGTGGTGGCAAGTTGAGTAAATCAGCTCAAGCCAAGGCCAAAGCTCAAGCTGACGCAGAAGACGAATATCCAAAGGAAATTGACTACGACGACTTTGCTAAAGTGAAAATGGTCGTTTGTGAGATATTGGACGTCAAACGTGCTGCCAACGCTGACAAATTATTACAATTCAAACTTGATGACGGAACTGGTGTAGAACGTCAGATCCTTTCAAGTATTTATGAATTTTACCCAGATTTTGAAAAGTTGATCGGTAAAAAAGTCATTGCTGTTGTGAACTTGAAACCAAGAAAGATCCGTGGCGAATGGAGTAACGGAATGTTGTTATCATCTGAAAAGGGTGACGATGTCATTCTTGCAACAGTTGATAATTCACACAAAAATGGAGCAATTCTTAGCTAATGAAAATTTTTGATTCGCATACACATCTTAATGATGAAGCATTCAAAGGTAAGACTGAAGTATACATTTCACGTGCCAAAGAACTTGATGTCGATGAAATGGCGATTATTGGTTCAAACGAAGAATTCAATATTGAAGCGATTCGTTTGGCACAAAATTATCAACCATTGCATGCTGTAGTTGGTTGGCATCCTGAGTTTGCCAAAGAATATAATGAAGAACAACTTGTTAATCAAATTAAGTTGCCTGAAGTTGTAGCAATTGGTGAAATCGGGTTGGATTATCATTGGGATGAAGATCCTGATCCAGGGATCCAAAAAGCAACTTTGATCAAACAATTGGATGTTGCTCAACAATATGACATGCCAGTTTCAATTCATTGTCGTGATGCCTTTGATGACATGTATGACATATTGAAAAATCATGATATGTCGAAGTCAGGAATAATCATGCACAGTTTTAATGGAAACATTGAATGGTTGAATAAGTTCCTAGACTTAGGATTGATGGTGTCATACAGCGGTGTTGTTTCATTCAAGAATGCACCTGAAGTTCATGAATCAGCTAAGGCAACTCCACTCGACAGGTTGCTAGTTGAGACGGATGCACCTTATTTGACCCCAGAACCATATCGCGGTCGTCCTAACGAACCTGGATATACACGATATGTCGTTGATGCTATTGCAAAATACAAAGACATTTCACCTAACGAAGTGGCGGAACATACCTTTAACAATGCTATGAAAGTTTATAATTTGGCTTAGCTTATGGTAAAAAAAATTAAAGAAGTAATTGTCGTTGAAGGAAAGTCTGACACAAGCAGATTGCATGATTGCTTGGGGGATGTTGATACTATTGAAACTAATGGTTCTGCACTTAGTGAAATGACCAAAGTTCGTATCAAAGAAGCTCAACGAAAACGTGGCGTGATCATTTTTACAGATCCAGATTTCAACGGAAACAGATTACGTACAATAATTGAAAAAATTGTTCCAGATGCAAAGCAGGCTTTTCTTTCTCGAGCAAAGGCTGTTCCCAAAAAAAGTGACGGTAGTTTAGGAATTGAGCACGCTAGTGACGAGGATATTAGACAAGCTTTAAAGTCGGTATATTCAATGGATGATAATGATTTTAAAATATATTCTCAGAATGACATGATTGCCTTGAAGTTGATTGGTGACGCTAAATCCAAGCAACGTCGTGAATTTGTTGGTGAACAATTAAAAATTGGTTACACAAATGCAAAGCAGTTTTTGATTCGTTTGAATATGTTGCAAGTATCACCACAAGAACTGCTTGAAGAAGTTAAAAAATTTGATAAGGAAATTACAGATGACTCAAAATAGACTAAGTATTTCTGATCCTATTCGTACTAATGACATATTGAGAAAATATAAATTACGTGCAAAAAAGAGTTTGGGACAAAATTTTTTAACAAGTGAAAAGGTTCTGAATGATATTGTAGACGCCAGTGGGCTACAACCAGATCAAATTGCTATAGAAATTGGACCTGGTATTGGTGCTTTGACTGAGAAATTAGCTCAAGTTGCCGAAAAAGTTTATGCGTTTGAAATCGATCCTAATCTTATTCCGGTGCTTGATGAAACTCTGTTCGACTACAAGAATGTCGAAGTTATCAATGACGATATTTTGAAAGTGGATCTAGATGATTTCGTTAAAGAGCATCATTTAGAAGGTAAGACAATCAAAGTAGTCGCAAACTTGCCATATTACATTACGACTCCTATCATGTTGAACTTGATCAACAGTGACTATCCATTTGAGTCATTAGTTTTGATGATGCAAAAAGAAGTTGCTGAACGAATCACGTCTGAACCTGGACATCGTCAATATGGTTCACTAACGATTGGCGTGCAAACACAAATGAGTGCGAGAATTGATCGGATAGTGGGTAAGAACTCCTTTGTCCCTAGACCTAAAGTTGATTCTGCAGTAGTTGTCTTGGAAAGATTGCCAAATCCTAATGATGGAATCCAAGACATGGATTTCTTCAACAAGTTGATCAGATCTTCATTTGCACAAAAAAGAAAAAGTTTAATGAATAATTTGCTCAATATGTTTGGACGTACAGATGATAACCGCGCCAATTTAAAAAATGTCTTTGAAACGTGTGGAATTGCTGAAAATGCACGTGGAGAACAAGTTTCAATCGAGCAATTCAAACAAGTGGCAATTGAATTGCAGAAGTTTTTTGCAAAATAAAAATTTAATTTACATTAATGTAACAAGCTTGAAAATGAAATTTAAACGTGGTATAATTTCACTCCTAAGGAGTGATTATTATATGCCAACGTCATTAGAAACAATCAAGACAAACTTGGATCAACATCTAGGTGAGAACTTGACGGTAGTTGCACAGGCCGGACGCAAGAAAGTTATCCGTCGTCGCGGTACTTTATCAGAAACATTCCATTCAGTTTTTGTAGTCAACTTAGATCAAAATGAAAACTCTTTTGAAAGAGTTTCATATAGCTATGCTGACTTACTAACAAAGTCTATCGACATTACTTTTGATAGCGATGCTGAAGACGTTAACGAGGAAGAAGCAGACGCAGAATAATAGAGCTTCTTAGTACAAGTGGAGCACATCATGGATGTGTTCCTTTTTTTTGGCTAAAATACGAACAATTTTCGTTGTTAATTAATAAAAATTGTTGAAAATACAAATAAATTAGCGGAAAATAAATGAATTGTTGGGAAAATTACTTTATAATTTTAAGAAGGATACGTTTTTAGGAGAATAAGCGATGAAAACACGAAGAAGCGAACGTTTGATAGATATGACACGTTATTTGCTGGAGAGACCACATACATTGATCTCATTGGCATTTTTCGCAGATCGTTATGAATCAGCAAAATCATCTATTTCTGAGGATCTAGGTATTTTACGTCGAACATTTATGATTAGAGGTACGGGTGTACTTGAGACACTGCCAGGTGCTGGTGGTGGAGTTATATTTACACCAGGTATTTCCAAAAAAGAAGCAACTGAGTTTATAGAAAAAGTCTCACAACGTTTGGTTGAACCAAATCGAATTTTGCCAGGTGGATATCTATATCTTACAGATTTATTGGCTGAACCAAATCTTTTGAGAACTATCGGAAGAATGATTGCAACACAATACTCACAGAGTTCGATTGATGTGGTTATGACAGTCGCAACCAAGGGTATTCCGATTGCACAAAGCGTTGCTGAATTTTTGAATATTCCTTTTGTCATCGTACGTCGTGACTCAAAAATCACAGAGGGTTCAACTATCAGTGTTAACTATGCTTCAGGTTCATCAGATCGTGTTGAAAAAATGGAATTGTCAAAACGAAGCTTGGACGAAGGTTCACGGGTTCTAGTTGTTGATGACTTCATGAAGGGTGGCGGCACCATTAATGGTATGCGCAGTCTGATCGAAGAATTTAATGCTATTTTTGTTGGCGTCACTGTATTCGCGGAAAATGCATTGATCGACCCAGAGGTCCGTGATGGAGATGTTACTTCCATTTTCAAAGTAAGCAATATTGATATGGAAAATAAAGTAATTAAGATCGATCCAGGCGACTACTTGGCCAAGACAGATTTTAGTTATTTTGAATAAATCTTAATTGAGGCATTGACCGGAATAATGCTATTATATATTTGTATATTTGTGTGACTGAAAGGAAGTTTCCAATGTCGAATCGTTATGTAATAATTCTTGCTGCTGGTAAGGGTACAAGGATGAAGTCAAAACTTTACAAAGTACTTCACCCAGTTGCAGGTAAGGCAATGGTTGATCACGTTGTTACTCAAGTCGAGAAAATCAAACCTGACTTTGTAGAAACTGTGATCGGTACTGGAGCTGAAAAAGTTCGAGACTTGTTAGGTGATCGTACAAAATACGCACTACAAGAAGAACAATTAGGAACAGCGCATGCTGTTTTACAAACCGAAAAAGACCTCGGTGATAAAGAAGGTATGACTTTGATAGTAAATGGTGACACACCACTATTTACAGCTGATACCTTCGAAAAACTTTTTACTTACCATGAGAAACAAAATGTAGCGGTATCAATTTTGACTGCTCATGCAGAAGATCCTTTTGGTTATGGAAGAATTATCAGAGACCAAAAAGGAAATGTTTCCAAAATTGTTGAACAAAAAGATGCTAGTGATGAAGAAAAATTGATTCAAGAAATCAATACTGGCGTTTATTGTTTCGACAACAAGATGTTATTTGAAAACTTACATTCAGTTAACAATGAGAATGCTCAAGGCGAGTATTATCTACCAGATGTAGTTTCCATTTTGAAGTCACAAGGTGAAAAAATCGTTGCATATCAAATGGACGATTTGAGTGAATCACTTGGTGTTAATGACCGTGTTGCCTTATCGCAAGCTGAAAAATTGATGCAAAAGCGTATCAACGAAGCCCATATGCGTGACGGTGTTACGATTGTTGATCCCGAAAGCACTTATATTGATGCTGATGTTAAAATTGGTAACGATACAGTTGTCGAACCAAATACCAAAATCTTTGGTAAGACAACGATTGGATCAGATTGTTTAGTTGGATTAGGATCACGATTAGATAACGCTACGATCGGAAATGGTGTAAATATTATTTCGTCAACGATCGACAGTGCCGTTATGCACGATGGCAGTGATATTGGTCCCAATTCGCATTTACGACCAAAAGCTGATATTGGCGAAGAAGTACATATTGGTAACTTCTGTGAAGTTAAGAATGCCACTGTCGGTGCAAGAACAAAAATCGGACATCTTTCATATGTTGGGGATGCCACTTTAGGAACTGACATCAATGTTGGTTGCGGGGTAGTATTTGTTAATTATGACGGTGTTCAAAAATGGCATAGTAACATCGGTGATCACTCGTTTATCGGAAGCAATTCAAATATTGTTGCTCCTGTGGAAATGGAAGATCATTCATTTATTGCAGCTGGTTCAACAGTCAATAAAGATATTCCGAAGCACGCAATGGCAATAGCTCGACCAAGACAAACCAATAAAGAAAATTATTGGGACAGACTACCACTATCAAAAAGTGAAGAATGGAAATAAAAAGGTGAGATATTAATGGCATATAATAATAATGAACGTCCGCTCAAAATTTTTGCATTAAATTCAAACAAACCATTGGCAGAAAAAATTGCTAAAGAAGTGGGAATTCCACTTGGTAAATCTTCTGTTACACGTTTTAGTGATGGTGAGATCCAAATTAACATTGAAGAAAGTATTCGTGGAGCTGATGTATTCTTGATTCAATCAACATCAGCACCAGTTAATGATAACTTGATGGAACTATTGATCATGGTTGATGCCCTTAAACGAGCTTCAGCTCATGTTATCAGTGTAGTTATCCCTTATTACGGTTACGCAAGACAAGACCGTAAATCACGTTCACGTGAACCAATTACAGCTAAGTTAGTAGCTAATATGTTACAACGTGCCGGCGTTAACCGTGTGCTTGCATTAGACTTGCATGCTGCTCAAATTCAAGGATTCTTTGATATTCCAGTTGACCATTTGATGGGTGCACCATTATTGGCAGACTATTTCTTATCAAATCATTTGGAAGAAAATGCTGTTGTGGTGTCACCTGATCATGGTGGTGTTACACGTGCTAGAAAATTGGCTGAATTCTTGAAGACACCAATTGCCATCATTGACAAACGTCGTCCACGTGCCAATGTTGCCGAAGTTATGAACATTATTGGTAACGTAAAAGGCAAGAGAGCAATCATCATCGATGATATGATCGATACAGCTGGAACAATTACTCTGGCATCTCAAGCATTGATCGATGCTGGTGCAACTGAAGTATATGCAAGTTGTACACATCCGATTCTTTCTGGCCCAGCAGTTGAAAGAATTGAAGCATCACCAATCAAAAAGTTGATCGTAACAGATTCAATCAACTTACCAAAAGAACGTATTATTGATCGTATGGTTCAAGTATCAGTCGGACCACTACTTGGAGATGCAATCGAACGTGTCCACAACAATGAACCAGTAAGTCCATTGTTCGATACACGATTCAAACGCGTAAATAGACAATAATCAGAGCGTGGAATTCCACGGGTTACTTCTGAGCAATAACACGAAATTCTGATATCCGTTGTATGGATATCAGAATTTTTGTTATGCGGAGGAAGTTGTGGAAAGCAACGCGTTTAAATCAGAGCGTGGAATTCCACGGGTTATTAGAAAAGGATGGTATCCATTGGTGATATCATTCTTTTTTGCGTTGGAGGATCAATTGTGTAATTGAAATAATGCTACAGTAAATCTCAACTTTCAAGAAAACGCTCACATGATACAATTAAGTCATCAAAAAGAAATCGAGGGACTGAAATGTTATTACTTTCTAGAGCCATGGTTGAAGGCTTTTTCACGATGGATGATGCAATTCAAGCTGATAAAGATGCTTTTAAACTGTTTTCAGAAGGAAAAATCGATGTGCCATTGAGAACACAATTACCAACAGATGATGGAAATGGGGATTTCCTGTGTATGCCGGCTTATTGTGGAGAGCAAAACACATCTAGCGTAAAAATTTTGAACATGTTTCCTAAAAATATCGACAAGGGATTACCATCTATTAATGCACAAGTCATGGTGATGAATACTGAAACTGGGTTGATAGATGCAATGATTGACGGAAATTATATTACTCAATTGAGAACTGGTGCTGCATCTGGTGCCGCTATTGATTTACTTGCCAAGGAATCTGTCTCAGATGGCGCTTTGATAGGTACTGGCGGCCAAGCTGAAACTCAGTTGGAGGCGATGTTAGCTGCAAGAGATCTGGAAACAGTTAGAGTCAATGATTTAAATTTTGAACGTGCGAAGAATTTTGTGGAAAAGATGTCTAAGAAGTTGGCCAAATATAAAACCAATATTATAGCTGTGGAAACATCTGATGAAGCAGTTGAAAAGGCAGATGTCATAATAACTGTGACACCATCGAAAAAACCTGTTTTTGATGGAAATAAGGTAAAAGCTGGTGCAACTGTTTGTGGAGTTGGTTCTTTTCAACCGGACATGCAAGAGACACCTTCAGAACTAGTATCCCACGCATCAAAGATTTATTTCGACTCAGAAGAGGCCGTATTGTCCGAATCAGGAGATCTATTGATACCTTTGAAGGATAAGACGATTACTAAAGATAAGTTTGCTGGTGACCTAGGAGAGGTCGTTTCAGGCAAAGTTAAGGGTAGGGAGAATGATCAAGAAATCATTTTCTTTAAAACTGTTGGTATCGCAGCACAAGATTTAATTACTGCAGATAGAATTTATAAGAAAGCACAGGAGAATAACGTCGGATTAGAATGGCAATAAAAAAGATTGGGAATTTTCCCAATCTTTTTTTATCGATTATTTTGATTATTGCGGTTATTGTTCTGTTGTTGTTGTGCTTGATATCTCATCAAATCACGAATTTGCTGTAAGTATTCAAGTTGAGGATCAGTCTCTTCAACGTTATCGAATTTACTACGTGTACCATCACGACGCATTTTGTTCATTAATCTAACAATAATAAAGATAACAAACATGATGATTAAGAAGTTGATAATTGCATTAATGAAATCACCTATCAGGAAAGTAGCCCCCCAAGCTGTGAATTTCATATCAGTTAGGTCAATACGACCAATTATCAGACCAATTAAAGGATTTAGTATGTAGGTGGTCAAAGCTGATACCAGACTATTAAATGCGGCACCAATAATAACACCGACAGCTAAGTCAACAACACTACCACGAGAAATGAACTCTTGGAATTCCTTTAACATTTACATATCTCCTTTGCTTATTTCAATCCATTAATGCATCTACTTTACTATAATTTATAAAAAATTAAAGACTTGACTAAATAATTTAACATTAATGCAATTATAGTATGCTAAAAAATGTTATATTAATAATATAAAGCAAAATATTTATTAAAGGGGTTGCAAAAAATGAAACTTACAAAAATTATTTTTGCTGGAGCAGTAGCTCTAAGCCTTGGTGCAATGACAACTACTCAAGTTTTCGCTACAGCTGACAACAATAATGTAAGCACCAATAATCAATATGATTCTGATGGTTATTATAATGGTTCTTACCAAGTCATCAACGGGGAAGTTCAAACAAACGGTGATATTGCCATCTATAACGATAAAGGAACATCCACTGGCAGAACACTTTCAGCAGGTTCATATTGGATCGCCGACCGTATGTATATGTCAGAAGGCAAACCAGTTCTTTATCGTGTATCAACAAATGAATGGGTAAAACCAGCCGACGTAACATTTATCAATCCAATTGGTAGAACTTTGGTCCAAGCTACAAATCCAGCATCATTATATGATTCTACAGGTGCAGTGGTTGGAACATTGCCAAAAGGTGTAACTTACGTAACAGATCAAAGAAAGACTGTTAATGGTGAAATTATGTATCGTGTTTCAACTGACCAATGGGTCAAAGCTACCGACGTACTTATCGGACGTTAGAATTTATCGGATTTTGTGACGACATCGAGGGATGTCGTTTTTTTTTGCTGTGATTTTTTTGATTATATGAGATGATTTTGGTAATTATAGAGTAAGGGGAGCGACGTTATGTTTAAAGACACTCGAATTGTTTATCCAGTGATTGCGGTTGTTTTGATGATTGGCATCCTGACCTTAGGAAACTATGGAATCATCAGTAAAGGCTGGCAATTGGTTGCCTATGTTGTTTTTGGAATCACAGCTTATGTTCTGGGTAAGAAAAATGAAAAGAAGTATCCGAATAAAACTAATAGGTATGTTCTTTGGGGAATTATTGTTGTATTGATTTTGTTAATGCTGCTTCCTGTTATTTTGTTGTTTGTGGGATAGGTTTTGTGCGTAAAAGTCAAAAGCGTCTACACTCTAGTTTTGCTTAAACGTGTTGCAAGCCACTGATTCCTTTACATAACTACGCCAACGTCCTCGCCAACTACGTTGGCAATTACGCTGCCTAGGTTATGACAGGAACCAGATCGTGGCTCTCCACACTCTGAATTATGCGAGCCATTGATTCCTTTACATAACTACGTCAACGTCCTTGCCAACTGCGTTGGCAATTACGCTGCCTAGGTTATGACAGGAATCAGACCGTGGCTCTCCACACTCTCTTTTTGCTTCTAAAACGCGCTAAAAACAGCAAAAGCCTGGTCATAGCTACGACACTGGCCTCACCAACTTCGTTGGTAATTCCAATGTCTAGGCTATGTCCAGGCTTTTTTTCGCTGTTTTTAACGCTCTGCTTTAAGCTTCATGTGCTGCATATGCGTCTTTGATTTCATGTAGATCTGTAAGTGCTAGTTTAGTATTTACTTCGTCCGTCATTGATTTCTTTGTGGCTTCATCCCAGTTATAGTAATCTGCCATGTAATCGATGACTGCATCTTTAACTTCATTCATATGATTGATGTTAAATAGCATTTGGCTACTACGACGTAGTAAGTAATCGATTGGGTGTTCTACCATTTCTGCTTTCAAACCGTAGTTCAACATTGCCCAGTCAACACGTGGAAGTCCATCTTTTTCTTCTCCATCTGGCAATAGTTCATAAATGTCAGCAACATTTGAACCATATCTTTGAACTAGTTTTTCAGCATCTTCACGTTCAAGATCGTAATTTACGATTCCTTCGTGAACCATCTTATCGAAGTATGATGACCAACCTTCGTCACCACCAACATCTCCACCTGAAAGTAATAGGTGTTCTGTTTGTTGTCCTTCGAATGTGTAGTCTGTTTCGGCTGCTAATTGTTCACCAACACGGTCAACAATTTTTTCAGCCATCTTACGATAACCAGTTAATTTACCACCGGCGATTGAAAGTAGTCCTGTATCTGATTGGAAAATTTCATCTTTACGTGAAATTTCTGAAGGTGATTTTCCTTCTTCTTGGATAAGTGGACGAACTCCTGACCAACCTGATTCAACATCATCTGGTGTAAGTTTTTGTGGAAGTTCAAACATTTGGTTAGCAGCAGCTAGGATGTATGTAACATCAGCGACTGTAATGTTTGGTTCCTTTGGATCTTCCTCCCATGTTGTATCTGTTGTACCGATGTATGTTTTGCCTTCACGAGGAATGGCAAACATCATACGGCCATCATGGAATGGTGTATCGAAGAATAGTGAGTTTGAAATAGGGAACTTAGCATTGTCGATAACCAAGTGAACACCCTTTGTAAGATGTAGATGTTTACCTTTGTTTGAACCATCCATATCACGGATTTCATCAACCCAAGGACCACATGAGTTAACAACTTTTTTAGCGTGAATTTCACCAGTTTCACCTGATTGAACATCAACAAATTTAACACCGCATACTTTGTGGTTTTCATCGTAAAGTAAACCAGTAACTTTAGTATAGTTAGCAATTAGGGCACCTAATTCACTAGCTTTCTTAGCAACTTCAAGAGTTAAACGAGCATCGTCTGTTCTGTATTCAACATAAACACCTGAACCTAATAATCCTTCAGCTTTTACGTAAGGTTCTCTGTCGATTGTTTCGTTTGGTTCAAGCATGATTTTACGTTCTGATTTTTTAACTTGTGCAAGACGATCATAAACATCAAGACCAACTGAGGTTGTGAATGGTCCGTATGTACCACCGGCATAGAATGGTAGCATCATTTTCAACGGAGTTGTAATTTGAGGTGCGTTGTTGTAAACAATTGCACGTTCACTACCAACTTCGTGAACTTCTTTAAGCGCAAATTGTGCTAAATAACGTAGTCCACCGTGAACTAACTTAGTTGAACGACTTGATGTACCTGAGGCAAAGTCACGCATTTCAACTAATCCGGTTTGAATACCACGAGATTGTGCATCAAGAGTGATACCACTACCTGTAATACCTCCACCGATAACAAGCAGATCCAATTCCTCATTTTGCATTGCTTGTAAATTTTTGGCTCTAGTTTCATTTGAAAATTCTTTCATGAAAGTTCCTCCTCGGGAAAATGTTCTATATATATAATAGTAAAATTTGTGAAAGTTTGAAAGCGTTTTTATTCGAAAAACCGATATTTTTTAAAAGAGGACTAGATATTGTTAAATAATCATATCGTTGTAAATATGTTTCTGAAATTTAATGTATTCCTCGCTGAAAATGTCATCTGGATGTTCTTGAAGCATGGCTTTTGGAAAATAAAAGCGTTCGTCACCTAGATTTTTACCAGTTAATGCATTCACAAGGGTGCTCAATGTTGAAAGTTCAATTAATGAACCATCATTTTGCATAATTTCGATTTGCGTTCTGCTCTTATGTTCACGAGGATTGTAAACATCGTATGGAAGGTCGTAACTAGTATTAGTTGAAGTGTAATAAGATTTGTCAAAACCAGCTGCTTCGACGATGTTTGCCAGTTCAGGTAATTTGTATTCACTTTCTTCAGTGTATTGAGCTGATTTGAAAGGTTTACGATTTAGAAATCGATACGATAAATCTTTGAGAATTTCATCTGGATATCCTAACCACAATGTGAAGTAGGTATTCAAAATCCCATCATCAAGTGAAAGATAGTCTTCGGTCGTAACGGTGTTTTCAAAGAATGGAACTAGCAGACTAGGCATTTCGAAACCGTTCATTTGATTGTGCTCGTAGAGGTCTTTGGCACGACGCAATAACTTAGTTAAAACAACTTCCATTCCACGAGATACAGGATGAAAATAAACTTGTTGATACATTTGAAAACGGGATAGGACGTAATCTTCAACGGCATGCATTCCGTTAGCATCAAAAGCTATACCACCTTGATAAGGACGCATTACACGGAGGATCCTTGTTAAATCAAACATGCCATATTTTGTTCCTGTAAAGTAGGCGTCGCGAAGTAGATAGTCCATACGGTCAGCATCGATTTGGCTGGATATCATTTGGACAACTTGAGCGTTTTTGTAAGTCTTAGCGATAACACTAGCGACTTTTTCTGGAAATTCTGGTGAAACTTGTCTGAGTACTTGGTTGATCTCAGTTTCAGGGGATGTGATGATTGTCTGAGTCCACTGTTCATGGTCAGTGTTGAAGATGTGTTCGAACGCATGTGAATAGGGACCATGTCCAAGGTCATGTAATAATGCGGCACACAAAGCAACGATTCTCTCGTTGTCGTCCCAGAGTCCATCGTTAGGTGACTGTGAAGGATAGTTACGTTTGAAATTGTCACAGATCAATCTAGTGATTTCGTAGACTCCCATACAATGTGTAAATCTTGAATGCTCAGCGCCTTGGAATGTGAAAGATGAAGTTCCAAGTTGTTTAACTCGGCGGAGACGTTGGAATTCACGAGTGTTGATCAAATCTAAAATAACTTTATGTTGAACATGAATATAGTTATGGATGGGATCACGGAATACTTTTTCACGAGGTAGTTTTTGAATGTTATAAGTCATTGTTGTCTCCTAATAGTTTTTTATTCTTGTAAACTAAATCTTCAAAGGTCTTGGTGTAAGCTTCTTCATATGGTGCTGATTTTTGGACAATATTGAAATTTTCACGATCAATGCTGAATCCGTCATCTTGCAATGCTGCAATGATTTTTTCTTGAGCAAGTTCAACAGTTAAGTCTTGTCCAGTTAATACATCTAAGTTTTCCATACAATGAACGTCTATTTTTGGAAAACCAATTTTTTCACTAATTGGGTAATCACTGATTTCATAGAAGTCTTTCATTAGCTGTGAGCGATACTTTTGGTTCCCCGTAACACTGATATAGGCCATGATTGCGACGGCATCACCAGACCTACGTTGAGAAATTCCGGCTAGTTTTTTACCGTCTATACTTAGATCAAAAGTACCAGGACAATATGAATGCTCGATAATTCCAGTTTCAATCTTATCTGAAAAAGCTTTTTGCATTATTTGATGCATTTTTTCATATGCTTCATCAATTGTGATATTGTCTTTATTGGAAAGAAAAAGTGTGAAATTGAGAATATCTGGATCAGAAACGACACTTAATCCACCGGAGTTTCTAAGATAGTAGATATAGTTTTCATCTTCTAACAGCTTGAGTCCTCCGGACAGGTTGCTTAGTCTTTGATCCTGCAATCCTAAAATGATTGTTGGATTGGTATTCCAAAAATGAGCTACAGGGATTTTTTCCTCAGAAACAAATTGGAGAATCGCACCTGTATCAGCAAATGGATCAAGCATCTCTTGAGACGAATTGATTTTTTGATTGTATAATAATATTTGTTTATTCACGTGATCACTTCTTTAAAATAGTCTGATGTATTAATTTTATCATGCGGGGGTATTAATATTGGAAAATAATACTACAAATGTAAACGTTGACTTAAACATGAGCATTTTTCAAGCTGGAGAGATGACTCATACAAAGATCAGCGAGCCAGGCAAATTCACCAGAATGGGAAATGCCGATTACTTGAGATTTGATGAAAGTCTTGAAGATGGTGAACATGCTTCTATTTTAGTAAAAATTACTGAAAAAGGCGAAATTCATTTGAAGCGGAGTGCCAAGTCTGCCAATATTGAGTCAATGCTTTACTTTACGAACAAGAAACATAGTGAGGGCAGGCTTCACACCGAATATGGAGTCATGAACATGACTACATATACCAAAGATTCTTTAGTAGAAATTCAAAGTAAGCCATTAGTTGGGAAAATAAATATTGATTATGACCTGATTTATGATAATAATATAGTAGGCAATTACAAGTTTAGATTGATTTTTAGCGCTTAAATATATATTATATGTAGTAAGACGCTGTGAAAGGACGTGTACCCGTTTGAAACTTGAAAAATTCAAGAATCAAAATAAAAATGAACTATCTATGATTGAAGTAGCTTATGAGATTCTCAATGAGAATAAAAAAGAAGCAATGAACTTCTCTGATATAGTTAATGAACTTCAAACATACCTAGGAAAATCTGATGATGAAATCAAAGCTTATTTACCTCAGTTTTATACTGATATGAATAACGATGGTAGTTTCCTTTCACTTGGTGAAAATGTTTGGGGATTACGTAAATGGTATCCATTTGATTCAGTTGATGAGGAAGTTAATCATCCTGAGGATAACGGTACCGAAAATACACATAAGGCAGCTCAAAAGGTTAATGCCTTCTTAAGTGATGATGAAGAAGACGATGACGTTGTTGATTACGATGACGATGCTGACTTAGATGTAAATGATATGGATGATGACGAAGAGTCTGGTGAAGACAATGGTCCAGATCTTTCTAAATTCACAAATACTGACTTATCTGTTGATGACGACGATGACGATGATGCTGAAGATACCGGCTTAGATGATGGTATTGAGGGTCAATTAACTGAGTTCGATGCAGATGATGATGACACAGATATCGACTTATCTGACGAAGATGATGACGACGACGAAGACGATGATGACGCTGACGATTCTGATTCAGATGACAACAAATAAAATTTTTCAGATTAAAGGTTTGACGATTGGGCTATGAAACAGTATTATATTGTTTGGGCTCTATTAGATAGACTAATTACAAGGTTCCCTGTTCAGTATGAATAGGGGACTTTTTTATTTTTGGTAGGAAATCCCTAGTTGAATATGTGGAGGAAAGCTATGACGAAGTATATTTTTATTACAGGTGGAGTTGTTTCATCTTTAGGAAAAGGAATTGTGGCCGCATCTCTTGGTAGATTGCTAAAGAATCGTGGACTTGAAGTCACAATGCAAAAATTCGATCCATACATTAATGTGGATCCAGGAACAATGAGTCCATATCAACACGGAGAGGTTTATGTAACAAATGATGGTACAGAAACTGACCTTGATTTGGGACACTACGAAAGATTTATCGATAACGATTTGAACAAATATTCAAACGTTACTACAGGTAAGATTTATTCAGAGGTTATCCGTCGTGAACGTCGTGGTGACTACAACGGAGCAACTGTTCAAGTAATTCCACATATTACAGATATGATCAAACAAAAAATAATGCGTGCTGCATCTACTACAGATTCAGACGTAGTTATCACTGAAATCGGTGGTACGGTTGGTGATATTGAATCTACACCATTCCTTGAAGCATTACGTCAAATGAAAGCAGATGTTGGTTCTGAAAATGTCATTTATATTCATACGACTTTAGTTCCATATCTAAAAGCTGCTGGTGAGATGAAAACTAAGCCAACACAACACAGTGTTAAGGAACTTCGTGGAATTGGTATTCAACCAAATATCTTGGTTGTTCGTACTGAAAAACCAATGCCACAAAATATGAAAGACAAGATTGCATCTTTCTGTGATGTTGATTCTGAAGCTGTTATTGAATCACGTGATGCAAGTTCACTTTATGATGTTCCAATGAACTTACGTGCTCAAAACTTTGACGAAATCGTTTGTCGTTATTTGAAGTTGGATACAAAGCCTGCAGATATGACAGACTGGCAAAAGTTAGTTGACCGCGTACACAGTTTGAAGCATAAGACTAAAATTACATTAGTTGGTAAATATACAAAGTTACAAGATGCTTATATTTCAGTTACAGAAGCACTAAATGCGGCTGGATACGTATATAATACAGATATCGAGTTAGAAAAAATTTCAGCCGATGAAATTACTGAAGATAACGTTGCTGAACTTTTGAAAGACTCAGATGGTATTCTTGTACCAGGTGGTTTTGGTAGTCGTGGTTTGGAAGGCATGATCACTACTATCAAATATGCACGTGAAAACGATGTGCCTTATCTAGGTATTTGTCTTGGTATGCAAATGGCAAGTATTGAATTTGCTAGAAACGTTGTCGGAATCAAAGATGCAACTACTGGTGAAGTTGATCCTGATGGCGATAACAAAATCATTGATTTGATGGCAGATCAGAAGGATATTGAGAACCGTGGTGGTACACTACGATTAGGAGCATATCCATGTAAGTTGAAGCCAGGAACAAAGACAGCCGCAGCTTATGATAATCAATCAGTTATCCAAGAAAGACACAGACACAGATATGAATTTAACAATACATATCGTAAACAATTTGAAGATCATGGATTAGTATTCTCAGGGGTATCACCAGACAACCATTTGGTTGAAATCATTGAAATTCCTGAAAACAAATTCCATGTTGCTGCACAATATCACCCAGAATTCTTATCAAGACCTACAAAGCCTGAAGGATTGTTCAAAGCCTTTATTGGTGCTGCTAGTGGACTTGCTGAAGAAAACATGTAACAGTCATTTACTTCTATTTGTAGAAGTAGTTAAAAATAGTTAGGGAAAAACTTATGCAAAAACTTGTAATTAATGGTGGAAAGAAATTATCAGGTGAAGTAACAATAGGGGGCGCAAAAAATAGTACAGTTGCGCTTATTCCTGCTGCAATCTTATCTGATACGCCAGTTGTACTGGATTCAGTTCCACAAATCAGAGATGTAAATAACCTACGTTCGATCTTGTTAGATATGAATGTGACCTCAGAAGTCAAAAATGACGTTTTGAAAATCGATCCTACAAAAATACATTTTGCTGAATTACCAAGTGGTAAGGTGAGCAGTCTTCGTGCTTCTTATTACTTTATGGGCGCAATGTTGGGAAGATTCGGTAAAGCTGTCGTTGGTTTCCCTGGTGGGGATGACATTGGTCCACGTCCGATCGATCAACATATCAAAGGCTTTGAAGCCCTTGGTGCGCATGTTGAAAATAAGCAGGGACAAATTATCATTACTTCTCCTGCTGATGGATTGAAAGGTGCCAAAATTTTCTTAGATATGGTATCTGTTGGAGCCACAATAAATGTTATTCTTGCGGCTGTTAAAGCTAAGGGAACGACCGTCATTGAAAATGCTGCTAAAGAGCCAGAGATAATTGATTTAGCCACATTTTTAAACAACATGGGTGCAATAATCCGTGGAGTTGGTACGGAAACTATCCGTATCGAAGGTGTCGATCAACTTCGATCAAATAACTCACATACGATCATTCCGGACAGAATTGAAGCCGGAACGTATCTGAGTTTGGCTGCAGCAAATGGTGGCGACATTTTGATCAATAATATCATCAGTGAACATTTGGATGCATTTATTGCAAAACTCGATGAGATGAACGTTAATTTGGAAATTGGTGAAGACAGTATTTATGTCAAACCATCTCCAGATATTAGAGCAGTTAACATTAAAACCATGCCATATCCCGGATTTGCTACTGATCTACAACAGCCAATAACGCCATTGTTATTGCAAGCACAAGGTGAAGCGATGATAATTGATACGATTTATCCAAAGCGTATCAAGCATATTTCAGAACTTCAGAAAATGGGCGGAGATATTTCAAGTGAAAATGATCTTATCTTTGTTCATGGTGGTTCTCAATTGTCTGGGGCAACTGTTTCAGCTGAAGAGATTCGTGCAGGTGCTTGTTTGATGATTGCCGGTCTGTTGGCTCATGGCACAACTGTTATTGAGAATGCAGAAAATATTCTCCGTGGCTATGATCGTGTAGTCTGGAAACTGCATCAATTGCAGGCTGATGTTGAATTAGTCGGTGAAGATGATTTAAAATAAGTTGACAACTATTAAATAATTTGTTAATTTCATTTATGATATATAACCAGAAAGGGAGTGCAGCCGTTGAGAAATTAAGTTGAAAATCAAAATTATACAAAATAAGTGTGTAATTTGGCTTTGACTTAATTTCTACAATAGCGTACTTTCTTAAACAATAAGATACTGTTTAGGACGCTGTTTAGCGTCTTTTTTTGTACCGTAAAGTAAAAGCCAATGACACCAAAAGAGGTGTTCGATTTGGGAACAATACAAATAAATAATTTAAGTTTTAAATATGACCAAATGGTCGACAACTTATTCAATAATATTAATTTAAGCATCGATGAGAGCTGGAAATTAGGTTTGATTGGTCGTAATGGCCGAGGTAAGACAACTTTACTGAATATTTTGTTAGGAAATTTAGAATATCAGGGACAAGTCGTCTCCAACCTAAATTTCCACTATTATCCACAGCCTGTGTCAGATATGTCAAAAACAACTAAAGAAATTGCTTTAGAAATTTCAGGGCTGGCTGACTATGACATTTGGAGAGTTGAGACTGAGTTAGAAAAACTTCAAGTCAGTCTTGATATTCTTGATCAGCAATTTGAAACATTAAGTCCGGGTGAACGAACTAAAGTGCTATTAGCGGTACTGTTTATTGACGATGATGGCTTTCAATTGATCGATGAACCAACCAATCATTTGGATATCGATGGTAGAAAATTAGTCTCTGACTACTTAAGAACAAAAAAAGGATTTATCGTTATCAGTCACGACAGAAATTTTTTAAACGAAATAATCGATCATGTTATTTCAATCAATCGCAACGATATTGATGTGTACAAAGGTAACTTTGATACTTGGGAACATGAGAAAAACCTTCAAGACACGTATGAAGCTGATCAGAAACGTCAATTGACCAAGGATATAAATAAGTTACATGATTCTGCAGTCAAGAAAGAAAATTGGTCCCGTCAAACCGAAAAGGGTAAGAAGAAAAACATTTCGATGGATAAGCATGCCAATCTTGATAAAGGATTTATTGGTGCCAAGTCAGCTAAGATGATGAAGAAAGCCAAAAGTATGCAACATCGTGTTGACGATTCACTCAACACTAAAAAAACGTTGTTGAAGAATATCGAGATCGATGACCCGATATCATTAAATTACGCGGAAATTTCTCATTTGAAGAATTTAATTGAAGTGAATGATCTTTTATTAAAAAATCGCAACGTTGAGACCCCAAAAGTCAGTTTTAAATTACCACGAAATCATGTACTTGCATTGATGGGTCGAAATGGTATCGGTAAGACAACTATCTTCAAACAGATCCTTGGGATAGCACAGCCATTTGAGTGTTCTGGTAGTATAGTTGTTCCAAGTTCTGTAAAAATCTCTTATTTAGCTCAAGAATATGATTTGCATGGTACAATACGAGAGTTGGCTGAAAGAAAGAAAGTTGAGCCAGAGATGGTTTTCTCTAATTTGAGAAAATTAGGTTTCGAACGAGAACTATTTGATAATAATATAGAAGAAATGAGTCAAGGACAGAAACGTAAAGTAGCTTTGGCCGTCAGTTTATCAGAACAAGCAAATCTTTATTTATGGGATGAGCCATTCAATTACTTGGATGTAATAACTCGTGATCAAATCGTTGATGCGATACATAAACAACATCCAACAATGTTGATAATCGATCACGATTTAGGACTGATTGATGAGATAGCTGATCAAAAACTAATCTTGAAAAAATAGAATTATATTGAAACTTGTTGCTGTTCATGATAATATAAAATACCGTTAGTAAATTAATCTCTATCTCTGCAAAAGATTTAGGGCAAAGGAGACATTATAATGAAACAAGGAATTCATCCAGATTACCACCAAGTTGTATTCATGGATTCTTCAACTGGTAAGAAGTTCTTAGCAGGTTCAACTGTTGAATCAAGCGAAACAACTGATTACGAAGGTCAAGAATATCCATTGATCCGTGTTGAAATATCATCAGATTCACATCCTTTCTATACTGGTAAACAAAAGTTTGCTCAAGCAGATGGACGTATCGATCGTTTCAACAAGAAATATGGTTTGCAAAACAAATAAAGCCATCCTTTCTCGGATGGCTTTTATTTTTTGGCTTTTTTTGAATGTAAGTGTGTAAATACCCAGATGAAGTTTATTAGTGCGAGTCCACTGGTACTCAGGAATACAGCCGAGTAGCTTAAAGCACTCGAAATGTATGAGCCTAATAATGGGCCGCACACGTTACCAACTGACTGGAACGACTGATTATATCCGAATACACGTCCAGTGTATTGAGTATCAGTGTTTTTAGCTAATAACGTTTGAACTTGTGGAACTAGACATGCATCTGAAACCCCGACTAAAAATCGAAGTATTGCTAGTTGCCAAATGTTGGTAACAAATGCTTGTGGTATGTATACTAAAACAGCAAATATCAATCCACCAATCAAAATTTTCCCGGTACCGATTTTATCACCTAAGGCTCCAAACCTGGGAGCAGCGATGATGTTGGCGATACCCGGAAGTGCTGCGACAACACCTGCGATCAGAGTAACTTTATCTGATCCTTGCATGAGTTGTTTTACGTACAAACTGATGATAGGATTGATTGAATTATTCGAAGTTTGGATGATCATTGTCGTAATGAACATCGCCAAGATTATATTGGGATTCTTCAACTTATGAAAAATCTCCGAAGTGGAAGCTTCCTGTCCTTTAGGAATAGGTTTGAAATCTTCTTTGATGAAGAAGATCACTAGAATGAAGGCAGTGAATAATAGAGAACCGGTAATCATGAATGGGATACGATATCCCATGTATTGAGCTATAACACCACCGACCAAAGGTCCAAGTAATGTACCTGAGATAACGCCGGTGTTTAGAGTTCCCAATGCTTTTCCACTTTCAGATCTTGGGGCTGTTGATGCTATCAAAGTGTTAGCATTACTTACAAAACCAGAGAAGACACCTTGTAATAGTCTCAAGACAACTAATTGCCAAGGGGCAGTTACGAAAGCTTGTAGAGTAATCACAATCGACATACCTAGTGCGGCACGGATGAGCATTAATTTTCGACCTCGTCGGTCGGCGATTTTGCCCCAAATAGGGGAGATAATAGCCATGACCAAGAACGTCGATGAGAATGCAATACCGTTCCAAACTACTAGCTGACTTTTTGTGAAATTACCTAAACTATTAATGTATAATGGCATAAAGGGTGTTATCATACTAAAGCCAATACCTGTAACAAAGGTACTAAACCAGAGGACAATTAAGTTCTTTTTCCAATAGTTATTCTCTTTTGGAGTATCATCTGTATTTGAAGTCATTAATACATCAAATCCTTTCTAAGTTAATTAGTATACTCTTTTTAGTTTTTTAGGAGAAAATATTTTTTTCGGAACTGGGGAACTGTATTCATGAAAATGAAGTTACAAGAAGTTTATTCAGCTTTGAAGATCAAAGCTGATAATATACCTGATGTCCAAATTACCGGAGTTTGTTTTGACAGTCGTGAAGCAAAAGACGGTGATTTGTTCTTTCCATTACAAGGGGAACGTGATGGGCATGAATTTATCAATAGTGCAATCGAAAATGGCGCCGCAGCAAGTGTTTGGCAAAATGATCATGGAATCCCAAATAAGAAGATTCCATATGTAGCCGTTGATGATGTCATGAAGGCGTTTGATACCTTGGCTAAGTACTATTTAGCTAAAGTAAATCCTAAGGTGGTAGCTGTTACCGGAAGTAATGGTAAAACAACTACTAAAGACATGATTGCTAGCATCTTGGCTGTTAGTAATAATGTTGCGAAGACACCTCAAAATTTCAATAATGAAATCGGTGTTCCATTTACGATTTTAAATATGCCGATCAATACTGAAGTATTAGTAGTAGAAATGGGTATGGATCGTCCTGGTCAAATCGATCATTTAAGTGATTTGGCTAATCCAGATGTTTCCGTGATCACAATGATCGGTGAAGCTCATATTGAATTTTTCGGTACTCGTGACAAGATTGCCGATGCAAAAATGGAAATTACGCATCATTTACAAGAAGATGGATTATTTATTTATGACGGTGACGAACCGTTATTGAACGAACGTGTCGAAAACGTACAACAGCGTTCAGAGACTTTTGGTCGTAATGACAATAACACCATCTTTGCTACGGAAGTTAAGTCTGATAAGAACCAGACTACTTTCAAAACAAATCTTTGGCCAGATGTTGAATTTACTATCCCGATTATGGGAGAATATAACGTCAACAATGCTATGGCTGCCTTGCTAGTTGGACAAAGATATCATATTAAGGTTTCCGCAATGCAGGAGGCCTTAACTCATTTGTATGTGACTGAGAATCGTACCGAATGGCTGAAAGCCAAAAATGGAGCTGATGTTTTGAGTGATGTTTATAACTCAAATCCAACAGCTGCAAGTGAAGTATTGGATAATCTCAAGAACTTGCAGACGGGCCGCAAATTGGTCGTATTGGGAGATATGCTTGAGTTAGGCGATTCTTCCAAAAAGTTACACGAATCATTGAGTAGCCACATCGATCCGAAAGATTTCCAAAAGGTATATCTTGTCGGAGATGAGATGAAAGCATTGTATGACCTACTAGTTCAAAAGTATGACTCTCAAGATTTGAGCTGGTATAGTAAGGATCAGTTAGAAAAACTAACTGAAGACATTAATAAGGAATTAAACTCAAATGACACCATTTTACTAAAGGCGAGTCATGGCATTCATCTAGAAAATGTCTTACATGAATTAATTTAAGTGTGTCGGTTGAGTAACATTGGATAACGTGGTATTGTAAAAAAATGATTTTTTTACCACGTTCAAACGGAGGATTTTTGTGAAATTTAGTGAATTAAATTTGGATTCAAGATTATTAAGTGCTGTGGATGAAGCAGGGTTTGAAGAAACAACCCCTATCCAAGCAGAAACTATTCCACTAGTATTATCTGGTGATGATGTGATTGGACAAGCTCAAACAGGTACTGGTAAAACAGCAGCGTTTGGTCTTCCGATCCTTGATGCTGTAGATATGGCATCTAACGATATTCAAGCGTTGGTTATTTCTCCAACTCGTGAATTAGCAATTCAGACACAAGAAGAATTGTACAAATTAGGTAGTAAAAAGAAAGTTAGAGTTCAATCAGTTTATGGTGGCTCTGACATTAGAAGACAAATCCATGCCTTAAAGAACCATCCTCATGTAATCGTTGGTACTCCTGGACGATTACTTGATCATATCAACCGTCGTACACTTAAATTACAAAATGTAAAAACAGTAGTACTTGATGAAGCTGATGAAATGCTAGATATGGGATTTGTTGAAGATATTGAAAATATCTTGTCAAACGTTCCACATCAACATCAAACATTACTATTTTCAGCTACAATGCCAAAACCTATCATGAAGATTGCTGATAAGTTTATGACAAAGCCACAAGTTGTTAAGATCAAGTCTAAAGAATTAACTGCTGATAACATTGATCAATACTTTGTTAAAGCTCGTGATTTCGAAAAATTTGATTTGATGACACGTATCTTCGATGTTCAAGGACCAGAATTGGCTTTGATCTTCGGACGTACAAAACGTCGTGTTGATGAACTAACACGTGGATTACAAGCTCGTGGTTACAATGCAGAGGGTATTCATGGTGACTTGTCTCAAGATAAGAGAACAAGCGTCTTACGTAAATTTAAGGCCGGAAAACTTGATTTCTTAGTTGCAACTGATGTTGCTGCTCGTGGTTTGGATATTTCAAACGTATCTCACGTTTATAACTATGATATCCCTCAAGACCCTGATAGTTACGTTCATCGTATTGGACGTACGGGTCGTGCCGGTAAATCAGGTGTTTCTGTAACATTTGTTACACCAAACGAAATGAGCTACTTACGTACGATTGAAAACTTGACTAAGAAGCGCATGAAGCCATTGTCACCTCCAACTGATAAAGAAGTTTTATCAGGTCAAATGGAATCAGTTAAGGATGATATCAAAGATACCTTATCTCATGACAAGAACTTGGATCGTTTCAAGGATGCAACTGAAGAATTGTTGAACGAATATACACCAGAACAATTAGTTATGGTTTACTTAACTTCAGCAATCAAAGATGCACAAAGTGTACCAGTTAAAATTGCTCCAGAACGTCCATTACCAGGTCGCAAACAAAGTCATAGCCGTTCAGGTCATGGCAAACGCCATCGCTTTAATAGCGGTCGTCGTGGTGGCGAACGTAATGAACATCGTGGTGGTAGAAGACATGATGATCGTCGCAATGGTGGCGGAAGCAACCATGGTGGCAAGAGTGGCAACAGCAACAATAGCCACAGACGTCATGAAAACAAGAAGCCAGCACAATCAAAGAAGGCTTTTAAGATCAGAACAAATCTATAATAAAAGTTGATTTGTGATTTTAGTATCAAATGAATTATAATAGAAAATAAATGGGGGACGAAGCAATCATTTGCTTTGTCCCTATTTTATTAAAAAAGGTGAAGAATTTACTATGATCAATGGTTTAGGAATAGATATTGCAGAAATAGATAGAGTTAGAAAAATTTACGGTAGACATCCAAAGTTTTTGGAAAAGATTTTGAATGATGATGAAATCGAAGTTTTCAAATCTATGCGTACTGAAAAATCTCAAATGACTTATTTAACTGGGCGTTTCTCAGCCAAAGAAGCATTTACTAAAGCAATGGGCACTGGACTTGGAAAAATTGGTTTCCACGATTTAAGTGTATTGAATTATGATTCTGGAAAACCTTACATCAAGACTGATATCTACAAAGGAAATATTCTTATCTCAATTTCTGATACTGACGAATTGGTTATTACCGAAGTAATTCTAGAGGAGGAATGAAAATGAGACCATCACTACATAGACCCGCAACGGTTGATATCAACATGACAAATTTGAGGACAAATTTGCGAAATGAAATAAACTCTGTTCCAAAAGGAACGGCTGTATTTGCGGTTGTTAAAGCAAATGCTTACGGCCACGGTCTGCTTCAAGTTGCCAAAGCAGAAATTGAAAATGGTGCATCTGGACTTTGTGTTGCAACATTAGATGAAGGATTGGAAATCCGTGATTCTGGGATCGTAGCACCAATTTTGGTGTTAGGTATAACTCCTGAGAAATATGCTGAAGTAGCTAATAAAGCAGATATTTCACTGACAGTTGGATCACTTGAATGGCTTAAAAATGTTGTTAGTCAAAACATCTATCAACTTAAAGTCCATATCGGCGTCGACAGTGGGATGGGAAGAATTGGATTCCGCAATCATGATGATTTGGTTGAAGCATGTGACTTTTTAAGAGATCATCCAGAATCATTTATACCTGAAGGACTATTTACGCACTTTTCAACAGCAGATAATCCCGATAAAAAATATTTTGAGAAACAAGTAAAACGATTCAATGAAATCAAAGCTGATCTGCCGGTAGAATTCAAGTATGTTCATTGTGCTAACTCAGCTACTGCCTTGTGGCACCGTGACTTAGCCATCAATATGGTCAGATATGGTATCGCATTGTATGGACTGAACCCATCACAGACAGATATTCCAGAGACTCCATATAAGCTAGAACCAGTCTTGAGCTTGCATTCAGAGCTAGTATTTGTAAAAGAGGTTCCAGCTGGCGAAAGTATCGGATATGGTGCCACATATACAACAAGTGGCGATGAATGGATCGGAACAGTTCCAATGGGTTACGCTGACGGATGGCTCCGTAGGATGCAAGGAGCAGATGTTTTGATTGATGGAGTTCGTTGTCCTATAGTTGGTAGAGTATGTATGGATCAATTTATGGTAAAACTTCCACACAAGCTACCTGTAGGCCAAAAAGTAACTTTGATTGGTAGGGATGGTAATGATGAAATTACGACTACTGACGTGGCAAAATATGCCAATACAATCAATTACGAGATACTCTGTTGCCTTTCTGAAAGGCTTCCAAGGTTTTATCATTAATTTGTGAAAACTTTAACAAGGAAAATGAAAAAAAGAGCCGCATTTTTTAAAATGCGACTCTTTTTTTGTTGAAAACGATCAACAGTTTTTAGTTTGAATTGTATACAATTCAATTTATATGCGTGGCGGGAATGTGTGGGAATCGAACCCACCCAAGAAGCTACTAACCCCTCATACTAGTTTTGAAGACTAGAAGGAACACCAGAACCTATCCACTCCCAATTAAAAATATTATCACAGTGTGTACATATGTCAATCTAAAACGGTTACATAAATTTATTAAATATTTCTTGGGGTTTTCCCTGAATTTAAAATATTATATTTTTCTGAAAATCCTATAAGTACTGATATCATGGTAATCATATAATTAACTGAAAATTAATTATATTAAATCATTAATTCTCACTTAATTTACAGTATTTTATGTGATAATATGAACATGCGAATGAAAACGTGTGCATTTCGCTATCAAAGTCGGGAGGAGGTGAAAATAATGGAAAAAGTCAGATATTTACTAAAACAACATGTTGGAGGCCCTGATACACCAATCGTTGAGGAAGGCCAACGTGTTCGTAGAGGTGAACTAATTGCAGAACCAAGTGGTTTGGGAGCAAACATTCATGCAAGTTTGAACGGTACCGTTATTTCAGTAAATGATAAAAGCATCGATATTGATGCCGATGAAGAACAAAATAAGGATGATTATGTACATATTCCAGATTCCGATGATTACTTGACAGATATTAAAAATGCCGGAATCGTCGGAGCTGGTGGTGCAGGTTTCCCTACAGATGTTAAATTATCAAACAAAATCACTGGCGGTTATTTGATTGCTAACGCAGCAGAGTGTGAACCTTTACTTTGTCACAACACTGAAGTTGAAGAGCGTTATGCAAACCAGATCGTTAGAGGTATGAAATACATGATGGAGATCACTGATGCGAAGGTTGGATATATTGCTACAAAGAAAATCCACCACGCAGCACTTCTCGCATTAGGTAAAGCATGTAAGAACGAACCTAACATCAAAGTTAAGTTACTTACAAACATGTATCCAGCAGGTGATGAAAGAGTTATCGTTCGTCAACTACTTGATATTGTGCTTAAACCTGGTGAACTACCAATTAAAGCCAATGCAATTATTCAAAATACTGAAACAATCAAACGTATTACAGAAGCAATTGAGGATAGAAAGCCTTTTATCGACAAGGATATTACTTTGGATGGTCGTATCAAAGAACATTCAACAGTTTTCGAAAATGTACCTATTGGATTACCAGCTAAGAAGTTTATCGATGCAGCAGGTGGCTATATAAGCCCGCATGGTGACATTACAGTTGGTGGACCATTTACAGGAAAAACAGGAACTGAAGAAACACCAGTTACAAAGACAACTGGAGCTTTCTTAGTAGCAATGCCTTATCCACAAGCACATAAGAAGATTGGTCTTCTTGAATGTGAGTGTGGTGGCCAAGAACCACGTCTTCGTGAAATTGCTGAGAAGATGGGCAGTGAAGTTGTTGCCTTTCGTCGCTGCAAGCGGATGGTTTTAGTAAATGGAAGATATCGGTGTAGTCTACCGGGAATTTGTCCCGGACAGGCTGAAGCAGTTCTTGGTATGAAGAAAGAGGGAGCTGAAGCAATCTTAACTGGAACATGTCAAGATTGAACGAATACCGTCGCAGGTATAGCTCCTCGTGTAGGAGTTTCAGTTTATCATTCAACAGATCATGTTTTAAGAGCAGCAGGTCATAGATTATATCGTCATCTTCCAGAAGATTTTCAATCTAAGTAGAAATCAAGGGAGGTAGACAATATGTCTATAACAAAAGAAACAGCCATGGATCACGCAAAGGATCCTGCTGTACTATGCTGTAGAGCAGAAGGCGGAATTACAATCGAAGCACCAAATCTTGAAGATCCTTCATTATTTGATGACTATGTTGATTCTGGCCTTTTGGAACTACCAGACAATGTTCTAACAATCGAACAAGTATTAGGAGCAAAATTAAAGGAAACAACAGATGCCTTGATTCCATTGACACCTGATAACGTTGATGACATCCAATCAGTTTCTGACGATTCAAGTGATGACTCAGATGCAGATGATGACGATGCAGCAACTGATTCCACAGATGATGCTTCTACTCCGGTAGAAAACACTGATCAACCAGTACAAAGTACTGTAGCACCAGTAGTTTCAAGTAGTTCAGTTTCTAATGGTTCAATCAAGATCGACATTGCTGAAGGTAAGGGAATTCATCTAGAAGTTCCTATGACAGCAACTGCCGTTCAAGACCAAACAGCCGCTCCTGTTGCTGCACAAGTAAATGCAACAGAAAATGCTGACGCTGCATCAAACAATGATGCAACTAGTTCAGATGACAGTGATGCTTCATCAGATGATGAAGTTGAAACAAAAGTTGTTCGTGAACTAGAACGTGATCACTTCAAAATCGACAAAGTAGTATTTGGCGACAAGACAGAGATCAATGGCACAACTTTGACTATTAGAACACCTAAAGATCTATGTAAAGAAGCTGCTGACACTGAAAAAATCGTAAAAGATATGGCTTTGGAAATTATTACACCAGACGATTATGACAAATACAGTGAAACAATCATGGATGTTCAACCTATAGCATGTAAAAAAGAAGGAGAAATCGGAACAGGTGTTACACGTGTTCTTGATGGAACTGTCTTTATGCTTACAGGTACTGATGAAAACGGAATTCAAATTGGTGAATTCGGTTCTTCAGAAGGTGAACTAAACAAAAATATTATGTGGGGTCGTCCAGGATCACCTGATAAGGGCGATATCCTCATTAAAGCTCAAGTTACAATTGAAGCCGGACGTAACATGGAACGTGTTGGTCCTCTAGCTTCCCATAAAGCCGCTGACGTTATTGTTCAAGAAATAAGAGAAGCCTTGAAGAAGGCCGATGACAGCTTGGTAGTTAAGAAGGATGAAGTTCAACAAAAACGTCATCCAAATCAAAAACGTGTTGTTATTGTTAAGGAAATCATGGGACAAGGAGCTATGCATGATAACTTGATCATGCCTATCGAACCAGTTGGTACATTGGGTGCAAAACCTAACGTTGACCTTGGTAACTTGCCTATCATGCTTTCACCTCTAGAAGTTCTAGATGGTGGTATCCATGCCTTGACATGTATCGGACCTGCTTCTAAGGAAACATCACGTCATTACTGGCGTGAACCAATGGTACAAGCAGCTATGGACGATGAAGACATCGATCTAGTAGGTGTATTGTTCGTTGGATCTCCACAAGCAAACACAGAGAAATTCTACGTATCTAAGAGACTTGGTATGACAATTGAAGCAATGGACCTTGATGGTGCCATTGTTACAACTGAAGGATTTGGTAACAACCATATCGACTTTGCATCACATATTGAAGAAATCGGTAAGAGAGGCGTTCCAGTTGTTGGTATGACTTATTCTGCTGTTCAAGGTGCTCTTGTTGTTGGTAACAAGTACATGGATGCAATGGTTGATAATAACAAATCTGCTCAAGGTATCGAAAACGAAATCTTCGAAAATAATACATTATGTCCTGAAGATGCAATCAGAGCATTAGCTATGTTGGAAACAAAGATGGCTGGTGGCAAGATCGACAAACCAGAACGTAAATGGAATCCAAATGTTAAAGAAAATAACATCAAAGTTATTGAAGAACATGATGGAGTTAAGATTGACGTTGAACCTAATGAGCAATCATTACCTAAGAGTAAGAAGAGACTAGAAATTTACGAAAAAGAATAATGAATGAAGGGTATTAGGAATGGATGAATACGATAAGCTAAACTATGCATCAACAGAGTCAGTCTACGAAGGAGTTATTTCGGAGGTGACCGATGCAGGTGTCACGATCGAATTAAAAGGTCGTCTGGGAACCTTAACTGTCCCTAAGCGAATGTTGATCTGTGAACACGACCCACAAGTTGGGCACGAAGTTGGTTTCTTAATGTCTTACCCAGAAGTATTATCCGAAACCCCAAATCCAGATTATGTGCAAGCTTTCAAAGATTATAAAGAACATAGAGAAGAAATTAAACAGCGCACTAAGGAAAGAGAGGAAAAGTAATGACCTTAAAGAAATATGATGGCCTACAGTCAGAAATATTTGTTCCAATTACGCCGAAGCCTGTCTGGGCTCCCGTTACAAAGCCATTAAAAGAAATGAATATTGCTATCGCCACAGCTGCTGGTGTTCATCTGAAATCAGATAAACGCTTTAACTTGGCTGGTGATACAACATATAGAGAGATACCTTGGGATACACCATCTGATGAATTGATGGTTTCTCATGGTGGATATGATAACAGTGATGTTAATAAAGATATCAACTGCATGTTCCCAATTGATAGATTACGTGAATTGAAGGATGCAGGATTTATTAGAGGACTAGCACCTATTGAATATGGATTCATGGGTGGTGGTGGAGACATCGAAGCCTTCACTGACAGTACTGGTCCAGAAATTGCACAAAAACTTAAAGCTGAAGACGTTGACGGCGTCATCATGACAGCTGGTTGAGGAACTTGTCATAGATCTGCCGTGATCGTGCAGAGAGCAATTGAATCCGTTGGGATTCCTACAATCTTAATAGCAGCTTTACCTCCTGTAGTTCGTCAAAATGGTTCACCAAGAGCCGTTGCACCTCGTGTACCAATGGGGGCTAACGCCGGAGAACCTAATAACGTCGAAATGCAAACAGGAATAGTTAAAGATACGTTGAAACAGTTTGAAGTTCTTGATTCACCTGGAAAGATCGTACCTTTACCATATGAATATTTAGCCAAAATTTAATTTTGGGTATTTTAGGAGGGCATAAGTATGCCCTCCTTTATTATTTATAAGGAGCTATTCCTATGAAAAAAAATACGTTGAACATCAAGGCATTTTCAATGCAAAGCGTTAAGTTTGGAACAGAATATCACCTTACAAAAAATAGTTTAGAGATACCGGATCATGCACTATTTGATTTGGATGATCGACTTAAAGAAATGACTATCAAATTGGTAGACCCAAGGGATTGTCATTTTGAAATAAATACCATTATGGATGTCATGCCTATCTCAACCAAAGTATTGGGAGAATTAGGATATGGGCTCACTCACACACTGACAGGCGTCAATGTAATTTTGACTGGTGCTGATGAGACTGGAGTTCAGTTACATGAATTTGGGTCTTCAGATGGTTATTTAGATCAGAAAATCATGTTTGGACGTGATGGTACTCCAGATTTAGATGACGTAGTAATTTTGATCGACGTCGTTTTGAAAGAGAATTTTGAATTTAACCGTGACACCTGTGAAATGGTGTTTAGAACTGCTGATAAATTTTTACAACCAATAAGAGAAGAATTGAAAATGTTGATGGGCAGAGATGCTACTGATGACATTGAATATGTAGATACCCAGAATCCTGGTCAACCAAAGGTTGCTGTCGTAAAAGAAGTAGCCGGTCAGGGTGCCATGTACGATAATATAATTTTTCCAAAGGAGCCAGCAGGAATAGAAAAGGGTATTTCCATTATCGATATGGATAACATGCCAGTTTTATTAACTGCTAATGAATACCGCGATGGTGCTATTCATGCTCTGGTCTAGGAGGGATAAGTTATGGGAATAGGACCTTCCACAAAAGAAACAACTTTACATCATTTTCATGATCCGCTTGTAAGAGAGGTATCAAATGATCCTGATGTAGATTTTCTAGGTGTGATCTTAGTTGGTACACCTCAGGACAATTATCTAAAAAATCTTGTTGGTAAGAGAGTTAGCGTGTGGCTTGATGCCATGCGTGCCAATGGAGCTATAATTTCTGCCGATGGTTGGGGCAACTCAGATGTTGACTTCATTAATACAATGGCAGAAATCGGTGACAAAGGTATCAGTATAGTTGGATTGAAATTTATTGGAGCGCAAGCGGGATTTGTGGTGGAAAACGAGTACACCAAATTCGTCGAGGACATCAACAAATCTCCCGCGGGAATTGAAACTGAGGTTGTCGGTGAAAATAATTTGGATTCCAAAGACGCGCACAAAGCATTGGGATTGTTAAAACTTAAAATGAGACATGATGGACAAGTAGTTCATTAGGGGGACAGTCATGCAATTTACAAAGATGATGACAGCAATCGATTCTCATACAGCTGGTGAAGCCGCACGTATTATTACAAGCGGCGTCCCGAGACTTAAGGGAAATACGATTGCTGAAAAGAAACAATATTTAATTGATAATTATGATGATATCAGGACTGCAGTAATGTTAGAGCCACGTGGTCATGGCGAAATGTTCGGTGCATTCTTGATGGAACCAGTGAATCCTGAAGCAGATTATGGTATCGTTTTCATGGATACTGGTGGCTATTTAAACATGTGTGGACATAATACGATTGCAGCCGTGACAGCTATCGTTGAAACAGGTATGGTAGATGTAGAACCTGGAGCAACTGAAAAGAAAGTTGTTTTGGATACACCGGCTGGATTGATTCATGCAACTGCACACTTGAAGGAAGGAAATCAAGTGGAAAGCGTTTCTTTCCAAAATGTTCCTTCATTCTTATATAAAAAAGATGTCAAAGTAAATGTACCAGATATTGGTGAAGTTACTTTGGATATCTCATTTGGTGGAAGTTTCTTCGCTATCTTGCCAGTTTCTGAAGTTAACGAAAAAATCGAAGCTGATAATTCTCAAAAACTTGCCGATATTGGTATGAAGATTCTTCATGCAGTTAACGAACAAGTTGAAGTTCAACATCCAACATTGTCACACATCAAGACAGTTGATTTGGTCGAAATGTATGGTGAACCAAAAGATGCTGGATCAACACTTCAAAACGTCGTTATCTTTGGTGATGGTCAAGTTGACCGCTCACCTTGTGGTACCGGAACAAGTGCAAAGATGGCAACATTACATGCCAAAGGTAAACTTGGTATTGATGAAAAGTTTGTTTACGAAAGTATTTTGAAGACCAAGTTTTATGGTCGTGTTGTAAAAGAGACAAAGGAGGGCGACATACCAGCTATAATTCCTGAAGTTACTGGATCAGCATGGATCACTGGGTTTAACCAGTTTGTGTTCGACCCAACAGATCCATTGTCTAACGGATTCGAATTGAAATAGGGGAGGGAATTATTATGATATTACGCTTAATCCAAATTGTATTAGGTATTTTACTAGTTTACGTTGCCATTATTTTTGGTAGAGATTTGATAAAGCACAAGCATCAGAGTGACGGAAGTATTCCAGTTGCCACAGGTATCGGTTTTGTTACTAACTTCTTGGATGCTCTGGGTATCGGAAGTTACGCTCCAACTACTTTGTTACTTAAAGCTACAAAGTACTTGAAGTCAGATAAGCTTATTCCAGGTACCTTAACAGTTGCCTGTTCAATACCTGTTATTGTTGAAGCATTCCTTTTTACTAACACAATCAAGGTCGAGGGTCCAACCCTTATTTCCATGGTTGTAGCTGCAGGTGTTGGTTCGGCTATCGGTTCGAAAGTCATGACTAAGTTTAACGAGAAAATCGTTAGAATCGTTATGGGAATTGCACTAGTTGCAACAGCCGTATTGATGTTGCTTTCACAATTAGGTGTATTAAGTGCTTTAGGTGCTGGAAATACAGCTATTGGTTTACACGGTATCAACCTTGTTATTGCTGTAGTTGGTAACTTCATTCTTGGTGCATTGATGACTGCAGGTGTTGGTCTTTATGCTCCATGTATGGCATTAGTTTACATGCTTGGAATGAGTCCAGCTGTTGCTTTCCCAATCATGATGACATCAGCTGCTGTCTTGATGCCAATTGCTAGTTACGAGTTTATTAAATCTGGTAACTACAACCGTAATGCCAGTTTAGGTATCACTATCGGTGGTGTTATCGGTGTTGCAATTGCTGTCTTGTTTGTTAAGAGTTTGGATTTAAATGTTTTAACATGGTTGATCATTGTGGTTGTTACATACACAGGTTTATCAATGTTATATCAAGGTATCAAACAAAGATCAGAATCAGTACAACAAGCTAACGCTGATGAAAGTACTGAATCTGACCCTAAGTAAAGTGATTTGAGAGGGTCACTAATCTATTGAACGTGAGGGATGATTATTATGGATTCAACCGTAGATAAAGGTGAAACATTATTTGTTTGTGGTGGTTGTAACGCAAAAATGGGACCAGGAAAATTGGAGAATCTCTTAAAAGATCTTCATCAAGATAAACAACCTGATGTCATGGTCGATTTTGAAACGACTGATGACGCTGCTATTTTGAAAGTTAACGACGACACAGCAATTATTCAAACTATCGATTTCTTCCCTTCAATGGTTAGTGATCCCTACATCTTTGGAAAAATTGCTGCAGCAAATGCATTAAGCGATGTATGGGCAATGGGTGGAACGGTTGTTTCAGCTCTAAACATTGTTTGTTTTCCACAAGAAATGAATCAAAATATTTTAAAGAAAATCTTACAAGGTGGTCTTGAAAAGGTGACTGAATCTGGCGGTTTCTTAGCCGGAGGTCATTCGATCCAAGATCAACGTCCAAAGTATGGATTATCTGTAAATGGAATTGTTGATCCGAAAAAGATCCTCAGAAATAATACCTGCAACTCTGGCGACGATTTGATTTTGACTAAACCACTTGGTGTAGGAATCATCACTTCAGCATATGGTGCAGATGCTGTCAGCAAAGAAGCTTTCGATGGTGCAGTTGAAAGTATGACAACATTGAACAAATATGCTTCTGAGATCATTAAAGAATATCCAGTTTCAGCATGTACCGATGTCACAGGATTTGGTTTACTAGGTCATTTGAACGAATTCTTGAACGGCAAACATTCAGCTGTTTTAAACGCAACAGATATACCGATTCTTCCTTCAGCCTATGAGGCAGCTGATGAATTGCTAGTAACTGGTGGTGGACAACGTAATCGTAAATTCTTAGATGGTAAGATCAACTTTACGTTTGATGATAATGCCTTAGAAGAAGTTTTGTATGATCCTCAAACTTCTGGTGGGCTATTGTTTAGTATTGATCCTCAATATACCGACGAAGTTCTCGGTAAGCTCAACAAGTTGAGCTTGAGAAGTGCTCGTATCGGGAAAGTTGTGGATAAAGAGGATAAAGAAATTACTGTTAATTAAGAGGGGTGCTATTATGAAAAAAATCGATGCATTAGATAAAGTTTGTCCAGCTCCAATTATCATGGCTAAGCAAGCCTTGAAAGAGAATGACGCTGTTGAAATCTTAGTAGATGATGACATGGCTCCAGAAAACTTGAAAAAGTTAGCTGATCAAAAGAAATATGATTACAATGTTGAAAATGGAGACAATGGTCAATTTACAGTTACATTAAAGAAGACTGATAAAACTGTTGAAGGCGATGTTCCTATTAATGGTTTCAACGAACAAGGTGAATCATATATCGTAGTTATCAACACAGATACTATGGGTCACGGTGATGAAACTTTAGGTAAAAACTTACTTCACGGTTTTGTTTATTCATTGACAGAACAAGATGTATTACCAGATAAGATTCTTTGCTATAACGGTGGAGTTCATTTGGTTACAGAAGGTTCAGATTATTTGACAGACCTTAAAGCACTTGAAGAAGGAGGAGTTGAGATCCAAGCTTGTGGAGCTTGTCTTGATTACTTTGGATTGAAAGATAAAGTTGCTGTAGGTTCAGTTACAAATATGTTCAATATTGTTGAAACAATGAGAAAACATAATCGTATTGTTAGACCAGATTAGAGGCAGAAAAATGGGACAAACTTTTGGATTAATGACATTTAATACAACGCATGAGGCTATTCAAATCAAGGATATTTTGCATGAAAACCCTGACTATACCTCAAGTATTATTTCAACTCCCGGCAGTATTTCTGCAGGTTGTGGAATGAGTGTTAGATTTAATTACGACGAAAAGAACGCCATTCTTCAATTACTAGCTGATAAAGGTTTTAGCTATCAACAGATTTACAAGGGCAACAGAGTCGGTGTTAAAAGCACTTACGAGTTGGACCAGTAGGGGGATATCATGGAAACAATTGGTCAAGATCAAATTATTATTGCAACGGCCGGACATGTTGATCATGGTAAAACGACTTTAATCAAAGCTTTAACAGGTATCGATACTGATACTATGGAAGCAGAAAAAAAGCGTGGCTTAACTATCAATTTAGGCTTCGCCTTTTTTGATTTACCGAATCATGAACAAGTCGGAATCGTCGATGTGCCAGGTCATGAGAGATTTTTAAAGAATATGATTGCTGGATTAAGTGGTATCGATCTAGTTTTGCTAGTTGTTGATGCTGCTGAGGGTATCATGCCACAGACTAAAGAACACGTTGAGATCATGTCACTGTTGGGCATCGACAATTACATCGTAGTCTTGAGTAAAGTCGATACAGTTGACGATGATATTAAGGAATTAGTTACGGAAGATGTTAAAGATTTCTTGAAAGATCATGATATCGATGCTCCGATCATTCCGGTTGACGCAATCAGTGGAACCGGTATGAAACATTTGATCGAAGTCATGGATAACAAAGTTGAATCGATCAAGAAACCCAAATACAATGGCATTCCAAGAATCAATGTTGACCGCTCATTCTCTATCAAGGGATTTGGTACGATCGTCACTGGTACTTTATTGGAAGGTGAATTGACAAATGGGATGACCTTAGAAGCTTTCCCAAGTGGAAAAACTACTAAGATCCGTAATATTCAAGTTCATGACCATGATGTGGATAAAGCTCTGCCTGGTACCAGAACCGCAATCAATTTGGCAAATTTGAAAACAGACGAGATTCGTCGTGGGGATGTTTTGACTTTGCCAGGAAACATTAAGCCAACGTATATGCTAGATGTTGACTATCAGATGTTGCCAGATAAAGACATCAATTATGTCAAACTTTGGAGTCGTGTCAGAGTTTATCTTGGTGCACAAGAAGTTATCGCTCGTGTTGTTCCACTGGGTGAAGATAGTATCGATGCAAGTAAGGATAATTATCTTCAATTAAGACTTGAGGAACCAGTTGCTGTTAAAAAAGGTGACCGTTATATTCTTAGATCTTATTCACCAATGGTATTGATCGGTGGCGGAACTGTTTTGGATCCAAATCCAACCAAGCATCGTCGTTTCAATGATGATGTTTTGAAGCAGTTATCTGTTAAGGCTTCTGGTAATCAAGAACAGATCATGCTCGATTTCTTAATGAATCAAGCTGAACTAGGAGCAACTCGCGAAAGCTTAGCTGATTATTTGAACATTTCTAAAGAAGATGTAAATGACTTAGTTGGCGACTTGAACAAAGATAAAGAAATAACTCTGATCGGTAACTTAGTAGTTCATTCTGACAAACTTAAGGAATTTAAGAATGATGTTGTACATACATTGAACATGTATCATAAGCAACATCGTTTGCAAAAAGGGATGCCTAAAGAAGAACTAATTGCCCGTTTCAAGGGTGTTGCTGAAAGTAAGGTCATGGAAAAAGTCTTGGATGATATGGTCTCTGAGAACATGATCAGACTGGAAGAATCATATGCAGCAGCGGCTGATTTTGAAGTGAAATACAACAAATATCAGCAAGCAGCGCATGATGAGTTGATTGCAGATTTGAGCAAGAACCCATTGATGCCACCAAGTGATGAAGACTTGATCGGTGGAGATAACAACAAAGCCGAAGTTTTGAAATCACTTGAAGGTGGAGAAACAGTTCGATTGAGTGAAAAAAATGTCATGCTCCGTTCTGCTTTTGAGGACGTAACCAAACAAGTTGAGGATTATCTTGTAAAAAATGACACTATGACGATAGCGGAATTCCGTGATTTGAGTGGTGCAAGTAGAAAATACGGCATGATGATTTTGGAATACATGGATAAGCAAGGTGTAACTAGACGTAAGGAAAATATGAGAGTTTTGGCAAAGAGGGTAAGCGTATGATTTATTTCGATAATTCAGCAACGACTGCAATCAAACCTAAAATAGTTGGGGAAACGGTAGCAAAGGTATTGACTAGTGGAACTTATGGTAATCCTGGAAGGGATTCATCTGATTATAGTGTTCACAGTAGTGACATCGTTAATCATGCACGAGAACAGTTCAAGACACTGTTTAATGTTCCATCTACAGACTTAGTCACATTTACAACGAACGCGACTGAGAGCCTTAATACTGTCCTCAAAGGACTATTACATAGTGGTGATCATGCGATTGCTACTAACTATGAACACAATTCAGTAATTAGGCCGTTAGAGCAATTGAAAGCAGATGATGGGGTAGAAGTCAGTTATTTGCCATTTGATCCAGCAACTGGTCAATTACAAGTTGACCAACTTGAGGATATGATCAAACCAAATACCAAATTGATTGTTTGTACTCATGCTTCAAATGTTACTGGGTATGTTTTACCGATCGAGAAGATAAGTAAGATATGTCAAAAACACAATCTGCTTTTAGTTATTGATGCTGCCCAAACAGCTGGATTTGAAGATATCGATATTCAGAAAATGCATATCGATGCTCTGTGTTTTACAGGGCATAAATCACTGTACGGTCCCCAAGGAACCGGTGGTATTTGTTTAAGAGAACCACTTGAAATTGAACCACTGAAGAGTGGTGGAACTGGGATAGATTCATTCAATACAAGTATGCCAAAATATTATCCAACACATCTAGAAGCTGGAACTATGAATGTCCCAGGAATCGCCGGTTTATCTGCTGGTGTTCAATATGTATTGGATCATGGTGTTAAAAATATTCAGTCACAAGTTCATCACTTAACTGATTTACTACAAGCTGGATTGAAACAGTATCCAGAAATTAAGATTTATACACCTGAAGATGCTGAAACAACTGGCGTTGTTGCTTTCAACGTTAAGGGTGTAGACTCGGCTGATGTTGGACAGTGGCTTTGGGACGAACATCAAATAGCTACCAGATCAGGTGCTCATTGTGCTCCTAAAGTTCACCAAACATTTGATACCGTGTCACAAGGGATCGTGAGATTATCTCTTTCAAGTTTTAATACTGAAGACGAAGTTGATACTTTCCTTCAAGCAATCAAAAATATGATGGAAGAATTCAGAAAGGAAAGCTAATGGATCAAAAAACTCTTTTAAGAAATTTACCTTCTGTAAATGATTTGTTAAATTCTAAAGCTGCCCAAACGTGGGAAGAAACCGTGGATGTGGAAGTTGTTAAAGAAATGATCACAACTGCTATCGATGAAGCTAGAAAAGATATTTTGAATTCAAAAATTTCTGAATTAACATCTGATTATTTTGACAGTAAGATCGAAAAATATTTAGCTGATCGTCGTGTTAGTCAAATTCAACCAGTTGTCAATGCGACAGGAGTCATATTACATACGAATTTGGGTCGTGCCAAACTTGCCACAGCGGCACAAGATGCAATCAGTGACGTCGCCGGACATGCAACAAATTTGGAATATGACATTACCATTGGTCAACGTGGTGATCGATACAAAGCGGTTGGAAAGTTGGTCGCTGAATTAACAGGTGCAGAAGATGCAATCGTTGTTAATAATAATGCCGCTGCTGTCATGTTAGTTTTGAGCACACTTTTCAATCAAAAAGAATTGATCACTTCACGTGGTCAGCTGGTAGAAATTGGTGGTTCATTCAGAATTCCTGATATCATCACATCAACTGGTGGTATTTTGAAAGAAGTTGGAACGACTAATAAGACTCATATCAAAGATTATGAAGATGCCATCAATGAAGAAACTGGTGGAGTATTGATCGTCCACACTAGTAACTACAAGTTGATCGGTTTTGCTGAAACTCCAGATTCTAAGGATTTGGCAGATTTATGCCGTAAACATCACTTACCATTAGTCAATGATCTAGGTAGTGGTTTAATGGTTGACTTGAGTAAGTATGGATTAGGTAACGAACCAACAATTGCCCAAGAATTGAAAAACTGTGATTTGGTCATGTTTTCCGGAGATAAATTACTTGGTGGTCCTCAAGCTGGGATCATTGCAGGTAAGAAAAAATACATTGATCAATTGAAACATAATCAATTGTTGCGTGCGTTACGTGTCGACAAAATTACGCTGGCATCATTAATGGCAACTTTGAAATTGTATCGAGACCCAGACAATGCGGTTAAGCAAATTCCTGTTTTGAATGAGTTAACGATGAGTCCAGAGGATGCTTTTAAACGAGCTGAAACTCTTCAAAAATTGATCGAAGACGAAACTAAGTTCAAAGCAACAATAGAGAAGGGAACTACAATGGTCGGTGGTGGTTCATTCCCAGAAGTACAGTTGCCAACTTATTTGATCGACCTTCAATCAAGCACTTCTGAAACTAAATTAAATCGTGATCTCGAATATGCACATTATCCAATTATCACTAGAATCAGTCATGGAAAAGTCTTCTTAGACTTGAGAACTATTGATGAATCTGATTATGAAAAGATAATTGCAAGTCTCAAAGAAGTAGCAGAAAAAATTTCCAAATAAAAAAATCGTGAGCCCACATTTGGTGAGACTCACGATTTTTTTGCATTTTATAATGTATTTTTGTTCAAAATCTTTCCTGATCTGAGGTCATCAATCTCAGAAACGACGAAGCTTTTCTTCTCTAATCGTTTAATGATGTTCTTCAAGTCATCAACTGTAGTTTCGGCAGGAAGTGTAAATAGGTTACGTCTAACAACTTCGTTAGTTTTTGCGTCCAATGTTACACAACCTGAGATTGAAACGTACTTGGCGATGATTTTGAGCATTTTAGCCAAGTCACCACGTTCGCCAGTTGAACTAACTGTTAATACGTAGCTGCTGACTTCCAAATTCCAGGCATCAGATAACATATTCAAGAGTCTTGCGTGAGTTAAGATACCGTAGAATAAATTGTTTTCGTCTAAAACAGCAATGTATGGAAGGTCCTTAATGTTGAAGAATACTTTGAAGAAAGGAGAATCTACGTTGATAGTTTTTGTGGCATTTTTCATAAGCGTAGTAACAGGTAAACTCATATCACCACCACGTGCAATGTGACGATAAATATGCATTTTGTAAATATTTCCGCGGAAGATCTGACCTGTTTCATCTAAGATGGGAACACAACGGAAGCCAGAATCTTCTAAGACTTTTAAAGCTTCTTCCAATGTAACTGTTTCTTTAACAGTCGTTAATTTTTCTTTTGTTTGAACCAATGATTTAACTAGCATTTATATACTCTCCATTTGAACTCGATGTATTAATAATACAGTAGTTCAAGGCAAAAAAAAAGAATGCCTAAGCATTCTTTAATCTATCAAGGATTATTGACGACCTTTGATACCTGTTGCTTCGAATCCATCTTTAAGAACTTTAGCAAGTGCGTCAGCTGAGCCTTTCATCTTTGCACTTTCTTCGTCTGTTAATGGAACTTGAAGAATTTGTTTCAAACCTTTACGGTTAACGATTGCTGGTGAACCGATATATACATCGTTTACGCCATATTCACCGTTCATGTATACAGATAATGGAAGCACTGTATTTTCGTCTGAAAGAATTGCTTTAGAAATTCTTGCAAGAGCAGTACCGATTCCGTAGAATGTAGCACCTTTCAAGTTGATGATTTCGTAAGCACCTTTGATAACACGTTCTTGAATAGCATCAAGTTTTTCTTGTGTGATTTCTGGGTGGATTTCCATCCATTCTTTCATTGTGATTCCGCCGATTGTTAGATGTGACCATGCAGCGAATTCTGAATCACCATGTTCACCCATGATGTAACCATGGATAGAACGAGGATCAACGTCAAGTTCTTGACCAACGAATTTTTGTAATCTAGCAGTGTCAAGTGAAGTACCTGAACCAATAACACGTTCCTTAGGGAAACCTGAAAGTTTCCATGTAGCATATGTAAGGATATCAACTGGGTTAGCAGCAACTAAGAAGATACCGTTGAAACCTGAGTCAACGATTGGGTCAACGATTGATTTCAAAATGTTAAGGTTTTTGTTAACTAGGTCAAGTCTTGTTTCACCTGGTTTTTGTGGTGCACCGGCTGTAATAACAACCAAGTCAGCATCTTTGGCATCTGAATATTCACCTGCATAGATGTTCTTTGGATATGTCCAAGGAGTTGCATCAGCAATATCAATTGCGTCACCCTTGATCTTATCCTTAGCAATATCGCAGATTACAAATTCTTGAGCGATACCTTGTAGTGTCATTGCGTATGCGTAAGTAGAACCTACAGCACCATCACCGACTAGAAGTACTTTTTGATGATTCTTTTCATTTGTTGGAGTCGTCATATAAATTATCATCCCTTCAAAAATATTATGTTTCAACGCTAATTATACAAATAAAGACACCTAATGTACAATAACGATACGAAAAAAATGAAAATTTTCATGAATTAAAATGATATAATTGGACATCGAAATGGGGTATTAAATTGAAATGTATTATAGGCCTTGGTAATCCGGGCAAGAAATATGATAAGACTAAGCATAATATGGGTTTTATGACTATCGACAAATTGATGGATAGTTATGGTCAAACTCAAATGAAAAAGGACTTTAGCGCTGAATATTGCAAATTTAAGGTCAAAGGTGAGACTGTCTTTTTAGTTAAACCACTTACTTTTATGAATGATTCAGGGCGTGCTGTTCGTTTAATAATGGGATATTTCCAGATTCAAGAAGACGAAATCATGGTCATTCAAGACGATTTAGATATGCCGATCGGTAAAGTGAGATTACGTTCCAAGGGTTCTGCCGGTGGTCACAACGGAATAAAGAGTATAATTTCTGCCGTGGGTACAAAAGATTTCAAACGTATCAAAATCGGGATCCAACATCCAGCAAGACAAACGGTCGTGAACTGGGTTCTTACACCTTTCTCAAAAGATGAAGCACCTGCTGCATTCATGGGTATCGATAATGCTGCATCAGCCGTTGAAGACTGGGTAGATGGCGATAGTTTTGACCAACTAATGAACAAATACAACTAAGCTACCTTAATTAAGGGGGTCAAATGTGGATTTAACAAAATACATTTCTAATAGACTCGACCTTGGGGAATTTATCGAAAAGATCAAACCAGAGACTAAAAACATGCTCACTGGTTTGATTGGATCGACGATTGCCCTATTTGCGTTGGATACTTTAGAAAAAACAAATAAGAAAATATTGATCGTTGAAAATACTAATTTTCACGCTAATAGATTATATGATGATTTAAATTTGATCGATGGGGAACGAGTACATATTTTTCCAGTGGAAGAAGCTATTTCAACAGAGATAGCAACAAGTTCACCTGATGAATTGAGTCAACGACTAGATGCTTTGAGCTTTTTGGTGAACGACCAACCAGGAATCGTCGTTACTTCAACTGCAGGTATTGAATATGCTTTATCTGCTAAGGCTTTATTTAAAGAATCCCAGCTGAAAATTGAACAGAACGAAGAATATGATTTGGATAATCTCAATTCGATTTTTGTACAAATGGGATTCAGTAAGGATAAATTGGTTGCTAAGCCGGGCGACTTTGCTATACGTGGAGATATTGTTGATATTTATCCGTTAAATATGGATGATCCGTTGCGTATCGAATTTTTTGGTAATCAAGTTGAGAAAATCAAGTCATTTGATACTGAGACTCAAAGAAGTATTGAAGAGTTGAAGTCAGTGGAGATCTTACCTGCTAAAGATAGGATAATAACTGATGAACAGGCTAAGTCTGGATTAAAGAAATTGCAGAAGAGTTACGATAAACAACTTGAAGCTGCAGATAAAGAGACTAAGAACAATCTTGAATTGACTTTTGCACAGATGATTGAGGAAATGTCAGAAGGGATCCACCCCGATACTATTGGAAGTATTATCGATTACGTCATTGATACACCAAGTGGTCTATTGGATTATCTCGCTGATGACGACATTGTTATGTTTGATGAATATAATCGTTTGGTCGAACAATCAAATGATAATAAAGCTGACAATGCTGCCTGGTTATCTAGCCAACTTGAGTATGGAAAAGCATTGCCAGAACAAAAGATCCGTCGTAACTTTGTCGATTTGGTGACTATGAATAAAGATGCTCAAGTATATCTATCACAATTCCAACAAGGAATCGGACGTATCAAACTTGACCAATTACAAAATGTTCCAGTTCGCTCGATGCAACAGTTCTTTAGTCAAATGCCATTGTTAAAGTCAGAAGTAGAACGTTGGCAGAAGCAAGAATACACTGTTTTGATTTTGATAAATAATCAGAAGAGAATCAATGCTATCAGTAATACTTTGACTGATTTTGGTATCAAGGCTTCGTTAACAACGGCCGATAAAATTTTGCCAGGACAAACTCAAATAATGAATGCCAGTTTAGGATTAGGTTTTGAAATGCCTGAGAAGAAGCTAGCAGTCATTACTGAAAAAGAGTTGTTCAATAAACAGCCTAAGCGTCGTCGACATCAAACTTTGGCCAATGCGGAACGTCTGAAGAGTTATAACGAACTCAAACCGGGCGATTATGTTGTTCATGTCAATCATGGTATCGGTAAATTTATCGGTATGAAGACCATGGAAGTCGATGGAAAACATCAAGATTACATTACGATTGAATACCGTGATGATGGCCGTTTGTTCATTCCAGTTTCTCAATTGGATATGGTTCAAAAATATGTCTCATCAGAAGGTAAGTCTCCACGGGTCAACAAACTTGGCGGTAAGGAATGGGCAAAGACTAAGAATAAAGTTCAATCTAGTATTGAAGATATCGCTGACGATTTGATTGATCTATATGCTAAGCGTGAAGCTGAAAAGGGCCATCCGTTTCCGAAAGATGACCAGATGCAACATGACTTTGATAATGCCTTTCCATATCCAGAAACACCTGACCAATTGCGTTCAATTGATGAAATCAAACGTGATATGGAAAAAGCCCATCCAATGGATAGGTTATTAGTTGGGGATGTTGGCTTTGGTAAAACCGAAGTTGCGTTGCGTGCAGCGTTTAAAGCTGTTGAAGGCGGTAAACAAGTTGTATTTCTTGCGCCAACAACTTTATTAGCTCAACAACATTACGAAACAATGCGTGACCGTTTTGAAGGATTTCCAGTTAATATTGCAGTTCTATCTCGATTCCAATCTCGTAAGCAGAGTAAAGAAATAATCGAAAAGCTTGCTGAAGGAGAAATCGATATTGTTGTTGGGACTCATCGTCTGCTTTCAAAGGATATGAGATTTGATGATATCGGTCTATTGATAATTGATGAGGAACAGCGTTTTGGTGTTAAACACAAAGAGAAAATCAAGGAATTAAAGGCTAATGTTGATGTATTAACACTTACGGCAACTCCAATACCTAGAACATTGAACATGTCAATGTTGGGAGTTCGTGACTTGTCACTGATCGAGACGGCCCCAAGTAACAGATATCCAGTTCAAACTTATGTCATGGAACAGAATTTTGATGTTGTTGCTAGTGCCATCAAGCGTGAAATGGAACGTGGCGGTCAAGTCTTCTATTTGCACAACAGAGTGGAAGATATGGAACGAACTGCCGACCAGATCCAAGCACTAGTTCCCGAAGCACGAATTGCTACAGCTCATGGACGAATGAATGAAACGCAAATGGAAGGTGTAATTTCCGACTATTTGAACGGAGATTATGATGTCTTAGTCACAACGACAATTATCGAGACCGGTGTTGATATGCCAAATACCAATACTTTGATTGTTGAAAATGCTGATAGATACGGACTTTCACAACTTTATCAAATTAGAGGTCGTGTTGGCCGTTCAAGTCGAGTGGCATACGCATACTTGATGTATCGTCCTAACAAAGTTTTGACTGAAGTCGGTGAGAAACGTTTGGAAGCTATCAAAAACTTTACCGAGTTAGGTTCAGGATTCAAGATTGCCATGCGTGATTTGTCCATTCGTGGTGCCGGTAACTTGCTAGGTAAGCAACAGCATGGATTTATCGATTCAGTCGGATTTGATTTATATTCACAAATGTTGAATGACGCGGTTGCTAAGAAACGTGGCCACACTAAAGCTGAGAAAACTAATTCAGAAGTTAATCTGGAGTTGGATGCATACATCCCTGCTGATTACATTACTGATGAGCGACAAAAGGTTGAACTATACAAACGTATTAGACAAATTGATTCTGTCGAAAATTATCAAGAAGTTCGTTCAGAATTGATCGACAGATTTGGCCAATATCCAGATGAAGTCTCTAATCTGTTGGATATCAGTTTAATGAAGGCAAACTTTGACGAAGCGTTAGTTAAGAAAGTTATCATGAAGAACGGCATTATTGCTATCACATTTTCAGAGAAGGCTACAGATTACTTAACAGGAGATTTAGTTTTCAAATTCTTGGAGAACACTACAATGAAGGCTACCGTTAAAAATGATGGCAATGAATTTAGAATTTCGTTGGATTCAGGTAGTGTTGAGAGAAATCAATGGTTTGATCAACTACAAATTTTTGCCGAGAAGATGATGGAGAAATTTGTAGAAATGAAGAAAGCTAAGAATAAGAAATAATGCAAAGAGAAACTATTTCAAAGGCTGTCAAAGGTACGTGGGTGCTGACAATAGCTTCACTTTTTTCAGAATTGCTCAGTGCTATCTACCGGATCCCGTTACAAAATATCGTCGGAGATCGAGGGTACTTTATTTATCAGCAAGTTTATCCGATATATGGAATCTTCTCAGTACTTGCACTTACTGGATTGCCGGTAGTGTTATCCAAGTCGTTTGCACAACAGAATGATCAAGCGGCGAAGAACAAATTGCTCAAGATATCGTTCGTGATCATGATGGCAGCAGCTATCGGATTGATATTCGTAATTTGGAGTAGCGCCAGATATTTGGCAATATTCATGGGAGATCCTAGTCTGTACCATGAAATACGAACAGTCAGTTTGGCATTTATCTTAGTGCCATTCGAGGCTAGTTTGCGAGGCTACTTTCAAAGTGACCTGGTAATGGAGCCGAGTGCTTTTTCTCAAGTACTGGAACAGTTGATTCGAATAATAATAATTATTGGATCTGCTGTTTTGTTCGGTCGTGGTGCAATCAACATCTATCAAATGGGTGCATTAGCTAATTCAGGAGCATTCATCGGTGGAATTTTTGCAGTATTCATCTTATTGTTTACCTTTTTAAAGAGTGAAAATAAATTCTTTATAAAAACTCCTGAAGTAAATATTGAATTGGAACATGGATTAGGATTGGAAATCGTGTTGATAATCCTTTTCACTGGAATAACGATTTTTTATCAGTTCATCGATTCCTTCAGTATGCTGCGACTACTGATGCATAATGGTATGCCACTTCATCAAGCAGAAATAATGAAGGGTGTATTTGACCGAGCACAACCATTGATACAGTTGGGGATAGTAATTTCACTCTCGTTTATTTCGACGATAATGCCACAACTGAAGAAAACAAATCAAACAGATCAGAATAAACCATTGATCAAGCGCATGGTCAGAGTCTGTCTATTGCTTTCCATTGCTGAGACAGCGGGGCTAGTAGCCCTTATGCCGGACATCAATATGATGTTGTTCACCAATACATCAGGTTCAGTTGCCTTGGCAATTTATATGTGTTCGATATTTTTGGTTTCAACAATTAATTTATTAGTTGCAGTTACGAGTGGAGATTCTAGCAAAAATTTGTCAAAGCTGGTATTATTTATCGCATCGCTAGTTTTCAAAATCGTCTTGAATATATTGTTAGTTCCATCAATGCATATTACTGGATCTGCCATCGCAACAGTATTGAGTGAATGTGTAATATTATTTGGAATAATGTTCATTTATCGATCGAGTCTAGGATTCTTAGTTTTAAGTTGGGACTTCGTACTGAAGACGGCTGTGGCTGGATTAGTCATGGCACTTATGATTCGAGCTTTAGAGAAGTTCATGCTGAACTTTATGGAATTGACCCGATTGAGTTCTGTATTGATAAACGTAATTTTGATTCCAATTGGAGTAGTCATTTTTCTATTCTTTGCAGTGGAATGGAAACTATTAAAAAAATCTGAATGGGAGATCCTGCCATTTGGTAAGCATTTAGTAAAATTAATAAAAATCGAGGATTAAATATGAGATTAGATAAATTTTTAAAGGTCAGCCGGATCATCAAACGCCGTACAGTTGCCAAAGAGTTTACAGACAATGGACGTGCTTTAGTAAATGACCGAGTTGCCAAGTCTTCTACAGATATTTCTGAAGGGGATACTATCGAGTTACATTTTGGTGAAAGAACTATGAAAGTTCGTGTCTTGAATGTTAAAGAGACAACCAAGAAGAACGAATCAGCAGACTTGTTTGAAGAAATAAATTAAGATTTTTAAGTCAATTTGTTTAAAAAACTTTAAATTTTAACAAAGTTCTGTTTAAAGTTGGTATACTCGTAGTAATGATTTCTGAAGGGGAAAAATGGCATGGAGATAAGAAAAACAGCACATCCTAATATATCAGTGTTACGTCCAAGACAAGATGGAGTAGCAAAAGCCAATAGAACACAGTCCGATTACGTGGCTAAAGTTCATCAACGCCGTCTGATTTTAATAGGAGCATTGTTTGCTATTGTTATTTTAATTTTCGGGTCACAAATACTACTTTCCCAAAGAACTTATTCTCAAACAAATAACCAAATTGAGATAGGCCAACAGAAATTGCAAAAACAAAAAGCAACTGAAAAAGATTTGAATATTCAAATTGGACAATTGCAAAATACCAACTACCTTGAAAAATATGTACGTGATAAGTACATGTATTCTAAACCTGGGGAACAAGTATATAATTTGCCAATAAATGACACATCGGTACAAAAATAGGAAAGGGAATTTTTAATTTAGATGACAGTTGAAGTAGGATCAAAAACAGAAGGTAAAGTTACCGGAATTACTAACTTTGGAGCATTTGTCGATTTAGGGGATAAACAAAGCGGCATGGTTCATATCAGTGAGGTGGCAGATAGCTACGTCAAAGATATCCACGATGTTCTCAAAGTTGGCGACACGGTAAAAGTCCTCGTATTGAATGACAAGGACGGTAAGATTGCACTTTCTATTAAACAAGCAACTGACAAACCAAGACCACGTCATCACGAAAGAAAACCAAGACCACAACAACATCAACAACGTCCCGAAAGTTTTGACGATATGATGTCAGGATTCATGAAGGAAAGCGAAGATCGTTTGAGCACACTACGCAAGAACACAGAAGGAAAACGTGGTGGACGCGGTGGAAGACGCGGATAATTTTTAAGAAAATATAGGGGTTGGGACATAAGTCTCAGCCTTTTTATTTTTTAAGGAGAGAGTATGTCGATTGAGATAGATTTGATTGCTAAAGTTAAACATGTTTTGAAACAGAACCACGCTCAACGAATTTTGATTGCCGTTTCTGGGGGCGTTGACTCGATGGTCCTGACAGATGTCATTTCTAAAATTTATGCTAAAAGTGATTTTGCAGTGGTAAATGTTGATCACGATTTACGTCCTGAAAGTAAAAATGAAGTTAAGTTCGTGGCGGATTACTGTCGTGACAAGGGATTTGATTTTTATACTACCAAGTGGAATAAAAATTTTGGTGATTTAGGGATGGAAGCTGCCGCGAGAAAATTCCGGTACGGTTACTTTGAGAAAATAATGAATGATCACCAATTTGATACCTTACTTACAGCTCATCACGCAAATGATTTAGCAGAGAATATTTTGATGAAGTTGATTCGTTCAGGTAACGTTTATGAAATCACTAGCTTGAAGAGTCGTCGTAGCTTCGGTGGCGGCCAGTTGTTGCGACCACTTCTTAGTTTTTCAAAATCAGAGTTGAAGACTTACGCCAAGAAAAATAAGCTTGATCATATTCAAGATGAGACTAATTTTGAAAATATCACAATGAGAAATAGGCTCCGTAATAATATTTTTCCACAATTGGAAACAGAGAATGGACAACTACTTAAACATTTCGGATTGTTTGATCGACAGCTGAATGCTCTAATCGATATATCTATTGGCAAATTTCTAGAAATCGAACGAAATATGGATCTAAAAGAATCTAATTCAGGTTTATCGGGTAATTTAAGTAGAGTGGATAAATTGGATGTTGATCAGCAAACACTTTTTTGGGGAAGTCTCTTCACTCGAAAGTTACCAGAGGTTTCGGTAAGTAATAAACAAATAATACAATTGATTGAGGTTGTATTGAGTGAAAAGCCTAATACTACGGTTGATTTGGAAAATAATTGGAAATTTATCAGGTCTTATTCTGAATTTGAGGTCAAACAAGTTTTTGAAACTAAACAGACTGAATTAAAAGTCGAATTAAATAAGCGTTATAAATTTAATAATCACTGGTTTGAGTTAATTGAAACTGACGAAAGTGATGCCACCTTTTCAGTAGAAAGAATGCCAAAGCAAATTATTTTGAGAACCAGGCGAAGTGGTGATAAATTAACAATCAAGGACTTAAAGCATCAGAAACTTGGCAAAAGATTTATCAATGAAAAAATTCCCGAAATAAAACGAGATAATTTTCCAATATTATTATTCGATAATGAGGTTGTTTGGGTTGAAAAAATATATAATATAAGCGATTATTTAAAAACAGGGAAAATATTCTTTAAAATTCAATTTGATGAGGTATGAGAATGGATTCTGATATAGAAAGAGTTTTAGTGTCTGAAGATGAGATTGCTGAAGCAAATAAGCGTTTGGGGACACAATTAGCAAAAGATTATGCTGGAAAGAATCCTTTATTCGTCTGCATTCTGCGTGGTGCAGCAATGTTTATGATGGATTTGATCAAGCATGTAGATATCCCTATGGAATATGACTTTATGGATGTCTCAAGTTATGGTGGCGAAAATACGACTACAACAGGGGATGTCAAAATTATCAAAGACCTTGATACCTCTCTACGAGGTCGTGATGTAGTTATTGTTGAAGATATTATTGATACAGGATTCACTTTAGATCGATTGATCGAGTTGTTTAATACTCGACATGCAAATTCAGTCAAGATAGTTTCCTTTTTAGATAAACCGTCTCGCAGAATCAAACATGTTCATGTTGACTACAACGGCGTTAAAATACCTGATGCATTTGTGGTTGGATATGGAATGGATTATAACGAGCGATACCGCAATCTACCATACGTCGGCGTATTAAAACCAGAGATTTATTCAACAAAATAATTCAGTTAGCGGTACAATTATTATTGTGTTAATACCCACTAATGTTACAATATGTAACGTCTAAGCTTAGGAGGAAACATATGAAAAATAATCGAAATAGGCTCATTAACAATAGCCTGTTTTATATCTTGCTATTTGTAGTATTAGTACTTGCTGCAAGTTGGTTCGCGGGTGGTCAATCAACCGACCAAACCAAGACATTAAGCCAAGATCAATTTATTACACAATTAAAAAAGGGTAAGGTAAAGAGTTTCAAGATTGAACCTGTCAGTGGCGCTTACCAAGTTACTGGTCAATACAAAAAGGCTCAAAAAGTAAATTCTTCACGTTCAGTTTCCTTATTAGGACGTAGTAGTTCATCCAGTTCTAAAGTTTCTGAATTTACTTCTACAGTATTACCTAACAATGATACTTTGAAACAAATCAATAATGCCGCAATGGCAAAGGACGTAAAGACTACTGCAGCCGCTAAGTCTCAATCTAGTCAATGGTTGTACTTGATAATCTCTATCGTTCCGATCATTCTGATCTTCTTTGTTTTCTTCGCCCTTATGGGTCGTGGGGGTCAAGGTGGCGGTGCAAACCGTGTAATGAGCTTTGGAAAATCCAAAGTTAAGCCTGAAGATCCTAAGAAAAACAAAGTTAGATTCTCAGATGTTGCTGGTGCTGAGGAAGAGAAGCAAGAACTTGTCGAAGTTGTTGACTTCCTAAAAGATCCACGTAAGTATGTTTCACTTGGTGCTCGTATACCATCGGGTGTTCTTCTCGAAGGTCCTCCTGGTACTGGTAAGACTTTACTTGCAAAAGCTGTTGCTGGTGAAGCTAAAGTTCCATTCTATTCAATTTCAGGTTCAGATTTCGTTGAAATGTTCGTTGGTGTTGGTGCATCTCGTGTGCGTGATTTATTTGAAAACGCTAAAAAAGATGCTCCATCGATCATCTTCATTGATGAAATTGATGCTGTTGGTCGTCAACGTGGTGCCGGTACCGGTGGTGGTAACGACGAACGTGAACAAACACTTAACCAATTATTGATTGAAATGGATGGATTTACTGGTAATGAGGGTGTCATCGTTATGGCTGCTACTAACCGTTCTGATGTTCTTGACCCTGCGTTGCTACGTCCAGGCCGTTTCGACCGTAAAATTTTGGTTGGACGTCCTGATGTTAAAGGTCGTGAAGCTATTCTTAAAGTTCATTCTAAGAACAAGACCTTTACAGATGACGTTGATCTAAAAGTTATTGCACAACAAACACCAGGATTCGTTGGTGCTGATCTAGAAAACTTACTTAACGAAGCTGCTTTAGTTGCTGCAAGACGTCATAAAACTAAGATTGATTCTTCAGATATTGATGAAGCTGAAGATAGAGTTATCGCTGGACCAGCTAAGAGAAACCGTGTTATTTCTGATAAGGAACGTCACATGGTCGCATATCACGAAGCTGGACACGCAATTATTGGTTTGGTACTGAACGATTCTCGAGTAGTTAGAAAAGTTACTATCGTTCCTCGTGGACGTGCTGGTGGATATGCCATCATGCTTCCTAAAGATGATCAAAACTTGGTAACTAAGAAAGAATTAACAGAACAAATCGCTGGTTTACTTGGTGGTCGTACAGCCGAAGAAATTATCTTTGGTCAACAATCATCAGGTGCTTCAAATGACTTTGAACAGGCAACACAAATTGCCCGTACAATGGTTACTGAATATGGTATGACAGACCGTCTTGGTACTGTTCAACTTGAAAAAGATGGACAACCAGTTGGTAGTGGTGGCTATCGTGCAGAGCCTACTTACTCACAAGATACTGCTATGGCAATTGACCAAGAAGTTAAACGTATTATTGACGAAGCTCACGAACAAGCTAGAGAGATCATCGAAAGCCATCGTGATAAACATAAGTTGATTGCGGAAGCACTTCTCAAGTACGAAACACTTGATGAAAAAGAAATCCTTAGTTTGTTTGATACAGGTAAAATGCCTGAAAACGATGCAAACGCTGAATTCCCAAGTGAAACTGCAAACTCATTCGAGCAAGCAAAACGTGCTGCTGAAGCTAAAGATGCTGCAAAGCAAAAGTCAGAGACACCAACAAATGATTCAGATGATTCTAATGATTCTGATAATTCAGATGACTCGAATGGTTCTGGATCAGGTAATGTTGAAAAACCTGACGATACTCCTGAAGCACCTAAATCTGAAGATAAGAAAGATGACTCAAATGACATCCAATTTCCTTCAGAAAAAGATAACGATAACAATGACGATAAATAATCATTAAAAAAAGCGACTCGCAAGAGTCGCTTTTTATTACGAAGGGCGTATTTTATGACAGATAAATTAATAAAGTCGGTTTCAACTGATGGAAAATTTCGAGCATATGTCATTGATGCTACAGATACAATAGCTGAAGCTCAAAAGAGACATGATACTTGGACTAATTCCACTGCTGCACTGGGTCGTACAATGATTGGTTCAATACTAGTGGCAACTTCTACAATCAAGGAAGATGAGGTCCTTACTACAAGAGTTGTAGGGAACGGTCCTGCTGGTGCCATTGTTGTAGACGCAGATGCACAAGGTAATGTTAAGGGATACATTCAAAATCCTCACGTTAGTTTGCCGCTAAATGATAAACATCACATCGATGTACGTGGTGCAGTCGGAACACAGGGTACTTTGAGTGTTACAAAAGACTTACACTTAAAAGAACCATTTACAGGTCAAACACCAATTGTTTCTGGTGAGATTGGCGATGACTTCGCATACTACATGGCAAAGTCAGAGCAGATTCCTTCAGCAGTTGGAGTATCAGTTTTCGTACATCCTAACGAAACAGTCGGGGTTGCCGGAGGATTCCTGATTCAAACGTTACCTGGTGCAACTGACGATGACATTACTAAAATTGAAGATAATCTAAAAACTGTTCCCAACATTTCAGAATTGATGAATGAAGGATTGAGTTCTGAAGAGATACTTAACAAATTGATGCATGGTATCGAAATGAAAATATTGGATACAATGGATATCCGATTCAAATGCGATTGCTCTAAGGAAAAGTTTTCTAAGTCGCTCGCTACTTTGTCAGATGACGAGTTACAAGCAATGATCGATGAAAACCATGGTGCAGAGGCAGTATGCAAATTCTGTAATAACAAATATCAATTTTCTGAACAAGAGTTGGCTACTATAATTGCTGACAAAAAGTAATGTTATTTGCTATTAGTTTGTAAAATTTGCTATCATTGCATGTTGTAATTGAAATAATTAGAGGTAAAACGCATGGAATGGAAAATTGGAAACGTAAAAATTCCAAATCAAGTCGTTGTTGCGCCTATGGCTGGTGTTACCAATTCATCATTTAGACTGACCGCTAGAGAATTTGGAGCGGGTTTGGTTGTTTGTGAAATGGTCAGTGATAAAGGTATCGAATATCGAAATAAAAAGACATTGGATATGTTGTTCGTTGATCCCAAAGAGCATCCTGTCAGCATTCAGATATTTGGTGGAAGCCAAGAATCATTAGTTCAAGCAGCACAATACGTTGCTGAGAATACGAACGCTGATATCATTGATATTAATATGGGCTGTCCCGTTAAAAAGGTAACCAAAAACGATGCTGGGTCACGTTGGCTTTTGGATCCAGACAAAGTTTATCAAGTTGTGAAGGCAGTCAGCACTTCAATAGATAAACCATTGACCGTTAAGATGAGAACTGGTTGGGATAGTGACCATATTTTTGCAGTGGAGAATGCATTAGCTGCTCAAGAGGGTGGTGCATCTGCCATTGCTATGCATGGTCGGACTAAAGCACAGTTTTATCAAGGTAAAGCTGATTGGAATATTTTACATGATGTTGCACAACAGCTGACGATTCCATTCATGGGTAACGGAGATATTCGTACGCCTCAAGATGCAAAATACATGATCGATACTGTTGGCGCCGATGCTGCTATGGTCGGTAGAGCGGCCTTGGGTAACTTCTGGAAGCTGACAGCTATGGAACATTATATCGAGACAGGAGAGTTATTACCTGAGCCTGAAACTCGAGAAAAAATAAATACTGCTAAAATTCAGCTCGAACGTCTGGTAGACTTAAAAGGTGAGAAAATTGGCGTTCCAGAATTCCGCCAACAGGCAGCTTACTACTTAAAGGGTATTCCTCATGCCGTTCGTGCAAGGGCCCAAGTAATGCAAGCTGACAAAATGAACGAAGTTTTTGAAATTCTGGATAAATTCGTTGAAGACTATGAAAAGCGCGAAGCTCAAACAAGTAGAGTTTTGTAGGAATGGGGGAGAATGATTTGGGAAATCCAAATAAGCAAACTGGTAAAGAAAAGCAAATGAACGATCAACTTCGAGTTCGTCGTGAAAAGTTACAAGAGTTATATGATGAAGGTGTTGATCCATTCGGTTCACGTTTCGAAAGAACTGAATTGGCACAAGATATTCATGATAAATATGGTGACGAAGATAAAGAAACACTTGAAGAACAAGATCTTCCAGTTGTAATTGCCGGTCGTATGATGACAAAACGTGGAAAAGGTAAAGTTGGTTTTGCTGACATCCGTGATAGAAGTGGCAAGATTCAAATTTACGTTCGTAAGGATGAAGTTGGAGAAGAGAATTATCATATCTTCAAACGTTCTGATATTGGTGATCATCTTGGTATTCATGGAGAAATCATGAAGACTGATATGGGTGAATTGACAATCAAAGCAACTCACGTAACTATGTTGTCTAAGTCACTACGTCCATTACCAGATAAATTTCATGGTTTGACAAACATCGAGCAAATTTATCGTCAAAGATATTTAGATTTGATTGCTAATCAAGATAGTTTTGATCGTTTTAAGAAACGTACCAAGATTATTTCAGCCATTCGTGAGTATTTAGATGGAGAAGGCTTTATGAGTGTTGAAACACCTGTTTTGAATACACAAGCTGGTGGTGCTACTGCTCGTCCATTCATGACTCACCACAATGCTCTAGATATGGATATGTACTTGCGTATTGCCTTAGAGCTTCCATTGAAGAGATTAGTCGTTGGTGGATTTGAACGTGTATATGAAATTGGTAGAGCCTTCCGTAACGAAGGATTGGATACACAACACAACCCTGAATACACAAGTTTGGAAACATATGCAGCTTACTTTGACATGACTGACGTTATGAAAGAAGTAGAAGGCATGTTCAAACATGCAGCTGAGGCTGCTCTTGGTACAACTAAAGTAACTTACCAAGGTGAAGAAATTGACTTGGGCAAACCTTTCAAACGTATCAAGATGGTTGATGCTATCAAAGAACAAACTGGCATCGACTTCAGTCAAGATATGGACCTTGATGCAGCACGTAAGTTGGCTGATGACAAGGGTGTCCATTACGAAAACTTCTGGGGTGTGGGACACATTATCTCCGAATTCTTTGATGAATTCGTTGAAGACACACTCAAGGAACCAACATTTATCTATGAATATCCACTAGAGGTTTCTCCTTTAGCTAAGAAAAATAAAGACAATCCTAACTTCACTGACCGTTTTGAAGTTTATATCTTAGGTCATGAATACGGAAATGCCTTTACAGAATTAAATGATCCAATCGATCAACGTCAACGTTTTGAAGCACAAGCTGAAGAACGTTCAAATGGTAACGACGAAGCTGAACATATTGATGATGATTTCGTCGAAGCTCTTGAATACGGTATGCCACCAACAGGTGGACTTGGAATTGGTGTTGATAGATTAGTAATGTTGCTTACAGATGCGCCTTCGATCCGCGATGTTATCCTCTTCCCAACCATGAGACCAGAAGATAATTCACAAAATGAAGAATAATAATTAAAAAAGTCAGCGAATTTTCGTTGACTTTTTTTGTTGTCTTTGAGTATAATAATATAGTTGTCGATTAAAGACATGGAGGATTAGCTCAGCTGGGAGAGCATCTGCCTTACAAGCAGGAGGTCACAGGTTCGATCCCTGTATCCTCCATTAAGCAAATAGCTTAATGGTTTAACATTTCCATTTTGCGGGTGTGGCGGAATTGGCAGACGCGCTAGATTTAGGTTCTAGTGTCCAATGGACATGAAGGTTCAAGTCCTTTCACCCGTATTAGTTATATTGTATGATTTTAATTAATCATGCCGACTTAGCTCAGTTGGCAGAGCATCTGTCTTGTAAACAGGGGGTCGGAAGTTCGAATCTTCTAGTCGGCATTTTGCGGAAGTAGTTCAGTGGTAGAACATCACCTTGCCATGGTGGGGGTCGCGAGTTCGAATCTCGTCTTCCGCTTCACAGATATATCACATACGTCAATCGGGAAGTAGCTCAGTTTGGTAGAGCATCACGTTCGGGGCGTGGGGGTCGCAAGTTCAAATCTTGTTTTCCCGATAAAGTTAAAAGGTAATTAATTCAATATTTTGAATTAATTACCTTTTTTGATTGTCTGAGAGTGTGTATTGCTTTACAAATATTCATAAAAACATTAGTATTATAGCCCTTACATATTTATATCATCTCTATTAAGAGATTTTTGGTAGCATTGATTGCTTTTTAGGTGAGTTACATATTAACATGATTATAGGTATTAAATAAGAATCAAAAAAATCACAAACTAATTTGTACTATTTGCCTGAAAGTAATGGTATTGTTGCATTAGATTCAGATGAATAATAAATATTTAGGAGTACCACAAGGTGTTGTTGAGACTATAGTTTTAATTGCTTGATTTTTTTAGCTATAGAATTATACTTTCATCACAGATTAATTAATAAGTCGAGGTAACTATTATGGACAAAGTGTTTACCGAAAGCGCAAAAAACGCACTTGTTTTGGCTCAAGAGCAGGCTAAGACATTTCATCATAATGCTGTTGGCACGGAACATATTTTACTAGGTCTTACCATGGAGAATGATGGTATTGCTGGTATTACTTTACGTGACTTGGCTGTAAGCGACAAAGACGTTATCGAAGAGATCGAGCATCTTACAGGTTACGGCGATTCATCAGCAAACACTGCTACTGGCATTTACCTCCCTTATTCACCAAAGGGTCAACAAATTTTATCAGGTTCAGAAGGTGTTTCAACGCAATACAATTCAAGTAGAATTGGAACAGAACACATTCTCCTAGCTATTTTGGATGATTCAGATAATCTAGCAAACCGAATTTTGACAAACCTTGGATTGAGTTTAACAAAAACTAAGAATCTACTATTAAGTAAGATGGGAATGACCAACAAGACTGCTCGTCGTGGTGTTGGTGCTAACCAAAAGAAGAAGGAACAAGCTGGAACTCCTACATTGGATTCATTAGCTCGTGACTTGACTAAATTAGCAGCTGAAAACCGTGTCGATCCTGTTGTGGGTCGTGCAAAGGAAGTTGAACGTACGATTCAAATTCTTAGTCGTCGTACAAAAAACAATCCTGTATTAGTTGGTGAACCAGGTGTTGGTAAAACAGCTATCGTTGAAGGACTAGCCGAAGCAATCGTTGCTAAGACAGTTCCTTCAGACATGCAAAACAAACGTATCATGATGCTAGATATGGGCTCATTAGTTGCCGGTACTAAGTATCGTGGTGAGTTTGAAGATAGATTAAAGAAAATTATTGAAGAAATTTATGCAGACAAACATGTAATTCTATTTATTGATGAATTACATACTTTGATTGGTGCTGGTGGTGCAGAGGGTGCTATTGATGCATCTAACATTTTGAAACCAGCTTTAGCTCGTGGCGAACTACAATTGATCGGTGCCACAACTTCAAATGAGTATCAAAAGTACATTGAAAAAGATACAGCATTGGAACGTCGTTTTGCTAAGGTTTACGTCGAAGAGCCAACTGCTGAAGAATCTATCCAAATTTTGGATGGACTACGTCCACGTTATGAACAACATCATGGATTAACAATTTCAGATGCTGCTGTCAGTGCAGCGGTTCGTCTATCAACACGTTACTTAACTAACCGTTTCTTACCAGATAAGGCGATTGATTTAATTGATGAAGCTTCAGCTAAGGTACGTATTCATAACAATGCCAACAATAACGAGTTGGAAAAGTTGAATTCTCAATCACTCGAACTTATCGACGAAAAGAATGCCGCCATCCTTAATCAAGATTTTGGTAAGGCTGCTCAAATTCGTGAAAAGGAACAAGACCTTCAAGCTAAGATCGAAGAATATAAAGAAGCCGAAGGCGACGGCAAGTTGAAGAAACCTGTTGTTGGTGAACAAGATATTGCTGAGATCATTGCCGACTGGACTGGTGTACCAGTTACTCAAATCACTCGTAAAGAGAGTGAACGTTTGATGAATCTTGAAAAAGAACTCCACAAACGGGTTGTCGGTCAAAATGATGCTATTGGTGCTGTTTCTAGAGCTATCCGTCGTGCCAGAAGTGGTATGAAAGATCCTGATCGTCCAATCGGTTCATTTATGTTCTTAGGACCTACTGGTGTTGGTAAGACAGAACTTGCTAAGTCTATTGCCGAAGTTATGTTTGGATCAGAAGACAACTTGATCCGTGTTGATATGTCAGAATACATGGAACAATACAGTACATCTAAACTTATCGGTTCAGCTCCAGGTTATGTTGGATTCGACGAAGGTGGTCAATTAACTGAGAAAGTTAGAAATGAACCATATTCAGTAATCCTACTTGATGAAGTTGAAAAGGCTCATCCAGATGTTTTCAACATCTTGTTGCAAGTCCTAGATGATGGTATTTTAACTGATGCTAAAGGTCGTAAGGTCGATTTCAGAAATACAATCATTATCATGACTTCTAACTTGGGTGCTCGTTCACTTGAAGAAGATAAATCTGTTGGATTTGGTGCTAAAGACGCACGTAATGATTACAAAGAAATGCAATCACGTATCAATTCAGAGTTGAAGAAATTCTTCAGACCTGAGTTCTTGAACCGTATTGATGAAACAATCGTCTTCAAAGCATTAGATAAGGAACAACTCAAAGCTATTGCTAAGATCATGAGTAACAATTTGAGAAAGAGATTGTTGGATAGAAATATCAAATTATCAATTTCTCCTTCAGCTTATGAAGATCTTGTTAAGGATGGATACAACCCAGAATATGGTGCCCGTCCAATGAGAAGAACGATCCAAAGAGAAATCGAGGATCCAGTGAGTGAGTTGTTGTTAATGAACAATATTTCAGAAGGCGACACTATCAAAGTAGGCTCAAAGAAGGGCAAACTTGAAATCAATGTCGATAAAGCAGTTAAACCTTCAAAAAAAGTAAATAATAAAAAGAACTCTAAAGATAATAAAAAAGGTGCTAAAGTCTAAATATTAATTGAGTTGTAATCATTGACAAAGCCAATTAATGCTAGTAATATTGCACTTGAGATTTAAAGTTCAAAACGCAAACCGCGATCTATTGTCCGTGGCGATGCCGTATAGAAAAAGCAAAAATAGAAAAATAATTCTATTTTTGGTTTTTTTTTGCCTTAAATTAGGTAATTAAACCGTTTGCATACAATTTGTAACACAATTGTAATATTTCTAATGGTGCGTATTTGGACAAAAATATATGCTGAGGTGAAGAATTTGACTTTTCATAACGTAAATTATGGTGCACACCGTGTTCGTCGTAGTTATGCCAAGATCAAGGAAGTACTTCCACTCCCAAATCTAATTGACATCCAAAAGAATTCTTACAATTGGTTCTTAGACGAAGGTCTTAAGGACATGTTTGATGACATAATGCCAATCGATGATTTTGCTGGAAACCTTTCATTGGAATACGTTGACTACAAATTATTGGAACCAAAATATACAGTCGAAGAAGCTAGACAACATGATGCTAACTTCTCAGCCCCACTACACGTAACTTTGAAATTGACTAACCACGAAACTGGTGAGATCAAGACTCAAGACGTGTTCTTTGGTGACTTCCCAATAATGACAGATCAAGGTACTTTCATTATTAATGGTGCTGAACGTGTTATCGTTTCACAATTAGTTCGTTCTCCTGGTATCTACTACAATGCTGATACTGATAAGAACGGTCGTATTACTTTCGGTACTACAGTTATTCCTAACCGTGGTGCTTGGTTGGAATATGAAACAGATGCTAAGGGTCTTGGATACGTAAGAATCGATAGAACTAGAAAGTTACTTATGACTGAACTAGTTAGAGCTTTAGGTTTTGGCTCTGATTCTGAAATCTTAGATATCTTTGGTGAAAATGACACACTTAATTTGACACTTGAAAAAGATGTTCATAAAGATACAAGTGACTCACGTGTTGAAGAAGGCTTGAAAGATATCTATGAAAGACTTCGTCCTGGTGAACCAAAGACTGCAGATAGTTCTCGTTCATTGCTATATGCTAGATTCTTTGACCCACGTCGTTATGATTTAGCTTCAGTTGGTCGTTACAAGATCAATAAGAAACTAAACATTAAGACACGTTTGCTTAACCAAACATTAGCTGAAACATTGGCTGATCCTGATACAGGTGAAGTTGTTTTGGCAAAAGATACAGTTATCGATCGTGATGCTATGAACACATTGAGTCCATATCTTGATCGTGATGACTTTAAGACTGTTACATTGCAACCTTCTGATGAAGGTGCTCAAACAGATCCTGTTACACTTCAAATTATCAAAGTTTACTCAAAAGAAGATAATGAAAAAGTTGTTAACATCATCGGTAATGGTCACATTGACGAAAACAACCGTACTATCCAAGTTGCTGATATCCTTGCAGGTTTGAATTACTTCTTAAACCTTAAAGAAGATATTGGTAATACTGATGATATTGATCACTTGGGTAACCGTCGTATTCGTTCAGTCGGTGAATTACTTCAAAACCAATTCCGTATTGGTTTGTCACGTATGGAACGTGTTGTACGTGAAAGAATGTCAATTCAAGACTCATCAACTGTTACACCTCAACAGTTGATCAACATTAGACCAGTTGTTGCCTCAATCAAGGAATTCTTTGGTTCATCACAACTTTCACAGTTCATGGATCAGACTAATCCACTTGGTGAGTTGGAACACAAGCGTCGTCTGTCAGCTCTTGGACCTGGTGGTTTGACTCGTGATCGTGCCGGATATGAAGTTCGTGACGTTCACTATACTCACTATGGTCGTATGTGTCCTATTGAAACTCCCGAAGGTCCTAATATCGGACTTATTAACAACTTGGCCAGTTACGCTATTGTTAATAAATATGGTTTCATCGAAACACCATATCGTCGTGTTTCATGGGATACTCATAAAGTTACTGATAAGATTGATTACTTAACAGCTGACGAAGAAGATAATTACATCGTTGCTCAGGCCAACTCAATTTTAGCTGATGATGGTTCATTCGTTGATGATACAATTTTGGCTCGTCACAAGGATGACAACATTGAAACAACTGCTGACAAAGTCGATTACATGGACGTTTCACCTAAGCAAGTTGTTTCTGTAGCTACTGCATGTATTCCTTTCTTGGAAAACGATGATTCAAACCGTGCCCTAATGGGTGCTAACATGCAACGTCAAGCTGTTCCTTTGGTTGACCCACATGCTCCACTTGTTGGTACATCAATGGAATATATTGCTGCCCATGATTCTGGTGCTGCATTGCTTGCACAACATGCAGGTACTGTTCAATATGTTGATGCAAAGAAGATCACTGTTGAACGTAATGATGATGGAACTACTGACGAATATAAAGTTACTAAGTTCCGTCGTTCTAATAATGGTAAGAGTTACAACCAAAGACCAATCGTTCGTAAGGGCGAAGAAGTTAAGGCTGGCGATATTATTGCTGATGGTCCTGCTATGGAAGGTGGAGAATTAGCTCTTGGTCAAAACCCACTTATCGCTTTCATGACATGGAACATGTATAACTACGAAGATGCCATTGTTCTTTCAGAAAAATTAGTTCGTGAAGATGCATATACTTCAATCCATATTGAAGAGTATGAATCAGAAGCACGTGATACAAAACTTGGACCTGAAGAAATCACACGTGAGATTCCTAACGTTGGTGAAGAATCTCTTAAAGATCTTGATGAGTTCGGTGTTATCCGCATCGGTGCTGAAGTACGTGATGGTGATATTCTAGTTGGTAAAGTTACACCTAAAGGTGTTACAGAATTATCAGCTGAAGAAAGATTACTACATGCTATCTTTGGTGAAAAAGCTCGTGAAGTTCGTGATACTTCACTTCGTGTACCACATGGTGGTGGCGGAATTATCCAAGATGTAAAAGTATTTACTCGTGAAGCTGGGGATGAATTGAACCCTGGTGTTAACATGATGGTTCGTGTCTACATTGCTCAAAAACGTAAGATTCAAGTTGGTGACAAGATGGCCGGACGTCATGGTAATAAAGGTACCGTTTCAATCGTTGTACCTGAAGAAGATATGCCATACATGCCAGATGGTACTCCAGTAGATATCCTATTGAACCCAATGGGTGTTCCATCACGTATGAATATCGGACAAGTTCTTGATCTTCACTTAGGTATGGCTGCTAGAAAACTTGGCATCCATGTTGCAACACCTGTTTTCGATGGTGTTAGTGATGATGAGTTATGGGACATTGTTAAAGAAGCTGATATGGATTCAGATGGTAAGTCTATTCTTTATGATGGACGTACTGGTGAACCATTCAAGAATCGTGTCGCTGTTGGTGTTATGTACTACATGAAGTTAGCTCACATGGTTGACGATAAGTTACATGCCCGTTCAATCGGACCTTACTCACTTGTTACACAACAACCACTTGGTGGTAAAGCACAATTCGGTGGACAGAGATTTGGTGAAATGGAAGTTTGGGCCTTGGAAGCCTATGGTGCCGCTTATACACTTCAAGAAATCTTGACATACAAGTCTGATGATATTGTTGGACGTGTTAAGACTTATGAAGCCATTGTTAAGGGTGAAAGTATTCCTAAGCCTGGAGTTCCTGAATCATTCCGTGTTCTTGTTAAAGAATTACAAGCTCTTGGACTTGATATGAAAGTTCTAGACAGTAGTAAAAAAGAAATCGAACTTAGAGATATGGATGACGACGACGATACTGTAAGTATTGACGCACTATCTAAATTTGCTAAGCAACAAGAACAAAAACGTGCCGAAGAAGAAGCTAAAAAGCTAGAAGCTGAAGATGGACAATCAGTTCAATCAAGCGATTCACAAGGAACAAAATCAGAAAAATAGTTAAATTTGGCATGTTAGGGAGGTTACCTTTTGATAGACGTTAATAAATTTGAAAGTATGCAAATTGGTCTAGCTTCTCCAGATAAGATCCGCAGTTGGTCTTATGGTGAAGTTAAAAAACCCGAAACAATCAACTACCGTACTTTGAAACCAGAAAAAGATGGTCTGTTCGATGAAAGAATCTTTGGACCAACAAAAGACTGGGAATGTGCTTGTGGTAAGTACAAACGTATCCGTTATAAGGGTATTGTTTGTGACCGCTGTGGTGTTGAAGTTACTCGTTCAAAGGTTCGTCGTGAACGTATGGCTCATATCGAATTAGCAGCTCCAGTTACACATATCTGGTATTTCAAGGGAATTCCATCACGTATGGGATTAGTTTTGGACATGAGCCCAAGAAATCTTGAAGAAGTAATTTACTTTGCTTCATACGTAGTTATTGACCCAGGTGATACAGACCTAGAAACAAAACAACTACTTACAGAATCTGAATACCGTAAGAAGCGCGAAGAATTTGGTAACAAGTTTGTTGCTAAAATGGGTGCTGAAGGTATCAGAGAACTTCTTAGCCAAGTAGATATGCCGGCAGAAGTTAAGGATCTTCGTGAAGTTCTACAAACTGCACAAGGTCAAAAACGTACACGTGCTATCAGACGTTTGGATATTTTGAGTGCTTTCCAAAAATCTGGTAACAAACCGGAATGGATGGTAATGGATGCAATTCCCGTTATCCCACCTGATTTACGTCCAATGGTTCAACTTGAAGGTGGCCGTTTTGCCACTTCCGATTTGAATGATTTGTACCGTCGTGTAATTAACCGTAATAACCGTTTGAAGAGATTGTTAGATTTAAATGCACCTAACATCATCGTTCAAAATGAAAAGAGAATGTTGCAAGAGGCCGTTGATGCCTTGATCGATAATGGTCGTCGTGGCCGTCCAGTTACTGGACCAGGTAACAGACCATTGAAGTCACTTTCACATATGCTTAAAGGTAAGCAAGGACGTTTCCGTCAAAACTTACTTGGTAAACGTGTTGACTACTCAGGTCGTTCAGTTATCGATGTTGGTCCTACATTGAAGTTCTATCAATGTGGATTGCCTCGTGAAATGGCTTTGGAATTGTTCAAACCATTCGTAATGCATGAATTAGTTAAACGTGAAATTGCTTCTAACGTTAAAAATGCTAGAAGGAAAATTGATCGTCAAGATGACGACATCTGGGATGTTCTTGAAGATGTAATCAAGGAACGTCCAGTATTACTTAACCGTGCCCCTACACTTCATAGACTTGGTATTCAAGCCTTTGAACCTGTTCTAGTTGACGGTAAGTCAATTCGTCTACATCCACTTGCTTGTGAAGCTTATAATGCCGATTTTGATGGGGATCAGATGGCTGTCCACGTTCCTCTATCAGACGAAGCTCAAGCTGAAGCTCGTATGTTGATGCTTGCTGCTCACCATATTCTTGCTCCTAAAGATGGTAAACCTATCGTTACACCATCACAGGATGTTGTTTTGGGTAACTATTATCTAACAATCGAAACAAGACATATGACTGGTGAAGGTAAGATCTTCAAGGATTCAAACGAAGTACAAATGGCTCTCTTGAATGGTGATGTTCATTACCATACAAGAATTGGTATTGCTGTTAATTCAATGCCAAACAAACCATTTACAGATGAACAACGCAAACAAGTTATGATCACTAGTGTTGGTAAGGTTATCTTCAACGAAATTCTTCCAGAAGATTTCCCATACTTAAATGAACCTACTGACGATAACTTGATCAATGGTGTTCCTGACAAGTATTTCTTGGATAAGGGAGCAAACATTGACGATATTCTTGATGAAATGGATCTTATTGATCCATTGAAGAGTGGATTCTTGAGTGATATCATTGCTCAAATTTTCAAAGTATATCGTGTTCAAAGAACTTCAGAACTACTAGATGATATGAAAGAATTAGGTTACACAATCTGTACTTATTCTGGATTAACAGTTGGTGTTACTGATGTTCCTAACTTAACAGAAAAGCCTGAAATTATTGACAAGGCCCACAAACAAGTTGCTTCTATTTCTAAGCAATTCCGTCGTGGACTTATCACTGATGATGAACGACATGATCGTGTTATTAGTGTTTGGAACGAAACAAAAGACGATATTCAACAAAAGCTTATCGATTCATTTGATCCTACAAACCCTATCTCAATGATGTCTGACTCTGGTGCCCGTGGTAATATCTCAAACTTTACACAGCTTGCTGGTATGCGTGGACTTATGGCTGCTCCTAACGGTGGTATGATGGAAATCCCAGTTATTTCTAACTTCCGTGAAGGACTATCTGTTTTGGAAATGTTCATGTCAACTCACGGTGCCCGTAAAGGTATGACCGATACAGCCTTGAAGACAGCCAACTCAGGTTACTTAACACGTCGTCTAGTTGATGTTGCTCAAGATGTTATCGTCCGTGAAGAAGATTGTGGTACTGATCGTGGATTAGTCGTTCATTCAATTATGGAAGGTAACGACTTGATCGAACCATTGTTTGACCGTTTAGTTGGACGTTATACACAAAAGACTGTTACAGATCCTGAAACTGGTGAAGTAATTGTTCCTCGTGGTACTTTGATGGATGAAGACATTGCACAAAAAGTTGTCGATGCCGGCGTTCAAGAAGTTACAATTCGTTCAGCATTTACATGTAATACAAAACATGGTGTATGTAAGAAATGTTATGGTCGTAACCTTGCTACTGGTGAAGAAGTCGAAATTGGTGAAGCGGTTGGTACTGTTGCTGCTCAATCAATCGGTGAACCCGGTACACAATTGACTATGCGTAACTTCCATACTGGTGGTGTTGCTGGTGGCGATGATATTACACAAGGACTTCCTCGTGTTCAAGAAATCGTTGAAGCCAGAAACCCTAAAGGTCTTGCTATCATTTCCGAGGTTGATGGTACTATTACTGCAATTGATGAAAATCCTGCAGAACATACCAAAGAAATTACTGTTGAAGGTAATATCGATACTAGAACTTATAGTGTTCCTTATACATCAAGTGTTGCGGTTGCCGAAGGTGACTCAATCAAACGTGGTGGTAAGTTAACACAAGGTTCAATCGATCCTAAGGAATTGATCAAGATCACAAACGTTCTTACAACAGAAAACTATCTACTTGCTGAAGTTCAAAAAGTTTACCGTATGCAAGGTGTTGATATTTCAGATAAGCATTTCGAGGTTATGATCAGACAAATGCTACGTAAGATCAGAGTTCTTGATCCTGGTGATACAGACGTATTACCTGGTGAATTGATGGATATTGCACAATTTACAGATCACAACCGTGAGACATTGATCAGCGGTGGCGTTCCTGCTACTGGTCGTCCAGTGTTACTCGGTATCACAAAAGCATCACTTGAAACTAACAGTTTCTTGTCAGCTGCTTCCTTCCAGGAAACAACAAGAGTTCTTACAGATGCTTCAATTCGTGGAAAGAACGATCCACTACTTGGACTTAAAGAAAATGTTATTATTGGTAAACTTATCCCTGCCGGTACTGGTATGGCTAAGTATGGTCATATGGAACCAAAGAAAACTGGTCCAATGGCTGCCAACTCTTTAAACGGAGCTTATACAATTTCTGACATCGAAGAACAAATGAAAGCTGAAGATGCTAAGAAACAAGAAGAAAACAAAAATTAGATTTCATAAATAAGTTGTAACGAGAATACTCGTTGCAACTTATTTTTTTGCATTATTTTATTTATTTTGTTAAATGTGGTACTTTCATTAATAAGGACTATGGATGATCAGAGGTGAGTGGGGATGCTGTTTTTTAACAATAATCGCAAAGATACAGCTGTATATGCACCAATGAGTGGACAATTTATTTCATTAGCTCAGGTAGATGATCCAGTTTTTTCTAGTGGTTCATTAGGTCATGGTTTTGCCATTAGATCTAATTCTGGGGATGTAAGAACTCCAATAGCTGGAATGGTCAGTAGTATTTTCCCAACCAATCAAGCTTTGATCATCAGGACACCAGATGAAAGGGATGTTTTGATCCATTTCGGTGTTGGTCAGGAACATCTGAAACGCGAGCGGTTTTCTCTAGATGTCAGAATCGGGGAGAAAGTCGACTTCGGTGACAGACTCGAACTGATTGATACTTCACGTTTGGACCAGGAAAAAGGCATTCCGACAATTGTTGTAGTTAGTACAGATTTTAAGTTTCATCCTGACTTGGGTTACGGTATCCAAGTTGATCCGAAAATGATGGTAGGTACTTTCACCGCAGTAAAATAGGAGGCAAATATGTTAGATAGAAAAACTTTGACATTTGATGGAACAGATTTTCAATTAGATACATATTTTTTAGATAAGATAGGTGATTTTGATAAGGTAGTAAATCATCCATTAGCTATTATTATTCCAGGTGGCGGATTCAATTTTCATTCAGATAGGGAAGCACAACCGATAGCCATGAAATTTGCCTCCGAAGGTATCCATGCGATAGTTCTTCATTATCAGTTATTAAAAGATGGTAAATCAGTTTATCCTGCTGCAGTTCAACAGTTAGCAACTACAATGAACTGGCTCAAAGAGGTTCAGGCGGAACATCAAATTGATTTAGATAAAATACTATTAGTAGGTTTTTCTGCTGGTGGTCAAATAGTAACCAATTACAATTCGTTGATGACAAACCCAGACACAGCTAAAGAAGTGTTTAAAGATAAGTTGAATGTGACACCTCGTGCAGTTATAGTTGGTTATCCAGTTATTGATTTAGAGGCAGGTTGGCCTGGTGATGATGAAAAAATTAAACAGATCAGTCCAAACAAGTTGTTTTGGCATAGCCAAGATACAGTAACCAAAAACAGTAAGCCAGCTTTTATTTGGCAGACGATCACAGATCAAACTGTGCCAGTACGAAACTCGTTGTTGTATGCCTCAAAACTAGAAGAAATGAATTTGCCATTTGAATTGCACCTATTTTCAAGTGGACGTCATGGTTTGTCACTTGCAACATATCAAACTCAAGAACCAGGTGGAGACAAGTATCTTAATGATCAAGTTTCAAAATGGTGGTCATTATGTATGAACTGGTTGAAAGAAATTAAGGTTTTACCAATCAATTAAATTATCCAAAGATCAAATAGACTATTCCAGTAGAAATTGTTAGATAGGGGATAAATCTAAATGATCTTTTTTTGTTGATAAGAAAGTGTACAAGACAAAGTAAACAAGCAAGAATAATTATTTTTAAAATTATTTCTGCACCTAATAATAAATTGAGCAGGGAGAGGACTTCAATATCTCCGAAACCTAAACCTTTTGAAATATAAGCTAATAGATGAAGTGTTGAAAATATAAGTAGACTGGAAATCAGATGTAGATTTGGAAAATTGATAATTATAGACGGAAGTAAAATCAAATAGAATATAGGGTAAATGTATCCATAGAAGTAATCCATGAACGCAAAGATGGTCATCATTATGAATATTGATGTAACGATAGGGATGTTCTTTTCAGTGATTATTGTCAATACAAAAACCATTCCACCAAAAAACTCAGATAATGGGTAAACAATATTAATTGGCTTTTTACAGCAATACCCCTTACCTTTCAATAGAAGATAGCTTAAAATAGGCACTGTGTGATACCACTTCAGTTGTTTTCCACAGACATCACATTGAGATCTGCGCAGGTTTAAGAATTCTCCTTTGGGGAATTCATATGCTAATACGGTCAAAAAGGAAACCATACTTGAGCCAAGTATAAAAGTTAGAATATAAAATATAATTTTCATTTGGACACCTCAAGTAAAATTACGTTGAAATGTGGAAAAAATTTCTGTCTTAATTAAAAATGTTACGTTGACACTACCTGTAGTAGATGGTATTCTAGTAGACGTGCTTTTATTGGCAGCAATATTTGTTTTGTTTATAAATATAAGCTCAAAGCGTACACCACTCTAGTGGTTTATTATTTTTCAAAAATTGTGAACCACCTGGATGTGTGTACTTAAAATTTTTAGGAGGAACTTTGAATGCCTACAATCAATCAATTAGTTCGTAAAGGCCGTAAGTCAATCGGATCGAAGTCAAACTCACCTGCATTGAACTATGGTTACAACAGTATGAAGAAAGTTGCCACAAAGAATCCAGCCCCACAAAAACGTGGAGTTGCAACTCGTGTTGGTACAATGACACCAAAGAAGCCTAACTCAGCTTTACGTAAGTATGCCCGTGTTAGACTATCAAACCTTATTGAGGTTACTGCATATATCCCTGGTGTTGGTCACAACTTACAAGAGCATAGTGTTGTTCTTGTTCGTGGTGGTCGTGTAAAGGATCTACCTGGTGTTCGTTACCACGTCATTCGTGGTGCTCTTGATACAGCCGGTGTTGATGGCCGTATGCAAAGCCGTTCAAAATATGGTGCTAAGAAACCTAAGAAATAAATTAGTTAAGAATAATAACGGAGGAATTTAATATGCCAAGAAAAGGTAGCGCTCCAAAACGCGATGTTTTACCTGATCCAATGTATAACTCAAAATTAGTAACACGATTAATCAACCACTTGATGTATGACGGTAAAAGAGGTACAGCCTCATCAATCCTTTATCGTTCATTCGATATTATCAAGGACAAGACTGGTAATGAACCATTGGACGTCTTCGAAGAAGCAATGAACAATGTTATGCCAGTACTAGAAGTTAAGGCTCGCCGTATCGGTGGTTCTAACTACCAAATTCCTATTGAAGTACGTCCAGATCGTCGTACAACATTAGGTCTACGCTGGATCGTTAGTTATGCTCGTTTACGTGGAGAACACACAATGGATGAGAGACTAGCAAACGAAATTATGGATGCAGCAAACAATACAGGTGCTGCAGTTAAGAAACGTGAAGATACACATAAGATGGCTGATGCCAACCGTGCCTTTGCTCATTATCGTTGGTAGAATCTAGTAAACTGAGAGGAGATAAAATTTTTAATGGCTAATAAACGTGAATTTCCATTAGAAGATACTCGTAATATCGGTATCATGGCTCATATTGATGCTGGTAAAACAACAACAACAGAACGTATTTTGTACTATACTGGTAAAATCCATAAAATTGGTGAAACTCATGATGGTGCTTCACAAATGGACTGGATGGCCCAAGAACAAGAACGTGGTATTACTATTACATCAGCTGCTACAACTGCTGAATGGAAAGGTAACCGAATCAACATCATCGATACTCCAGGACACGTTGACTTCACAATTGAAGTTGAACGTTCACTTCGTGTGCTAGATGGTGCTATCACTGTTCTTGATGCTCAATCAGGTGTTGAGCCACAAACTGAAAATGTTTGGCGTCAAGCTTCAACATACAGTGTTCCTCGTATTGTCTTTGTTAACAAGATGGATAAAATCGGTGCTAACTTTGACTACTCTGTAGAAACACTTCATGAAAGATTAGACGCTAATGCCCATGCTATCCAAATGCCTATCGGTGCTGAGGATAACTTCGAAGGTGTTATCGACTTGATCGAAATGAAAGCTGATCTTTATGATGAAGATGAGTTAGGTACAAAGTGGGATACAGTTGATGTTCCTGATGAATACCTTGAAAAAGCTAAAGAAAAACGTGCTGAATTGATCGAAGCCGTTGCTGACGTTGATGATGACATCATGGAGAAATACCTTGATGGTGCTGAAATCAGTAATGACGAAATCCGTAGTGCTATCAGAAAGGCTACTGTTGATTTGAAATTCTTCCCTGTACTTGCTGGTTCTGCCTTCAAGAATAAGGGTGTTCAAATGTTAATGGATGCCGTTGTTGATTATCTTCCATCTCCACTTGAAGTTCGTCCTTACAATGCTACAAATCCTAAGGATGACAGCCAAGTAGAATTGACTGCTGACGATAGCAAACCATTTGCTGGTTTAGCATTCAAGATTGCTACTGATCCATTCGTTGGACGTCTAACATACATTCGTGTATATAGAGGTTCTCTAGAATCAGGTTCTTACGTTCTTAACGCTACAAAAGACAAGCGTGAACGTGTTGGTCGTTTGCTACAAATGCATTCTAACCACCGTAAAGAAATCCCAGAAGTTTTCTCAGGTGATATCGCTGCCGTTATCGGTTTGAAGAATACAACTACTGGTGATTCACTTACAGATCCTGATGATCCATTGATTCTTGAATCATTGGATATTCCAGATCCAGTTATCCAAGTTTCTATCGAACCTGATTCAAAGGAAGATAGAGACAAGATGGATATCGCTATCCAAAAACTATCAGAAGAAGATCCTACTTTCCAAGCTGAAACAAATCCTGAAACTGGTGAAACATTGATCGCCGGAATGGGAGAACTTCACTTGGACATCATGGTTGACCGTATGAAACGTGAGTTCAAGGTTGCATGTAAAGTTGGTGAGCCACAAGTTGCTTACCGTGAAACATTTACTAAGTCAACACAAGCTCAAGGTAAATTCGTTCGTCAATCTGGTGGTAAAGGTCAATATGGTGACGTTTGGGTTGAATTTACACCAAATGAAGAAGGAAAAGGCTTCGAATTCGAAGATGCCATCGTTGGTGGTGTTGTTCCTCGTGAATACATTCCTTCAGTTGAACAAGGTTTGAAAGAATCAATGGAAAATGGTGTTCTTGCCGGATACCCATTGATCGATGTTAAGGCTAAGTTATATGATGGTTCATATCACGAAGTCGATTCATCTGAAGCTGCATTTAAGATTGCTGCTTCAATCGCTTTACGTAACGCCGCTAAAAATGCTGGTGCCGTAATTCTTGAACCTATTATGAAGGTTGAAATCGTTACTCCAGAAGATTACTTAGGTGATGTTATGGGACAAGTAACTGCTCGTCGTGGACGTGTTGAAGGTATGGAAGCTCGTGGTAATGCTCAATTGATTAACTCGTTCGTTCCACTTTCAGAAATGTTCGGATATGCTACAACACTTCGTTCAGCAACACAAGGTCGTGGTACTTTCACAATGACATTTGATCATTACGAGAAAGTTCCTAAGTCAATTCAAAAAGAAATTATTGAAAAGAACGGCGGAAAAGCTGAAGACTAATTTTCAAAATAAAAACTCGAGAGTATATGCTCTCGAGTTTTTTTGTGTCTAATGTGTCTAAGATGTTAGTTGTTGACGATGTGATACAGAATTAATCAGTAAGGCAGCAATAACGACAAAGATCAAAGATTCAATTATTGTAAAAATGATATCCGAAGTAGCTACTTTACCTGTCATCACGTCAGATGAAGTTGCGGCGAATACAAATATATCTAAAAGTGAATGGATCAGAATGGGAATATAGAATGCATCTGTATAAAGGTATATTGATGATAAAAATGCACCTAAGCCGAATGCAAAGATGATTTGAATCAAAGTGTTGCCAAAATCCTGGCCTGCAAAAATATTGATACCATGTGCTAGTCCAAATAGGAGACTGCTGATTATTACTGCAAATGTGGTTTTATGTTTTGAATTCTTTAGAAAAATCAGGAAAATCGTCAGCACTGCATATCTAAAAATGAATTCTTCAGCAATACCGGCTTCCAGACCACTAAGTATATTAGAAGTTGTAAAGTGTAATTTAGAAAAGTCGAACATGTAAAGCGATGCAATAAATGTGTTGCCACTTGATGCTGAGTTCCAAGCTGTAAACCAGATCAAGTATAGCAATAAGAAAATCATCGCAAATTTATTGACTTGGTTATTAAATCTAAATTTAGGTAAATCATATTTCCAAACGTGCATTGCAACAAGAATAATTACGGCAATGATGATAGCTCCAAGAAATAATGTGTCTGATAAAGTTTTGATCAGGTGAACTTCTTCAAGCGGTGTATCAATGGTCATCCAGTCTAAAGCAGAAGTTGCAGTGAACAAGAAACTAAGTAGAATAATGACAATTTGCATAAACTTGCTATGGATATTTTTAAAGAAAACAAATGTGTAGGGTATATACATGATTGTTGCGTATATCAGTGTTACAAAAATCATGGGAGCTGAGGTCCAGGCAACATAATCTTTTGTCAAAGTTATGAGATAAGAGAATGCTGTTGGAATGATGGCTGCTTGGGCGATCGGCTGAATATACTGATTAAAAAGTTTCAGTTTCTTCCTATTAGATACTGGAAGAACTAAACCCAGAATATTGATCAATAAAATCCAGGTATATGTATAGTTATTTTTAATTAACTCAATAATTAGTATAAGTATCGAATTCAGAAGTAGTTGGTAGTAAAATAAACGTTGTTGTGTTGAATTCTTAAATATTGCCATAAAGTCCTCCTGCAAAATAAGAATAAATTGATTATCTCATATTTGAAGGAGTACTACATGACTGACAGTTTTTCGATGCAAAAATTAAAAATGCCTTGATAATGCACCTTTAATCGTGTATTATAAGAAAAGTGCTTATTTCAACGGAGAAGTATGCGCCAAATGGTATTTAAATAAATATCGACGGTTTAGAAGTGAGAGGTTGCGACACGCCCGGCCGCTTTGCCACGGCAGGGCTGTTGGATATTTTCACGGAGCCGGTCATCTTGAAAGAGACAAAAAGGAGGTAACCCCATGGCAAGTCAAAAAATTCGCATTCGCTTGAAGGCTTACGAACATCGTATCTTAGATCAATCAGCTGACAAGATTGTGGAAACTGCAAAGAGAACTGGTGCTACAATTTCAGGCCCAATTCCTTTACCAACAGAACGTTCACTATATACAGTGTTGAGTTCACCACATAAGCATAAAGATGCTAGAGAACAATTCGAAATGCGTACACATAAAAGACTTATTGACATCGTTAATCCATCACCTAAGACAGTTGATTCATTAATGAAGTTAGATCTACCATCAGGTGTAGATATCGAAATTAAATTATAATTATAAAAATAAATTATTGGAGGTGCAAACATGGCCAGAAAAGGAATTCTTGGTAAGAAAATTGGAATGACTCAAATTTTCACTGAAAACGGCGAATTAGTTCCTGTTACAGTTGTAGAAGCAACACCTAATGTTGTTATGCAAGTGAAAACAGTAGAATCAGATGGTTATGAAGCTGTACAACTTGGCTTTGAAGACCGTCGTGAAGTTCTAACTAACAAACCTGCCAAAGGTCATGCAGAAAAGGCAAACACAACTCCTAAACATTACACACGCGAATTTCGCGATGTTGAAATGGGAGATTACGAATTAGGTGGAGAAGTTTCAGTAGATACATTTAATTCAGGTGATATTGTCGACGTTACAGGTACATCAAAGGGACATGGAATGCAAGGTAACATTAAGAGATTTGGACAAGCTAGAGGTCCTGAAACTCACGGTTCTAGATATCACCGTGTTGCAGGATCAATGGGTGCCATTATCAACCGTGTATTCAAAGGTAAGATGCTTCCCGGACGTATGGGTAACAATCGCGTGACTACACAAAACTTATCTGTTGTTAAAGTTGATACAGATAACAATGCAATTATGATCAAGGGTAATGTACCCGGAGCAAACAACTCATTAGTTAAAATTCAAACAGCTGTTAAAGCTAATACAAAATAGGAAGGAGGAAAATGAGTTATGACAAAAATCACAGCCTATAAAAATAGCGGTGCTGAAAACGGTACTGTTGAAGCAAGCGACGCAATCTTTGGTATTGAACCAAACAACAACGTTGTTACAGATGCAGTTCTTATGCAACGTGCATCAATGAGACAAGGTACACATGATGTTAAAAACCGCTCTGAAGTTCGTGGTGGTGGTAAAAAACCATGGCGTCAAAAAGGAACAGGTCGTGCTCGTCAAGGTTCAATCCGTTCACCACAATGGGTTGGTGGTGGTACCGTCTTCGGTCCTACACCAAGATCTTACGCATACCATCTTCCTAGAAAAGTTAGCCGTTTAGCATTGAAGTCTGTACTTTCACAAAAAGCTGCTGACGGTAACATGATCGTTATTGACTCAGTTTCATATGACAAACCAAGTACTAAATCATTCGCACAATTACTTTCAACAGTAGGTGCAGATGACAAGGCATTGGTTGTCCTTGAAGATGGCAATGACAATGTTGCTTTATCAGCAAGAAACATTGATAAAGTTACAGTTGTTGCACCAGAAGGTGTTAACGTTCTTGATGTTATCAGTGCTAAGAAATTAGTAGTTACACAAGCAGCACTTTCTAAGATTGAGGAGGTGCTTGGATAATGAGCGCAAGAGACGTAATTATTCGCCCAGTTGTTACTGAAAGTTCAATGGATACAATGGCAGACAAGAAATACACATTTGATGTAGCTCTTGATGCTAACAAAGTTCTTGTAAGACAATCTATTGAAGAAATTTTCGGCGTAAAAGTTAAAAAAGTAAATATCATGAATGTTTCTGGTAAGAAGAAGCGCCAAGGTCGTTATGTTGGATTCACAAGCAAACGTCGTAAAGCTATTGTTACACTTACTGAAGATTCAGATGAAATTAAGATTTTTGATGAAGAATAAATAAGGAGGTCAAATAATGGCGATTATCAAGTATAAACCAACCACAAACGGTCGTCGTAATATGACAGGTTCTGATTTTGCCGAGATTACTAAGAAATCTCCTGAAAAGACATTATTAGAATCACAAAGCCATACTGCTGGTCGTAACTCATACGGTCATATTACAGTTCGTCACCGTGGTGGTGGTCATAAGCAACACTACCGTATTATCGATTTCAAACGTACTAAAGATAACGTAGTTGCAACAGTTAAGGCAATCGAATACGATCCTAACCGTACAGCTAACATTGCATTATTACACTATTCAGATGGTGTTAAATCATATATCCTAGCTCCTAAGGGTCTTGAAGTTGGACAAAAAATTCAATCAGGTGTCGAAGCAGATATCAAACCAGGAAATGCTCTTCCACTAGAAAACATTCCAGTTGGTACTATTCTTCATAACGTTGAGTTAAAACCTGGTAAGGGTGGCCAATTAGGTCGTTCTGCTGGTACATCAATCCAATTATTAGGTAGAGATGGAAAGTACTCATTACTACGTTTACCTTCTGGTGAAGTTCGTATGATCCTTTCTACTTGCCGTGCAAGTATCGGCGCTATTGGTAATGAACAACATGAATTAATTAAGATTGGTAAAGCTGGACGTAAGCGTTGGTTAGGTATCAGACCTACAGTTCGTGGTTCAGTTATGAACCCTAACGATCACCCACACGGTGGTGGTGAAGGTAAAGCTCCTATCGGTCATCCATCACCTATGTCACCATGGGGTAAGAAGACTCTTGGTAAGAAAACTCGTTCAAAACATGCCAAATCTGAAAAACTTATCATTCGTCATAGAAAAGGTAAGTAATTATTTCGCAAGAATAATATAAGGAGGACATAAAATGAGTCGTAGTTTAAAAAAGGGACCATTTGCTGATGCCCATTTGTTAAAGAAAATTGACGCACAAGCTGATTCAGATAAGAAATCTGTTATCAAGACATGGTCAAGACGTTCAACAATTTTTCCTAGTTTCGTAGGATTCACTATTGCAGTTCATGATGGACGTAAGCACGTTCCAGTTTATATCCAAGAAGATATGGTTGGACATAAGTTAGGTGAATTTGTACCTACACGTACATTCCATGGACATGGTACTGACGATAAGAAAACTGTAGCAAAGTAATAAGAAGGGAGACTAAATGATGGCAGAACAAGAAATTACATCTGCAACAGCCAAAGTTAAGAACGTGCGTATTGCACCTCGTAAGGCTCGCCTTGTTATTGATTTGATCAGAGGCAAAAATGCTGCTGAGGCACTTGCAATTTTGCAATTCACACCTAGAGCAGGCTCTCCAATTATTGCCAAAGCTCTTAAGTCAGCAATTGCAAACGCAGAACATAACTTTGATTTAGATGCACAAAACCTATTTGTTAGCGAAGCATTCGTTGATGAAGGACCAACTCTAAAACGTTTCCGTCCTAGAGCAAAAGGTTCAGCATCACCAATTAATAAAAGAACAAGTCACATTACAGTTGTAGTAACTGAAAAAGACTAGTAATAAAAGAATAGTATTGGAGGTAACTTGAGTGGGTCAAAAGATTAATCCAGTCGGATTCCGTGTTGGTGTAATCCGTGACTGGGATGCCAAATGGTATGCAGAAAAAGATTTTTCAACATTTTTACATGAAGACCTAAAGATCCGTAAGTATATTGAAGATAGACTTTCAAATGCTTCAGTATCAAGAATTGAAATTGAACGTACTGCTAAGAACGTTACAGTTTCAATCCATACCGCTAAACCAGGAATGGTTATCGGTAAGGGTGGTTCAGAAGTTGAAAAGCTACGTAACGAACTAAACAACTTAGTAAACAGAAATATTCATATTAATATTATTGAAATCAAGAAACCTGATCTAGATGCAAAACTTGTGGGTGAAAATGTTGCTCGTCAACTTGAAGCTCGTATCGCATTTAGACGTGCACAACGTCAAGCCGTTCAACGTTCAAGACGTGCCGGTGCCAAGGGTATCAAGATTCAAATATCTGGTCGTTTAAACGGTGCCGATATGGCTCGTAGAGAATGGCATACAGAGGGAACTGTTCCTCTTCACACATTGCGTGCAGATATCGATTATGCTTGGGTTGAAGCAAGTACAACATATGGTAACTTGGGTGTTAAAACTTGGATTTACCGTGGTGAAATTCTTCCTGACAAGCCAAAACATAATCAAAACAACAATGAAGGGAAAGGAGAATAATCTATGCTAGTACCAAAACGTGTAAAACACCGTCGTGAATTCCGTGGTAAGATGCGCGGAGAAGCTAAAGGTGGTAAAAATGTCGATTTTGGTGAATATGGTTTGAAAGCTCTTGATTCAAGCTGGATCACAAATAGACAAATCGAAGCAGCTCGTGTTGCTATGACTCGTTATATGAAGCGTGGTGGTAAGGTTTGGATTAAAATCTTCCCTCACAAATCATATACCGCTAAAGGTGTAGGTGTTCGTATGGGTTCTGGTAAAGGTGCTCCTGCTGGATGGGTTGCCGTTGTAAAACGTGAAAAAGTCATGTTTGAAATCGGTGGCGTTCCTGAAGAAGTTGCTCGTGAAGCCCTAAGACTTGCATCAAACAAACTTCCAGTGAGAACTAAGTTTGTAAAAGCTGAGAAAGTAGGTGGCGCTGATGAAGGCTAGTGAAATCAAAGAGCTAACTGCTACTGAACTACAAGATAAAGTTAAGCAATATAAAGAAGAATTATTTAACCTTCGTTTCCAACAAGCTACAGGCCAATTGGAAAACACAGCTCGTCTAAAAGCTGTAAGAAAGAATATTGCTAGATTAAGAACTGTTCAAAATCAAGTAAATAACGAAAAATAATAAACAGGAAGGGAGATATCACGTTGAGCGAAAAAGAAACTCGTAACAGTCGTAAAGTATACCAAGGACGCGTTGTTTCAGATAAAGCAGAAAAAACGATCACAGTTGTTGTTGAAACTTACAAGAAACACCCAGTTTATGGTAAACGTGTAAGATACTCAAAGAAGTATTACGTTCAAGACGAAAAGAATGAAGCTAAAATTGGCGATATTGTTCGTATTATGGAAACTCGACCTTTGTCAAAGACAAAGCGCTTCCGTTTATTAGAAATCGTCGAAAAAGCAGTTATTATCTAGTTTTAAATACTGATGAGAGGAGGACTAATTAAGTGATTCAACAAGAAAGCCGTCTAAAAGTTGCAGATAATTCTGGAGCTCGTGAAATTCTAACTATTAAAGTTCTCGGTGGTTCAAACCGTAAAACAGCAAATATCGGAGATATTATTGTCGCTACTGTCAAACAAGCAACACCAGGTGGCGTTGTTAAAAAGGGTGACGTAGTTAAGGCAGTAATCGTAAGAACTGTTTCAGGCGCACATCGTACAGATGGTTCCTACATCAGATTCGACGAAAATGCCGCAGTTATTATTAATGCTGATAAGACTCCTAGAGGAACTCGTATCTTCGGACCAGTTGCTCGTGAACTACGTGATAGCGATTTTATGAAGATCGTATCACTAGCACCAGAAGTGCTATAAAAAGATCAATTTAATTCAGGAGGTGCTGAATAGTGTTTGTAAAAACTGGAGACAACGTTGAAATTATTTCTGGTGATGACAAAGGCAAGCAAGGTACTGTTATCCAAGCTTTGCCCCGTGAAAACAAGGTTATTGTTAAAGGCGTAAATGTTGTAAAAAAACATTCAAAACCAACTAACACACAACCTCAAGGCGGAATCATCGACGTTGAAAGACCCATCAATGCTACTAACGTAAAAATTGTTAAGGGTTCAGCTAAGAAAACATCAACAGCCAAGAAATCAACAAAATCAACTGATAAAAAAGAAGACAAGTAAGAAAGGAGAAAACTAAATGGCTAATGCATTAAAAGAAAGATATGATAGCGAAATTACACCATCAATGATGGAAAAATTTAACTACACATCAATCATGCAAACACCTAAGATCGAAAAAGTCGTTCTTAACATGGGTGTTGGTGACGCAATTGCTAATTCAAAGAATCTTGATGAAGCCGTAGAAGAACTAGGACTTATTTCAGGTCAAAAACCTTTGATTACAAAAGCTAAGAAATCTATCGCTGGTTTCAGACTTCGTGAAGGAATGTCAATCGGTGCTAAAGTTACAATTCGTGGCGATCGTATGTATGACTTTCTAGACAAGTTAATCAACGTCGCTTTACCTCGTGTTCGTGATTTCCGTGGTGTAAGTACTCGTTCATTTGATGGTCGTGGTAACTATACATTAGGACTCAAAGAACAATTGGTTTTCCCAGAAATTGACTATGATAAGGTTAACAAGATTCGTGGATTGGACGTTGTTATCGTAACAACAGCTAACTCAGATGAAGAATCACGTGAACTTCTATCACAAATTGGAATGCCATTCACTAAATAAAAAGGAGGTCAATTCATTGGCTAAGAAATCTCAAGTAGTACGGAATCATAGACCAGCTAAGTTCTCATCACAAGAATATACTCGTTGCGAACGTTGTGGTCGTCCACATTCTGTTTATCGTAAGTTCAAGCTTTGCCGTGTTTGCCTTCGCGAATTGGCTCATAAAGGTCAAATCCCTGGCATGAGAAAAGCTAGTTGGTAAGATTTTTACATTAAAAGGAGGTAAATTAAATGGTCATGACAGATCCTATTGCGGATTACTTAACTCGTATTCGTAACGCTAATATGGTAAAACATGAATCTCTAGAAGTGCCTGCTTCAAACATCAAGAAGAGCATTACAGAGATTTTAAAAACTGAAGGATTTATCAAGGATTACGAAGTTGTTGAAGACAACAAACAAGGTATTCTTCGTATATTCCTTAAATTTGGAAAAGATCAACAACGTGTAATCACAGGCTTGAAACGTATTTCAAGACCAGGTTTGCGTAGTTACGTTGATTCTGATAACGTGCCAAAGGTTCTTAATGGACTAGGTATCGCTATCCTTTCAACTTCAAAAGGTGTAATTACTGATAAAGAAGCCCGTGCACAACACGTTGGTGGAGAAGTAATCGCTTATATTTGGTAATAATTTTAAAGGACAAGGAGGTGCACAAATTTGAGTCGTATTGGTTATAAAGTAATTGAAATTCCAGAAGGTGTTACAGTTACTCAAAAAGATGAAGATATCACTGTTAAAGGCCCAAAGGGTGAATTAACAAGACATTTCAATCCAAAAATCAAATTAGTTCTTGAAGGTAATGAAGCTAAGTTCGAACGTGAAAGCGATAATGACAAAGCTCTTCACGGAACAATGCGTTCAAACCTTAACAACATGGTTCTTGGTGTTACAGAAGGATTTGAAAAGAAACTTGAACTTAGAGGTGTTGGTTACCGTGCACAAGTTAAAGGTACAACATTGACACTTTCAGTTGGATACTCACATCCAGTTAACATGGAAGCACCAAAAGGTATTAAGATTGAATCTCCTTCAAATACAGAGATCAACATCTCAGGTATTAGTAAGCAAAAGGTTGGACAATTTGCTGCTGAGATTCGCGACGTACGTCCCCCAGAACCATATAAGGGTAAAGGTATTCGTTATGTTGACGAATATGTACGTCGTAAAGAAGGTAAAACTGGTAAATAGTAAATAAATCTATGAGGTGAAAATTGTGATAACAAAACCAGACAAAAACAAAGCACGTCAAAAGCGTCAAAAACGTGTACGTGCCAAAATCTCTGGTACTGCTGAGCGCCCACGCTTAAACATATTCCGTTCGAATAAAAACATTTACGCTCAAGTAATTGATGACGTAAAGGGTGTAACGCTAGCAAGTGCCTCAACTCTTGATAAAGAAATTAAAGACGGTTCAAAAGTTGAACAAGCTCAAGCTGTTGGTGCTTTAGTTGCCAAAAGAGCAAACGAAGCTAAAATCGAAGATGTTGTATTTGATCGTGCAGGTTACTTATACCATGGTCGTGTACAAAGTCTTGCTGAAGCAGCTCGTGAAAATGGGCTAAAATTCTAGAAGGAGGAAACCAAACTTATGACATATATCGATCCATCTCAAATGGAATTGGAAGATCGCGTTGTATCAATCAACCGTGTTACTAAGGTTGTTAAAGGTGGACGCCGTCTACGTTTTGCAGCTATCGTAATCGTTGGAGACAAGAATGGCCACGTTGGATTCGGAACTGGTAAAGCTCAAGAAGTTCCAGAAGCTATTCGTAAAGCTGTTGAAGATGCTAAGAAGAACTTAATCAATGTTCCTATGGTAGGCTCAACAATTCCTCACGAAGTTATTGGTACTTACGGCGCAGGTAGAATTATGTTAAAACCTGCTGTTGAAGGTTCTGGTATCGCCGCTGGTGGTGCTGTTCGTGCCGTGCTAGAATTAGCTGGTGTTGGTGATATTACAAGTAAATCACTTGGAAGAAATACACCAATTAACGTAATTCGTGCAACAATCGAAGGACTTAAAGAAATCAAGACAGCTGAAAGTGTTTCTGAAATGCGTGGAATTTCAGCTCAAAACTTGCTTAACTAGAAGAAAGGTGTGTAATAATGGCTAAACTTAAGATTACTCTTACTAGAAGTGCAGCTCACCGCCTTCCTGCTCAACGCAAAATTGTTAAAGAACTAGGACTCGCTAGAGTTAATAGTTCAGTTGTTAAGCCGGATGATCCCGCAATTCGTGGTGCTGTATTGAAAATCGCTCATTTAGTTAGCGTTGAAGAAGTTAAAGATTAATAAATATTCAAAGATTAGGAGGTGCAAGAATGGAACTACATGAACTTAAACCTAGTGAAGGTTCAAGACATTCTAGAAAACGTTTGGGTCGTGGTACTTCAAGTGGTACTGGTAAGACTGCTGGTCGTGGACAAAAAGGTCAATTAGCTAGATCAGGTGGTAAGACACGTATCGGTTTTGAAGGTGGACAAATGCCTTTATTCCGTCGTATGCCAAAACGTGGATTTAAGAATATCAACCGCAAAGAATATGCAGTTGTTAACCTTAAAGACTTGAACAAGTTCAGCGATGGTGCTGAAGTAAATCTTCAAACTTTGAAGGAAGCAGGAATCGTTAAGAAAGAATTTGACGGTGTTAAATTACTTGCTAACGGAGAAGTAAAAGCTAAGTTAACTGTTAAAGTTGCTAAAAGCTCTGACGCTGCTACTAAGGCAATTGAAGCTGCTGGTGGCTCAGTCGAGGTGATCTAATGTTTAGAACTATCAGAGATGCTCTAAAGGTTAAAGAGATCCGTCAAAAGATATTCTTTACCTTAATGTTACTTGTTATTTATAGATTGGGTTCACAGATAACAGTACCTGGCGTTAACGCCGCAGCTATGGATAAGGTCAGTTCTTCTGGTCTTGTACCATTGCTTGATACCGTTACTGGTGGTGGTTTATCAAATTATTCCATCTTCTCAATGGGTGTATCACCTTTCATCACTGCACAAATCGTGGTTCAATTACTCCAAATGGATATTGTTCCTAAGTTTGTTGAGTGGAGTAAACAAGGTGAAGTAGGTCGTAGAAAACTAAATCAAGTAACTAGATATTTGACGATTGTTTTAGGCTTCGTACAATCAATCGGTATAACAGCCGGTTTCAATACACTTAGTGGTTTAGGTTTGGTTAAAACACCAAACATTCAAGCCTTCATAACAATTGGTGTTATTTTGACAGGTGGTACAATGTTACTTACCTGGATTGGTGAACAAATCACTGATAAAGGTCTAGGTAATGGTGTTTCTGTTATTATCTTCGCTGGTATTGTTGCTAGAATGCCTTCTGGTATTTATGAAATTTACCGTGATTATATTAGCAATGCCGATGCCGCAGATCTCGCAAAGAACATTGGATTTATCGTTGGATTAGTAATCATTATTCTGATCGTTGTACAATTTGTTACATACGTTCAACAAGCTAACAGACGTATTCCAATTCAATATACAAGACGTGCCGCAGGTAGCGGAAGCGAAAGTTTCTTGCCACTAAAGGTTAACGTTGCTGGTGTTATCCCTGTTATCTTCGCAAGTTCATTTATTGTTACACCTCAAACTATTTTGATGGCGTTCCAAGCAAATCACAGTGGAGATGGCTGGTATCAAGTTCTATCTGAAATATTCAGTATGCAAACTGTTACAGGATCATTACTTTATACATTGTTGATTGTGTTATTCACATTCTTCTATGCATTCGTTCAAGTAAATCCTGAAAAATTATCAGAAAATCTACAAAAGCAAGGTGCTTATATCCCAGCTGTTTGGCCAGGAAATGAGACAATTAAATTTATGAATGGTGTCCTTCTTAGATTATCTACAGTTGGTTCAATATTCTTAGGTTTAGTTTCATTGCTACCATTGCTTGCAGCAAATATATTCAACCTACCTCAATCCATCGGATTAGGTGGTACAAGTTTACTTATCATCGTTGGTGTTACACTAGAAATGGATCGTCAACTTAGAGGTCTATTGATGAAACGTGAATACGTTGGGTTTATTAGATAAGATAATTGTTGGGAGATGTAATAATGAACATTGTTTTGATGGGATTGCCTGGTGCTGGTAAAGGTACACAAGCTGAAAAAATTGTTGAAGATTTTAATGTTATCCATATTTCAACTGGCGATATGTTTAGACAAGCTATGGCTGATGAGACTGAAGTTGGTCTAAAAGCCAAGGGATTTATGGATAAGGGTGAGCTAGTTCCCGATGACGTTACTGAAGCAATCGTTGAAGAACGTTTAGCTAAAGATGACGTTCAAAAAAGTGGATATATGCTAGATGGATTTCCAAGAACTATCGAACAGGCTAACGCTTTACAGACAATTGCAAAGAATGTAAACAAGCCGATCGATGGTGTCATCTTAATTGATGTTAAACCAGAAGCTCTTGTTGGACGTTTATCTGGAAGATATATTTGCTCAAATTGTGGAGCAACTTACCACAAAATCTACAATCCAACAAAGGTCGAAGGTACTTGTGACGTCTGTGGTAAACATGATTTTTACCAGCGTGACGATGACAAGCCTGAGACAGTTAAGAACAGATTAAAAGTTAACATCGAAAAGAATACTCCTATTATTGATTTTTACAGCAAGCTAAACTTGCTTCATAAGATCAATGGTGAGCAGGATATCGATGTTGTATATAAAGAAGTTAAAGAAGTTTTACAAAACTTGTAGAACTATTTAGCTTTGGTTTGTTTACATTGCCGTAAAATTATTGTATAATTTTGCGGTATATGCAAATGAATTTTATCCCTATGATCATTGGAGGTTAATATCTTTGGCAAAAGATGATGTCATTGAAGTAGAAGGTACAATATCAGAAACATTGCCTAATGCAATGTTTAAGGTGAAGCTTGAAAACGGAGCTACAGTTTTAGCTCATGTGTCAGGTAAAATCCGTATGCACTACATTAGAATTTTACCCGGCGATAAGGTCACTGTTGAATTGTCACCTTATGATTTAACCAAGGGAAGAATTACATATAGATATAGATAAAAAGTATTTTAATGGAATGGAGGTTCCACAATATGAAAGTAAGACCATCCGTTAAACCTATGTGTGAACACTGTAAAGTAATTAAGAGACGCGGACGCGTTATGGTTATTTGCTCTGCAGATCCAAAACACAAACAAAGACAAGGATAATTTAAAATAGGAGGTGCTAATTAATGGCTCGTATAGCAGGTGTAGATTTACCTCGTGATAAGAGAATTGTTATTGCCCTTACATACATTTTTGGTATCGGTAATACAACTGCACAAAAAGTGCTTAAGAACGCTGACGTTTCTGAAGACGTTCGTACTAGAGATTTAACTCCTGACCAAGAAGACAAAATTCGTACAGAGATCGATAAGGTCCGTGTCGAAGGTGACTTGCGTCGTGAAGTAAGTATGAACATTAAGAGACTCCAAGAAATTGGATCATACCGTGGTATGAGACACAGACGTGGATTGCCCGTTAGAGGACAAAACACAAAGAATAATGCAAGAACTCGTAAAGGCAAGAAAGTTTCTATTGCCGGTAAGAAGAAGTAGAGAATAGGAGGTTAATTCATGGCACAAAACAAAGGTCGCAAACGCCGTACTAAGAAGCATATTGAAGCTGGAGTTGCACATATCCACTCTACTTTCAATAACACACTAGTTATGATTACTGATGTTAACGGAAATGCCGTTTCATGGTCATCAGCTGGTGCACTTGGATTCAAGGGAAGCCGTAAGTCAACACCATTTGCTGCACAAATGGCTGGAGAAGCAGCTGCTAAAGAATCAATGGAACATGGTATGAAAACAGTTGAAGTAGCTGTCAAAGGACCTGGTTCAGGTCGTGAAGCCGCAATTCGTTCATTACAAGCCACAGGTTTGGAAATTACTGCAATTCGCGACGTCACACCAGTACCACATAATGGCTCACGTCCTCCAAAGCGTCGTCGTGTATAGAATGGTTTTATACCCATATGAACTAAGCTACACACATTTCGTTTTGAAAGGGGAACTAACCGAATGATCGAATTTGAAAAGCCAACCATTACGCCTGTTGAAGAAAGTAATGATCATGGTAAATATATTATCGAACCGCTTGAAAGAGGATATGGTACAACCTTAGGAAACTCTCTTCGTAGAGTTCTATTGGCATCATTACCTGGTACAGCGGTATCTGATATTCAAATAGATGGTGTATTGCATGAATTCTCAGCTGTAGAGGGTGTTATCGAAGATGTTACACAAATTGTGTTAAACATTAAGAAACTTTCTCTAAAGTCATATGCTGAAGAAGGCAGTTTAAAAGCAGAAATCGACATTGTTGGTCCTGCAACTGTTACAGCTAAAGACATTAAAGCAGATGATGATTTGGAAATATTGGATCCTGAACAACATATTTGTACTGTTGCTGATGGTGGACATTTCCATATGCAAATGACAATTAAAAATGGTCGTGGATATACTCCTGCAGAACAAAATAAAACCGATGAAACACCTATTGGCGTTTTACCAGTTGACTCAATTTTCACTCCAGTGGAAAAAGTTAACTATCAAGTTGAAAATACTCGTGTGGGTAAAAGAAACGACTTCGATAAATTGACAATCGATATCTGGACTAACGGTTCAATCGGTCCTAGAGAAGCTATTAGTTTGTCTGCTAAGATCCTTACAGAACATTTAACAAGTTTTGTAAATCTTACCGAAGAAGCTAAAAGTGCCGACATGATGATTGAAAAAGAAGAAACACAAAAAGAGAAGAAGCTTGAAATGACTATTGAAGAACTAGACTTGTCTGTTCGTTCATACAATTGTTTGAAGCGTGCTGGTATCAATACAGTGCAAGAGCTAACTGAAAAATCTGAAGCAGATATGATGCGTGTTCGTAATCTTGGACGCAAATCACTTGTTGAGGTTAAAGAAAAGCTCTCTGATCTTGGATTATCATTAAAGCAAGAAGATTAATAATATCAAATTCAAACAGGAGGTAAACACATGGGCTACCGTAAATTAGGACGCACAAGTTCTCAAAGAAAAGCAATGTTACGTGACTTAACTACTGATTTAATCATTAATGAACGTATTGTTACAACTCAAACACGTGCTAAGGAAATCAGTCGTACAACTGAAAAGATGATAACTTTAGGCAAACGTGGTGATTTGCACGCTCGTCGTATGGCTGCTGCATACGTTAGAAACGAAGTTGCTAACATTACAGAAGACGATGATGCTGTTGTTGTACAATCAGCTCTTCAAAAGTTATTCAGTGATATTGCCCCACGTTACAAAGAACGTAACGGAGGATACACACGTATCTTGAAGACTGCACCACGTCGTGGTGACGCTGCACCAATGGTTATTATTGAATTAGTTTAATAATAATAGTTTCATTAATAAAAAATCAGTCATTCTGATGAATTAGTGAGTGTTAAGATGATGGTTACATTGTAACTAAGTCTATCTCTGAGATCCTTGGAAACAAGGACACTAATTTGTCGAATGATTTTTTTTTACTCAAGGGGAACAAATGAAAAATATTATTTCAATGAAAAACGTTACTTACACATATCCAGAAGCTGAAACACATGCCACTGATGATATAAGTTTAGATATACAAGAAAATGAGTGGGTATCTATTGTTGGCCGTAATGGGAGTGGTAAGACAACGTTAACTAAGTTAATTGATGGATTAATTGATTGTGATTCAGGTGATATCTTTATTGATGGTGTAAAAATTGATGAAGATAATATTTGGGACGCACGAAAAAATATTGGTATTGTCTTTCAAAACCCTGATCATCAATTTGTTGGGGCAACTGTCGAAGATGATGTTGCTTTCGGATTAGAAAATCAGGGAGTTCAGCGTGAAGACATGATCAAAAGAGTTGATCACGCCCTCCAAATGGTAGATATGCAGGATTACAAAAAGCGTGATCCCCAATCGCTTTCTGGTGGTCAAAAGCAACGTGTAGCTATTGCCGGTGTTTTAGCAATTGAGCCTAAAATTATTATCATGGATGAGTCAACGAGCATGTTGGACCCTGATGGTCGCCGTACTGTGTTAGATTTAATTCAAAATTTACGCAAAAAGCAATCTTTAACCGTACTTTCTATTACTCACGATATTGAAGAGACACAACTTTCTGATAGAATTATAGTATTGAAGTCAGGTAAAATCGTGAAAGATTCTGATCCAAAGGGTATATACGACCTTGGACCAAAGTTGATTGATTATGGTTTAGAAGAACCCTTTACTAGTTTAGTAGCAGATGGTTTGAGAGATGAACTAGGTCAAGAAGGATACGTAAACGAAGAAGGGCTAATAGATCAATTATGCAAATTGAATTCAAAAATGTAACTCACTCATACGAATCTAACAATCCTTTATCAGGATTGGGTTTGGCTGACGTCTCTTGTAAAATTGAAGACAAGGCTTTTACTGCAATCGTTGGTAAAACTGGTAGTGGTAAATCTACATTAGTTAGACATATCAACGCATTGTTAAAACCTACTAGTGGTGAAATAAAAGTTGGCGATAGGGTGATTACACCGGAAACTAACAACAAAAATTTAAAACCACTTCGTAAGCAAGTTGGAATGGTTTTTCAGTTCCCCGAAAGCCAATTATTTGAAGATACAGTCGAAAAAGATATCATGTTTGGACCAAAGAATTTTGGTATCCCAGAAGAAGAAGCCAGAGAAGCCGCACACAAGATGATAAAAGTCGTTGGATTGAGTGAAGACTACCTTGACAGATCTCCGTTTGATTTGTCAGGTGGTCAAATGCGCCGTGTGGCGATTGCTGGAGTTTTGGCAAGTGATCCTGAAACAATTATTTTAGACGAGCCTACGGCCGGATTAGACCCCGTAGGACGTAAAGAGATAATGGATTTGTTTAAGGAGCAACAGCAAAATGGCAAAACTATTATTTTGATCACTCATAATATGGATGATGTAGCAAACTATGCAGAGACGATGATGGTGATGCATGACAGTCGATTAAGAGCTGTTGGCACGCCTAAGGATATTTTCAATGATCAGGACCTATTAGATAAGAAACTGATCAGTCTTCCCCAAAGTGCTGTATTTGCCCAAAAATTAGCTAAGAAAAACTTTAAGTTCGAGAGCCTTCCAATCACTATCAATGAATTGACAGCTGAAATAAAACAACAGATCCATGGTGAATAATTAAATGAATAAATTAATATTGGGACGATATTTACCCGGAGATTCGCTTATTTATAGACTTGATCCACGTGGTAAATTTCTTATAACATTCTATTTTATTGGGATTGTATTTTTAGCAAATAACCTAGTTTCGTATGCCTTTTTACTGCTATTTGTTTTCTTTGCTGTCTATATTTCAAAAGTTAGCATTAGTTTCTTCATAAAAGGTTTGCGACCGATGCTGTGGTTGATTCTGTTTACAGTTATGCTGCAAGCGTTCTTTACACCAAGTAATCATCCAATATGGCACTGGGCGTTTCTTTCGCTGTCAAAGGAAGGTTTGGTAATTGCCGGTTATATTTTTATCAGATTTATTCTGATTATTTTTATATCGACCTTGCTAACATTAACAACGACACCTATCGAAATTTCCGATTCGATCGAGAGTATTTTAAAACCACTTCGCGTGATCAAATTTCCAGTATCACAAGTAGCTTTAATGTTGTCGATTGCATTAAGATTTGTGCCGTTGTTGATAGATGAAACCATCAAAATTATGGATGCACAACGTGCCCGTGGTGTTGACTTTGGTGAAGGTGGTTTGATAAAGCGAATCAAGTCATTCGTACCTATTTTAATTCCTTTATTTGTTAGTAGTTTTTCGATCGCATATGATTTAGCAATTGCGATGGAATCTCGTGGATATAAGGATGGAGAAGGTAGAACAAAGTATCGGATTTTGCACTGGTCAAAACGAGATAACATTACAGTCGTTGTTATGATTGCCATAACTGTCGTTTTACTCTTCTTGAGGAGTTACAAATAATGACTAGATATAAGCTAACGATTGCCTATGATGGTGCAAAATTTCACGGTTTCCAGCGTCAAAATGAATTGCGCACAGTCCAGGGAGTTTTAGAAAAAGCTCTGGCCAAGATGACCAAGGGACAGCATGTGGATGTTATTGGTTCAGGAAGGACCGATGCTGGTGTCCATGCATTTGGTCAGGTGATTCATTTCGACTATCCAGGTAATATGCCAGCTGAAAATATGCTAAAAGCCGTTAATTCACTGATGCCGTTAGATGTGATCGTCAAACAATCAGAAATCGTTGACGAAAACTTTCACGCTAGATTTGGTGTTAAGAAGAAGACCTATGAATATCGAGTCGACTGTGGACACTATACTGATCCGTTCAAACGTTTTTATACTGGTCATTATCCATATACATTTAAAGTTGAACCGATACAAGTTGCAATCAAAGACCTGCTTGGAACTCATGACTTTACTAGCTTTGCAGCCTCTGGCGGCGTTATAGAAGATAAAGTTAGAACGATTTATGATGCTAAAGTTGAATATAGGGCTGATCAAAACGAATTAGTCTTTCAGTTTACTGGAAACGGATTTCTATATAATATGGTTAGAATTCTAGTGGCAACGTTGCTGGAAATTGGCAATGGACGTCGTGACGAGCATGATCTATTAAGACTATTTGAAGTAAAAGATAGGCAAGAAGCAAGAGGGACAGCACCCGCAAGTGGACTATATTTAAAAGAAGTATTTTACTAAAGAAATATCGTTTGATGTTATTGACTTATCAGTGAATACCAAGTATTATTGTACCTGGTATTGTTTGCCCCACGATAAGCCCCGGAATCTTATTGAGTGTCAAACAGACAGAAATTTGGAGGAAAACAAATGCGTACAACACCATTAGCAAAAGCAAGTGAAGTTGAACGTAAATGGTATGTTGTTGATGCAACTGACGTTGTTCTAGGTAGAATTTCATCAGTTGTTGCCGCTATTCTTAGAGGTAAGAACAAGCCAATTTACACACCTAACGTTGATACAGGTGATAATGTTATTATCATCAATGCAGAAAAAGTTAGATTAACAGGTAAGAAAGCTAAGAACAAAATCTATTATTCTCACTCGGATCATCCAGGTGGGTTGAAGAGCATCAGTGCTGGTGAAAAGAGAGACAAGACACCAGAACGTTTGATCGAAGATTCAATTCGCGGTATGTTACCAAAGAATAGCTTGGGTCGTCAAGAATTCTTGAAGTTGCATGTTTATGCAGGTCCAGAACACAAGAACCAAGCACAAAATCCAGAGATGTTGGATATCAACAAACTAATTTAAGGAGGAAAACATTTTGGCAGAAGTATTTTATGCTGGAACAGGACGCCGTAAAGATTCAGTTGCACGTGTTCGACTAGTTCCAGGAAACGGTAAAATTACTATCAACAAACGCGATGTCAAAGATTATATTCCTTTTGACAATTTGATTGCTGATATGAGACAACCATTAGATATTACTGAAACAGGCTCAAACTATGACGTTATTGCTAACGTTAATGGTGGAGGCTTCTCAGGACAAGCTGGAGCTATCAGACATGGTATCGCTCGTGCACTACTTAATGTAGATCCTGACTTCCGTGCAGCACTTAAGAGTGCCGGCTTCTTAACACGTGACCCTCGTATGAAGGAACGTAAGAAACCAGGTCTTAAGAAGGCACGTAAGGCTTCACAATTTTCAAAACGTTAATACAAATCTCAAATATTACTTTTTGGAGCACTCACCATTCGGTGGGTGTTTTTTTATATCCATTATTTGATTATTTGGTATAAAAAGTTTGATTGTGTTATTAGATGATATTGATTTCATGATTGTGTATAGTGTCTTATTACACTCATATTTAATTCGTGGAGGCAAAGAATGAAAACCATCTTAGTTGGAGATATTCATCTAAAAGCGAGAATTATGTTACCTTTGGTAGATCAAGTAGTCCATGAACAGGGAGCACAACAAATTATCTTAATGGGTGATTATTTAGATGATTATGGTTGTACAGAAGATGCCCGATTATATTTAGATGAATTGAATTTCTTAATTGATTGGAAAATCAAAATGGAAGCTTCTGATATAAAGATAATTTCTCTACTTGGAAATCATGATGCACCATATCTAACCGGGGAATTACGCGGTTATTCTTTAAAATCTGATTTTAATATGTTAACGGGAAATCAGGATATATCAGACGTTATTTCTGATAAATTACTGAAGTTGGGAGTCCAGGTGGCATTTCAGTTAGATGATTTTCTGGTCTCTCATGCTGGATATTGTCGTGGAATAAAGCAAAGGAAGTGGCATTTAAGACCAATCACAATGAGTGATAAAGATTTACGTTGGGTTAGCGAATTAGATAATCATATAGGATCAAGAGGTGGTTTTGGATATAATGGAAGTCCAATTTGGGCGGACTTTAGAGATTTAGTTAGGAACCCATCTCTTGATGTGACGAATCAAATTGTAGGTCATACACCTCAAAGGACTATAATTTTTGATGAAGAAAAAGATGTTCACTATCAATTAGTCGATATTGACACCTTCACATTAAGATTCGAGGAAGAAACTAACCAATATAAGTATATGGGAGATGGTAGTTTATTACTTTATTCGAACGGTGAGCTGGAATCCATTGCAACTAACTGGATGAACAAAGATAATCTGAAAGTATTAATGGATCAACGCCATCCTTAAAAATATTGAGTCAATTAATCGTGGAAAATGGAATTAATAGTATACTGATATTATTATGATATTTATTCACAGGAGGGATCAGGATGTGTGGACGTTTTATGTTTCAACCAGATAAAAATCCGGAAATCGGTCAGATATATAAGCTGGCTGTGGAAAACGGATTTAAACCTAAGACTGGTGAAATATTTCCCACAGATGAGACGGCATTGATTATTGCTGGGGATAATCGAGTTCAGGTAGTTGGCATGAAATGGGGTTTCCCTGGATTCAAACCAGGGCAATCACTTATAAATGCGCGCTCTGAAACTGTACGTCAAAAATCTATGTTTGCAGATTCTTTCAACAAACGTCGTTGTGTATATCCGACGACTGGATTTTTTGAATGGCGACAAGACAAAACAAAGTTTCGGTTCAATTTCGACAATCATCCAACTACTTTGTTTATTGGAGGTTGTTATAACTACTTTAATAACGTTCCTCAAAGCATTTTATTCACGACTAAGCCAAATGAATCAATGATACAAATCCATGATCGTATGCCTCTGATTTTGGCTAAGAATCAAATAAATCGCTGGATCTATGATGATGAATTCGCCGTAGAAATGCTCGAAAGTGAAATGCCTCAGTTAATATCTGAAATCAACTAATAAAAATGACTCATTCCTTTGATATCTGGAATGAGTCATTTTTCGTCTATAATGTTGCAATAATTTTTCCTTCAACGTGACCTTCTTGCAAGTCAGAAAGCCCATCAGGAATATTTTCAAAAGGTATAATTTTATCAACAATCGTTGTTAATTTACCGGCTCCTAAAAGGTTAACTAGTTCATTTGCCATTACAGCTAAGTCATTTTGTTGGTTACGATAACCACTCTGGTGAACCCCACCTAAATTGACGCTAAGAACACTTTGACCTTTTGCACCCAAATCATAGTTGTCCAGATTGGGTTGTCCTACGATCGTTATTAAGCCACCATTATATGCAAGTCTGTGTAAATCTTTGTTTTCCTCACTTGAGCTCACGGAATCAATAATCACGTCTACACCATTGCCATGAGTAATCTCATTTATCCGCATATCCACATTTTCGCTTTTATAATCAATGATGTAGTCAGCACCAAGATTCTTGACCCATTGTTTTTTGTGCTCCGAAACGGTGGTAATGACTGTTAGCCCGTGGAGTTTAGCGAGTTGGATGGTGATGCTACCAACGCCACCGGCACCAGCGTGGATAAGAATAGTATTTTTACCATTTAGGTTCATTTTACGTTCAATGGCTTGATAGGCTGTCATTCCATTGCATAAAACTGAAGCTGCATCTTCATAGGCAACGTTATCAGGAATCCTGCCAATTACATTGTTACCGGCTTTTGCATATTCAGCGAAAACTCCATCTTTGGTCAAGTCAGAGTGAAAGAGGACTCGTTCGCCTTTCTGAAAATTGTTAGGATTATTTTCACCAATTTCTACAACTTCACCTGCTGCGTCCAATCCCAAGACGTGGGGATAGATCCATTTGGAGTTGTGGCTCTTAACCAATTTATAGTCGACCGGGTTCAAACCAACTGCCTTAACTTTTACCAACACTTCATTTTCATTAATTATTGGAAGTGGGATATTATTGATTTCTAAGTCTGAAACTGCACGTTTGTCAGCATTTTGAATAGTAAAAGCTTTCATTTTTATTCTCCTTTAAAACATAAATATTTATTCATTTTGTAAGCAAACAACGGTAATAAAAACCCAATACCCATGCAAATTTGACGTCATTTTTCAAATGTATATTTTTTGTGTATGAATCTTTACATTAACAGGAAATCTTTACAATTAATCTACATTGAATTTACATTGGCCTGTTATTCTTGTAAATGTTCTTAAAAAAAGTATTGGAAAGTTGGTATGGTTTTTATGAAAAAAGGGCGGTTTTTAACAGTTTGTTTAGGGGTAATGCTTATGGCACTTCTTGGTGGTACGTTAGCCGGTTGTTCAAGCAAAAATAGTTCAGCAGATGGTGGCGATTCAAAGAAGCTTTCAATCGTATTTTATCCTAACGAATCTGCAAAAGACTACTTGACTTCACGTAACGAATTGAAGGCAAAATTAGAAAAAGCTACTGGTAAGAAAGTTGAAATCAAAACAACTACAGATTACAACGTAGCAATCGAAGCTATCTCTTCTGGTAAAGCTCAATTAGCTTTCATGGGAGCAGATGGTTATATCAAAGCTCGTAATTTGAACAAAGCAGTTGAACCTATTTTAACAGAATCAGGTCCAGATGGAACATTCAAGGGTGCTAGCTATCGTTCATACCTTATGGTTCCTGAAAAAGAAGCTGATAACTACAAGACAAATGGTAAATACAGCTTAGATAAAGTTAAAGGTAAGAAGATCTCATTCGTTTCAGCAAGTTCAACTTCAGGTTACGCAGTTCCAACTTACGAAATTCAAAAACATTTCAAATTAAAGAATAAAGATTCATTCGCCGAAAGTGGCAAGTTCTTCAGCAAGGTTCTATATGGTAACTCACATCCAGGTTCAGCAGTTAACTTACTAAAGGGTGACGTTGACATTGCAGCATTTGATGATATTGATTTAACTCCATTCTTGAAGGTTACATCAGGTAACTATTCAGATGCAGGTTCAGTATTCACAGTTAAAGATGATGCAACAGCTCCATTCGTAGATTACCGTGGACAAAAAGTTGTTAACATTTCAACTCTTCCCGTACAAAATGGTCCAGTTGTAGCAAACACTAAAGCATTAAGTGATAAAGATAAAAAAGCTATCCAAAAATTATTCACATCTAAAGAAGTTAGTGATGATCCTAAATTGTTCGCAAAAGATGACGCAAAAGTTCCTGCATTATGGCACAAAAAGGGCGACAAATCACAACTTCTAAAAGTTGATGATAACTGGTACAAACCAACTCACGAATTGATCGGTAAATAGGAGGCATATTGATGCTGGAAGTTAAGAATTTAGCTAAGAGTTACCAAAAAGATAAACCGGCGTTGACAGATATTTCATTCAAAGTTGACAGTGGTAAATTTGTAGCAATCATCGGACCATCTGGTGCTGGTAAAACTACAATTTTAAGAAGTTTGAATCAACTAATTAAGGATGATGATGGGCAAATCTTATTAGATGGTGAAGATATCCGTGCAGCAAACAAAGCAGAACTAAGAAAACTTCGACGCCAAATCGGTATGATTTTTCAGAACTACAATCTTGTTGAACGACTAACGGTTATCGAGAATGTCCTCCATGGACGTCTTGGCTACAAGTCAACGATTTCTGGCATGATAGGTCGCTATACTGAAGAAGAAAAACGTGAAGCTTTAGAGTTATTAGATAAAGTAGGATTATCAGAATTTGCTCTTCAACGCTGTTCTGAATTAAGTGGTGGACAAAAACAACGTGTGGGTATTGCCCGTGCATTGATCCAACATCCAAAGGTGATTCTTTGTGATGAACCTATTGCATCACTTGATCCTGCTTCCGCACAAAATGTTATGAAGTTGTTGAAAGACTTAACAGTTGAATTCAATATTATCTGCATTGCTAACTTGCATCAAATTGGTTTGGCAAAAGAACATGCTGATCAAATCATTGGTATCCGTAAAGGACAGATGGTTTATAACGATGTTTCTGAAAACCTTTCTGAAGATGCTATTGCTGACTTGTATGGTACTGCAGCAGTTAAGGAGTTAGTAGAATGAAACAACCAAAAGTAAATGCGGCAAAGTTTCTAGGTAAGAAACGTATGATGCAAACAGCTGCAATTGCCATTATCGGTGGTATTTATTTTATCAGTTGTTTGGTTTTACAATTCAATACTGTTGAGGGAATCATGTCGGTTCCTAAGGCCTTCACTTGGTTGGCAGTTAACTTCCAGCCAACTCCTGAGTCAATGTCATATTTGCCTCAAATCGGAATTAAATTACTTGAAACTATTTTAATGGCAATTGCTTCTGTGGTGGTAGCAGCAGTCATCGCGATAGTTTTCGCGATTTTAGGTTCAAAGGTAACAGGTATCAGCAAATCAATGCAGATATTTGTACGCGGATTAGCATCGTTCTTCAGAAATATACCTTTGGTTGCTTGGGCAATGATCTTACTTTTCTCATTCAAGCAAAGTAACTTTACTGGTTTTCTAGCATTGTTATTTATGACAATTGGTTTCTTGATCCGTGCGTTCATGGAAATCATTGAAGATGAAGCTGGTGAGTCAATGTTGGCTCTTGAAGCAACTGGTGCTAGTTACTTCCAAGTTATTTTCCAAGGTGTTATTTCTCAAATCATCCCTAGTTTGATCAGTTGGATCTTATACATGATTGAGAATAACGTTCGTGATGCAACTTTAGTAGGAATCCTAACAGGTACTGGTATTGGATTTGTTTTCGATTTGTACTATAAAAGTTTTAGATTTGATGCGGCCGGTATGACTGTTTTGGCAATCATTATTGTCGTAATTGTACTTGAATTGTTGTCGAATCAAATTAGAAAGGTGATCCTATGATTTCTAAAGATGAAGCACAACCAATATTACGTAAGCCTTCACTAAGGCCGGATCCGCAACCAAAACGCATTAAATTGCACAAGTCTAGTGGCTCTCAATGGATGATCAACTCTGTCTTTATTTCATTGATCTTGATTACCATATATACATTGACACATCTCAATACTGAGAATGTTAAATTATCCGATGCGTTCCATGGTTTAGGGATGACATTGAATCAAATCTTCTTTCAACCAAATGCTGGTTCTGATGGGATCGTAGTTTTACTTCAAGCATTAGGTTCAAGTGTATTGCTGGCCATCGTCACAACGATAATCGGAGCCGTGGTTGGATTTGTATTAGCAGTTCTTGCTTCACGAAATCTAACCAACGCATACTTAGGTGCCGGTATTCGTTCAGCAATGGCAATTATCCGTGCAATTCCAACTATTTTGTGGGCGTTGATTTTCTCTATTGCAGTTGGCTTAGGTCCTGCTGCAGCGATTATGGGGCTAAGCTTTCATAGTATTGCTTACCTTACAAAAGCTTATTCAGAAAGTATTGAAGAAATAGATCAATCAACAATTGAGGCTTTAAAAGTTACAGGTTGTAAATTCTGGGTAATCGTATTCCAAGCTGTCTGGCCAACTATTATACCTTCTTTGGTATCATGGACGTTCATTCGTTTGGAAATCAATTTCGCCAATGCCATCGCTGTTGGTGCAGCAGCTGGTGCTGGTGGGATCGGTTATCAATTATTCGTTGCTAGTGGAATGAGTTTTGATTTCCATGAAGTAGGGATGATTGTTTACATGGTTATCATTGTTGCCATGTTACTAGAATTCGTAGCCGTTAAAATTAGACAACATTATTTAACTACAAAATAGGAGAGAATTTCATGATAGAAGCAGTAATTTTTGATTGGGCTGGAACAACAGTCGATTATGGTAGTTTAGCTCCAGTGGCAGCATTTAGAGCTGCGTTCAATGAAAAAGGCATCTCCCCAACTGATGAAGAAATCAGACAATTTATGGGAATGTCTAAATGGGATCACATTGGTGAACTTTTAAGTTTAACAACTATTAAAGACCAATGGATGGATAAATACGGTGAATTACCAACTCTTGATGACAGAAAATCATTATTTTCAACGTTTGAAGCTAAACTAATGGCACAGTTAGTTGAATCTACAGAATTGAAACCTGGATTACTATCTGTTATTTCATACTTGAATAATACTGGAATCAAGATCGGTACTACAACTGGATATACTGCAGAAATGATGGCTGCCGTTCAACGAGGTGCTGCTGCACTTGGTTACGCGCCTGAAACCGTTGTAACAGCTGAAGATGTTGATGGACACGGTCGTCCTGCTCCTAACATGATTTTAAGTATTTTATCGGAGTTCGGTGTTGTTGATCCTGATAACGCTGTAAAAATCGGTGATACTTTGGTTGATATCGAAGAAGGTCAAAACGCTGGAGTTAAGACTATCGGTATTGTTGAAGGTAGTAGTTTGATGGGCCTTACTGAAGCTGAATTTGAAAACTTATCCATTGATGAACGTGAAGCAGCACGAGAAGCTGTACGTGCGTCATTTAATTCTGTAAATGCAGATTACATTATTAACAACCTTTCAGAGTTACCTGAAGCTTTGGATCGATTAAATCAATTAAAGGAAATATAAGACGATGGAAAATGAATATTTATTACTTACACCTGGTCCATTAACAACATCTAAAACAGTTAAAGCCGCTATGAATATGGATTACTGTACTTGGGATGATGATTATAAGGAAATGACACAATCAATTCGTCAATCACTTTTGGATATTGCTAAAGTGGATTCGCAAGAATACACTGCAGTACCGATCCAAGGTAGTGGTACATACGGAGTGGAGTCTGTCATTGGTTCCATTGTTCCTAGCGAAGGTCATTTGATGGTCGCTATGAATGGTTCTTACGGTGAAAGAATAGGTCAGATTGCTGACGTTTATGATATTGACCATGTTGATTTAAAAGTTGACGAACAACAACCTGTAACTGCAGAATTGGTCAAAGCTGAAATTAGTGCTCATCCAGAGATCAATCATTTTGCTATGATCCATTGTGAGACTACAACAGGGATTTTAAACCCTATTGAAAGTATCATTCCTTGGTTGAAAGAACGTGGAATTGTTACGATAGTTGATGCAATGAGTAGTTTTGGTGGTATTCCGATCGATGTTAAAAATTTAGATATCGATTTCTTGATCAGTAGTACCAATAAATGTATCCAAGGTGTTCCAGGATTTTCATTTGTTATTGCTAATAGATCTATTCTTGAGGCATCAAAGGGTACGGCACGCAGTTTGTCGTTAGATCTTTATGACCAGTATCAAGAAATGGAAAAAAATCATGGTAAGTGGCGTTTTACTTCACCTACACATGTTGTCCATGCGTTTGCCCAAGCATTGACAGAACTTAAGATTGAGGGTGGCGTTGAAAAAAGATATGAAAGATATCTTGCAAATCAGCGTCAACTAACTCAAGGGATGGAAAAGCTTGGTTTCAAACAATTGATCGATAATGAATGGCAATCACCAATCATTACTTCATTCAGATATCCAAGTGAAGAATTCGATTTTGCTAAGTTCTATCAACAACTTAAATTTGCTGGATTCGTTATTTATCCAGGAAAAATTTCTATGGTACCAACTTTCCGAATCGGAAATATTGGTGAAGTTTATCAAGATAATATTTCAGAATTACTTGAAGCAATTTCTCAAATCACTAGTGCCACAGTAGAATAAAAAAGAGTCGACCCTTTGGTCGACTTTTTTTGATTTTTACATGCTGGTTTATTGAATGGAGTATGTTAAACTATTCACAGAGTAGCGGTGAGGAGGTAAAATTATGTGTGGAGTAAGTTCCGAGGCAATGACTAAAGAAAGATTTCTTTCGATGTATCCAGATTTTATGCATCGTTTTTCTCATATGGGGTTTGACTTACAAAACTTTATAATCAACGATTTGAAGCTGATTTCATTATTTAAACAGCGGGAATCCATTTGCACAGAAGTGGATAATGATGATGAAATTGAGCGTAATTCAGAAGACGTCGAAGATCAAGTTAATGCCTTGATTGAAGAATATAATGAAGAACACTAAAAAAGACTAATGTGAAAGCATTAGCCTTTTTATTATTTCGTTATAATATAATTTTTCCGGATTCATCGAATACTTCTTTAGACCATCCTAAGACATACGCGTTGGTACCAAGATGTGCTCCAATAACAGGACCAATTTGGCCAATCTCAACATCTAATTCAGGATATTTTGTTTGTATCTTTTTTTGCCAATCTTTCATGGATTCAAGATTGTTTGTTCCGGTCAGATAAACATGCATTTTATATCCAGATTTCTGTCGGATATCTTCAAATTCATCTTCAATAAAGTGGATTGCTCGGCGCATGGTTCTGATTTTGTTTGTTGCTACTATTTTATGTTCAGGATTGTTCATTGTTAATACTGGTTTAATTCGCAACAAACCGCCGGTGAAAGCAGCGGCATTTGTTAAACGTCCACCATGTACCAGATTTTTGAGGTCATCAACAACAAAATATTCTCCGATGGTCTTTTTCAAATCATCTATTCTTGATAATTTATCATCGATCTCCAAGTCTGTTTTGACAAGTTCTGATGCATATTTAACTAAATAGCCCATTGGTTGGATCGATAGGAAAGAATCAACAGGATATACCTTTGGACCTTCATAATCTTTAACTGCTGTTACTAGGTTATTGTAGAATCCAGTGATCCCGCTTGTGATATGTATGCTAATGATGGTGTCAAAACCTTGCTTGGCAACATTGTCATAGAAATCAAACATTTCTTGCATACTTGGTGGAGCAGTTGTTGGAAATTCTGCGGATGTGGCTAATTCATCATAGAATTGTGCATCGGAAATATCGATTCCCTCATGATAAAATTTGCCGTCCATTTGGACTGAAAAATGAATCATAAATACGTTATCCATCTTTTGTACGTCAGCTTTACTCAAGCCAGACGTGCTATCTGTAACAATTGCTATCTTGCTCATTAATATTACTCTCTCCCTGTTTTGACGATCCCCGTAGTTGATCGATATAAAACTATTGTGAAACTCCCCGACACAATAATAATTTTGCATTCAAAGAAAAATTACCATTGCAATTTATCAATGTCAATATTGTTAGTATATTACATTAAGCATACTAGACACCATTAATCTTTTACAAATGATATAATTTCTGAAAAAGGAGGCAGGTAAGATTGACGTTCATGGCAGCAAGTACTTCAAGTGCATTACCATTGATTGCAGCGGTAGTAGTGGCAGTATTTGTAATTATTTGGCTTCTGATCAAGACTGGTATTGCATTGTTTCATCATCCAATAATTGGTATTTTATTGATCGTGTTCGGAATCCTTGGACTCTGGAACTATATGATCATTGGAATCGGAATTATAGTTGGTGGGATAGTCTTCCTAGTCCTAGCAGCATTTTTCAACAATTAAATTTAGACAGCAAAAAAGGTGCAAATATTTTGCACCTTTTTTATTTAATTTGCTTTATTCAAGTGTGAGTGTTTCTTTGCATATCCAAAGTAGATACACATACCGATTGCGAACCATACAACGAATCTCAACCATGTTTCCCAGTTAAGTCCGGCAATAAGCATTAGACAGAAGGCAATCGCTATAATAGGTGTGAATGGAACCCCAGGTGCTTTAAATCCACGGTGGATCTCTGGATGTTTATGACGCATCCAAAGTACACCAGCTGAAACTAAGATAAATGCTGTTAATGTACCAATGTTAACAAGTTCTGATAAAATATTTAAGTTAATGAAGCCTGCTGTGACAGCTGTGACGATTCCAAAGAACCAAGTACCCTTGTAAGGAGTTTGATGTTGTAGACTAACATCGCCGAAGAATTTTGGAAATAGTCCATCACGAGACATTGAGTATGTAATTCTGGATTGTCCATATAATTGGACTAGGATAACAGTTGTCATGCCTAAAATGGCTCCGATGCTGACGATGATCGATAGCCAAGTTTGTCCGGTTTGATGTAAAACAGCCAGGATAGGAGCGTCCAGGTATTTAGCAAAGACTGTGTATTTTACAACACCAGTCATGATTAGAGTCATTGTGATGTATAAAACAGTTGAAATAAGTAGTGAAAGTAAAATACCTCGAGGAAGTGTCTTGCTTGGGTTTACAGTTTCCTCAGCACTAGATGAAACTGAATCAAATCCGATGAATGAGAAGAATACGATCGATGCGGCAGGGATGACTCCGGCGGAAGTTCCTTTGTGGAATGAATACCAGCCGTAAGGTGTAAATGGATGCCAGTTTCTAGTTTTAACGAACCAAACTGTACAAACAATGAATAAAATAATTACTCCAAGTTTGATGATAACCATTGTGTCGTTGACGTGTTTTGTTTGATTGATTCCCATGGCAATAATACAAGTAATAAGAAGAACGATTACGAATGCAGGAAGATTAAAGAATGTATGTACACCAGGTGTTGTCCCAGCGGCTGCGGTCAATGCAGTTGGAATGTGAATGCCTAAGTTGCCCATTAAGTTAACAAAGTAACCTGACCAGCCTGCAGCGACTGTGGCTGCTCCTAAGGCATATTCCAAAAGTAGATCCCAGCCAATGATAAAGGCAACGATTTCGCCAAATGAAATATATGAATACGTATATGCTGATCCAGCGACGGGTGCCATTGAAGCGAATTCAGCGTAACAGAGACCAGCAAACCCACAACAAATCGCTGCGATTAGAAATGATAGGGCTAATGACGGCCCAGTAGTCAATGCTCCTTTACCAGTTAAAACGAAAATCCCCGTTCCGATTATCGCTCCGATACCCAAGAAGGTAAGGTCCCAAGTATGAAGCGTTCTTTTTAAGGGAGATTGTCGGTTCAAAAGATCATTGACATCTTTTTTTCTGAAGATGTCCATAATTATTACACCACCTTATTTATAAATTGCCTTATTTTATATCCATTCATAATATAAATACCAGGTTTATGAATTTTCACTATTATTGCTATTAAGGCTGGTGTAATAGGGATGAATAATGTGAAAACGAAGTTTTGAAAGAATTATTTATAAAAATAGAATTAATATTTAGGCGAGACTAATAAATATTTGTCTTTTACGTCAGGCGATTGCAAAAATAATTAGTTTCAAACAAAGAAAAATCAATTATTTTAATAATATGATTTAGAAAGTATATTTATAGGATCAATTTAAAATACCGGTCATATTTATGTTTAAGGAAAGTTTTGAATGTCCTTACATTAATAACCTAATTATATAAACAGTTAAAATAATCTATACAATATTAGAATATATATTAAAAGTATTAAAAACATGCAGCTATTATTATCATCAATATATACTGAATAGTTTTGAAAACACTTTAAACACCGATTAATAACAGGTTTTTGATTATTAAACGTTACATATTTTTGTATAAATCGATTATTAAAAAGCATGTCAAAAAAATAATGAAAGAATACGTTTTCAAAGCTATGCAACCGATTGTTTAGAAATGAAAGTTAACTTATAATTTATTTGTAAGGAAAATTAAAAACGTTTAGTTTTCTTTACCGTAATTGAATTCCCAATCAACAATACGCATGTCATACTATGAGAAAATTGGTTAGGAGTAGGGACGATGATGATGTTAAAAGTAAATAACGAACGCTCACTAAATCAAGCAATAACTGCTAAAGTAAATAATTTACAAGTGACTGACCAAGCCTTTGATTTTTGTAAGGAAGCCCGTACCTATGCGGATAGTCTTACACAGGCTGAGGTTAAAAATACTCAATTGACGAATAGATAAAAGACTTTTAACTCACTTTATAAAAAGATGAGATCAGCTCTTAGAACAAAAACCGCAAAGCAAAAAGAAAATTTACAAACACAAATAACAAGCCAATATATGATCAGAGAATCAAATAATGGTAATGCATACGAATTAATTCGTGATACATTGGTATAGAAGTTATAAGGATGAGATATTTATATATCTCATCCTTATTTTTTTGTATATACCAATCTTTTCTGAAAAACTAATAATATAATTATAAACGCTTACAAAGGTTAAAATATAAAACAAAGTACTTGAAACAGCCTAACTATACCAGTATTATAGGTCTCGTGAAAAAAACAACATGGTTTAGTTGGGGGAAAATTATAAAATGAAAACATATTTCCAACGTATGGGTCGATCACTTCAATTGCCAGTTGCGGTATTACCTGCAGCAGGTTTGTTAGTCGGTATCGGCCATCTATTGCCTCAGAATTGGTCGTTTGCTCAATTCCTTCAGGCAGGTGGTAATTCGATTTTAACTAACTTGGCATTACTATTTGCGGTTGGTTTAGCAATCGGAATGTCAAAGAATAAAGATGGGGCGGCTGCATTAGCAGGGGTAGTTGCATATTTCGTTCCCGTTTATGTTCTATCACCAGCAAGTGTAGCAACATTATTTGGTATTCAGGAGAAGGCTGTTGATCCGGCTTTTGGTGCTATATCCGGTAATGTTTTTATTGGAATAATTGCTGGGCTTGTGGCTGCAGCACTATATAATCGCTTCCATCAGACAAAATTGCCTATGGCATTGTCATTCTTCAGTGGAAAGAGATTAGTACCAATCGTTTCATCTCTTGCAATGTTAGTTATTACCGTTGTGTTGCTGTTTACTTGGCCTCCAGTTTATGAGGCACTAGTTGCATTTGGTAAGTTCTTTATTGGCCTAGGTGCTGCAGGCGCTGGGTTGTATGGATTCTTTAACCGTCTATTGATCCCAACAGGATTACATCAAGCTTTGAACCAAGTATTTTGGTTAAATACAGCAGGTATCAATGATATTGGTAACTTCTGGGCAAGCAAAGGTGTTAAAGGGGTAACTGGTATTTATCAAGCTGGATTCTTCCCAGTTATGATGTTTGGTTTGCCAGCAGGAGCATACGCAATCTATCGCAATGCGCGTCCTGAGAGAAAATTAGCTACTGGTAGTTTGATGATGGCTGGAGCGATTGCTTCTTTCTTCACCGGTGTTACAGAACCTTTGGAATTATCGTTCATGTTCTTAGCATGGCCATTGTATGTATTGCACGCAGTTTTGACAGGACTATCTTTAGGATTTGCTGCATTGATGCACTGGACATCAGGATTCACATTTAGTGCTGGTTTAGTGGATTACATTTTAAGTTTCCACATTCCAATTGCAAATAAGCCATATATGCTTGTCGTTCAAGGGCTAGTTATGGCAGCAATCTACTTCTTTACATTTGATTTTGCCATCAAGAAATTTAACTTGATGACACCTGGCCGTGAACCAATCGAAGAAACAGAATTGGCAGGGGATGTGGCAATTGCCACAGAAGATTCAGATGACAAATATACTGTTCAAGCTAAGAAAATCTATGCTGGATTAGGTGGGGCTGAAAATATCAGCGAGATCGACAACTGTACAACTCGATTACGTTTGCAGTTGAAAGATACTGATAAGATCGATAAGTCAGTTATTCAATCAGCTAATCCTGCAGGAATAAATGTTATTGATAAAACTAATATTCAAGTCATCATTGGAACAGAGGTACAATTTGTTGCTGATGCCTTAACAAACTTGTTTGATGCGAAAGCACCAACTAATTTGAAAATAAATGAGAGCAAAGATACTACAGAATCTGAAAGTAAAAAAACTTCTGATATTAAATCTAGTCAGAAAATAGAATTCTATAGTGTTGCCAATGGTCAATATGAGGAACTCAGTCAAGTTCCTGATGATACCTTCTCACAAAAGTTATTAGGTGATGGGTATGCAGTTAAACCTTCTGACGGCAATATTGTTGCGCCAGTCGATGGAATTATCACTTCAATTTTCCCAACCAAACATGCACTTGGTATCAAGACCGACAGTGGATTAGAAGTTTTAGTTCACATTGGTATCAATACTGTTGAAATGAATGGGGAACCATTTGAAGTCAAAGTGAAAGATGGACAAAGAATTCATCATGGAGATACATTGGTCTTCGCAGACTTAGATAAGATCAAAGCAGCAGGCAAAGATACTGATACCATGGTAATCATTACGAATATGACAGATGTTGGATTTATGCGATTTGATGCATATGCACCATCGGTCTCCATGCTTTCTAAAATTGTAGAAGTTACTACAAAATAAAAGTCTCCCGTTTGGGAGACTTTTTTAGTTAAGTATATTTTCAAATTCGTGAATGACTGCTTCTAAGTTAAACCTATATTTTTCCAAATCGGTATCAACGTTGAAATTATCTGTTTTGATCGATAACGAGATGGTTGAGTTTAAAGTATTCATGTGTAGTCCTTTAAGTACTAAATCTAAAGCTATCTGTGCTTGAAAACCACCGTGTGAACCATAAACAATAGTTGAAACTGGCTTACCACGCCACTCATCATATAAATAATCGAGTGCATTTTTAAGAACCGCTGGATATCCCCAATTGTACTGTGGATAGAGAATAATTATTCCGTCTAGGCTGTTGATTTACTTTGCCCATTTGATGGTATGTCCTTGCTGGTAATTACCCTTAGCCGGAATTTCAGGTTCATCTAAGAAGGGGAGATTAATCTTTTTTAGATCAATCATCTCCAATTCCAAACTTGATGAGTCAAAATTTTCATCGATCCATTTAGCAATTTGTATTGCGATTCTGTTTGGTCTGTTTGATCCTATTATCAATCCGATTGACTGCAAAGCTCTGACCTCTTAACAATTATTTACTTCATTAGATAGTTTACAATATCAAGCAAACAATAAATCATGATTTTTGGAAATACTTTTCGTACGTTCAGCACCGTTTTTATCATCATTCGGAGACACAATAAATTTTGTGTCCTTTTTATATGAATTAATTAATAAATATTCTAACTATTTATTGCGTATTTCTTTCAATAGGTTGAAAATGAACTTATCAGGGGGAAATATCATGAAATTGCACAAAAATGTATTAAAAGTCTGGATGTTTGCGGCAGTATTGTTAGGTGCAACAATTACGACTCAAACTGCCAAGGCCGATACTACAGCTGAACCTCAGAATGAAAAACAGACAGTTACCAATGATGGTAGCGTTACAGGAATAGAGTCTGCTCAAAAATCAGATGCAACTTCGGAAACACAATCTGATTCGACAACAAATAGCAATAATACCGTTGTAAATAATGATACTTCCTCCACTGTTGACTCAGATACAAACTGGTCAAAGACAAATATCGACAATCCGGGTAAAGATTACTTTCACTACGTTAATAGAAAATGGTTGAATGTAGCCAAACCTGCAGTTGGTCAACAAATGGGTGCCTTACAGACCGCTCAAACTCAAATGGACAATAAGGTTCATGATAAATTTATGAGCTATGTCAATGGAACTGTGCCAACCAACGATTCAACCATGTTGAAAGCTATTGAATTTTATCGCCAAGCTTACAATAGCGATTTGTCCAATGATGCAGCTTTTAATGGCATCAATCAAGATATTAAAACAGTCAGGGGATTAAACAATATCACTGACTTAAATGAAAATTTATACAATCTTATGGCTCAAGATATCAGTTTGCCATTTGGAATAAAAATCGATCGTGATCAAAATGATAGTTCTTTAAAGACACTCTACTTTTATGGCGCTACACCTTTGCTATTGGATGATAATGGCGAGTTTACAGATAATATGAAAACTTCTCAAGATACCATTGGAAACTATTTAGCTTCAAATGCACATTGGACCTTTGAAGAAATACAAGATTTGATTATTAATACTAAGCGATTCGACAAATTATTGTATCAAATTCAAACAGCCAATGATCGTGCTGAAAACAAGCTTCAGGATAATTACACTGGTGCTGGTATCAATCAGAATGGAAATTATTTACCTGTAGTATTTTCAAATTTCGCCAACATTAGTCCTTATTTGGACTTGGATACATTAGTTGATCAATTGGTAGGAGAGACACCTGGATATATTTATGAGATGACTCCTAGTTTTTACAATAAATTCAATAGGTTGTTCAATGCTGATACGTTCTATATGGTCAGAGATTGGATGGTCTCAAAGCTGGTTTTAAACCGTTCATCATATATGAAAAATTTAACAGAGCATGATACTTATCAAAATGGTCATACAAAAGCAGAGACTCAATCGAATCTAGCTTACTATGTGACGAGCAAGGCTTTTGCTCCTGAATTCAGTAAATATTTTGGAGACATTTTGCTTTCTAAACTTCAAGCATCAGGCGTTAAACAGATGATCGGCAACATCATGTCGAGTTATGAAAAGGAAATAACTGATAGTACTTGGTTAAGTGACTCAGCAAAAGATCAAGCTCTGAACAAACTCAGCAAGATGATAGTTAATGTTGGTTATCCTTCAGACTCTTATGACTTCTATAACGATGTAACGGTTGATCCAACAAAGTCGATTTATCAAAATTATTTGAATTTACTTACGACTGAAAAATTGGATAGATTCAAAACTTATGCTAGACCAGCTGTTAGAGGCGAATGGAATGACTTATCTAGTCTAGTAACTAACGCATATTATTCACCTCAGGATAACGCTATTTATATTTCCACAGCGTTCATAACGTCGCCTTTCTTTGATATCAATCAGACAGATTCACAGAACTATGGTGCTCTAGGTACCGTAATAGGCCACGAATTAAGCCATGCTTTTGATTCAAATGGGTCATTATTTAATGGTTATGGCCTTTTCGAGAATTGGCTTACACCTGAAGATTTGAAAGTCCTTAATCAAAAAATGAGCACCGTTGCAAGTCAGTATAACGGTATAAATTATGCTGATAAAGTTATTTCCGGTGCTAAAGTTGTTGATGAAGCACTGGCTGATAATGCTGGATTACAAGTTTCTGAGAATGCCTTGAAAGCAACAGGACATGCAAATATTGATCAGTTCTTCAGATCATATGCAACTTCAAATAGAGTACAAATGGATAAGTTACTGTTTGATAATAACTTTGCCCAAGATCCGCATGCACCGATGCCATTGCGTGTTAATGTAAACGTATCAAATATGCCAGATTTCTACTCGACTTATGATGTTCAACCAGGTGAGGGAATGTACCGTGACCCGAACAATAGAGTTCAAATTTGGGATTAAATCAAAAAATGAGATTGGAAAATTACACCAATCTCATTTTTTTTGTTCTAAATTTGGGAAATACTATTTTGTAAAATCTAATTTGTTGCTATATCCCTTACCAGCCGTCAAATCGTACTGGATAAGTTTGTAATCATTTAATAGTTCTTTTTGAGAGGCAGTTAAATCCTTGTAGGATATTTTTTTGCCAGATTTTTTGTTTACGTACAAACTTTCTGAGTTACCAACGGTACTTTTTGCCATTGCCGGTGCATCTTCTTGAATTTTAGTTAACAGGGCATAGAAAGGTGTAACTTTCTCTTTCATTTGTTGATATGTAAGTGGAATAAAACCATTTGGATCGGTGATTGCTGCGTTCCCATTTAATTTTGTAGTGCCCATATTATGATCAATGGCGTATTTGTTGCTGTAGATAAAATATTCAGTCTCATGTTCAGATACATTGTATTTACGCATGCTGTTACCATCGTAAATTCCGGGCAGGTGGTCACCGTAAAAGACCACGGTAATAGGCTTATTTATTTTATTGAGTTCATCTAGAAAACTTTGAGTTGCTTCATCTGTTAAATTCAATCCCTTCGCAAAATTTGCGACTTGTTTAGCATTCTTACCAACACCACTTCCAGAGGCTTTGAAATTATTTCCTTGGTAGTTGTTGTAATAAGGCATGTGATTTTGCATCGTTACTAAACTAATAAATTGTCCCTGTTTGACTTGATTGACTTGCCAAGTTACGTCTTTATATGCTGAAGCATCGCTAATGTATTGGCTACCATCTTCAGGATCAGTGTAGTGGAGTGCTAAAGAACCAGTTGAATCGGTATTTCTGAAAGTTTGGAAGCCAAATCTGTTATAGACACTACTACGATTATAGAAATTACCAATGTAGGGGTGGATTGCATTCTTATTTTCAAACTGGTTGGTGATATTTTCAGGATTCTTCTGATTTTGCACAAGTTGGACATACGGAGTTTGAAGTGACTTTGAAAACTGATTGAATGCTAGTCCAGTGAAACTCATATATTCCATATTGGCAGTTCCACCACCATACCCAGAACTTAACATCATACCTGAGGTATTATTTTTCATTATTTGGCGAACGTTAGGGATGGGATCTTGGTTCAACTTCACATTAGGAACACGTGTTGGATCCGCAAAACTTTCGCTCAAAACGAAAATCAATGTTTGTTTATTTACGTCATTGTTTGGGCGGCTTTTATTTATTTCAGTTGCGACATTTTTGTACTTTTTAACGATAGAATCAATTTTTGCTTCGTTATATCCGTCTGGTTTGTCCATGACTTTAACATGGATGTTAGATAGAAAAGTAATCAGTGGTCCGTTGCTATTAGTTTCCCACATCAAGTTAGGTGTGAATTCAGATCTACCAGCCTTATTGAGAATGTTAGTAACGACCGAGCTTTCATCGTTTGCTGAATAAAAACTGCCAATAGTTATGACTGGTATTATCATAAGGACAATACGTAGCCACCACTTCATATGCAGCATTTTTTTGCCGAAGAATTTTTCGAGTAGGATGGAGCTGAAGATAATTATTCCCAATACTATTACCATGATGATAATTATTTTGGAGCTGACCATTGAAACTAACTCTTTAAAACTTTTTAGGAATATTAGGTCGCTTGGTAAAACGGGCTCAGTCCGATACATTACTTTTAGTCGATTGGCAATCGCATAAATTCCAAATAAAACATAAAATAAAGCCGTTGAGTAGAAGAATCTATTAAAGATAGCGTAAAATCCTAGATATACTAAAAATAGGATCAAGGACGTGATCAAATACATGCCAACATAGGTCTCAGTAACAGTGGAAAATGTATATTTCAGAGATCCAATTTGAGAGTAGCTCAAGGCGAATCCCATTAGTAAAGCGGACAGGAGCATAAAGATAAACTGAAGTATATAAGTTAAATTAATTCTCTTCATTTTTTTACAACACCTTAGTGTGATAACTTGTTTTATTTACATACTAAACCCAACTGCAGGTAACTAACAATAAAAGAGAAAAAAGGGGAATCAACTTTTGAAATTTCTAAGTAATCCGTGGACAAAAATATTATCGATATTCATTATTTTTATTTTGGTTTTGATAGGCGCAAATTTGGTCATACCTTCCAGCTGGAACAGTATCTGGTCTCAGGGATTCACCGATTTTTTGATATTTGCAGTATTATTTGTTGCTAATATTTTCTTATTTCATCAGAAAATACATTGGTTTTCCAGCAAAGATTTGGGCGAACAATTTTATACAACATTACCCACATTTGTCTTTGTGTTGTTCCTAGATATTCCAATGTTGCTGGTACAAGATTTTTCGTTCAAAATAAATGTTGTGGTCATGTGTATTTTAGTAGGACTGACTGAAGAGTATGTTTTCAGGGGTCTACTGATACCACTATTCCTAAAGATATTTCACAATCAAGCGTTCTATGCTGTACTGGGGTCGGCGTTCTTATTTGGAATCATTCACTCAATAAACCTGAGAACTTTATCATTCGGTTATGTCGCCGTCCAGGTATTGTTTGCAATGACATTAGGAGTACTGTTTGGTGCAATTTATGTTAAAACTCATAATCTAACAATCGTCATTGTTTTGCATATGCTTAAAGATGTATTTCCACTACTATCGCCAAGCACTTTGAAACAGGCTGCCTCAGTTAAGTTTTCGATGGCCTCGCTTATATTTGTAGCAATACTATTGTTTATTGCAATTTACATTGCATATCGCCAAATTTCAGACACACAAAAAGCGCAATCCTAATGGGTTGCGCTTTTAATTTACGATAATTTGAAAGGTTGCATAGTGTTTAAATATTGTTTAGTTTCAATATTCATAAAGTACATATCTACATCAGACTTCGTGTTGTCGACTTTTACAAGTAAAGCTCCATCGTACTTTGTACCTGGGATTACGATACCGTAATTACTTCCAGTAACTAAATCAGCAAAGTCACCTGTACCAGTAGTTGGCTCCAAGACTTTATCATCTTGTTTCAAGATCATATTCGCAGCTTGTACTTTTTGGGGTACTTGCTTGTCTTTTGAATTATTGGTGTAAGTGTACTTGATCAAGAGCGCTGAGGCACCATTAGCATCTTTAACTAACTTAACATCATTACTCAATTTGAATTCAAAATCATCAGTCTTGTAATCTAAATTGTTATAAGATCCAGGATTTGAATATGTTTTCTTTTCATCAGATTTCTTCTCGTCTGACTTTTCATCTTCTTTTTTAACACTCTGACTGGCTTGTTTCTTACTAGATTCATCGGCTTTTTTCTTGGAAGTTTTAGGTTTCACATTTTCAACTTTCTCTGAATTATTTTCAGTGTTGTCTTTGTGAGCAACTCCCACACCCCAATAAACCAAACCGGCTATAATGGCAAGTAGGATAACCGCAAGTGTAATTATGAATGAAAGCTTTTTATAAAATGGCTTGTGTTGTTTACGATATTCGCCACGCGTCATAGTTGGCTTTTGATTGTCCATGTTAATCTCCCATCAAGTATGTATACCTTCTAATGATAACTCAATTACTTACTATTTTATCATATTTGTTTGCACAAAATAATTAACTAAAAGTTGACCAACCTTTTTTTGCAAAAACCAGTAAAAACTATTGAACCTATTTGATAAAAATGGTATAAATATCTGGTCGAAACATCAGGGGTATTTATTTAAAACAAATTACGAGGGGGTAACAAAGATGTTGTTTTTTGGTAATCAAGGCGACTATGAAGTCACATGCAATTTTTTAGATAAGAAAGGCCAACGAATTGCTAAGAAGCGCATTTGCCACAATGTTTCTAAAAAAGAAGCACGTGATGGTATGAGAAACTATATTACGAATCAATTTTCAGAATCGATCGATATAGCTCATCCAATCAAAGTTGTTGCCAAACCTACAACTTCAAGATAGCAAATACAAATCAAATATAAGACCAGCAGACTGAAAATATTCAGTCTGTTTTTTTATTGTATTTTGGTAAACGTTTGCATCTTTTGTATGTTACTTTGGTATCATAGAGTCATGAGAGGTGAACTAAAGAAATGGAACACTCAAACGTTACAGGCAAGAGATTTTTAGCTGTGACAGCACTGAATTTGATCATAACCGTGGCAGAATTTTTCGGAGGTATCATCTCAGGAAGTTTAGGACTATTGTCTGATGCTGTTCATAACTTGGAAGACTCAATTTCCATCGTTATTTCTTACGTCGCAAATTTGATCGGACGTAGGCACAATAACGCCGAGAAAACATTCGGCTACAAACGGGCAGAAATACTAGCTGCGTTTGTAAATTCAAGTATCTTGATCGTTATTACAATATTAATGATCATTGAATCAATTCGTCGTTTCCGTCAACCACAACATATTAATGGTTCTTTGATGATGATCGTATCTATCATCGGATTAGTAGCTAATTTGATTTCGATGGTTGCTCTTTGGAGCGGCTCAAAGAATAACTTAAATATCAAAGCGACATTCTTACACATGATGTCAGATACTTTGTCATCAGTTGGAGTTGTCGTTGCATCAATTTTCATTACATTGTTCAGCTGGTACTGGGTCGATCCACTTATTACTATATTGATTGCCATTTGGCTTTTGAAAGAATCATATGACGTAGTTAAAGAGACAGTCAATATTTTGATGGAGGCCAGTCCCGAGATTGATTTGAAGGCGGTGAAGAAGGCAGTACTGACAGTTCCAGATGTTGTAGGTATCCATCATATTCACGTTTGGATGATCGACGAGAACTATATTATTTTTGATGCGCATATCAACGTCAAAAAGCAATGCAATATGGATGAACTTGAAAAAATCTATCGTGAAATAGAAAACCTTCTGAAGACTCAATTTAAGGTCTCTCACGTAACTTTACAAGCGGAATGTACAAGAGGACTTAAAGAACCATTAATCTTTTAGACGAAGCGAGGATTACAAATGAGTGATATTGATTATGCAACAGAAAATAAACATGACAAAGAAAATACTGGCAGACTTTTAAAACAAACCAAAATAGTTGGTATGGACTTTATTAAAATGCACCAAGATGCTATTGCAGATGGAGCCTTGAGTAAGAAGGAAAAGGAATTAATGGCATTGTCCATCTCAATTGTCATTCACTGTGAGGGATGTATTAACAGTCACCTTGCTGCAGCAAAAGATGCAGGAGCAACGGTTGAAGAAGTTGTGGAAGCAGTTGATGTAGCCATTATGATGAATGGCGGACCAGCAATCGTTTATGGTGGAAAGGCGTTAGAAGCTGCCGAACAATATTATGGAGTAGATTTAAAGTGATTTCAGAAAACACTATGAAAATAGATTTAAATCTAGATTAATTTAGTGATACCATTATTTGTATCAAATCATAAGTAAAAGTAGGAATTATCAACAAATGGTAAAACTCATTTTAGTGCGACATGGTGAAAGCATCGCCAATGCTAACAATATTTATACAGGTTGGAATGACGTTGGTCTGACTGCAAATGGTATCAATCAGGCACATCAAGTTGCAAAAAGTCTTCATGGTATCGATATCGATCACGTATATACCTCAGTCCTGAAGCGCGCGATAATATCGTCTTACATTATTCAAGATGATCTAGACTTAAATTATGTTCCCATAACCAAAGCATGGCAGCTGAATGAAAGACATTATGGAGCGTTACGAGGACAGAATAAAGATGCAACACGAGCAGAGTATGGTGCAGAACAAGTAAGAGAATGGAGAAGATCATTTTTCGTTTTCCCACCAAAATTGGACAAACGTGATCCCAGAGTAGGGCCATATAAGTATGTTGATCCAAGATCAATGCCCTTGTCAGAAAGCTTATACGTAGCTTCAAAACGGATAATTCCATATTATGTTGATCATATAGCACCAGGATTGCTAGATGGTAAAAACCAGTTAGTCGTAGCACACGGCAGTACGATACGAGCAATGATCAAGTATTTGGAACAGATTGACGATGATGATATAGATGGCGTAGAAGTTGCAAACGGGCAACCGATAATTTACGAACTGAATGACTCTTTGGATATAGTAAGTTCTAATAGGTAGTTGTGACCCGACCTACAGGAAATTGTGGTGGGGGATGGGAACGCCATGAGTTGAAGGAACGTACGTCGCCTTCGGCGCGTGCGCAACTGTCTGAAGCGTTGGCTACGCCAACAAACGACCAATGATGGGCTTCACCCCCACCTCAATTTTCTTCCGGTCTGAATAGAATTACATATATGTTTAATTTGTAAAATTATTACTCAAAAGGGAGTCAGAAAACAATTAAGTTTTCTGACTCCCTTTTTCGTTTTTTTAAAATTGAATGTAGGCTTTAAATATTTAATGGATAAAACATATTTACTATGAATTGCGCAAAGCCGCCGGATAATATTTTTAGTGTGACTAAAACTAGATGGAGTCAAAAAATCGATTTGGTCTCAGTAGGCAGATTTTCCTTAGTCGAGGTACGAGACTTAGGAAAAGACTCGATTTTAAGATTTCCCTGAACTTGGGAAAGCTTAAAACGATGTCGCCTACGTTCCAGCCCGAAAAATCGATTTTTTGACGTAATCGGAAGCTAAAAACTAACCAAACCTATTTAAAATAATATCCACGATCTTCTTTCGGTGTGGAGAAAACAATCTGGGTGTTGGTGCTTCCAAACTTATGTAATTCATTGATCAAATCATCCAATGCTTGAGTCGACTGAAAAACAACTTTCAAAAGCATCGAATAGGGTCCAGTTATACAATCACATTCCAAAACATTTGGAACGGTCGCGATAAAATCATAAAATTTTGGCTTTTGATCTGGACTGACTTCCAAATTTACAAAAGCTTTGATTTTAAGCCCAACTTTTGGGTAATCCAATTTGGCACCGTATCCTTGAATGTAACCAGCGTCCTCAAGCTTTTTTAGTCTCTGCGATACTGCTGGTGGAGTGATAAATAATTCTTCACTTAGTTTTTTTATCGATAATCTACCATTTGCTTGGATGTAGTTCAATATCTTTTAGTCTATATCATTCATGGTTTCTTCTCTTTAGCAAAATATGCTGATTTCTTTATATTATTAAGCAATTTTGAAAACTATTTTTGTATTCCAAATTATAACAGCCTATCTATTTATTTGTTAAATGCAACGTGCTATCTTTAGCGCCAATAACAAAAGTGAGGTAGTCAACATGGATGAACGTATCGAAAAAGATTCTTTTGGTGAATTAAAGATTGATGAAGATAAGTACTTTGGAATTAACTCAAAACGTGCTCAAGATAACTTCAAAATAAACGTTAAAAAGACTGATATGGAATTGATTAAGCAGTTGGCTGAAATCAAATTGGCTGCTGCGACTGCTAATGAGAAGGTTGGTCGTATTTCTAGAAAAACGGCCATGGTCATTAGAAAATCTGCTGAAGAAATTATTGACGGTAAATTCGACGATCAATTCATAATTCCCGAAATCCAGGGTGGAGCTGGGACTTCGACTAATATGAATGTCAACGAGGTTATTGCCAATCGTGGTCTGATTCTCTTGGGTCATAAAAGAGGAGAGTACAAATATCTTAGTCCTCAAGATGACGTAAATGCTGGACAATCAACTAATGATGTTTATCCCAGTGCCGGCAAACTGGCAGCATTGGTAAAAACGCAAAAACTCTATTCCTCACTTTCAGTATTGATCCAGAAATTGGAGAAGAAATCAGAAGAATTCGCTGATGTTCAAAAAATTGGTCGTACGCAGCTTCAAGAGGCAGTCCCTACAACTTTAGGTAATAGTTTTGGAGCATTCGCACATGGCTTGCAACGCACTCAAAAACAGCTTCAGAAATCTATGAAGTCCTTATTGGAATTGAATTTGGGTGGAACTGCAATAGGCACTGGGGTAAATACGTCTGATGGCTATCAAGATATTTTGTATTCTGAGTTAAGAAAGGCTTATCAGGTTAACGTTCATCCAGCTGAAGATTTAATTGATGCGACACAAAACTTGGACTCATATGTTCAAGTCTCCGGTAGTCTAAAAGCTGTTGCTGTATCTGTTTCAAAAATGTGTCACGATTTGAGATTGCTATCCAGCGGACCAAAGAGTGGTTTCCATGAGATCACGTTACCTGCCAGACAAGCTGGTTCATCGATCATGCCGGGAAAAGTCAATCCAGTCATTCCAGAAGTCGTTTCACAGATTGCGTTTGAAGTTATTGGAAATGATACTACTATTACTTTTGCAGCCGAATCGGGAGAATTAGAATTAAATGCTTTTGAACCGATTATTTTTCATGATCTGTTTGAATCAATTGATTTCTTGAGTGAAGCCTGCATGATGCTTTCCACGAAGTGTATTGATGGTATTCAAGCCAACCGTGAGAAATGTGAGCAAGACGTAAACAATAGCGTTGAAACTATTACTAAATTGACACCTATTATAGGGTATGAAGTTGCCAGTGAAATAGTTCATGAATCACTCAAAACTGGTCAAAACGTATATGATTTGTTGAGAGAAAAAGGTATTTATGATGAGGATAAAGTTGCGGATCTTAGTCAAACGGATTTGGCAAATTAGGCAAAATAAAATGGAGCTTAGAATTTTCTAAGCTCCATTTTATTATTCATCTTCGTCATCATCATCGTCGTCTCCGACTGGATTATCAACAGGTATATCTTTCAAAGCAGCACGATCTTTTCTTACCAATCGTATTCTGTTCATAGAAACCTTGCCAAGAACTAATGGAACACGTTCTTCAACAACATCACTATATGAAAGACCAAACCAGTTGGCTGGCGAAATAAATGTTTGAAGTAATAATCTCAAATGAATGATACCTTTTTTTACACCACTGATCCTTGTATCAGGTGAAAGGACCTCTTTGATAAGTACGAAAGAGAAGTCACCAACTTGACGATCAGGGATGGTTGTATATTTTTGAGGTTGCATCTTGATCTCACCGTTTGACATCAGATCATTAACAACTTGTCTGAGGTAAACGTTAACCTTTTGATCAACTCTGAAACCTAAGTATAGCTGAACACTGACCATGTAGTCAGTATCGAAAGTTTCAGCACTATAAGCCGCTGTATATGGCTCATCAGTAACGTTGACGGTAACGAACCAATAGACCTCAGCTCGCTTAGGACGTTTGTCCAGTATCGAGTACAAGATGTTCTTTTTGATTCGATAACCATCGTGTACTTTTGTTAAATAAACCAAATTAGTAGTTGTGAGAGGATAACTGGGATCTTTTCTCAAGTCATTTAATTGATGTTTGAACGCCAGCAAGGAAGCAAAATGACTCCTGAAAGTGTTGTCATCCATCAGTCGGTCACCGTATCTCCAAACAAACATGATACCTACTAGGAATGCGGCAATCAACATTGTAATATAAGCACCTTGAACAAACTTGCTACTGTTTGTGATCAAGAAAATGATTTCAATTATAAAGAAGAATCCAATCGTTATCGTTGTAAAGAATTTATTGAACTTCTTCATCAGCATCCATTGATGCAACAGAAGTGTTGTCATCAGCATAGTGATCGTAATTTCAAGACCATAGGCATTAGACATATTCTCTGAATTTTGGAAATAAATAACGATCAATAAACAAACAATCCAGATTATCGAGTTAACAGTTGGTATGTACAATTGACCTTTAAAGTTAGTTGGATAATATGTTTTTAAACGTGGGAAAATTCTTAATTTGATAGCTTCAGAGACCAGTGTATATGAACCTGAAATCAAGGCTTGAGAGGCAATGATGGCGGCCATGGCTGAAAGGAAAATACCAAACAGTCTTAATTTTGGTGGCATTGATTCATAAAATGGATTGAAGTTAGGCATGTTAAGGAACATCGGATTATCTTTAACACGAAGGATCCAAGTAGCTTGTCCCAAATAACTTAGCAGCAAACAGATTTTAACTACTGGCCAACTAGTGTAAATATTTGGACGGCCAACATGTCCCATATCAGAATAAAGTGCTTCAGCACCAGTTGTGGCTAGGAAAATACTTCCCAAAATGAAAATACCACGAAGGTTGTAAGGACTCTTCAATAATTCGATAGCGTAGTAAGGATTTAATGCTCGTAAAACTGACCAGTCAAAGGACAGATTATACAGTCCCAGTAATCCTAAGAAACCGAACCAGACAGTCATAATGGGACCAAAAGCTCTACCGATCAATTGTGTACCGAATCTTTGGATAAAGAATAGGGTAGACAAGATGATGATGGTAATAATTATTACCTGTGTTTGAGTGTGAATAAAGACATTGTTATTTATTGCAATACCTTTTAAACCTTCAATTGCAGCAGTAACAGTAACTGCCGGGGTCATCATTCCATCGGCAAGGAAAGTTGCACCACCGATCATAGCAGGGATGATCAACCATTTAGCTCGTTTTCTGACTAAGGTGTAAAGGGCAAAGATACCACCTTCACCACGGTTATCAGCTCGAAGAGCAATTAAAACGTATTTAGTAGTCGTAACGATTGTTAACGTCCAAAAAATCAATGAAACACTACCCAGGATGAAATTGGTAGACATACGACTAAGTCCACCGTTTCCGACCATAAGTGAGTGCATAACATAAAGTGGAGAAGTACCAATATCTCCGTAAACAATACCTAATGCAATGAGAAAACCAGCAAATGACATCTTAGCATGCGGGTTTTTCTTCATCATGCTTAAATCTTTCTTTTCCATAAAAGTTACTCTCCAAATCGAACAGTTCAAGAGCGATTATAACATTTACAATCACCACTTAACACCATTTAATTATTACTAAAAATATGTAATTAATTTGATGACATTATATGAAATAATGTTTTAAATTTTATTTGTGAATTGGCACTATCAAAGATGAATAATTCATGTCGATCGTGTAATTTATATCCTGATTTCCACGGACTGTCATGCCAAAGTCAGTCGCGTAAACAACTAGACCTAACTGATGACCAGCTTGAAGCTTGTAGAAAGTAGGTTGAAGTTCTACCGAGATATCGTAGAACTCATTTGGCGATAAACTTTCCGCATGAAAATTATTTTCACGATTTTGCAGATTGATATGCCCTTTGGTGATCATTTTGCTATCAGTTGATTTGGTGTTTAACTCGAATTCCCGTAAGTCATCTTCACGCCAATCATAAGTCTCAGCCAAGCCTTTTGCTTTCAAAATGCTTGGAGAAATATTGAATCTTTTGCTTGTACCATAGTCGACCAGCTGAAAGCTCAATAAACCGACGTTCGCACTTGAAGAAACACGTAAATTAAGTTTCGCTACACCATCCAACAGTGCTTCGTTATTTAACTTTTCAGTTTTAAAAATCACACGATTATTTTGAATAGGTGACTTTTGATCACTGAGAAGATCATTTTGCCACTTATCGATATTTTGGCAATAATTGTTAAAACTTAAATCAGGTAGCTTATCACTAAATGAAATTTTTTCAATTGCAGGTGTTTTTTCGGAAGACAAAGTATTTTTGTTCAGGTAATAATTCATTGTCGGATTCTTTATTGAACTCCAGTTTGAATATGAATGCCATGATTCTGTTTTAACATTATCTTGGACGATCACGTTTGGCAAAATATTTTCAGCATCATTGTCGACGCCAAGTAATTCGTGAGTTAACCATAGATTAACAATGTCAGTGTAATCGATTGATCTGAATGCATTTATATAAATATGTTGTCCTTGATGAAGAATGATTTTTTTGGAAACATTAAGATTTTGGACTCCTTGCCACAATTTTTCGACATTACGTGGTTTAACATTCCAATCGTTAAGTCCATGTACCAACAAGAGGTCAGCTTTAATATTTTTGATGTTCTTACGATAATTTCGGGCATCCCAAAATGTATTGTAATCACCAGTATCACGATCTTGGCCTTTAGTTATATCAGTGAGTTTTTGTTCCCAAGTATCTTTGATTCGATTGAAATCTCCTGCTTGAAGTCGGCGACTGAAGGTCTCTTCAGCAAGTACGTCAGCGTCTTCACCGGGAAATCCTCCTGGAGCGATGACAAGGCCACCATCACGATAGTAGTCATACCAGCTCGAAATTGCTGCCTCACTGATGACAGTTTTCAAACCAGTTACACCTGTAGTGGCAGCTGCTGTAGCAAGGGTACCTAAGTAAGATCGACCAGTCATAGCGACAGATTTGTTAGACCACCAGGCATTTATTTGGATGTTGTCAATTTTGTTTGTAAATGCGACTCGACTTCCGGCCAACCATTCAATTATGGAAATCGTTGATGTGGTTTCTTCAGGATCGCCAGTTGTTCTGACACCGTCCGAATCTTTAGTTCCGATACCGGCTGCATAGACGACAGCAAATCCACGAGCTAGAAAATAATCATTTAACGTATATGATTGCTCACGGGAAAATGTTTCGTCAGCCTTATCAGTTTCCCCAGAAATTTTACGAGCTGAAGGTAAGTTTTTTGTTTCCGCATGATACTCAATATCTTTATATTCATTATCATCGGCAACTTTAACTTTGAGTGGCACGTTGACATTGTGCATAAGTTTTTCGCCAGTCTCGTCATTCGTTCCCTGATTGTAAGGACTAGCTGTGTATAATATAGGAACTTTTAGACCAGATTCAGTTTCAGCTGGTCGTAAAATTTCAGCTTTAAGCAAGTCTAATTTGCCGTCATTGTCAGTATCTTGTGGAGATTCAACGTAGACAACTTCTCTGATCAATTTATGTGGATCAAATACAGGTAAAGTTTTGCCATTAAATAATAGTGGCTTTTTGACAGTTTCGTCATCGTAGAAGCTAACGAAATATCCATTGGCAGCTAATTGGTCAATGAAAGTTTGTCCTTCTTTGTTATGAGTGGCTAATAGCCAATACCAAGCAGATTTTAATTCATCGAGATTGAAACTGTCGGTAGAGTGGTCAGCAATTTTCAATTGAATCTTGTTCATAGCTGTAAGAGTGTCATTTAGCTGGAAATCTAATTCTGGCTGAAATCCCAATAATTGCAATGCGACATTATAAAAGGCCGTCACTGAGACAACCTTTTGATTATTGATATATGTTTGGAGATTTTGTTCTGAAGTTGCCATTATATTTTGCAGCTTTTGAGAAAAGACACTATCTGATTTTGCGGAAAGAAAACTTAATTTTAAGAATGATATCCACAATGATAGTGGGTCATTCAGATTGTCATTGGTGTCGTTCAAAAAACGGACATCATGCAGTTCAACTAATTGTGTTTCATAATTTGTTGGCTTGATTGCAAATTGATTGTTACGCATAAAAAGCCCTCCCTAAATTCAATAATTCCAATTATAGACTTTTGTGAATGAAATTTGGGCAAAAAAAATCTCTGAGAAGTCTCAGAGATTAATTAATTATGCTAATGCACCCATTGGATCCCATGGAGCTAGTACTTTAGGATCTTTAGATTCTGTTTCAAAGGTTGATTTCAAGCTATCACTAAGGTTCTTCTTGTTGATAACTAGTTGATAAACATATTCGTCAAACCAAGAATCACTCATAACGAAGTAACCTTTTTTACCAACTTTTTCTCCCCATGAATTTTCGACTTTCCATTTTGTAGGTTTGCCGTTGTCATCCAAGTCAACACCAGTAATAACCATGGCGTGAGTCATCATACTTTCGATATAATCCAATCGTTGTGCCTTGGTCATTGCAAGATCAGTATTGAATAATCCTTCAAGATCATAGATGTTTGTATCCATGATTCCTAACTTACGGTCGGAACTTTGACCAACATCACTACCGAACCAAACGGCCTCGCCTGATTGTAATTGTTTTACGGCAAGTGATTTGAAGTCGTTAATGTCCAGATTCAAGTGACGTACTTGACGTCCACCAACAACATTACCCAATAATTCAACAGTGTAAACATGGTTATAAGGCTTGTCATCAGTTGGAGCATTGATTGTTGAAATATAGTTGTCTAGATCCCAGCCAACATATTTCTTGAAAAATTCTTGTGGTGTAATACCAGATTCTTTATGGTATTTTTTATCATCATCACGGTAGGCCCAGCTAAATTTTGTAGGTGGTTCGCCAACTGTGTAAACCAAAATCTTGTATATTTCACTTAACATTTCATCTTTTTGGCGTTGGATATCTTCATCAGATTCTCCATCGCTAACTAATTTACGAAGAGTGATGGCATTCTTACGTAATTTAGTATTAAGAACAGTATTCAATTCAGATGAATTAGTTCTGCTTGCAGTGTCAGGCATCACGCTCTTAGGAACAACGCCATATTTTTGAACAAGTGCCATGATCATATCCCATTGACCACCATCTTGTTGAGGTGTTGTCATCAAGAAGTCGACTTTGCGGTCGCCAACTGGAAGGGCGGCAGTGTTAATAACATTTTCATAGAAGAAATTAGATTTTTCTAACTTATCCCAGAACAGCATGTAAGCTTCTGAAAGTTCAAATCCTTTGATTTTAAATTTGTCTTGCAAGGGATGTCTCATAGTGTTTAATGCGGCAAATACCCAGCAAAGTCCAGATTGTTTTTGATCGGAAACTGAACCAGTTTCAAGCTCAACAGAGAAAGTTGGATCCATTGCAATTTTTGAATCTAATGTCTCACTTGATTTGTAAATTCCATTATTTGTAACAGCATTTTTGATTGCAGCAGAACCTGGTGTTTTCTCGAATGCATTTTGAAAATCTGATAGTTCTTTTGAAGTGATTTCCTTAGTCATAAATTACTCTCCCTTTATTTGATTATCTGATATTATCGATTACTTTTGGACCATCATCGTAACCAACAACCACAGTATTAACTATATCAAGAAATAGACCGTGCGCAACTATTCCAACTTGGTGATCTAACCAGTCAGCAAGGATATGTGGGTGTTCGATAACACCATTTTTAAGATCAATAATATAGTTCTTATTATGTGTAAGGACACGTTTGCCGTTTTCATCGAGACGGAATTCAGGCATTAAATTTTCTTTCTTTAAGTCGTCAAAAGTCTTTTGGCAACCAAAAGGTATAACTTCGATTGGAAGGGGAAAACTACCAAGTTGATCAGTCATTTTAGATTGGTCAACGATCCAAAGATTCTTGTGTGAATTAGTAGCTACCATCTTTTCGAGAAGGTGAGCAGCACCGCCACCCTTGATACCTTGGAAGTTTTTATCAATTTGGTCAGCTCCATCGATTGTTAGATCAATGTGGTCAACTTCATTCAAGTCTTTCATTGGAATGCCAAGGCATTCTGCTTGTTTTTGTGAGCGTGAAGATGTTGATACACCAACGATATTTTTGATTTCTCCGGCTTGGTAACGACGACCAAGTTCCTCGATCATATAATAAACGGTTGAACCTGTTCCCAATCCTACTATTGAGTCACTTTGGATAAAATCGACTGATTTAACACCTACAGCTTTTTTCAATTCATCTTGATTCAATTATTTGTCCTCCTTGTCGGCTTCTTCTTTTTTGGCTAATTCTTTGTCTAAAAGTTCTTGATAATTGTCAGCTAATAAATATCTGATTTCAGGTCGCTTGTCGAAATTAGCTTTGGCATATTCGCAAACGGGAACTATTTTAAGATTTTCTTTTTCGGCATATTCAAGCATTGCTGTTAAAAGTTTTCCAGCTAATCCTTGGCCACCGTATTTTTTGTCAACGAAAGTATGGTCGATTGAAATAACACCCTCTTTAATAGGAGTAAATGTGATTTCACCAACGAATTCCTCGCCATCATTAATATAGAAACGATGTTCCTCTTGTTTTATTTCCATGGAACGCCTCCTGTGTATTAATATATTTATCTTAATCTTAATCTTACATTAATAAGCTGTGAAAGTCAGTGTTATACATAGTTTTATCATAGGTTAAATGATATTATTTTAAATAGTTACGACAGAAAAGGAGCTATTATTTTGCCAAAAAAACGTGGATTTGAAATTGTAGAAAAATATCAAGATAAAAACATCAATTTACCAGTTCGTCAAACAAAGAATGCTGCTGGGTATGATATCGAAAGTGCAGAAGATTTTGTTGTTCCATCAATGTGGAAATTTGGAGTGCTAAATGCTATCAAGTTTTTGTTGAGTAAGGGTAAAATAGATGACGCAAAATTGGATGAAGTCCAGAAATCTATCAAACCGGTTTTAGTCCCAACAGGTGTCAAAGCTTATATGCAAGATGATGAAGTTCTGATCATTTCTAGTCGATCAAGTAATCCATTGAAGCGTGGATTGTCGATCCCAAATGGTATTGGAGTTGTCGACGCTGACTATTACAATAACGAAGGAAATGAGGGAGAACTATTTATTCAATTAGTTAACTTTTTCCCTAAAGATATGCATATCAAGAAGGGTGAACGTTTGGCCCAAGGAATTTTTCTAAAATATTTAACTACTGATGATGATCAAGGTGGCCTCAAGGAACGTCAAGGTGGCTTCGGTTCTTCTGGTGTTAAATAATCTGTTTTAAGTGAAAAGAGGATTTAATTAAGTGGCAAAAGCAAAAAGTAAGTTTGTGTGTCAAAATTGCGGCTACGTTTCTCCCAAGTATTTGGGGCGTTGTCCAAACTGTGGTTCATGGAATCAAATGGTTGAGGAAGTTGAACGAGTTGAATCAGCTAAAGCCACACCAAGTCGTAGAACCAGTGACTTGGAATCTCGCCCAGTTAAATTAGATAGTGTTGCTTTTGAAAAAGAACCTCGAATCAAAACCGAATTATCTGAACTTAACCGTGTCCTTGGCGGAGGAATCGTTCCAGGCTCATTAATTCTTATTGGTGGGGATCCCGGAATTGGTAAATCTACTTTGCTATTACAAGTCTCAGGACAACTCCAAAAGTTTGAAGGTAAAGTACTATATGTTTCTGGTGAAGAAAGTGCCTCACAGATAAAAATGAGAGCCGATCGACTAGGTATCAGTGGGGATAATCTTTATGTTTATCCTCAAACAGATATGAGTTATATTCGTCAAACTATTGATGAAATAAAACCTGATTATTTGATTATCGATTCGGTCCAAACTATGGATGAACCAGAGATATCTTCTGCTGTTGGTAGTGTTTCGCAAATTAGAGAAGTTACAGCTGAATTGATGAATATTGCCAAGCAACAAAATATTACTGTATTCGTTGTTGGCCATGTAACAAAAGGTGGAGCCATTGCGGGTCCAAAGGTACTGGAACACATGGTAGATACAGTGCTATATTTTGAAGGGGATACTCATCACAGCTATCGTATTTTGCGTTCAGTCAAGAACCGTTTTGGTTCAACTAATGAGATAGGTATTTTTGAAATGCAGACAAAGGGATTGGTCGAAGTCGCCAATCCTTCCGAGATTTTTCTTGAAGAACGTCTAAAAGATACTAATGGTTCTGCCGTTGTTGTATCTATGGAAGGAACTCGACCAATTCTGGTTGAAATTCAATCTTTGATCACACCAACAGTTTTCGGAAATGCTAAGAGAACTGCGACGGGACTGGATCACAATCGTGTATCGGTTATTATGGCGGTTCTTGAAAAACGTGGTAATCTAATGTTGCAGAACCAGGATGCTTATTTGAAGTCGACTGGTGGTGTGAAATTGGATGAACCTGCGATTGATTTAGCATTGGCCATGTCGATTGCTTCAAGTTATAAAAATATTGGAATATCTGCAACCGATTGTTTTGTTGGTGAAGTAGGCTTAACAGGTGAGATCAGACGAGTAAATCGAATTGATCAACGTGTGAATGAAGCTGAAAAACTTGGTTTTCAAAGAATATTTATTCCTAAAAACAACATTGGTGACTGGGCTAAGAAATCTAAGATTCAAATTATTGGTGTAAGTACGATTTCTGAAGCAATGAGTAAAGTATTTTAAAGGAGGTTTTACATGCGCAAATTTTTAGTTAATGTTATTTTCGCGCTGATTGGTGTTGCTGTTGGTATTACAGTCTTACCGTATCTGTGGCGTGCAACTGGCATAGCAAATATTCACTTGGTTAACAATGGCTATGTGGACGGACTTACTGGCGGTCTTATTTTTTATTTTTTCTCATTTCCATTCGTCCAGCCTATTACCAATCTGAATTCTAGAATTGAAAAGAGTCTTGGTTCAAGGTCTCCAGGATATATTATCTTTGGAGCTGTGTTCTTGATTGGAGGCTTGATCTTAGCGAATATCATTTCGATTCCATTTTATATGATGTCAACTTTGACATTTAATACCATAATTCCACTTATCTTAATGATTATTTTTGGATTTATTGGATTTAGAATCGGAACGACGAGAAGAAATGATTGGAAGAGTTTTTCATTAACGAAACATTCTAAGAATTCTGACAAATTAGGTTCTGATGGACAAATTATTGAACGTGAAACAAAGAAAGATTTTTATCCTTATAAGATACTTGATACTTCTGTTATTATAGATGGTCGTGTTCATCAACTTGCTCAAACAGGATTTTTGGAAGGTAAAATGATGATTCCAGATTTCGTTGTTCATGAACTTCAATTGATATCTGACTCAAGTGACAATCAGAAACGTGAACGTGGTCGTCGTGGTTTAGATATTTTGAATGAAATGAAAATGGATCAAACTATCAAATATGAAACTACCACTAGAGATTATGACAATATTCCTGAGGTCGATAATAAATTGATCAAATTGGCTAAGGAAATTGGTGGTGCAGTTTTAACAAATGATTATAATTTAAATAAGGTAAGTGAATTTCAAAACGTTGAAGTTTTAAATATCAATGAACTAGCAAAAGTTTTGAAACCGATGGTTTTGCCAGGAGAATCAATGACTGTTAAAGTTATAAAAGAAGGTACCGAGCGAGAACAAGGTGTGGCATACTTGGAAGATGGGACAATGGTTGTTGTTGAGGAAGGTAAATTCTTCATTAATAAGTCATTGGACGTTATCGTTACAAGTGCATTGCAGACCGACGCTGGTAAAATGATTTTCGCAAAACCAAAGCATTCATTTAACGGTATCCAAGCCAACAATCCTAAGGGATCTGCTGACAATAAAGGGACTACAAAGAACAAAAGGGGAGAACGTAAAAGTGGCAAACAAGGCAGACAATAAAATTCGTGTGAGATACGCACCAAGTCCAACAGGACATTTACATATAGGTAACGCAAGAACTGCAATTTTTAATTATCTATTTGCACGCGCTCATAAGGGAACATTCGTTATTCGTATCGAAGATACTGATACAAAGAGAAATGTTGAAGGCGGCGAAAAGAGTCAACTTGAAAACCTTAAATGGTTGGGTGTTGACTGGGATGAAGGTCCTGATGTAGGTGGAGATTATGGTCCATATCGTCAGTCTGAACGTAAGGAAATTTATCAAAAGTATATCCAAGAATTGCTTGATAAAGGTTTAGCTTACGAATCATATACAACTGAAGAAGAGCTTACAAAGATGCGTGAGGATCAAGAAGCACGCGGTGTAATGCCTCATTACGAATATGAATTTGCTGGAATGAGTGAAGAAGAAAAAGCTCAAAAGATCCAAGCTGCAAAAGATGCTGGTTTAACTCCTGTTGTTCGTATTCATGTACCAGTTGGCAAGACATATGAATGGGATGATATCGTAAAGGGTAAAGTCTCAATTGCTGCTGATACACTTGGTGGAGACTGGGTCATCCAAAAACGTGATGGTATGCCAACATACAACTTTGCTGTTGTAGTTGATGACCACTTAATGGAGATCAGTCATGTTCTTCGTGGTGATGATCACGTTGCTAATACTCCAAAACAAATCATGATTTATGATGCACTTGGCTGGGAAGCACCAAAATTCGGTCACATGACATTGATCATCAATACTGAAACTGGTAAGAAACTAAGTAAACGTGATGAGTCAGTTCTACAATTCATCGAACAATATCGTGAATTAGGTTATTTGCCAGAAGCTATGTTTAACTTCATTACATTGCTAGGTTGGTCACCAGTCGGTGAAGAAGAATTATTTACTCGCAAACAATTTATCAAGATTTTCGATGAAACTCGTTTGAGTAAATCACCAGCTAAATTTGATCAAAAGAAGCTTGAATGGGTCAACAACCAATATGTTAAGAATGCTGACGTTAGTGAAATAACTGATTTGGCACTCGAAAACCTTATCGTTGCAAAACACGTTCAAGAAAACCCTGATACAGATACGATCCAATGGGTAAGACACTTGGTAGAATTATATATGCCACAAATGAGTTTTACTCAACAAATCGTTGAATTATCAGATGTATTCTTCAATCAACCAGATGTATTGACTGATGATGAACAAAAAGAGCTTGAAGATGATGATGCACGTAAAGCAATCGAAGACTTACGTGGTAAGTTAGCCGATCTTAAACGCTTTACAGCAACTCAAATCATGGCTGCTATTCAAGGTGTTCGTGCAGATACTGGCGTTAAGGGTAGAAAACTTTACATGCCAGCTAGAATTGCTACAACACGTACAATGCATGGCCCAGCTATAGCTGAAGCAATCGAATTATTCGGTCGTGACCAAGCATTGAAGAATATTGATAAGACATTAGAACAAATGAAATAATTAGTGCTAAGATATTTAGTACAAATAAGAGGTTGAAGGAAAACATTGTTTTGCCTCAACCTCTTTTCTTATAGGTGATAATATATGCTGAAAATTTTTAATACGTACACACGAGAAAAAGAAGAATTTAAAACTATTCAACCTGATCAAGTAAATATGTATGTCTGTGGACCAACAGTTTACAATTATATCCATATTGGAAATGGCCGTTCGATCGTGGCTTTTGACACAATCAGACGTTATTTGGAATACATAGGATATAAAGTTAAGTTCGTATCCAATTTTACTGACGTTGACGATAAAATGATAAAAGAGGCTGCTAAGGAAAACATCACAGTTCCCGAAGTTGCTGATAAATTTATTGCGGCCTTTTTTGAAGATATCGAACAATTAAATGTTCAGCGTGCGACCGTTAATCCTAGAGCCACTGATAATATCCCTGAGATAATTGACTTTATTAAAGTACTTATCGAAAAAGGATATGCTTATGAATCTCAAGGGGATGTCTTTTACCGTGCTCGTAAGTTTAAGAATTATGGTAAGTTGTCGGGCATGGATATTGATCAGTTAGTCCAAGGGGCAAGTGAACATATCGGTGAAGCTGAGTTCGATAAGAAGCAAGATCCGATTGATTTTGCACTTTGGAAAAAAGCTAAACCAGGTGAGATCAATTGGGATTCTCCTTGGGGTAAAGGACGTCCAGGTTGGCATATTGAATGTTCTGTTATGTCTACAAAGTATTTGGGTGAAAATTTCGATATTCATGGTGGCGGACAAGATTTGGAATTTCCACATCACGAAAACGAAATTGCTCAAAGCGAAGCCGAAACTGGCAAAAAATTTGTTAATTATTGGATGCACAATGGTTTTGTTACTGTTGAGAATAACGAAAAAATGAGTAAATCATTAGGTAATTTCGTAACGGTTCATGATTTGGTAAAGACGACTGATCCTCAAGTTCTGCGTTTCTTCCTATCGTCGACCCACTATCGTCGTCCCTTGGAATACACGAAGGGTAACCTCGAGCGAGCTGCAGATAACCTCGATAAAATAAAAACTGCCTATAACAATTTGAACTTTAGAATTGATGGTGCTAATGGTGAGGCTGACAAGGATGTTGAATCACAAGTAAATAAAATCGTTGCTGGATTTAAAGAGGCGATGGATGATGATTTTAATGTTCAAAATGGTTTAACAAGCATCTTTGAATTGGTTAGTTTAGCTAATAATTACAGTTCGAAGGAATCTGTAAATAAAGATAATGCCGAATATATTTTGAAAAATATTGCCGAATTAGGTGGTATTTTGGGTATAAAATTTGATAATGATCAATCATTATCGGACGAGATTCAAGCAATGGTCGACCAACGTGATCAAGCACGTGCTGACAAGGATTTTGCGACAAGCGATAGTTTACGAGACAAATTAAAAGATATGGGAGTTATCCTTGAAGATACTCCACAGGGAACACGGTGGCATATAGATGGTTAAAATAGAACAATTGAATGGCGTCACTCTTGCTTATTTGGGGGATGCTGTTTATGAGGTATATATTCGTGAACATTTGCTGAACCTGAATATTACCAAAGTTAATGAATTACAGAAACGGGCAACACATTATGTTTCAGCAAAGGCTCAAGCTTCATTAATAAATCTCATGACAGAAGAAGATCTATTATCTGATGATGAGTTGAGAATTTATAAGAATGGACGAAATGCCAAGAAATATACCAAAGCTAAGAATACGAGTGTCGTCACTTATCATATGTCGACTGGGTTCGAAGCATTGATGGGATATTTAGAAATTTCAGGAAACAAAGAAAGACTTGAAGAATTAGTTAAGTACTGTATAGAAAAAGTTGAGGCGGGTGAGACAGATGCAAAATAATTCAAACTTAGATGAAAGTGAATTGGTTTATGGTCATCATTCAGTGATGGAGTTGCTGAAATCACCAACCGCCAATCAGCGTGTTAACAAAGTATTGGTCCAAAAAGGACTAACAAGTGAGCATATTGGTGAAGTTGTTAAGATTGCTAAACGTGATCGTTTAATAGTTCAAGATGTGCCGAAGAGTAAGCTGGATTCCATAACCGATGGTGGAAATCATCAAGGGATGGCAGCATATATTGCACCATATAAATATGCTGAACTAGAGGATATTTTTAAAAGTGCTGAAGCAAAAGGTACAGATCCATTTATCTTGATTCTTGATAAGATCGAAGATCCACATAATTTGGGATCAATTTTACGTACAGCTGACGCTGTTGGTGTCGACGGTATCATTATTCCAAAACATCGTTCATCAGGATTAACATCAGTTGTTGCTAAAACTTCAACCGGAGCTATCGAACATGTTCCGGTTGTCCGTGTGACTAATTTAGTCAATACGATCAATGACTTGAAGAAACGTAACGTCTGGATCTTTGGGACAGCCATGGAAGGCGATAACTATCGTGAATGGAATGCCAAAGGTGCAATTGCATTAGTTATCGGTAACGAAGGTAAAGGAGTTTCACCACTTGTTCAAAAACAAGTTGATCAAACACTTAATATTCCAATGGTCGGACACGTTCAAAGTTTGAATGCTAGTGTCGCAACAGGGATACTTTTGTATCAAGCTTATGCTTCAAGAAATGCATAATTTATAATATTTTATAAGCCGTTAACTAAAAATGTTAACGGCTTTTTTGTAAACAGACGTTCGGTTATATTAGTGATTTTCTCATGGTACTTTATAAAAGGAAGCGTGTAATCAATAAGAATGGATATCTTAATGATAAACACTAATGAACTATCGATGATTCAACTCGTAAGAGAGAATGATGACTCGGCTGCTTTACAATCTTTAATGAAAAAATATCGACCGATCGTAGATAATTTTTACAAGATATACTGGATCGAAGGCTATGATCGTAACGATTGGTATCAAGAAGCTTATATAGTTTGTCACCAAACTTGTAAGATTTACGACGGTGATCATGGTTCTAAATTTGCAAACTTCTTCAAAATGCGTTTCAATAATCACATCGTGTCGATAATACGTGCGCAAAGAGCAATCAAAAGACGTGCTAATTCTGAAACTCAGTCGTTTGAATCAATCATGGAAAAGAATGAGAATATGTTTGAATTTCTTACTCGTCCGGCACCTAAGATGCTGGATATCGTTACTCATGTTGAAACGATAATTTCTGAGTTGAGTGATTTAGAATTGATTGCTTTTCGAGTGATACTCGGAGAAACTACTGTCGAGGATGCGTGCCTTCGCCAACAATGCGATATTGGAAAGTTACTTAGAGCATCGAGTAGGTGTAAAAATAAAATTAGACGTCAATTGACACAGAAGTAGTTTTTTCAAATTCTAATGGACTTTCTTATATCAAAACGATACAATTATAAAGACAAAAACCGTGCTAGATATACGGAAGATTGTGGTGAAACTATATGGGACTAAGAAAAGTTGCCTTAGCATGCAGCGTTTGCGGATCACGTAATTATACAATTACAGAGAACCCAAACCGTACAGAACGACTAGAAGTAAAGAAGTTTTGTAAGCATTGCGGCAAACATACTTTGCATAAAGAAACGCGTTAATTTGGAGGACTAAATGAGACTATTTAGATTTTTTGGCAGTGTTAGAAAAGAAATGAAATTGGTTGTATGGCCTACATTCAAAGAAAATAGAAGAGATACGTGGACTGTTATCATGACTTCACTTATCTACGCTATCTTCTTTGCATTGATCGACTGGGGACTAGTTTCAATTCTTCAACACTTCTTCATGGGTAAATAAAATTGTAATCATCAGAGAAATCTGATACTATTTTAACCAAGAGAAAAACTTCGAATTTATTTCGAGGTTTTTTTATTTTGACATTTTTTGGAGGAAATTATGGCTGAAGCTGGCGAAAAACAATGGTTCGTATTGCATACTTATTCAGGATACGAAAATAAAGTTAAAGAGAACTTGGAATCTCGTGCACAATCAATGGGTATGGAAGATTATATCTTCCGTGCTGTTGTTCCTGAAGACGAAGAAACAGAAGTAAAGAATGGTAAAAAGAAAACTGAGATGAAGAAAACATTCCCAGGATATGTATTAGTTGAAATGGTAATGACTGATGAATCATGGTTTATCGTTCGTAATACACCTGGTGTTACAGGATTTGTCGGCAGTCACGGTTCAGGTAGTAAACCTGCACCACTATTACCAGAAGAAATTGATCACATCTTGCATGACTTAGGTATCAGTACTCGTCAACACGATACTGACTTCACAGTTGGAGAAACAGTAACTATCATCGATGGTGCTTTCTCAAAAATGAGTGGTAAAGTCACAGAAGTCGATTCAGAACATATGAAATTAAAAGTTGAAGTTGACATGTTTGGTCGTATGACTAACGCCGAAGTTGACTTTGATGACGTTGATAAGAATTAAAATAAATTGTTATTGATATAGTTGCTAGGCCGTGCTACACTATTACGGTATGTTTTACATACATGTGGGAGAGAAAATATACATTCTCATCATGACCACATCACGGACAAAGGAGGTATGTTTCGTGGCTAAAAAAGTTGCTAACATCGTTAAATTACAAATACCTGCTGGTCAGGCTACTCCAGCTCCACCAGTTGGTCCTGCTTTAGGACAAGCCGGTATCAATATCGTTGCATTCACTAAGGATTTCAATGCACGTACACAAGATCAACAAGGAATGATTATTCCCGTTGTAATCTCAGTTTATGAAGATCGTTCATTCGATTTCGTTACTAAGACTCCACCAGCTGCTGTTCTATTGAAGAAAGCTGCTGGTGTTGATAGTGGCTCTGGCGAACCTAACACAAAGAAGGTTGCTACTGTTACATCAGAGCAAGTTCGCGGAATTGCTGAAACCAAGATGAAAGACCTAAACGCTGCTAGTGTTGAATCTGCTATGCGTATGGTCGCTGGTACTGCAAGAAGTATGGGCTTCGAAGTTAAAGACTAGTCTTAACTTTTACACAGTTTACAGGGATGTGAAAGCATTCTTAACAAGTGGGAGGGGAAATTCCCCAATGGACCACAAAGCAAGGAGGAACTTAGCATGGCTAAGCATGGAAAAAAATATATGGACGCAGTCAAGGACTTAGATAAGTCAAAGACTTATTCTGCCGAAGAAGCTGCTGAATTACTTAAGAAAATTGATTACGCAAAATTCGATTCAACTATCGAAGTTGCTATTAACTTGGATGTAGATCCAAAACAAGCTGACCAACAAATTCGTGGTGCTCTTGTACTACCAAATGGTACAGGTAAAACTCAAAAGGTTATCGTGTTCGCAGAAGGTGCTCAAGCTAAACAAGCTGAAGAAGCCGGCGCAGACCTAGTAGGTTCAGATGATCTTGTTGAAAAAATCCAAGATGGTTGGTTAGACTTTGACGTTGCTGTTGCTACACCACCTATGATGGCTAAGGTTGGACGTTTAGGTAGAGTTCTTGGACCTAAAGGTTTAATGCCTAACCCTAAGACTGGTACAGTTACAATGGACGTTACAAAGGCTGTTAATGATATCAAAGCTGGACAAGTTGCATACCGTGTTGACTCAAATGGTTTGATTCATGCACCAATCGGTAAAGCATCATTCGATACAAAGAAGCTTGCAGAAAACTTCGATTCATTCTACGAAGCAATCTTGAAGGCTCGCCCAGCATCATTAAAGGGTGCATACATTGTTAGTGTTAATATGACATCAACATTTGGCCCTGGCCTTAAGATTAATGCTTAATCTTATTGACTAATAACCAAAATGATGATAAATTACAATAGTTGATTTCTACCGAAGACTCAGGTGACTTATGTCTTAATATCCTGCCGAGGCCAGAAGATTGTTAAATAATCTCTGTGCTCATTCGGGTACAGAGATTTTATTTTATAGCCTATTAATCGTAGAGTTAACTAAAATAATTATGGAGGTGAAACGTAAATATGAAGCAAGAGAAATTAGACGCAAAACAAGCACAAGTTGATGCAGTCGTTGAAAACTTGAAGAACGCAAAATCAGTTGTTGTTGTTGACTACTTAGGTTTAACAGTTGAAGAAGCAACTAACATGCGTGCTGAACTACGTGAGCAAGGTGCTCACATGGAAGTTGTCAAGAATACAATCTTGAGACGTGCTGCTGATGCTGCTGGTATCGAAGGAATTGAAGACTTATTCGTAGGTCCTACAGCTATTGCCTTTTCTGAAGAAGATCCAGTTGCTCCAGCTAAAGTTGCTGCTAAATATGCCAAAGATGTTGAAGCCGTTGAAATTAAAGGTGGAATGATCGAAGGCAAAGTTGCTACTCTTGAACAAATTCAAGATCTTGCAACATTACCATCAAGAGATGGATTACTATCTATGTTGGTATCTGTATTACAAGCTCCTGTTCGTGACTTTGCTCTTACTGTTAAAGCAATTGCAGATAAGAAAGATGACGAACCAGCTGCTTAATTATTAAATAAAAATATAAAACTCAATTTGGAGGAAATCAAAATGGCTTTAGATACACAAGCAATTATCGACCAATTAAAAGATGCATCAATCCTTGAACTAAACGATTTAGTTAAGGCAATCGAAGAAGAATTTGACGTTACAGCTGCTGCTCCAGTTGCTGCTGCAGGTGCTGCTGGTGGCGACGCCGGTGCCGAAAAAGATTCATTCGACGTTGAATTAACAGAAGCAGGACAAGAAAAAGTTAAGGTTATCAAGGAAGTTCGTGGTATCACAGGACTTGGCTTGAAAGACTCAAAAGACTTAGTTGATGGCGCACCTAAGGTTATCAAAGAAGGCGTTGCTAAAGCTGACGCTGACGAAATGAAGACAAAACTTGAAGCTGTTGGCGCAACAGTTACATTGAAATAATTAACTTATGTTAAAATTAATCCTCGAAAGAGGATTTTTTTTTACCCTCAAATGGAAAGGGATAATTATGGCAAATCAATATTTTGAAAACCAAGAAAATCTTGAACATGAATTAAAAACATTTGATTTCGATTTAAAAGGAAATAATTTGAAATTCACTTCCGATAGTGGAGTGTTTTCACGTCAGACAATTGATTATGGGTCAAGAGTATTAATTGATGCCATCGATTTTTCAAACGTGCCACAGGGCAATATTTTGGATGTTGGCTGTGGTTATGGACCAATAGGACTGTCATTAGCTAAGAATCAACCCAAACGACAAGTTGTAATGACAGATGTTAACTTGCGGGCAATGGATCTCGCAAAAAAGAACGCTGATGCCAACAAGATAACTAATGCGACAATATTTGAATCTGATGCCTATGAGAATATTGATGAGCAATTTGCTTTGATAGTTTCAAATCCGCCAGTACGTGCTGGAAAGTCAGTTGTATCCAGTATCATAGCTGAAGCAAAGAACTATTTGGTTCCAAATGGAGAACTCTGGATCGTCTTGCAGAAAAAGCAGGGTGCACCATCTGCTAAGAAATTGATGGATCTAACATATGAAAATGTTGAAGTTGTAACTCGAGATAAAGGGTATTATATTCTTAGAAGTAAGCTATATAATTAATTTAATATATCGGGGGTACTGTTATGGATAAGAAAACATTGATTGGATTAGGATTGTCAGTTGCCACAGCTGGAGTTGGAGTCTTGTTGATTGCTGGTTTTAAAACAGTCAGAAAGTTTAAAATCAAACGAGAACGCAAACAGCTAAAACGTTATGTAAAGAAATATCTTAAAGGTGACGAAAAGATAATGTCTATCGTTGATAACTTATCTAACTTTCAAATTCGTATTTTATTTAAAATAATAGAAAAAGGCCGCGAGAAAGCCGAAAGCATTACTCTACCTGACATTAAGTTGCCAGCTGGACTAGAAGAAAAACTTTCAGCTATTGTGGATAATTAATTTATGATTTTTTCAGAACAAGAAATACATGATTTTATGGGACAGGCTATTAAGCAGGCGGAAATCGCCAAATCTCATGCAGAGGTTCCAATTGGTTGTGTTATTGTGGATAATCAAACTTCAGAGATTATCGCCACTGGATTCAATGAACGTGAGGAGACCCAGAATGCAATCAAGCATGCTGAAATAATTGCAATCGAAGCTGCCTGTTCGAAAGTAGGTAGTTGGAGATTAGAACATACTAGTTTATTTGTAACGCTTGAGCCTTGCCCAATGTGTGCGGGTGCTATCATTAATAGTCGAATCGAAGAAGTTTATTTTGGGGCCTTTGATCCCAAAGCTGGGTCAGTTGGATCAATCAATAATTTGTTGGCTGAGACTAGATACAATCATCAACCTGACTTCTTGGGTGGTGTTCGTGAGGATGAGACTGCAGATCTTTTGAGAAATTTCTTTCGAGAAATCCGCCGTAAAAAGTAGCATAAATAGATTATTTATAGTAAGATAGTTATTGCCGAAAGGCCTTAGGGCAATGGTGCTCTTACGAATCGTGTCAGGTTCGGAAGAAAGCAGCACTAAGTAAGTTGCAACATGTGCCTTTTGTTATGCATATAAGCCTCCTAATCAATTTTGATTAGGAGTTTTTTTTATCCAAAAGTAAATTTTTTTAACAAAGTAAATGAGCAGGGTAAGACCTATATTTGTGGTAAAATTTAATATATTAAACAACTGATAGGAGAAAGTATGGCATATCAAGCATTATACCGGGTATGGCGTCCCCAAACGTTTGCAGATGTTGTGGGTCAAGATGTAATTACACAGACTTTACGTAATGCTGTTGCCAGCAAAATGACCAGCCATGCGTACTTGTTCAGTGGACCACGAGGCACAGGTAAAACGTCATGTGCGAAGATTTTGGCGAAAGCAGTCAACTGTTTAAACCCTCACGACGGAGAACCATGTAATGAGTGTGAGATCTGTAAAGCCGCAAACGAGAATCGCCTGAACGATGTTATCGAGATCGATGCTGCTTCCAACAACGGAGTCGAGGAGATCCGTGACATCCGAGATAAAGTAAAATATGCACCAACTGAAGCAAAGTTTAAAGTTTATATCATTGATGAAGTTCATATGCTTTCACAAGGTGCTTTCAATGCACTACTTAAAACTTTGGAAGAACCACCAGAAAATGTAATGTTCATTTTAGCAACAACTGAACCACAAAAAATTCCAGCTACAATTATTTCGAGAACTCAAAGTTTTACCTTCAAACGTATTTCTAAAGATGACTTATTGGCTAGAATGGAATTGATATTAAAAGATAAGAATATCAAGTATGACGAAGAAGGATTAAATATCATTGCTGCATCCGCTGAAGGTGGAATGCGTGATGCCTTGAGTATCTTGGATCAAGCTCTATCGTTTGGTAAAGATGAATTGACATTGAATAATGCCCAAGAAGTTACTGGTGCTTTGAGTAACGAACAAATAGTTTCTTATATGACGGCGATAGCTAATAATAAACCAGCTGATGCATTGACTAGTTTGTACAAGATTTTGGCCAGTGGTAGATCAGCCATCAGATTTACAGAAATGATTATCAGAGTTTGTCGTAATATGATTTTGTACAACTCAAATACCGATTTGAGCAAACAAATGGATAGTTCGATCATGACTCAAGATATGTTGGATATTTCTCAAAAATTCGACAACGATAAGTTATTTTATATAGTCGATCAGGTAAGTAATACACAAAGAAACTTGAAGAATTCCAATCAAACAGATGTTTATATGGAAATATTGACGGTTAAAATCAGTGAACCACAAGTATCATCAGTACAAAGTGGACAGCCTGAAATTGCTGCTACGGTTGCTACCGATGATGGTAAAGTTGTTGAACTAACAGATGAAGTTGCTCAACTCAAAAAAGAAATATCTAATATTTCAAAAAATGGAGTAGCAAACGTCTCTAATGGTCCTGCACCTGTTAAAACTGAGAAAAAGGTCAATAAGAAGACTCATCTAAACAAAACTGCGATTTACAAAGTTCTTGGTCAAGCTACCCGAGAAGATTTAAACAATGCCAAGGATATTTGGCCAGATGTAATGAGTATGCTATCAGTCACTCAGCGGGCAATGATGCGGGTATCAGAACCAGTTGCAGCATGCGCTGATGGAATCGTGATGGCCTTTGATTATCCAATGTGGTTTGAACAAGCACAGGAAGATCAAGATTTGTTGGATTCATTGACTAATGATGTATCACGACTTTTGAAACATGATTGTCAGATAGTCATGGTTCCAAAAGATGAATGGCCTACGATTAGAAAAGAATACATTAATAACAATAATGTTGATTTAGATAACAAAGACGATGTAAAATCTGAACCAAAGGCAAAAAAAACTGACGAGGCCGTTGATGAAGCGGTAAAATTGTTTGGTGAAGATGCTGTAGACGTAAAAGACGACTAGGAGGAAACAATTATGAGTAAGGGACCTAACTTTGGTGCAATGGGTGGAAATATGGCTAACATTATGCGTGAAGCCCAAAAAATGCAACAACAAGTAAAAGAAGCACAAGATGAAATCAAGAATACAGAATATGAAGGACATGCTGCCGGTGACCTTGTAACTCTTAAAATGAACGGTGAAAGAAAAGTTACAGATTTGAAGATTGCTGACAAGCTTATCGATCCAGACGATCCAGATACATTACAAGATATGGTCATCATGGCTATCAACGATGCCAATGACAAAATGTTGGAAGATCAAAAGAGTAAAATGGGTCAATACGCTAGTGGTTTAGGCGGCATGGATGGGTTAATGTAGAATGAACTATCCTGAACCAATTACCAAACTGATCGATAGTTATATGCTGCTACCTGGTATTGGTCGTAAGACTGCAACCAGAATGGCATTTTATACATTAACTATGGATAAAGATGATGTACAAGAATTCTCTGAAAACCTATTATCTGCAAAGAATGATTTACGATCATGTTCAATTTGTGGAAATATAACCACTGAGGAAACTTGTTCGATCTGTCGCGACGAGAGCCGTGATCAGTCGACGATTTTAGTAGTAGAACAGCCAAAGGATATTATGGCAATTGATGATATGAACGGATACGATGGACTTTATCATGTTCTTGGTGGTGTTTTATCACCTGTAGATGGAGTAGGCCCTGAAAATCTCAACATCAAATTATTACTTAATCGACTTCGAGATAACAGTGCAGTTAAAGAACTTATTATTGCCACGAATGCAACTCCTGATGGAGAGGCAACTGCGCAGTACCTGGCAAAATTAGTTAAACCTGCTGGAATTAAAGTAACTCGTCTTGCACATGGATTAGCTGTTGGATCTGATATTGAATACGCTGATGGAATGACTTTGAAGAGTGCAGTACAAGGACGCCGGGAGATTTAATATGTTTGGAAGAAAAAAAGTAAACGTAAAGAAAACTGAAGACAATCGTCTTCTGGACGACATTAGTGCAGTCCAATCTCGCGCAAATAATATGCAAAAATTAGTCGACAACTCACTAGAAGTTTCTGACGAGACTCGTATTAAGTTAAAGTTGGAAATGGTGAAATATCAATTTCTTTATCTAGAAGCTCGTCGTCGTAGCACGAAAGCACGAGAGACTACTAATATTATTTTTAGCGATGAAGATACTTTCTTAAATCAACCAAGTACAGCTGAGAAGCATTGGTAAAATAAAAGTTTTATAAGTGTCAAATGATGAAGAGATCGGTCAATAACCTTTCTCTTTTTTATTAGAGTCAGAACCGATATTCTTTTGTTTTATCAGTTATTCAAGTAAAATAGTATTAATTAATTAGGAGATATTATAATGCCAGGAATATTTATATCGTTCGAAGGTCCAGATGGTGCAGGTAAGACAACTGCCTTGCAAAACTTGGTTCCATTGTTAAAAGCTTGCACAGATGAAGAATTAGTAGTGTCCAGAGAACCTGGTGGCAGTCCGATATCTGAGAAGATCAGAAAGATAATTCTTGATATCACTGATGACCATATGGATGACCGAACTGAAGCATTATTATATGCGGCTGCTCGTCGTCAACACTTGATAGATGTTATTTTACCGGCTTTGAACGATGGTAAAATCATGCTAACTGATCGCTTTGTAGATAGTTCAGTTGCCTATCAAGGTGGTGGACGTGAAATCGGTATGGATGAAGTTGCTAAAATCAATGATTTTGCAATCGATGGTCATTTACCTGACTTGACGATTTATTTCGATGTTACACCAGAAGTTGGTTTAGCAAGAATCAGAAAAGATCATGAAGAAGCAATGGATCGATTAGAGCAAGCTTCGATAGATTTTCATAAGCGTGTCCATGAATCATATCTCAAATTAGTTAAAGATAATCCACAGCGTATCGTCAGCATCGATGCTAGTCAGGATCCTGACATGGTAGTAGCTGATGCACTTGCTGTTATCCAGAAGCGTTTTCCAGACGTGTTTAATGGAGGTAATTAATCATGAAAGTTATTTTAGCAATCGTACAAGACAAAGATAGTCAACAGCTTCAAACTAAGCTAGTCAAAGATGGATTCAGATTTACTCGACTTCCATCAACAGGTGGATTTCTTAAATCAGGTAATTCAACCTTTATTATTGGTGTTGAAGATGACCAAATAGATGGTGCCTTAGAAGTAATCAAGAAGGCTTGCCATACTAGAACTCAATATGTGACTTCGTCATTTGTACTTCCGGAAACTGGTATCGGTGATCCAGTTGAGGTCCAAGTCGGTGGAGCAACATGCTTCATTTTGCCAGTCGACAAATTTGTGAGATTTTAATATGGAAGATATAACACAAGAACAACCTAAGATCGTCGCGGAATTTCAAAAGATAATTCAAGCGGGGATGCTTAGTCATGCCTATCTTATTGATGACGCTTCGTCCCAAATTAGAAATCAGATGGCCATTTGGTTGGCACAGAGTCAGTTTTGTGAAAATCTACAAGATGGTGTTCCTGATCAAACTTGTCAGGCTTGTAAAACAATAGCAATGGGGGATAATCCCGATGTATTACAAGTGACAACTGACAAGCAAAGCATTGGTGTCGATGATATCAAGTATTTCAAAAAAGAAGCCAATATGACTGCTACTCAGGGTAATCGTAGGATTCTGATCATCAATGAAGCTGAGAAAATGACCAGTGCAGCCAGCAATAATTTATTGAAGACGATCGAAGAACCTGAAGGCAATTTGATGATGATATTACTCTGTAATTCGTCAAAACAAGTTTTGCCAACGATTCAATCACGTGTTCAGATTTTCCACTTGTCGAATAAAAGTAATACTGACGAAATTAATGATTTAGAAGCTGAGGGCTACAAAGAAAGTTTTGCAAAAACAGCCTTAGAAATTTCAGATATCAAAAATCTTTTAACAATGCCAGGGGATAATTATTTGTCGTTACAAACGGCGATATCCACGTGGTTGAGACAGTGTAATAATGCTCAAATGGATAGTTTCATAGATATACAAACAGATATAATGCCTATGATAGAGAATAAAAATCATCAGCAAATATTTTTTGATATGATGAATCAAATTTTTAGTGATATATTATCCATTAGGTATCAAATAAAGGATCCAGTTTTGATAAAAGAAGATGTCTTGTCCAAAAAGACAATTCCCGAAATCGTCGATTTTTCAGATTATTTATTCAAAGCTGAAGAAATGTGGAAAAGCAACGTATCATTTCAGTCCATCTTAGAAGACATGTCATTAAAATATGTTAGTTAGTAGGTGAAAATATGGCAGAAAATGATTTATATGATGAGTTTGATAAAATTACCAATCAATTAGTTAGTTTAAGTTCTCAAATGGTCAAGCTTCGTGAGCAATTTTCCAGGACTCTCGAAGAAAATGAAGAATTAAAAATGGAAAATCAAAACTTGCGTAAACACTTGGATAAAGAGGACAATGCAGGCAAAGATTTTGAAGATCATAATTTGCCAAGTTCACGATTAAATTTGGAAAAATTATACGAAAAAGGGTTTCATGTGTGCCAACAATTTTATGGATCACACCGTAAGAACAATGAAGAATGTGTCTTCTGTCTTGGTGTTATTTATGGTCGTGGACATGCAAAAGAAAATAAAGCATAGTAAGGGAGCAATTTGAATGAAAGAACAAAAGAGTTTTGTTGATAATTCGAAGGGGTCTCTTTTTTTAGTGCCTACACCGATCGGTAATCTGAATGATATGACTTATCGAGCAGTTCAGACGTTACAGGATGTGGATTTAGTTGCAGCGGAAGATACTCGGAATTCTCGTAATTTGCTCAAACACTTTGATATTTCTACTGAGTTGATAAGTTTTCATGAACATAACACGGCTCAACGAATTCCTGAATTAGTAGAAAAAATGAATCAAGGAACTGATATTGCACAAATTAGTGATGCAGGAACTCCTTCTATTAGTGATCCGGGCAAGGAGTTAGTCAAAGCAGCAATTGAAGCTGGAATCTCAGTTGTCCCATTGCCTGGAGCTACTGCATCCACAACTGCGTTGATTGCTTCCGGTATTGAGCCACAACCGTTTTACTTTTATGGATTTTTACCTAGAAAAGGTAAGGAACGGACTGAAGCTTTGACTAATTTGGCAAATAGGGATGAAACGACGATCGTATATGAATCTCCCTATCGAGTCCAAAAAACTATTTCTGATTTGAAGGAATACTTTGGTGGATGTCGAAAAATTGCCTTGGCGCGTGAACTGACTAAGTTGCATGAGGCATTTTTGCGAGGAACACTGGACCAGGTCATTGATTATTACGCAGAAAACGAACCTAAGGGTGAATATGTTTTGGTAATAGCCGGAAAGCCAGAACAAGAAGTTGAAGTTATGACCGATAATGAATTAGTTAAAGCAGTCGATCGTCTGATCGAAGCTGGAAATAAACCTAATAAAGCTATAAAAGAAGTCGCAACACAAAATGATTTGAAGAAACAAACAGTTTACAATTTGTATCATAATATTGAGGGAGACAAATAATATGGACGAAACAGAACAAGCAGAAGTATTCACAGAAGATGCCACCTTTCCATTTTATTTTGCCAATTTTTCGGGTGACATACGTCTTTCGGCATTGATAGATGTGATGCTCTTAGCGTCAGAAGATCAATTGAAACTAAAAGATGCTGACAGTCGTTCAATGGTCAAACGTGGCCTTGGCTGGGTAGTTACTCAATATCACATGGACTTGAAGAAAATGCCAGAACTAGGCCAAAAGTTGAAAGTCAGCACTCGTGCTACTAGTTACAATAAGTATTTCTTCTATCGTGATTTTTGGATCGATGATCTTGATGGGAATAGATTAGTAACTTTGGAAAGTGCATTTGTCATCATTGATATCAAAGAAAGAAAAATCGTCAGTGCTGCTGATAGTTTGAAAGACTTATTTGGCTCAAGAGAAATTACCAAAATTAAGAAATTTTCACGTATGAAGGAACCTGAGGACTTTGATAAAAAAGCAGAGCAACATATAGGATATTACAATATCGATGTAAACCGTCATGTTAACAATTCATTTTATTTTGATTGGATGGTCGATTCGTTAGATATCGAATTCATTGCCACACATAGGATCAAGAGTATGGATATTAAGTATGATAAAGAGTTGAATCTGGAAAGTCATCCCGAAGTATTTGTGAAAATGGATGAAGATTTAGTTTCGACACATTGGATAAAAACAGATAATAAATTAAATGTTATTGCCAAATTTCATTGGGAAAATAAATAATTAGTTAAACATATTGGTAGGGACAAACGAGTCAATTGTGCTACTATTATTGGGTAATAAATTTTTGGAGTAGGATTCAAAGCGTTAAGTGCTGATGGAACGGAATGTGAACATCGGACAAAGGGGTTTACCCCGCGGTTTTGTTTCCGCATTCGCCACTCTATATAGTTAATTGCCATTATCTAGTTATATTTTGTGGCAGCTCCGCTAGGGAGATGTCAATATGAACAGAACTAAGAGTACGAGCATAACCGTCCATGAATTGACTTGGATGGCCTTGTTGATAGCAATGCAAATGGTATTGAGCAAGCTGTCAGTCGGAAGTGGAATTTTACAAGTCGGATTTAGCTTTATTGCTATCGGCTTGATGGGATATTACTTTGGACCGATCAAAGCAATGTTTGCAAATGCAGCTGCTGATATCATTGCAAATGTGTTACTGCCAACTGGAGGAGGCTTCTTCTGGGGCTTCACACTTTCAGCATTGGTCGCAGGCTTGATTTATGGGTTTATGCTATACAACCGTAAGGTAACTTTACTGAATGTGTTTCTAACAGTTCTTTTAATTACCGTGGTAATTAATACGTTGATGAATACATTTTGGATCTCGATGATGACACATAACCCATTCTGGGTAATGTTGCTCACACGTTTACCAAAAGAAGGAATTTCCTTGATTTATCAAACAGGAATTCTGTATTTCATCCTGAGGTGGGTAAGCAATACAAGATTTAACAAAATAGGCCGTTAGTGCCTATTTTTTTTGTTAAGAAATACTTATGGTAGAATACCTGTATTAAGGAATGAGAAAATTATGAAGATATTAGCTTTTGATACATCAAATAAGCCACTAACTGTTGCTGTAGTTGAGGATGGTAAGGTTTTGGCTCATATGGAATCTACTGAGATCAAGACTCACAGTGTTTCAATATTGCCGGATATTCAAGAATCATTGAAAACTGCTAATTTGTCTGTAAATGACATCGACTTGATTGCGGTTGCGGACGGTCCTGGTTCATATACCGGCGTTCGAATTGCTGTGACGGTTGCCAAGACACTAGCATTCACTCTTAACAAACCGTTAGTTGGAGTATCAAGTTTGAGAGTTCTTGCTGCCAATGGAACCGATGGAAAGTTAGCTGTGCCTGTTATTGACGCTAGAAATGACAATGCCTTTGCCGGAGCATATATTTTGAAAAGTAATGAGGTAGTGAATGTCATTGCTGATCAACATATTTCGATGGATAAGTTGTTTGAACTTTTGGCAAATTATGATGAGAACAATATTCAATTCGTCAATGTCAGTGAACACTTGGCAGAATTGATCCAAAATAAAATGCCAAATGCAGAAATAATTTTGACAAAAGATAGCTTACCAAATGCTGCTAAATTGGCTAACTTGGCAAAAGATGAACAACCAGTTAAAGATATTGATGCCTTTGTGCCAACATATTTACGCTTGACGCAAGCTGAACATGATTGGATGGAAAAGGGACACAAGGAAGACGGTAATATTTCTTATGTGGAAGAAATTTAAAGAGGCGGTTTGGCCAAATGATGGGACTGAAAAATACCCATTTGCTGACAAGCAAGTTGAGATCAATGCGCAGACATTGACCTTAAGAAAAGCCAAATTGACAGATGTTGATGATTTAATGGAAATTCAAACCAGCATTTACGATAAGCCAGCACCGTGGCCTGAGGATATCGTTACTATGGAGATACGAAATCGTAATGCACTGTATTTAGTGTTGTCTGATAACGAGCATGTAATCGCATTTATTGGACTTTCTTTTAGTGCTGGTAGAGAGACACACATTACAAACTTTGCAATTTTACTTTCATATCAGAAGTTTGGATTGGGTCATTTATTATTAAATCAAGTTTTTGATTACAGTAAACAATATGGATTTAACCGCATGTCTCTGGAAGTCGACATCACTAACCAAGAAGCAATTGATTTGTATGAGGCTTTTGGATTTGAGACACGGTTGGTCCATGAGAAATATTATTTTAGAAATCATCATGATGCATTAGAAATGGTGGTCGAGTTGTGAGGGAATCATTTTGAAAGAAGACACGTTGATATTATCTTTTGAAAGCAGTTGTGACGAGACAAGTGTCGCTGTTATTAAAAATGGTAATAAAATATTATCGAATATTATCGCTACACAAATTAAAAGTCACCAACGATTCGGCGGTGTGGTACCAGAAGTTGCCAGTCGTCATCACGTTGAAGAGATCACCAAATGTATTCAGATGGCAATGGACGAGGCAGAAGTAAGCTATGACGACCTTGATGCTGTTGCGGTTACATATGGTCCCGGCTTAGTTGGATCACTTCTTATAGGCATTATGGCTGCTAAAACAGTCGCATTTGCCCACAATTTGCCTTTGATCAAGTCAAATCACCTAGCTGGACATATTTACTCAGCAAGCTTCGTTACTGAGCTCAAATATCCATTTATGGCTTTATTAGTGTCAGGTGGACATACTGAGCTTGTATACGTGAAAGCACCCGGAGACTTCGAAACATTGGGAGATACGAGGGATGATGCTGTAGGAGAAGCCTATGACAAAATTGGCCGTGTATTAGGAATTAATTATCCAGCTGGTAAAGAAGTTGATCGATTAGCTGGAATTGGTAAGGATACTTTTAATTTCCCAAGAGCCATGGTTCAAGAAGATAACCTGGACTTCAGTTTCAGTGGATTAAAGAGTGCCTTTATAAATACCGTTCATCATGCCGATCAAGTTCACGAAGAGTTGAATAAAGCCGATTTAGCTGCTAGTTTCCAGGGAGCAGTTTTGGATATCCTGGTGAATAAAACCTTTAGAGCTTTGAAGACACATCCAGTACAACAATTAGTTGTGGCTGGTGGAGTTGCTGCTAACCAAGGATTAAGAAAACGACTTGCCAGTGAGATCGAAACTCGCAAGTTGGATATGGATTTGATTTTCCCTCCATTGAGATTGTGCGGAGACAATGCTGCTATGATCGGAGCAATTGCTCAAATTCAATATGATAAAAAAGATTTTGCTGATTTAACAGTGAACGCTGATCCAAGTTTAGATTTCTAAAAAAAACGAGCTAGACAAATTTTGTCTAACTCGTTTTTTTTTTAACTTATTTATATTTCTCTTCCAAAGTACTCATCCAAAGCCCTAACAAGGTACCCAAAATGAACATCACAACACTAACAACAATCGTCCAGCATCCAACGCCAGCATATGATATTGAATCTGGAATACGAGGGTTTGGTATCAGGATCAAGATTGTACTTGCCACGACAATACCTAAAATAAAGTGGTACACACGTGAATGATGATTGTCGATCAGATATTCCATTCCCTTGGAAAATAGCATCATGGCGATAATACCGCCTATCATGATGGGCAAAAATACTCCAATAATGTCGAAATTTTTGAATCCTATCAACATTGGTGAATAAAGTCCTAATATTAGCAGTAAGTTTGATGGGCTGAGACCGGGGACTAACACTCCCAATGCTATCAATATTCCGGCAATTGTGAATCCTAGGAAGTTTGCGGGAATAGTTCCAAATATTTCACTCATGAAGTAGAGGAACAATCCTCCAAATATCAACATTGCGAAGAACCAGATGATATCAACTGTATCTCTATTACTTTTTGAAGTTGATGCCTTGATCAAAGAGGGGAGTGTTCCAACAATTGCTCCAGCAAATCCCCAAAGTACGATGACTTGATAGTGTTGTAACAGAAACTCTAGTGGCTTTGATAGCAATCCGATTCCGACGACTCCACCGATTCCTACTGGCAGAAAGTATAAAAAGTCAGCTTTGAAATTTTTTCTAATGTGAGCCATAAAATGCAATAATCTTTCATAAATTCCTAAGATTGCGGCCAGCACGCCACCAGAAACTCCGGGCAAAATAAAACCAAGGGCAATTATGACACCCTTGATGAATCGGATGAGAAAATTCTCTTGGCTTTTATTTTTCATTGGTATTATCTCCATTTGTCGATTTGATTTTACAGTAGCAGATGTTGATAAGTACTACAATTTTTTTACTCAAATTCTTCTAGATCAAGAGATTTTTCGGTCCAAGTCTCTTCAAGCTGTTCTTGCTTAGTCTTATTTTCGTCGAGTTCTTTTTGCAAGTCACCTAATTTGGTATATGAAGTTAAGTTTTCTTCTTTAGTCATTTCTTTTTGAATCTCAGAATTTTTCTGATCTAGTTCAGAAATTTGATTCTCTAAATCCTCAACTTCACGCCTTAACTTACGTTCTTTTTTTTGTTGCTCCTTAGATTGTTGATACTGAACTTTCTTCTCACTTTCAGAGTGAGCTTTTACATTTTCACTATCTTCATCAGATGATTCAGTTGTTTTTTCTAGATAATAATCATAATCACCGAGATAGATAGTACTTCCATCGGGTCCGATTTCAACGATTCTATCAGCAAGTGTATTCAACAGATAACGGTCATGGGAAACAAATAGAACGGTCCCATCATATGATTTCAAAGCATCTTCCAAAACTTCTTTACTATCGATGTCCAAATGGTTGGTAGGCTCATCCATTAGAAGAAAATTGTCATGTTCCATTGAAAGTTTTGTTAATGTTAGACGTGCTTTTTCACCACCGGATAAACCTGATACTGGCTTTAACACATCGTCTCCACTAAATAAGAATGCGCCTAATGTATTGCGAATAACTTGTTCATCAAGGCGAGGATATCTATCCCATATTTCGTGAAGCACATCTTTTTTTGGATCCAAATTGGATAAATTCTGGTCGTAGTAACCAGTTTCAACGTTAGCACCAAATTGGAAGCTTCCTTTCAACAATGGGATTTTTCCCAAAACTGATTTGAGTAGGGTAGATTTACCGATACCATTAGGTCCAATGATACCAATACGTTCACCTTTTTTAACATCAAGGTTGATTGGTTCTGACATCACTTCATCAGGTGTATATCCAATTGCTGCATCACGAATCAACAAGACATCGTTACCACTTGGTTTATCGATTTGAAAACTGAAGTGTACGGAGCCCTGATCACTACCAGGTCGATCCATAATGTCCATTTTTTCTAATTTCTTACGACGACTTTGAGCCATCTTAGTCGTTGATGCTCGAACAATATTTTTTTGAATATATTCTTCGGTTTTCTTGATCTCAGCTTGTTGCTCTTCGTAATGTTTCCATTCGACTTCTTGATTCTTTTTCTTTTCTTGTAAGTAAAAAGTATAATTTCCTGAATAATTTTTAGAAGAATGTTGGTTGATCTCAACTATTTCTGTAACAACTTTATCTAAAAAGTATTGGTCATGAGAAACAATGATCAGAGCGCCGCGATAGTTCTTCAAATAACCTTCGAGCCATTCGACCGTATCGATGTCCAAATGGTTGGTAGGCTCATCTAGCAAGAGTATATCGTGATGCTCCAATAGCATTTTAGCCATAGCGAGTCGGGAACGTTCTCCACCAGAGAGTGTGGAGATTTTTTCTTTCCAAACGTCCTCGTCAAAACCGAAACCTTTTAGAACGCTACGGATCTCAGACTGGTATCCATAACCATTTTCTTGACGGAAAGTATTCTGTAATTGATCATACGTCTTTAAAAGTTGGTCATAATCGTTTATAGTGTTATCGGCGAGCTGAGCTTCAAGCTCATGCATTTGCTTCTCCTGTTTTTTGAGATAGGCAAAGACAAGCTCCATTTCAGCGAAAATCTGATTATCGCTGTTAAGACCAGAGTCCTGGGCCAAATAACCAATATTTGTGTCCTTCTTTAACGCAATGTTTCCTGAGTTATAACTTTCTTGGTCTGAAAGTATTTTAAGCAGGGTAGACTTACCGACACCGTTACGGCCAACAAGACCGATACGACTGTTGTCTTGGACCTCAAAACTGATGTCTGAAAAAAGTCTTTTTGTCCCAAAATTTTTTGTGATATTTTGTGCTTGTAATAAAATCAAATTAAAACTCCTTTATATATTCACAAATTATACTATGAATTTAACGAAATATTGTCTTTCTTTGCTTAAAACATTGCGTTTTTGCGACTTTTTATTTACTATAGTTATTAGTGAAAACACGCACATGGTGGTGGATTATGACAAAAACAACAGTTCCAAACGCAACTATTAAAAGATTACCTATATATTATAGATATTTCCAGTTCTTAAAGGACGAGGGAACTCAAAAAATTTCTTCAGGCGAATTATCTGAAGGCATCAAAATCGATAGCGCTACGATCCGTAGAGACTTCTCATACTTGGGTGCTCTAGGTAAACGTGGTTACGGTTATGATGTTAATGAGTTAGTCGCATTCTTTAAGAAATTACTTAACCAAGACAAGCGTACTAACGTAGCGCTAGTTGGTGTTGGTAATTTGGGTAATGCCTTATTAAATTATAACTTTTCTCGAACGAATAATGTTCGTATTGCAGCAGCTTTTGATATCGATAAATCAATAGTTGGTACAGTTAAGAGCGGCGTTCCAGTTTATGATATTAGCGAGATCAAAGAGCAACTTAGTTTGCAACAGATCGATGTATGTATTCTAACAGTTTCACAGAATGCAGCGCAAACTACGGCTGATGAATTAGCTAAAGCGGGTGTAAGAGGTATTTTGAACTTCACACCGGTTATTATTAACGTACCAAACACAATTCGAGTTCATTACGTTGATTTGGCTAATGAATTACAAACTTTGATTTTCTTCTTAGACCGTGATAAAGACGCTAAAGAATTAGACTAAAATATTTTTGGGAGTGTAACGATGAGTGAACCTTTGTTCTTAAAACCAGTTTTTCATAATAAAATTTGGGGTGGTCGAAAGTTAGAAACAGCTTTCGATTACAATATTCCAGATGGAAAGATTGGAGAATGTTGGGCAATCTCTGGACACCCACATGGCCGTTCTGAAGTTGAAAATGGGGAATTTGCTGGTCAATATGTTGATGACTTGTGGAAAAATCACAAGGAGTTATTTGGCGACCCTAAAGGGGAAGTATTCCCACTTTTAACTAAGATTCTTGATGCCGAGGCCAGTCTTTCGGTTCAGGTTCATCCTGACAACGAATATGCTGAGAAGCATGAACATGAATTAGGTAAAACTGAATGCTGGTATATTATTGATGCTGAGCCTGGATCATATTTGATTTACGGTCATAACGCTAGGAACAAGCAAGAATTAGATCAGATGATCGAATCAGGTGACTGGGATGACTTGTTACGCAAGGTCCCAGTTAAAACAGGTGATTTCTTCTATGTTCCTAGTGGTACAGTCCATGCTTTGAATAAAGGAATCATTGCGCTTGAAACGCAACAAAGTAGCGATACAACATATCGATTGTATGATTATGATCGTGTTGAAAAGAGTACTGGTAAAAAACGTGAATTACATATCAAACAATCTGAGGATACAATTACAGTTCCTCATCACGATCCTAAATTGGATATCGTAACTAGAGAAGATGGCAAAAACAAATTTACAACATTTGTCCAACCACCAATTTCGCCATACTTTGCTGTATATCGTTGGCAATTAAAAGAAACAGCAATATTTACTCACCAAATTGGAGCATACACTTTGATTTCTGTTATAGATGGAAACGGTTCGATCAATGTTGATGGTAATGATTACAAGTTGGAAAAGGGTATTCATTTGATTGTTCCAGCTACCGTTTCAAAATGGACTATTGTTGGTGACTTGGATATCATCGCATCTGAATCAGGAGAAAAATAAATGAAATATGTGATTCTTTTCCGTGGAATAAATGTTGGTGGTAATCGAAGAGTTTCGATGCCGAAACTTCGTAAATTATTAACAGAAGAGGGTTTTAATAACGTTGTCAGCTATATCAATAGTGGCAACGTTATTTTCGAATCTGACGATAGTAAAGATAAAGTTATTCAGAAAATGAATGATTTGCTTCAAGAAAATTACGACTTTACGGTTGAATTTTTGGTCCTTGATAAGCCAGAATATCTAGGAGACCTTGCTCAGGCTCCTGAATGTTGGAATAAGGATGATACATTAAGACATAATGCGTTATTTATACTTCCAACTTTTAAAGATGAATATCGACAACTTATTTTGGATAACATAACCGGATTTGATCAAGTCGAGATTGCTGATCAGATGATATTTTGGACAGCACCGTTCAAAATTAATTACAGTAAGAGCTTCTTTTCAAAAAGTTTAGCTCAACCTTTTTACAAATGTGTCAGTATTCGCAATAGTCGTACGACTTTGAAAATTGCTGATCTATTGAAAGATGATAACCGTTAGAAGTGAAAAATCACTTTTAGCGGTTATTTTTCTGTAAATATTACGTTTATCAAAGTATATATGAAAACAATTAATATATTCATGTTATGGAAATGCTGTAAAATCGGGCAAAAAAAGTAATCACATTTGGAGGGCTATACCATTTTTCCTGAAAACGTTATGAGAGCGTTCACATTGGGAAATGTTGGTTTATTCCATTAGTTTGATGTTTAAAAAATATTTAATTTGCATTTAAAATCACCTTAAAAGTATCGCGAATTTTCCCGAATAATGCTATTATGAAAAGGTTCACAAGAAGGGTGAGCTCAATCTAAGCAAATTATTTTGGATTATATTACGTTCATTTGAAATTTTAGGGTCACTTTTTCTGATTGAAGTAAGCGCTTCATTTATACTGGCAATCAGGATCAAGATATTTAACGTCGCGGTAAACGTTGATGTCAGTGAGAAAATGATGTGATTTATCAAAATAACTTGGATTATTTCTTTCATAAATATACCTGTTTTGCGTTTACAAAAGTTTTTAGGAATGCGTTCGCATGACTATACTTTTGGAATGCTGGGGAGTATATGTATGTTTGAGGCAGTCTTTAAGGTGTGTTTCAGTTATTATCCTCAGTTAATAATTGAAACCTCGCCGCGGGGGCATGCATTATTTTCAGTTATTACCTATTAGGTGGTAACAGTAAAAATAGGAGGTATAAGGATGGTAAGTATTATCATTGCTAGTCATGGTAAATTTGCCGAAGGCATCTTGCAATCTGGATCAATGATCTTTGGAGAACAAGAAGATGTAAAAGCTGTAACATTAATGCCAAGTATGGGTCCCGACGATTTGAAAGCCAAATTGGAAGAAGCCATTGCATCTTTTTCAAACCAAGACGAAGTATTGTTCCTAGTAGACCTTTGGGGTGGTACTCCATTCAACCAAGTTAATGGGTTGTTTGAAGCACATAAAGACAAATGGGCTATCGTCGCAGGTTTGAATTTACCAATGTTGATCGAAGCCTATGCTTCAAGATTATCCATGGATAGCGCTCATGAAATTGCTGCTCACATTATTGAGACAGCTAAAGAAGGTGTCAAGATTCGTCCTGAATCATTGGAACCTAAAGATGACGCTGCAGCTCCGAAAGAAGAAGCTTCCAAAGCAGTTACAGGTGGACAACCTGGATCATTCCAATACGTTTTAGCACGTATTGATTCACGTTTACTTCACGGACAAGTTGCAACTGCTTGGACTAAAACAACAAATCCTACACGTATCATTGTCGTGTCAGATGCCGTTGCCAAGGATGATTTGAGAAAACAATTGATTCAACAAGCTGCACCTGCTGGTGTTTATGCTCACGTTGTACCAGTTGACCAAATGATCAAGATTGCTAAAGATGATCAACATTTTGGTGGTCAAAGAGCTCTATTGCTTTTTGAAACTCCAGAAGATGCTCTTCGTGCAGTTGAAGGTGGCGTTCCTTTGAAGGAATTGAACGTTGGTTCAATGGCTCATTCTGAAGGAAAAGTTCAACCTAATAAAGTTTTGGCATTCAGTCAAGAAGATATCGATACATTTAATAAGCTAAAAGATCTTGGCGTTAAATTCGATGTTAGAAAAGTCCCAACAGACGGACAAGACAATATGCAAAACATTCTAGATAAAGCTCAATCTGAATTAAATAAAAAGAAATAATATTTAGCGGATATATATTTTATTAATGGAGGATTAATACTAATGCAATTAAATGCAATTCAAATAATATTAGTCGTTCTTGTATCGTTCCTTGCTGGTATGGAAGGTATCTTGGATGAATTCCACTTCCACCAACCAGTTATCGCATGTACATTGATCGGCTTGGTAACAGGACATCTAATTCCATGTGTAATTTTAGGTGGTACTTTACAAATGGTTGCTCTTGGTTGGGCAAACATTGGTGCCGCTGTTGCACCTGATGTTGCTTTGGCTTCTGTTGCTTCATCAATTATTTTAGTACTTGGTGGCGACTTCGATGCTAAAGGTATCAACTCAGCTTTCGCTGTTGCTATTCCTTTGGCTGTTGCCGGTTTACTACTAACTATTTTAGTTCGTACAATTTCTACTGGTATCGTTCATATTATGGATAGAGCCGCAGAACAAGGTAGTTTTAGAAAAATTGAAATGTGGCAATACATTGCTATTTGTTTACAAGGTTTACGTATTGCTATTCCTGCCGCAATGATTCTTGCTGTAGGTGCTGGTCCTGTTAAGGCATTGCTACATATGATGCCTAAGACGCTTACTGATGGTTTAGCTATCGGTGGTGGTATGGTTGTTGCCGTTGGTTATGCGATGGTTATCAACATGATGGCTTCACGTGAAGTATGGCCATTCTTTGCTATTGGTTTCGTTTTAGCAGCTATTGATAAATTGACTCTTATCGGTCTCGGTGCTATTGGTTTGTCACTTGCACTTATCTACCTCAAACTTGAAAAGAGTGGTGGATCAGGTTCAGGTTCTGGCGACAGTGGTGCTGGCGGTTCTAATACCGGAGATCCGGTCGGAGATATTATAGATAATTACTAAAATGGAGGAAGAATAAAAATGGCTGATCAAGTTAAAATATCAAAAAAAGATCGTTTGTCCGTTTGGTGGCGTTCAACCTTCATTCAAGGTTCATGGAACTATGAACGTATGCAAAACGGTGGCTGGGCATATTCATTGATCCCAGTTTTGAAAAAATTATATACAACTAAAGAGGACCGTGCCGCAGCATTGAAGCGTCACTTGGAATTCTTCAATTGTCACCCTTACATGGCTTCACCAATCTTAGGTGTTACTATGGCTCTAGAAGAGGACCGTGCCAATGGTGCAGATATCGACGATGTTGCTATCCAAGGTGTTAAAGTTGGTATGATGGGTCCATTGGCTGGTATTGGTGATCCTGTGTTCTGGTTCACTGTTAAGCCTATTATTGGTGCCGTTGCCGCTTCACTTGCATATGCAGGTAATATTATGGGACCTATTCTATATTTCGTTGCTTGGAATGTAATCAGAATGGCCTTCATGTGGTACTCACAAGAATTCGGTTATAAAGCAGGTTCAAAGATCACTGATGATATGTCAGGTGGTTTGTTGAAAGATGTTACAAAGGGTGCTTCTATTCTTGGTATGTTCATCCTAGGAGCGTTGATCGACCGGTGGGTTGTTGTTAAGTTCACTCCGGTAGTTTCGACAACTAAACTCCAAAAAGGTGCTTACATTGATTGGAGTAGCTTGCCATCAGGTTTGACTGGTGTCAAAGAAGCTTTGATACAACAAAAAGATGGTCTATCGTTAACAATGCATCAAGTTACAACATTGCAAGATAACTTGGATCTATTGATTCCAGGACTTGCTGGATTACTATTAACATTCTTATGTATGTGGTTATTAAGAAAGAAAGTTTCACCAATCATCCAAATTCTTGGATTGTTCGTTATTGGTGTTGGTTTCCACTACTTAGGTATTATGTAATAAAAAGATTAATAAATCTGATGAACTCTTTGGAGTTCATCTTTTTTTGTATATAATGTAATTAAATGTTTTAACAAAAGTAATTAAGGACGGAATATAAATGGTCGAATCACTAAATAAGAAGTCTGAATTAGTAATCACTGCAAACTCACATATGGGAATGACTACATATGGCAAAATAATGATAGGCGATAAAGCTTTTGAGTTTTACAATGACAGAGATAAAAAAGATTTTATCCAAATTCCATGGGATCAAGTCGATTATGTCGTGGCATCAATTATGTTTCATGGTAAATGGATTCCCAGATACGGTCTAAAGACCAAAAAAGATGGGATGTTCTCATTCTCTTCTAAAGATCCTAAGCGTGTTTTGAGAGCCATTAGAGAGCATATACCGGCTGATCATATTGTTCAGTCATTGACATTCTGGCAAGTTGTCAAACGTGGATTGACTTCAAAGCCAGCAATTTTTAGTCGTAAAAACAAGAAAAAATAAATAGCAGCTATTTTGATTGATAGTCAAAATAACTGCTATTTTAATTTTGGAAACCAGATAACCAGTTTCGTTTTGATCCTGAATTGGCATTAGCCGCACTCAAAGCTTCTAACAGGTCACTGAGCTTTTGTGGCATTTGAAATCCGTGTTTTCGAACATATTCTCCAACTTGTTTGCGCAGACCAGTCGAATTTTTGAATCTCTTTTGGTATTTAACTTTTTGATTTAATTCACCAAGTAATGAATTAAGTTTTTCGTCACTGGAAATTTCTGGATCATCCAAACACTCATTAGTTAATTTCAAAATTTTATCGGCAGTCTCTTTATTATATTTCATAGTAAACTCCAAATGGTTTTTCTAAACGATGCTAAGTCCAAAGACGACAAGATTCATGATGATATGACTTGTGGCACTAGCATAGATATTTTTTGATTTGTAATAAACGAAACAGAACCAAGCTCCCATCAGAAGGTATATCACGAAGCGAGTATCCTGATGCATGAAAGCAAAAAGAACTGATGAGATGATGATGGCTAGATAGATATTAGTTGGTCGTATCAAATCAGCAAAGAATATCCTACGGAAGACGATTTCTTCCATAATTGGGGCACATATTAAAACATACAGCATGTAATAAGGATAGCCCTTGATCTGGGTCAACATCGAAGCAGTATTTTGCGAGTTGGTAGCAATATGTAACAATCCTTGTTCGACGAAGGTTAATCCAATTTGGATAAGGATAGCACCAATGGCTCCAATAAGTACCCAGGTAACAAACTTTTTAGCATTGAACTTGGGTAACTCAAATTCGTTTTTACCAGACTTTTGAACCAGATAGATCATCGCTACTGTCGCAACTAGCGATAATGTAGTAATAATTCCAAAATAAGCGTGACCAGTGATCGATAGTGCCGATAATATGGTTCCAACGACGGATAGAACTAAATAGCATAATAACGTAACTAATTGATTAGTCGTATTTTTCATATGAACTCCTATTTGTGTAATATAACTTCTATCTTACTATAATGTAAGTGGTAATATGAAAGTTACAATAAGTTATCTCAATTTAATAAATGGAAGGTATCACATGAAAACTAACAAAGCAGATGAATTGCTTAAACTTGTAAATGCAGATTTGAGGTTAGATATTACGCCTTTTGAAAGAGAAGCTTTGCTTGATGCAAAAAAACAGCTTGAGAAAAAAGGCTACCTTCCAAAAATTTGTGGAGAATTAAGGGGAGCATTCACTCCTTTAGCTATGCGTAGAGAACTTTCCAAAGATCTATCGGATTTGTACTTGAAGGTGGTTAATGGAGAATTCCAGGATAATCGTTTCGGTGGTGGTCTAGGCATCGTCGGTCATATGTTTTAAATATCAAATTACTATTGTCAGAAACAATTTGGCAATAGTATTTTTTTGCTCTTTAAGGTGAAAAAAGGTTCTTTTTATGATGTAAATACTTGCATGTTTTACATAAAATGTTAATATAAAAGTTGTGATTAGCACAAAGAATGTTTGAGTGCTAAATAAAATAAATTTAAAAATTCATCGGAGGGATATAAATTGTTAAAACCACTTGGAGACAGAATCGTTGTAACAGTCGATAAAGAAGAAGAGAAGACAGTTGGTGGCATTGTTCTTGCTAACAACGCTAAAGAAAAACCACAAACAGCAGAAGTTCTTGCTGTAGGTCCTGGTGCAGTTTCACCAGAGGGTAAGACAATAGCAATGACAGTTAAGGCTGGAGATAAAGTTCTCTTTGATAAGTATGCTGGCTCAGAAGTTAAGTATGATGAAAAAGATTACTTGATCCTTCACGAAAAAGATATCATGGCAATCGTTGAATAAAAATCAAACAAATAATAATAAAACAAATTGTTAATGGAGTGTGAAATTTAAATGGCTAAGGAAATTAAATTTTCAGAAGATGCACGTTCAAAAATGCTTGATGGTGTTAACAAACTTGCTAACACAGTTAAAACAACAATCGGACCTAAGGGTCGTAATGTTGTTCTTGAAAAGAGCTATGGCTCACCTGAGATCACAAATGATGGTGTTACTATTGCCAAGAGTATTGAATTAGAAGACCACTTTGAAAATATGGGTGCAAAGTTAGTTTCTGAAGTTGCTTCAAAGACTAATGACATTGCTGGTGATGGTACTACTACAGCTACTGTATTGGCACAATCAATTATCAGTGAAGGTATGAAGAACGTTACAGCCGGTGCTAACCCTGTTGGTATCAGAACTGGTATCGAAAAGGCAACAAAAGCTGCTGTTGACGAATTACACAAGATTTCACACAAGGTATCAGGTAAGAAAGATATTGCTCAAGTAGCTTCAGTTTCATCAGCTAGTGAAGATACAGGTAAATTGATCGCCGATGCCATGGAAAAAGTTGGTAACGATGGTGTTATCACAATTGAGGAATCAAAGGGTATCGATACAACATTAGACGTTGTTGAAGGTATGCAATTCGACCGTGGATACATTTCACAATACATGGTTACTGATAATGACAAGATGGAAGCTGACTTAGATAATCCATACATCTTGATAACAGACAAGAAGATTTCAAACATCCAAGATATCTTGCCATTACTACAACAAATCGTTCAACAAGGTAAAGCATTGTTGATCATTGCTGACGATATTGATGGTGAAGCTCTACCAACACTTGTATTGAACAAGATTCGTGGAACATTCAACGTCGTAGCTGTTAAAGCCCCAGGCTTTGGTGATCGTCGTAAGGAACAACTCGAAGATATCGCCACATTAACAGGTGCACAAGTTATCACATCAGACCTTGGACTTGAATTGAAAGATACAACAATGGATCAATTAGGTTCAGCAGGTAAAGTTACAGTTACAAAAGACAACACAACAATCGTTGAAGGTTCAGGACAAAAAGAGAACATTGACGAACGTGTTGAAACAATCAAGAAACAAATTGCTGAAACAACTTCAGACTTTGATCGTGAAAAACTACAAGAACGTCTAGCTAAATTAGCTGGTGGTGTTGCAGTTGTTAAAGTTGGTGCAGCCACTGAAACAGAATTAAAAGAACGTAAATACAGAATTGAAGATGCACTTAACGCCACACGTGCTGCTGTTGAAGAAGGCTACGTAGCTGGTGGTGGTACAGCACTATTGAACATCTTAGATGCTGTTAAAGCAGTTAAAGCCGAAGGCGATGTACAAACAGGTATCAATATCGTTCTTAGAGCACTTGAAGAACCAGTACGTCAAATTGCTGAAAATGCCGGACTTGAAGGTTCAGTTATCGTTGAACATATGAAGTCACAAGACAAAGAAGTAGGTTACAACGCAGCAACAGACAAGTGGGAAAACATGGTCGATGCCGGAATCATTGATCCTACAAAAGTTACACGTTCAGCATTACAAAATGCAGCCAGTGTTGCAGCATTGTTGTTAACAACAGAAGCAGTCGTTGCTGACAAACCAGAACCAAAAGATGCAGCTCCAGCAGCACCAGCAAACCCAGCCGCAGGCATGGGCGGAATGATGTAGAGAGTGGAACAAAACGATTAACTTCTGAGCATTACCTAGGCAGGTGAAGGTGACACGTAGTGTCGCATTTGCCAGGCGTAGTAAGCGGAGGAAGTTGTTTTGTGCAACTCGTTTCAATCAGAGAGTGGAAAGTCCCGGTAGATTCCGAGCACTGCCTAGGATAGTGTAGGTGGCACGAAGTGACGCATGCACTATTCGTAGCAGGCGGAAGAATCTGGGACTTGCAACTCGTTTCGAATCAGAGAGTGTAAGTCACCGGTAGACTTCGAGCATTACCTAGACAAGTGGTTAATGCGTTTTAGGCATTCGCCATTTGTCGTAGTAAGCGGAAAAGTCTGGTGACTGTAACTCGTTTCGGATCTAGATTATAAAACTCCAATCAAACAAATAAACTTAGGTGGAATGCACGAGCATTCCCCATCGAAACCCCAGCAAACGGGTGATAGATTGTTTTGAACGAATACCAAAACAATGAGAAGTTTATAGAATAAATACCGTCAAAGAGAAGGATTTGCGTAGAGCAAGTCCTTTTTTTTTTTGTTATAATAAGTGTCAACTCAATGAGTAAACACTTAATTAAATAATGAGGAATACCACGACATGACGACAAGAGAAGAACAAAAAAATCAGACTAGATCAAAAATACTTAAATGTGCATTTGAGGTATTTTCGAAGAATGGATTTGCTGCACCTACTCTGGATATTGCTAAAGCAGCAGGTGTATCTCATGGAACTATCTTTGTTCATTTTTCAACCAAGGAAGATTTGATCATTCAATTAGTCAGAAACTTCTCCTTTAAATTAAGATCGACCATTATAGTTCCGTTAAGTAGTCCTAAGGGGATTGAAAACTTTCTAATAAATTATATGGATGTGATCCAAAAGAATGAACAGTTTTACATCAGATTAATTGGTGAAAAAGATTTATTACCAGATGAGGCGAGATTGATGTTTTTGAATCTTCAACTGTCCAATGCGCGTTCATTTGCGACAATTGTAAAGCTCCAACGTAATAGTATGAAGTTAAAGAATATTCCTTCAACGATGATGTTCAATACCTGGATAGGTTTAGTTCATTATTATTTACTGAATAAAGATTTGTTTTCTCCTAAGGGTTCGGTTATTAAAAAATATCGTGATGAATTAATTTCTACGTATTTAGAATTAATCCGTGTACAAGACTAAGCAATGGTAAAATTAAAACTACATTTTCACTTGAGGGGAAAAATTAATGATAGGGACAATATTTAATGTCACGATGATTTTGGTCGGTAGTGTGATTGGAAAGTTTTTACACAATGGGTTAAAAGCCGAGTATCAAAAGATTCTGACTCAAGCACTAGGATTGGCAGCAATGGTCATCGGGGTTAATGCGGTTGTTCAAAATATGCCTAATAGTAAATATCCTGTTATGTTCATTGTCAGTCTGGCGGTCGGAGGGGTTTTGGGTCAGTGGATAAATATTCAGTCTCACTTTGACCATTTAGTTGGCAGATTCTCAGGAGGAAACTTAGCCGAAGGACTGGCGACGGCAATCTTACTTTACTGTATAGGTTCACTTTCAATACTTGGACCAATACAAGCTGCATTGAAACAGGATTATACTTTTCTGTTTACAAATGGGATGCTGGATGGAATTACTTCAATAGTTCTGGCTTCTACCTTTGGATTAGGAATTGCATTCGCAGCCGGAGCTGTTTTTATCTGGCAAGGTAGCATTTATGCAATTACGTATTTTCTACAAGGTGCCATCAACAATAATATGATCACAGAATTGACTATCGTGGGTGGAATTCTTATTTTAGCTTCAGGGTTAGGACTTTTGGAAATTAAAAAGATAAGCGTCTTAAACCTTTTACCTGCACTAGCAATTCCAATTATCGTTGTACCGATTCTGCAATTATTCTAATTTGAAAACACTTAATAAAAGCCTCCATTTTGATTAATATTAAACTACATTGACATTTATTATAATTTGTCTAATAATGTTTAACAATTGATTAAATGGAGGCGTTTTTTATGAAATATGCAGTACTAGGTGCAGGTGCCATGGGTTTGAGATATGGTGTCTTGTTACAAGAAGCCGGATTTCCAGTTGATTTTGTTGAAATCTGGAGTCCGGAAATCGAAAAAGTTAAAGAACAAAATGGTGTCTATGTTTCCAGAGATGGTGAAAACAAGCATCTAGTACCGATCAATATTTATTCTCCAGAAGAGTATCAAGGTGATCCAGATGTTTGGATCGTATTTGTTAAGCAAATGCAACTAGCCGATGCATTGAAACGATGCAAGAATTTATTTAACGACAAACAATATGTTGTTGCTCCAATGAATGGAATCGGCCATGTCGAAAAACTAAATCAATATTTTGATGCAGACAAAGTTTTAAGTGGGACTGCCATGATTGCGACTGTACTGAATGGGCCTGGTGATGTTGATTTTATGGGACCTGCCGGTGCCGGAAGTATGAAGATAGTTAACCAAAACGAACAACCAGACGAAATGACACATAAAATCGTCGATGAATTTTCAAAAGCAAATTTGAATCCTGAATTGACAACTAATTTTATGGGAACATTGATGTCAAAAGTTATTCTAAATTCAGTTTTGAATACATTATGTACGATGTTTGAGATCCGTATGGGTGAGTTTATTCAAGCACCGACAGCTGAAAAATTAGGACGCCAATTGATCAATGAAGCCTTCGATGTCTGTGAACGAGACGATATTAAATTGTTGAATACGCGAGAAGAAGAGTGGCAAGCAATCAAGTATGCAAGCACGACCAGCATGCCATTGCATTTTCCATCAATGTATCAAGATATGTCTAAGAACCGTCCCACAGAAGTTGATTACATTAACGGATTTATTTATGATCTTGGTCTCAAGCATCATTACGAAGCAAGTACTCACGATTACTTACGAAACTTGGTTCATTTAGCTGAGTTTTCAAAGAGTTTTGATCCTGATAGTTTGCTTGTTAAAAATTAAAATTGTGAAGGGAACTGCTATGTTAGCAGTTGTCTTTTTTTTTTTGCCGCCTTCGGGGGACTGGAATTCCACCTGCTGTGGGGACGGCTCCAGCCGACGGGCTTCTGCCTCGCTTTGAAGCCACGCTTTGCGTGTCTTCGAAGTCGCCCATTTACCGGCTGGCTTTGCCAGCTTGGTAAATTTTCACAGCTGGTTACATTCCAGTTCCCCTTCGGCTAATTTCAGTATGTTTGTTCTTTATTGGTGGGTGGGATTCAGATTAGATGACATTGCTGTAGTTCTGTTCTAAAATTGATGTTCTGAGTACTGTTTGAAATTAAGTAGAAAAATGGATTTCGCCCTGATGCAGGTATAAATAAAAAGTGATTTGATTTTTAGGAGTCGACTATAATCAAGTGAAACATGAAGTAAAGGCGGAGGAGGACAGAGATGAAGGTGCAGTGATAACGCTGTTAGCTGAGAATCAACTTACAGCGTGGACGAGTTCTAAGACTGACAAGAACCATGTCAGGCTTAGAATCGAGCCCTCGGACCGCACTTTGGCCGAGGACGGTCCCACAGCACCGTAATCTCTGCCGCACGTAGCAAATCGATGGTAAAATTGATACAATACTATAGGTAAAGATTGGGGATTCTAATATAATGAAAATACTTTTCGTTGGGGATGTAGTTGGTAAAATCGGGCTTGATACTTTAGAAAACTATTTGCCACAAATCAAGCAGAGAGTTAAGCCACAATTGACTATAGTAAATGGTGAAAATGCTAATGGTGGTAAGGGTATCAAAGTTGAAGATTATCAAAGAATTCAGGTAGCCGGTGCCGACGTTGTTTCAGGTGGAAATCATATTTGGGACAAACGTGAAGTGATGGATTTTATAGATGATCCCGGCAAAAAAATATTGCGTCCATATAATTATCCTGGAAAAAATGTTCCCGGACGTGGATGTATTGAAATAAAGGTTAATCAGAAGAAAGTTTACGTAATTAATATGCAGGGGAATGCTTTGATGCAACCCATCGATAATCCGTTTTATGCGTTTGATGAATTGTTGCCAACTTTGGATAAAGATGCAATTAAGTTTGTTGATTTTCATGCAGAAACGACTAGTGAAAAAATTGCTATCGGAAACTATTTGACCGGAAGAGTTTCAGCAGTTATTGGCACACATACGCATGTCCAGACTAATGATGCTCACATTTTTAATAAGGAAACAGCCTACTTAACGGATGTAGGAATGACAGGATCTTATGACGGTATATTAGGTGTTAAAAAAGAGCCGATTCTGAATCGCTTTTTGACACAACGTCCAAATAAGTTTGAAGTTGATGATGACGGTAGAATGCAAATTGGTTTTTGCGTTGTAGACATTAATGATCAAACAAATAATGCTCGTAGTATTCACAATTATGTAATCAATCCAGACAATAAAAAATTCTTAGATTAGTGGAGGAAGTTCATGCCACAAAAGACAAAAGGCACACCAATGATGGAACAGTATTTGGATATGAAAAAAGAATATCCAGATGCTTTTTTGTTGTATCGTGTTGGTGATTTTTATGAAATGTTTTATGACGATGCTGTAAAAGGCTCACAAATTCTTGAATTGACATTAACTTCAAGAAATAAAAAGGCAGATGAAAGTATCCCAATGTGTGGAGTACCTCATCATGCCATTCAAAGCTATATCGATATTTTAGTGGATAAAGGTTATAAAGTAGCCATTTGTGACCAGCTGGAAAACCCTAAAGAAGCAGTTGGTATGGTCAAACGCGGTATTACTAGAATCGTGACGCCTGGAACAATTATGGACGAATCTGCCAATCAAGCTACTGAAAATAACTATATTACAGGGATTTCGTATGCTAAGAATCGTTTTGGACTGTCGTATGCTGACCTTTCAACAGGTGAAGTCAAAGTAACATCGATCAATAATATGACCGATCTGATCAATGAATTACAGAATTTGAATACCAAGGAAACAGTCGTGTTAGAAGGATTTCCACAGAAGTACTTGGATCCCATGAAGAGAATTGGCATCCTGGTATCCACGATTGAAGAGCTTGATGATAATTTTACTTATGATTTCAGTAAGGTTGTCGAGGAACTGCAAGTTAGTTCAGTTAAGACATTGATAAGTTATTTGATTCAAACTCAAATGCGTTCTTTGGATCATTTGAAAGCTGCTGAAACATATCAAACAACAGCTTATTTACGTATGGATCACAATGCTCAGAGTAATCTGGAACTCTTCAAAAATATCAGAACTAATAAAAAATCTGGTACATTACTTTGGCTGTTGGATTCCACTCAGACAGCTATGGGTGGAAGATTGTTGAAGCAATGGTTATCTAGACCGTTGTTAGATGAAAAAAATCTAAAAAGTCGTCAACATATCGTTCAAGTATTTTTGGATAATTATTTCCAAAGATCTTCTTTCCAAGACTATTTAACTAAGGTTTATGATTTGGAACGCTTATCAGGTCGTGTTGCATATGGGACCGTTAACGGACGTGATTTGATTCAGCTGAAGACATCATTAGAACAAGTTCCAAAGATAAAAGAGATTCTTTTGGATATTTCTGATGATGAGTTAAGTGCCTATGTTAATAACATTGATGAATGCCAAGATGTTTATGAATTGATCGATAAGGCTATCGTTGATGATGCACCGATTTCTATTACTGGTGGTGGATTGATCAAAGATGGTTACAATCCACAATTGGACCAATACAATGACGCTACTAAAAATGGCAAAAAGTGGATCGCCGAACTTCAAGCTCAAGAGCAAGAAGTAACTGGGATCAACAATTTGAAAATCGGTTATAACAAAGTATTTGGATACTATATCGAAGTTACTCGTTCAAATGTGGATAAAGTTCCAGAAGGTCGCTATGAAAGAAAACAGACTTTGACGAATGCCGAACGTTATATTACGCCTGAACTTAAAGAGAAAGAGACTTTGATTTTAGAAGCACAAGAAAAATCTCAAGTTTTGGAGTATCACCTATTTGATGAAGTTAGAAAGACTATCAAAGAACAGATCAGCCGACTTCAATCACTCGCAAACATTCTTTCAAGATTAGACGTGTTGCAAAGTTTTGCGGTGGTCAGTGAAACTTATCATTACGTGAAACCAACATTTGTTTCTAAGCATGAATTAAAAGTCGTTAATGGACGCCATCCTGTGGTGGAAAAAGTTTTAAGCAACAATAGCTACATCCCAAATGATGTAACTTTCGACAATTCCACAGATGTATTGTTGATAACTGGTCCTAATATGTCTGGTAAATCGACCTATATGAGGCAACTGGCTTTGACTGTGATTATGGCTCAAATGGGATGTTTTGTTCCCGCTGAATCGGCTAAGCTACCAGTATTTGATCATATCTTTACACGAATCGGTGCTGCCGACGATTTGATTTCTGGAGATAGTACTTTCATGGTCGAGATGCGAGAAGCTAATGATGCTTTGAAGAATGCGACTGATAACAGTTTGATAATTTTCGATGAAATAGGTCGTGGAACAGCCACATATGATGGTATGGCGTTGGCTCAAGCTATTATCGAATATATCGATAAAAACGTTCATGCGATGACTATGTTTTCGACTCATTATCATGAATTGACTGACTTAGAAGGACAATTATCTGGGGTCAAGAATGTTCACGTTGATGCTTCTGAAGAAAATGGAACATTAGTATTCTTGCATAAAGTTTTACCAGGTCCAGCCGATAAATCATATGGTATTCATGTTGCTAAATTAGCAGGATTGCCTGATCAAGTATTGACCAGAGCTGATTTTATCTTGTCTAATTTGGAAGCTGAAGGTACCGAAAAGATTCAACCAGTGAAAGACGATGAACCTATGGCTGTTTCTGAACCTAAGTTAGAACCTGAAGTTAAAGCACCAACTAAGTCGGATGAAGAACAGCTTTCGTTATTCCCTGAGGATGATCCGGAAGTATTGAAAGCCAAAGAAGTTGCTGAAGAATTGCAAAAGCAAGATTTGATGAATGTAACTCCGATCGATGCAATCAATTTACTATATAAATGGAAACAACAATTAAATTAAGAAGGTGAGAAGTGTGGGTAAAATTCATGAACTACCAGTTGAATTAAGTAATCAAATCGCCGCTGGTGAAGTAATCGAACGACCAGCATCTGTTGTTAAAGAGCTTGTCGAAAACTCGATAGACGCCCATGCTGATCAAATTTTAGTTACAGTATCTCAATCTGGATTGAAGTCAATCGAGGTCAGTGACAATGGTGATGGAATATCACCAGATGACGTTGAAATAGCTTTTCAACCACATTCAACTAGTAAAATTTCGACTGATCATGACTTGTTTTCAGTTCGGACATTAGGATTTCGTGGTGAAGCTCTAGCTAGTATCGCCTCAGTCTCTAAATTGACCATATTGACTAGTATTGATGGAAAATCAGCTGTTAAGGCCGATTTTGCAGGAAATACATTACTCAATAAAGAAACTTTTGCACGCTCAAAAGGTACGACTATTTCAGTTGAAGATATCTTTTTCAACACTCCCGCAAGATTAAAATACGTCAAATCGCTTCATACAGAGTTGAACCGAATCGTTGATATTGTTGATAGATTGGCAATGGGACATCCTGATATTTCCTTTAGATTGATCCATGAAGGAAAAGATTTAGTGTGGACGTCTGGAAATGGCAATTTACAACAAGCCATTGCGGGAATTTATGGTCGAAGTATTGCTAGTCACATGTTGGAGTTTGAAAACTCAGATTCTGATTATGAGATCAAAGGTTACTTTTCAAAACCGGATACAACTCGTTCAAATCGTTCATATATTTCAATGATTTTAAACGGCCGTTATATCAAAAATTATCACCTTTCCAACGCTGTTGTTAGGGGTTATGGTAGCAAGTTGATGATTGGTCGTTTCCCAGTTGCCGTAATTGACATCAAGCTTGATCCAAATTTGGTGGATATCAATGTTCACCCAACTAAGCAAGAAGTTAGATTGACTAATGAATCCAGAATCGAAGAACTTATTAGTGAAGGTATTAGAAGTAGGTTGTCCGATCAGAATTTAATACCTGATGCTGTTAAAAATTTAGGTAGAAAGACTGAAATTGAAACCAAAAGGCCTGTAACATATAAGCCTGAACAAATCAGTTTTGGTGATTTATCAACTTTGAACAAAATTGACCAGACTATCGATGAACCTAAAACAGAAATGTCTGAAACAACTGATACAAAGCCAACTTTGACCGGTACTCCGATTTTTGAAGATACTCAACACTTGCAGGCATGGGACCAACGTTTACAAGCAGAAAGTACCAAAAACGTTTATGTCTCAAATAATGATGAGACCCCCGAATTGCCAAAAGAAGAGACTTATCAAGAATTTCCTGATTTAAGATATATTGGACAGATCCACGGAACGTATTTAGTTGCTGAAAGTGAAGATGGCTTTTATTTAGTGGACCAACATGCCGCTCAAGAACGTGTTAATTATGAATACTATCGTGAAGAGATTGGGAAGGTCTCTCGTGATCAACAGAGACTGTTGGTCCCACTGGTTCTGGATTATTCAAATACTGAAGCAATTATGATCAAAGATAAAAAAGATATTCTCGAAGATATTGGGCTTTATTTGGAAGACTTTGGACAAAATAGTTTTGTTGTTAACACACATCCAACATGGTTTGTTACCGGTCAAGAAGAATCGACTATACGTGAGATGGTTGACTATGTATTGAATGATTCAAGAATCAGCGTGGCAGCTTTCCGAGAGAAAAATGCCATCATGATGAGTTGTAAACGTGCTATCAAAGCCAATCACCATTTAGACGACAACCAAGCAATGCATCTTTTGCACAATTTGACCAAGTGTGAAAATCCTTATAATTGTCCACATGGAAGACCAGTATTGGTACAATTTAGTAACAAAGATTTGGAAAAAATGTTCAAGCGGATCCAAGATTCGCATGACACAAGAGAAAGTGAATAATAATGTTTGAATACTTAAATGGAACCATTACCTATATTGATCCAGCCTATGTAGCAATTGATGTTAATGGGGTTGGTTATAAAGTGCATGTTGCTAATCCGTATCGTTATGAAGAAAATCAATCTGCTAAAATTTATGTAGAACAAATCGTTCGTGATAATGAACAATCCTTATATGGATTTTACGATTTGAATGAAAAGCATATTTTCTTGAATCTGATCAGCGTTTCTGGAATCGGACCAAAGAGTGCACTAGCCATTTTAGCGGGACAGGACCATAGTGGATTGATACAAGCCATCGAAAATAACGATGTTAAGTTTTTGACGAAGTTTCCTAAAATTGGTAAGAAAACTGCACAACAAATTATTTTGGATCTTAGTGGCAAATTTACTGCTGAAGGTCAGATGACCTTAGGAGAAGCTCCAATTCCATTGAGTAACGGGAATGAATCTCCAGAATTGATGGATGGGTTGGCAGCGTTACAATCTCTAGGATATTCAACGCGAGAAATCGCCAAAATAAAAGATCAATTAAAAGCTGAGAATTTGGATTCAGCTGACGGATATTTGCGTGCAGGGTTAAAATTATTAACGAAGTAAAGGAGGTAGCTTATGGATGATAATGATCGTTTGACTGATGCTGATGCATTGAACGAAAAAGAAGACATGGCTGAACAAACATTAAGACCACAAACTTTTGCGGACTATCTTGGTCAAGAAAAAGCTAAACATGAATTAGATGTTTATATTCGTGCTGCAAAACAGCGTAAACAGACACTCGACCATGTCTTACTTTATGGCCCTCCTGGGCTTGGTAAAACAACTTTGGCTATGATAATTGCTAATGAAATGGGTGTAAATATTCATACAACCACGGGACCATCAATTGAAAAATCTGGTGATCTGGTTGCTGTATTAGATGAATTATCACCAGGGGATGTTCTATTTATTGATGAAATCCATCGTATGCCTAAAGCAGTTGAAGAAGTGCTCTATTCAGCTATGGAAGATTTCTATATCGATATTATTGTTGGACAAGGTACAGAATCTCGTTCACTTCATCATGAATTAGTTCCATACACTTTAATCGGTGCAACAACGACTTCTGGTCGACTTTCCGCACCATTGCGTGACCGTTTTGGGATCGTAGAACATATGGAGTATTACAGCGTAGAAGAATTAACTAAAATTGTTTTCCGCTCATCAAAAGTTTTGAATATTAAAATCGATGAGGACGGTGCACATGAATTAGCACGCCGCTCAAGAGGAACACCTCGTATTGCCAATAGGCTTTTGAAACGTGTTAGAGATTTTGCACAAGTAGGGAATAAAGACAAAATTGATTACGACATTGCTAAATCTGCTTTGAATCAATTACAAGTTGATGATGCAGGATTAGATAGTCTTGATCGAAGAATTTTGACTATGATGATTGAATTGTATAATGGTGGACCACTTGGTATTAAAGTGATTGCAGCCAATATAGGTGAAGACCAAGAAACAATCGAATCCGTGTACGAACCATATTTGATGCAAATGGGATTCTTGAAAAGAACAGCTCGTGGACGAATTGTAACTAGAAAAGGATACGAACATTTAGGCTATCCATACCCCGAGGAGGAACAAAAATGACATTAACTACTGAAGATTTTGATTACGATTTACCAGAAGAACTAATCGCACAAACACCAATCAAGGATCGTGACCACTCACGATTATTAGTTTTGGATCATGAGACAGGCGAATATGCCGATAAACATTTCTATGACATTTTGGATTATTTGAATCCAGGGGATGCCTTAGTTATGAATAACTCAAGAGTGTTGCCAGCTAGACTCTATGGTACAAAAGAGGACTCAGATGGCCACGAAGAAGTCTTACTTTTGAATAATACCGAGGGTGACAAGTGGGAAGTACTAATGAAACCCGCTAGACGTGCCCATCCAGGTACAGTTGTGACATTTGGAGATGGACAATTGAAAGCCACAGTTCTGGAAGATTTGGAACATGGTGGGAAAATTATCGAATTCCATTACGATGGTATTTTCTTAGAAATTTTGGAGAAGTTAGGTGAAATGCCACTTCCTCCATATATCAAAGAAAAACTAGATGATCCTGACCGTTATCAAACGGTTTATGCAAAAGAGAATGGTTCAGCAGCCGCTCCAACAGCTGGATTACATTGGACTAAAGATTTGTTAGAAAAAGTTCAAGAAAAGGGTGTTAAATTAGTTTATTTGACACTTCATGTTGGATTAGGAACATTTAGACCAGTAACAGAATCTGATATCAGCAAGCATGTCATGCACTCAGAGTTCTATAGATTAGATGAAGATTCAGCAAAGACATTGAATGATGTGCGCAAAAACGGTGGGAAGATCGTAGCAACCGGAACAACATCAATTAGAACGTTGGAAACAATCGGTACAAAATTCAATGGTGAAATCAAGGCAGATAGCGGTTGGACAGATATCTTTATCAAACCTGGATATGAATGGAAAGTAGTAGATGAATTTATAACAAACTTCCATTTACCAAAATCAACATTGGTTATGCTAGTGGCCGCATTTACCGGAAGAGAAAATATTTTGAATGCTTATCAGCATGCAATTGATGAGAAGTATCGCTTCTTTAGCTTTGGCGATGCAATGTTTATAAAATAGGAACACAGAGAGTGCAACAAGCCGGGAGATCCTGAGCATAGCCTAGGTTAGTGAATGATGCGTTTTTGGCATCCTTTACTAACCTAGGCTAAGCGGAGGGATCTGGCTTGTGGAACTCGTTTCGGATCCTAAGAAATAAATTAATCGTACACAAATAAAACGCTTTACTCTAAATAGCCAAAACGAGTTACAGACGCCAGACTTTTCCGCTTACTACGCCAAATGTTGAATGCCGAAAACGCATTAACCATTTGCCTAGGTAATGCTCGAAGTCTCCCGGCGTCTTTCACTCTCTAAATAGAAAGGACTTCATCCTATGGATCCTGCTGTAAAATACACTTTAATCAAAAAAGAAAAGCACACTGGTGCCCGTTTAGGTCTTCTTGAAACTCCACATGGTACTTTCGAAACTCCTATGTTTATGCCTGTTGGTACTGAGGCTACTGTGAAGAATATGTCACCTGAGGATCTTGAAAAGATTGGTGCTTCCATTATTCTTTCTAATACTTATCACCTCTGGCTACGCCCTGGTGAGGATATTGTTAAGGAAGCTGGTGGATTGCATAAATTCATGAACTGGAACAAGGGAATTTTGACTGATTCTGGTGGTTTCCAAGTTTTCTCACTTGCTAAAACTAGAGATATTACTGAAGCTGGTGTGCATTTCCGAAACCATTTGAACGGCCGTCGTGAATTTCTTTCTCCTGAAAAAGCAATTCAAATCGAAAATGATTTGGGACCGGATATTATGATGAGTTTGGATGAATGTCCTCCATTCTTCGAAAGCTACGATTACATCAAGGATTCTGTTGAACGTACTAGTCGTTGGGCTGAACGTGGACTTCGTGCCCATCGTAATCCTGATTGGCAAGCTCTATTTGGAATTGTTCAAGGTGCTGGTTTTGAAGATTTACGTAAACAGAGTGCGCAAGATCTTGTTAGTATGGACTTTCCTGGATACTCCATTGGTGGGTTATCGGTTGGTGAGTCTAAAGAAGAAATGAATCATGTTTTGGATTTCACGGCACCATTTTTACCAGAAAACAAGCCTAGATATTTGATGGGTGTCGGCTCCGCTGACTCATTGATCGACGGTGTCATTCGTGGAATTGACATGTTTGACTGTGTTCTACCTACTAGAATTGCCAGAAATGGTACTTGTATGACAACCAAGGGTAGATTAGTTGTTAAAAACGCGAAGTATGCACGTGATTTCAGACCACTTGATGAAAACTGTGATTGTTATGTTTGTCGTAATTATAGTCGTGCATATATCAGACATTTGATCAATGCTAATGAATTGTTTGGAACACATTTAACAAGTTATCATAATTTATATTTCCTATTGAAACTAATGGCAGATGTTAGACAATCGATTCGTGATGATAATTTGCTAGAATTCAGAGAACATGTTTTTGAAGAGTACGGATTTAATAAAAAGAATGCCAAAAATTTCTAATTTAATTAAAAATATGTTTCATTTTCTGGATTGAAATTGTAATTTTTGTTATTCTTATATTATGTGGTATAAATTAACGAGGTGAAAAATTTGAATATATTAACATTAGGCGCTGCTGCTGCTGGTAATTCATTTGGACAATACGGAATGCTTATCTTCATCGTAATTTTATTTGTAGGTATGTATTTCATTTCTATTCGTCCTCAAAGAAAGCAACAACAAAAACGTCAAGAAATGCTTAAACAAATGGACAAAGGCGACAAGGTTGTTACTCTTGGTGGTATCAAAGGTACAATCGAGTCTATTGATCGTGACAACAAAGAAGTTGTTGTTGATTGTGACGGTATTTACTTAACATTTGATTTGAACTTTATTCGTAAAGCTGAATCAAAAGATAACGTTAAAGACAGTACAAACAAGAATATCGAAAAGAAAGCTGAATCAAAAGACGAAAAGCCTGCTGACGAGAAAGCTTCTGACGATGCTAAAGAAACAGAAACAAAAGAGGCACCAGCTGCTGATGAAAAATCAGACGATACAAAAGCTGACGATTCTGACAAAGACTAATTAAAAAATATGCCGATGGCATATTTTTTTTGTTGTATGAATGTATCCGCTTAACTAATTGATAAATTAGTCAATAACTTATCATAAATATCGGGTGATTTTACTGTATACTTTACTTGTTGTGTATACGTTTTAAAGGAGTCGAATAATAATGGGAAAAGATATGCGTAACATGATCATTACTTTATATTCCATTTTTGTTGCCGAGATAATTATTTATTTTATGTTACAAACTGGGATTATGAATAAACATATTACTTCTTTATTACTACTACTTTTTGTATTTGTAGGTCTGTATTTTGGTAATAATGTGGATCAAAGTGCTTTGGCTACGGCATCTCGAGGTGCAAAAGTGGGTTTGATTATTGCTGCAATTTTAATTATGGTTATTCTGATTCCGATAATTATTGCTCTTTTTGCATAAAAGCAAAAAAACTATTGCCTTAGAGTACACTCGAGGGTCTATTATTATGTTTCATTAGATATGTTTTTAAAAATTTGTCGAATGAAAGTTTATTAAAGAAGTTTTATAACTCATGTTGTAAAATAAGAACGTATGATGCTTGTAAAAGGAGTAAGGAAAATGGCAGCTGAGAAAAAAGCGGTTTTTATTATATTTGGGGGATCTGGAGATCTTGCCCATCGTAAACTATATCCAGCTTTATACGGTCTATATAAAGCAGGAATTTTAAAAGAACACTTTGCAGTTATCGGAACTGCAAGACGTGCATGGAGTGACAACTACTATCGAGGGACAGTCGTCACTTCACTATTAGACATCGATGATGACCAAGAAAAGATGCAGGCTTTTGCTAAGCATTTCTTCTATCAATCACATGATGTTACAGATTCTGACCATTACATTGCTCTGAAAAAATTAGCAAGCAAATTGGATGATCAGTTTGAGACTGACCAAAACCGTATTTACTACATGGCCATTGCTCCAAGATTTTTCGGTACAGTTGCTGAACATATCAACTCTGAAGGTCTTAAAACTTCAGGATATAATCGTTTGGTTATCGAAAAGCCTTTTGGCCGTTCATATGACAGTGCCTGTGAATTAAATGGTTCGTTAACAAAAACATTTTCTGAAAATGAAATATACCGTATGGACCACTATTTAGGTAAGCAAATGGTTCAACAATTGACCCGTATAAGATTGAAGAACAAGACTTTTGAGAAGTCATTGAATAACAAATATGTTTCTAATGTCCAAGTGACATTGTCGGAATCATTGGGTGTTGAAGATCGTGGCGGCTATTACGAAACTGCCGGTGTGCTACGTGATATGATTCAAAATCATATTATGCAAATTATCGGTGCGGTTGCTATGGATGAACCTGCGAAACTGGATTCAGAATCTATCCACGAAGTTAAACGTGAGGTTTTTGCTAGTTTGAAAGATTTGACTCCTGACGAAGTTGATAAGAACTTTGTTCGTGGACAATACGGTGAGGATATTACTGGTAAGCAAAAAGCTTATCGCGACGAAGATAATGTCGATGCAAATTCTGATATTGAAACCTTTGTTGCCGGTAAAGTTGAATTTGATAGTGAGCGATGGGGTGGTGTTCCATTCTACGTTCGTTCAGGTAAGAGAATGCCTGCCAAGTCATCAAGAATCGATATTGTTTATAATGATGCTGCTGAAGAAATTGGTATCCGTCCAAATACGACAGTTACGATTTTGATCGAACCTGAAGATGGCAGTTATATCTTGGTCAATGGAATTGATTATCTTGAATCAAATCAGGACATCATCAAGTTCCCTGAGAAGGAAGATTATTTCGACCATGCTCGTGAGGCCTATGAAAGCCTAATGATCGACATACTTGATGGCAATCAGATACACTTTACAATGTGGGATGAATTGCAGAACGCATGGAAATATGTTGATATAATTCGTCAAAAATGGGATAGTGAAACTCCAGATTTCCCTAATTATGAAAGTAATACAATGGGTCCAGATGCTGCATCTGAATTACTCGAAAAAGATGGTAATTCATGGGTGTGGGCAGACTAGAATTGGTGGTGAACGTTCATCGGATTCCTAAAAATACCAATCAGAATTGAAGAAAACCGAAAAATCATCCATGTCGATATGGATGCTTTTTTTGCGTCTGTAGAAGAACGTGAACATCCAGAATATAAGAAGAAATGTCTATTAGTTGCTCCTGATCCACGCAAAAATAACCACCATGGAGTTGTGACGACCGCCAATTATAATGCACGAAAATATGGTGCACATTCCGCGATGCCGGCCCAACAGGCTATTGAATTGATTCCAAAAGAAAAATTGGTCATTGTGCCACCAAATTTTGAATTATATCGAAGTACTTCAGAATACATTCATAATATTTTCGGAGAAGTGACTGAAACCTATCAATCTGTAGCATTAGATGAAGCTTATCTTGATGTAACTGAAAATAAGTTACATGAAACTAATATTATTAAGGTCGCAAACTATATTCAGCAGCGGATCGTCAAAGAAACTAGGCTGACATGCTCGGTCGGTATTTCCTATAATAAGTTTCTGGCTAAAATGGCATCAGATTATCGAAAACCTTTTGGTAGAACGATTATACTTGGTGAGTATGCGGAAGATTTTTTGAAACCTATTCCGATAGAAAAATTTAATGGTATTGGGAAAACTACTCAGCAGAGACTTCATGATATGAATATTTTTAATGGAGAAGACTTACAAAACTTAGACCAGGATACTTTTATCCAGACATTTGGTAAAATGGGGTATGTGATGTTCCGTCGTGTGCATGGAATTGATGATTCACCTGTGGAAAGTAATCGTGTTCGTAAATCGATCGGTCGGGAACGGACATATAATAGGAACATCGTTTATGATGCTGATATAAAACAGCAGCTCAAGAAGCTTGCTAATATGGTCAGCCAAGATTTGAAGAAACGTAGGCAACACGGTAAGACAGTTGTGTTGAAATTACGTAATTCTGATTTTGAAACGATAACTAAACGAATGACCTTTCAAGATTATGTTCAAGGTGAAGCAGAAATTTATCAAATTGCCTGCGATATTTATGACAAGCTTGATATTCATGATCAGAAAATAAGGTTATTGGGAATAACGCTTACTAATTTAGACCCATTATCGTACGAAGAAGTATCGCTAAAACTTTTTTCAAGTGAGGACAAAAATGAATAAACTTTCAGAAATAGTAGAGACAATCAAAAAGTATGATCGAATAATCGTTCTTAGACACCAAAATCCCGATCCTGACGCATTGGGATCACAAACAGGATTGGCAACAGCAATTAAGCAAGCTTTTCCAAATAAAAAAGTTTTACTCGGTGGGGGTAACGCTGAAGGACTCAAGTGGCTTTCGACCATGGATGAAGTTACAGGCGAGGATTATGAAGGTTCACTTGTAATTGTTTGTGATACCGCCAACACTCCTCGTATAGACGATGAGAGATTCAATTCCGGTGCGTACTTGGTAAAAATCGATCATCATCCAAATGACGATGCTTATGGTGATCAATTGTTTGTGGATACTGAGGCAAGTTCCTCATCGGAAATCATTGCCGACCTGATAAGTCAAAATGCTGAATTTAAATTGACTAAAGAGGTTGCATATTATCTCTATGCTGGTATAGTTGGTGACACTGGTCGCTTCCTTTATCCATCAACAACTCAGCATACTATGAACGTATCTGGCGAGCTGATGGCTACTGGCATTAATTTCGCTGGGATCAATCAAAATATGAATGAGATTACGTTACAACAAGCTAAGCTACAAGGTGAGTTGTTCAATCGTCTTAAAATTGATGAATCAGGTGCTGCAATGGCAGTGATCGACGAAGATTTGATGACAAAATTAGGAATTACTAGAGAACAGGCTAACTCAGTTGTTTCGACACCAGGACGTTTAGCAGAAGTCCACTCATGGGTCGAAGCCGTACAAAAAGATGACGGAACATTTAGGATCCATTTGCGTTCACAAGGACCAGTCATTAACGAATTAGCTAAGGAACATACTGGTGGAGGACATCCTTTAGCCAGTGGTGCTAATGCAAAAGATTTAGCCGAAGTAGATCAAATTTTTAATGAGTTGATTGAATTAGTTAAAGACTTTTACCAGAAAGGTGAATAGATGACAAAATTTTCACAATACAATTTTAATGATATGGTCAACAAATCATTAAAAGAGATTCATTTCGATGAACCTACAGAAGTACAAGAGGCAGTTATACCACTTGTAAATAAGAAGAAAGATGTAATTGTCCAATCCCAAACAGGATCAGGTAAGACACATGCTTTCTTATTACCGATCGTAAATTCGATCACCAAAGAACCAACAGTTCAGGCACTTATCGCAACACCTAGTCGTGAGTTGGCATATCAGATTTATGAAGATACACAAAATATGCTTAAGAATTATCCAGAAGAATACAATGCCTTTATCTTTGTTGGTGGAACAGATAAGCAACGTCAACAAAAGAAATTGCAAGCACATCAACCTCAAATAGCTATTGGAACACCAGGTAGACTTTGGGATTTGATCAAAGAAAATGATTTGCGTATTGACGATGTCGAAAGATTTATCGTTGATGAGGCAGATATGACGCTTGATATGGGATTTTTGGATGATGTTAATAACATTGCTGCTAAGATGCCAGAAGTCCATGAAACTGCTGTTTTCTCAGCAACTATCCCACAAAAATTGGAACCATTCTTGAAACAATATATGACTGGTCCAAAACGTGTTGAGATCCAAAATCCAAATGTTATCGCTAAGAACGTCGATAATTGGCTAATGTTCACGCATGGTCGTGATAAGAAGGCTTTGATATACAAGCTGATGACTTTGGGTGAACCATATATGGCACTGATTTTTGCTAACACAAAAAAGTCAGTTAATGAAATATATGAATATTTGAAACAACAAGGTCTAAACGTTGCACGTATTCACGGTGGTCTAACTCCTCGTGAACGTAAACGTGTCATGAGACAAATTGAAAACATGGAATATCAGTTTGTAGTGGCAACTGATTTAGCTGCTCGTGGTATTGACATCAAGGGTGTTTCTCACGTTATCAACGCTGAAATTCCCGATGACCTTGAATTCTTCATCCATCGTGTTGGACGTACAGGTCGTAATGGTATGTCTGGTATTGCAATTACTTTGTATAATCCTGGAGAAGAAAACAAAGTTGCTGAGATCGAACACATGGGAATTAAGTTCAAGCCTAAAGAGCTGAAGAATGATGAAATCGTGGACGGTTACGATCGTGAACGTCGTACGAAACGTCATGCTACAACTGAGAAGCTTGATACAAAACTAGTTGGTTTTGTTAAAAAGCAAAAGGTCAAGAAGAAGCCAGGTTATAAAAAGAAGATCAAGTCTGCTATCAATACTGAAAAGAGACAACAGAGAAAGATCAAGAACCGTCAAGAACAACGTGATTTGAGAAAAGCACGTCGCGGTAAATAAAATTAAATATAGTCCACAAATATTGACATTTGGGGCTCCTCCAATTAAAATTTTTAATGGATATAATAAGTAATTGAAATCGAAAAGAGAAGGCTAGTCGGTGAAAATGCCTAGATGAAAATTGTTTATTGCTGCCAAATTAAAAAATAATATATATTCTGTTGAGAGGCTAACGATAATCGTTGCAAACAAGGTGGTACCGCGCATGGGCGTCCTTGAAGTTGCAACGATTTTTGTTTTAAGGGAGAACTATGAAGAATTTATCAAGTGCTGAAATCAGACAAATGTTTTTAGACTTTTTCCAATCAAAAGGTCATACGATCGAACCTAGTGCTTCACTTATACCAGTAAATGATCCTACACTTTTGTGGGTCAACTCTGGTGTAGCAACATTAAAGAAGTATTTCGATGGTTCCGTAATTCCTAAGAACCCAAGAATCACTAATGCTCAAAAATGTATCAGAACCAATGATATTGAAAACGTTGGCCGTACTGCTCGTCACCAAACATTCTTTGAAATGCTTGGTAATTTTTCAGTAGGTGACTATTTCAAAAAAGAAGTAATTCCTTGGGCTTTAGAGTTCTTGACTGGTGAAGAATGGTTGGATATGGACATTGATAAGCTTTATATCACAACTTATCCAAAAGATACTGAAACTCAAAAACTTTGGCAAGAAGCTGGAGTAGATCCTTCGCACATTTACAAAGTTGAGGACAACTTCTGGGATATCGGTGAAGGCCCTTGTGGACCTGACTCAGAGATTTTCTTTGATCGTGGACAAAGCTTCAATAATCTATCAGAAGATGATCCAGAGAGTTATCCAGGTGGAGAGAATGAAAGATACCTTGAAGTCTGGAACATTGTTTTCTCTGAATTAAACCATTTACCTTCTGGTAAATACGTTGAACAACCTCATAAGAACATTGATACGGGTATGGGATTGGAACGTTTGGTATCTGTTATTCAAGGAACAAAAACTAATTTTGAGACTGACTTATTCAAGCCAATCATTGACCAAGTTGAAAAGCTTAGTGATGGTCGTAAGTATGATACAAGCGATGCTGATGATATTTCGTTCAAGATCATTGCTGACCATGTTAGAACTGTCTCGTTTGCCGTTGGTGACGGAGCATTGCCTTCAAATGAGGGTCGTGGATACGTTATTAGACGTTTGATCAGACGTGCTGTTTTGAATGGTAAAAAATTGGGTATCGATGGACCTTTCTTGTATAAATTAGTTCCAATAGTTGGATCAATTATGGAAAGTTACTATCCAGAAGTTAGTCAACAACAAGAATTTATTGCAAAATCTATTCAACAAGAAGAAAAACGTTTTTCAGATACATTGAATGATGGTCTCGAATTATTGAATGGTGTTATTGCAGACTTACACAAAAAGAATGAAAAAGTTATTGACGGTGAAAGTGCCTTTAAACTTTATGATACATATGGCTTTCCACTTGAATTGACTGTTGAATATGCTCATGATGAAAACTTGAATGTCGATGAAGATGGATTCAAGGAAAACATGGAATTGCAAAGAGAACGTGCACGTAAGGCTCGTGGCGATTTGCAATCAATGGGTATGCAAGATGAAACCTTGATGGAAATAAAGACAGACAGTGAGTTCGTTGGTTATGATCAAGATGAAGTCACAGCAACTTTGAAAGATATTATTGTTAATGATGAAATCGTTGATACAGCAACTTCTGTTACTGGAAAAGCTCAATTGATTTTTGATAAGACTCCTTTCTACGCAGAAATGGGTGGTCAAGTTGCTGATATTGGTAATATCTATGATCAAAATAATAACCAAGTAGCTGAAGTTTTGGATGTTCAACATGCTCCAAATGGACAAAACATTCATTTGGTCAACGTTGTTTCTGAATTGGACGTCAATCAAAAATATGTCTTGAAGATTGATACAGATTTCCGTGAAAAAGTACGTCACAACCACACAGCAACCCACTTGTTAGATCAAGCTTTGAGGGATGTTGTGGGACCAAGAACTCATCAAGCTGGTTCATTGGTTGAACCTGGCTATCTCCGTTTTGACTTCAACAGTAATGAAGGACTAACTGATGGCCAAATCAGCCAACTTGAAAAGATCGTCAACGAAAAAATTTGGGCTTCAATCCCAGTTGTTACTGAAGTGCTTCCCATTGAAGAAGCAAAGAAGAAGAAAGGTGCCATTGCCATGTTTAGTGAAAAATATGGTGACGTTGTCCGTGTTGTTGAAGTCGATGATTATTCAACTGAATTCTGTGGTGGTACTCATGCCAGAAATACTTCTGAATTGGGACTATTTAAAATCACTTCAGAATCAGCTGTTGGTTCAGGTATTAGACGTATCGATGCTGTAACAGGCGAAGAAGCATTCGAATACTTGAATGATAATCTCAAGTTGTTGGAATCTTCTGCAACAAATATGAAAGTCAACCAGTTAAAGGAAGTACCAAATCGTGCTGCTCAATTAGTTGAAGAAATTAAACAATTGAAACGTGATAACCAAAACCTAAAGGTTCAATTGACTGCTCAAAAATCAAATGAAGTATTTGATAACGTTGAGGATATCAATGGATTAAAGGTTATTGCAACAGTTATTGCTGCCGACGATATGTCGACATTGAGACAACTTGCTGATAAATGGAAGAGTGAAAACAGCTCAGATATTTTAGTTCTTGGTGCTGGTAGTGACGGAAAAGCAAACTTGGTTGTTGCTGTCGGAAAAGATGCTCAAGCCAAAGGATTAAAGGCTGGAGATTTGATCAAACAAATTTCATCAGAAATCAAAGGTGGCGGTGGTGGTCGTCCAGATATGGCCCAAGCCGGTGGCAAAGATCCAGCTGGTTTAACAAAAGCATTACAAAAAGCTAAAGATATTATTAAAAATTCTTAAAGTGGTCTATAATGGTAAGTGAATTACTAACAGTCACTAATACTTGCTAATTGGAGGTTTGCCATGAGTTCTCTTGATAAAACTATGAGTTTTGATTTTAATGAAAATAAAGGCAAAGATGTCAAAGAAACATTGCAAAGTGTTTATCAATCACTAGAGGAAAAAGGATATAATCCAATCAATCAAATTGTTGGATATCTTCTTTCTGGTGACCCGGCCTACATTCCACGTCATAATGATGCTAGAAATCTGATTTTAAAACATGAGCGAGATGAGATAATCGAAGAATTAGTTAAAAGTTATCTCAACCAGAATAAATAATGCGCTTATTGGGATTGGATGTTGGCTCCAAAACAGTTGGGGTCGCAGCAAGTGACTTGTTAGGTTGGACCGCACAGGGTGTAGAAATTATTAGGATCGATGAAGATAAAGAGGATTTTGGTTTGGATAGACTTGGTGAGATCATCAAGGATAAACAGGCTACTGGGGTCGTTTTGGGATTACCAAAAAACATGAATAACAGCGAAGGTCCAAGAGCTGAAAAATCACGTGAGTATGGCAAAATGGTCGAAGATAAATTTTCATTACCAGTCGATTTTATTGATGAGCGACTTACTACCGTTCAAGCTGAACGAATGTTAGTTGATGAAGCAAATGTTTCACGAAACAAGCGAAAAAAAGTTATCGACAAGATAGCCGCTGAAATGATTTTACAAAATTATTTGGACGCCAAAGGAAAGCTAACACGAAATTAGGTGATATTATGAGTGAAAAACCAGAATCAAATAACGAAATGAACGAAGTTATTTTAAGCGATGATCAAGGCAATGAGGAAACATACAAAATTCTCTTTACATTTGATTCAGATGATTATGGCAAATCTTATGTTTTCTTGTATCCAAAAGATGCTGAAGACTCGGAGGAAATAGAAGTTCAAGCATTTTCATTTTCACCAGACGAAAACGGAGACGTTGACGCTGGTGAGCTTGATCCCATTGAAGATCCAGAAGAATGGGACATGGTACAAGAAGTACTAAACACATTTACAACTGATGACGATCAGGATATCTAAAATTACGAACCATGAAGTAAGAATCCGTTATTTCATGGTTCGTAATTTCTTATTTTCATGAAGATATCAATAACAATTATTGGTTGTTCAATTATTGTGCTAAAATTAATCAATACACTGAACTAATTTTAAGGGGATACAATGCTAAGTCTGTTAATTATTTTACTTTTAGTTTACGGTTTTTACGTAGGTGCTAGACGTGGATTGGCCATGCAAGCTTTTTATACAATTGGATATAGCTTGTTTTTTGGTTTGGCTTTAGTTTCTTTCCGATTTCTAGGACCAAAATTTGAAATGATTGTTCCATATCCATCCGCAAGTTTGGGTAGTGAATTTGCTTTTTTCTCAACAAAAGTTGGAATGGAACTTGATGATGCATTTTATCGTGCCTTTGCATTTATTTTTGTATGCTTTGTAGGTTGGATAATTATTCGTTTTGCAGGTTTATATTTCAAACGTTTAACTTATGTTCCAATGTACAATGATGTTAACTTATTGAGTGGTGGGATTTTAGGACTTTTAGTTACATACGTGACTATATTCATGGTTCTATTAATGCTTGCAATGATTCCTGTTTCAGGAATTCAGCACGCTTTGAGCCATTCGTTTGTGGCATCAGCCATTATTGAAGGATCACCTTTGCTGACAAAGGGATTAACTTCATTGTGGATTGCATCAGTTTAAAATAAATTAATAATAAAAGTGGGTTAATTCTTTGCATAGATAAGTGGAGAATTAACCTTTTTTACACTTTTCGTATTAGAATAGATTGTTGATTATGATTTAAATTTTTTAACGGAGATTATATATGAATAATAAAGCTTTGAATGTATTGGAATTTGACAAGATCAAAGATGAAATTGCCAAATATCTGATTACATCACGTGGGAAAACATTATTAAAGAAATTAATGCCCATGTCTGTCGAATCAATCGTTCAAAGACTGATAGATCAGACAAAAGATGGTATGGATATTGTTAGATTAAAGGGTGAGATTCCAGTTCGTAAGTTGGCCGATTTACATGACCAAGCTAATCGTCTAAAAAAAGATGGTAACCTGAATGGAACTGAACTGGCTGCAATCGGACAAGTCTTAAAGAATACCAGCGAACTAAAAGAATTTTTTGAAACATTACATGATGACGAAGTTGAATTACGTGAGTTGTACGGTATGAGTGAGGATTTGATCGATAATCCTGAACTAACAAAAAGAATCGATAAATCATTAGATGATACTGGACGAGTACTTGATACTGCTTCAGAAAATTTGAGTTATATCAGAAACCAGATTAATCGTTTCAATGATCAGATCCGTCAATCAATGGAACAATATACACGTGGTAAGAATACTAAGTATTTGACCGAAGCCATTGTAACTTTGCGTGATGACAGATTTGTAGTGCCGGTAAAAACTGAATATAGAACCAAATTTGGTGGAGTAGTTCATGATCAGAGTGCCAGTGGTCAAACGCTTTATATTGAGCCACAGGCAGTTGTAGGTTTGAATAATCAATTGCACGATGCACAAACTTCAGAGAAACTAGAAGAAATCAAAATTTTAGCAGAATTATCAGATTTAGTTCGCCCTGAAATAGATGATATTTTAAAGAACAATGAAGTTCTGGCTTCATTTGACTTGATCAATGCTAAGGCCAAGTATGGTAACCAAATAAAGGCCACTGAGCCATTGATTTCAAATGACCACACTGTTGACTTGAAAGAAGCGAAACATCCTCTCATAGACGCTGATAGGGTCGTAGCTAATGATATTCAAATCGGTGATGGCTATAAGACAATGTTGATCACTGGACCTAATACTGGTGGTAAAACTATTACCATGAAGACGCTAGGGTTGATTCAAATCATGGCTCAAGCAGGATTATTTATTCCTGCACATGAGGAAAGTCAGATTGCAGTTTTCGATGAAGTCTTCGTCGACATTGGTGATGAACAGTCGATCGAGCAAAATTTGAGTACATTCTCGTCTCATATGGATAACATCATCAATATTATGAAGAATGTCTCAGAGCATAGTTTAGTTTTGATCGATGAGTTGGGAGCCGGTACTGATCCTCAAGAAGGTGCCGCAATTGCCATCGCAATCTTGGAAAAACTTTCTAAATCAGATTGTGTGATCATGGCAACGACCCATTATCCAGAATTGAAAATTTATGCCTACAACACTGAAGATACAATCAATGCAAGTATGGAGTTTGATGATAAATCACTTAAGCCTACTTATAGATTACTGATTGGTATTCCTGGAGCAAGTAATGCTTTCAACATTGCCTCCAGATTAGGGATGGATCGTAGCGTTGTAGAGCGTGGTGAATCATTGATGAGTGGCGAAAGCCAAGACCTTAATAATATGATCAGTGACTTGGAAAAACGTCGTAAAGAATTTGAAACTAAGAATGAAGAGCTTGATTCACAGCTATCTAAGAATAAGAAGATTCAAGATGACTTTGAAAGTAAGCGAGTTGAACTGGATAACTCTAAGGACAGCGAGATTCAAGCAGCTAAAGTCAGAGCTAATCAAATTGTCTCGAGTACTAAGAAGAAGTCCGAGAAAATCATTGATCGATTGAAAGAATTGGAACGCTCTGGTAACGCTGTTAAGGCTGATCAAATCATTTCTGCTCGTACAGACTTGAAGAATTTACATCAGGAAGACTTAGCAAAGAGAAACCGTGTATTACGTAGCGCTAAGCGTAAGAAAGAACTAAAAGTCGGTGACGAAGTCAAAGCAATTCCTTATGGCCAATTTGGAACGATTGTTCGAAAAGATAAAAATGATAAGTATGAAGTTCAGTTAGGTATTTTGAAGATGAAATTTGATGGTTCCGATTTGGAGAAATCTAATCAGAAACCAGAAAAAGAAGAACCAAAGCCAACAATGGTGCGTCGTACCAAGAGTTCTACACTTTCAACTAAGTTAGATCTTCGTGGTGAGCGCTACGATGAGGCAATGACTGATTTGGATAACTATATTGATGAAGCATTACTTGCAGGTTATAATCAAGTTACTATCGTCCATGGATTCGGTACAGGGGTAATCAGAAATGCTGTTACTAAGTACTTACGTGAGAATCCTAGAGTTAAATCATTTGGTTATGCTCCAGCCAGTTCAGGTGGTTCAGGTGCAACTATTGTTGACCTGTAGTATGAGCAAAATAGTATTTAATTGATAAATTCAGTGATAGTATTTTAGTATGAATAAAAGGAGTGAGCTATATGGTTGATGAACTAACAGATACAAATTACGAAGAAGAAACAAAAGACGGTGTAGTTATTACTGACTTTTGGGCTACATGGTGCGGTCCTTGTCGTATGCAATCACCAGTAATCGAGGAATTGTCTGGCGAAAACGATGCTGTTAAATTTACTAAGATGGACGTTGATGCCAATCCTAAAACTCCAGAATCATTTGGAATTATGGCTATTCCAACTTTGGTCATCAAAAAAGATGGTAAAGTTGTCGATAAGTTAACAGGATTCCACAGCAAGGCTCAATTAGCTAAGATTCTTGACGGTTATACAGATTAATTTTTATAAAAAAGAGGCCCAGATGTATTAACATCTGAGCCTCTTTTGGTGTATATTTTAGTTTCGTTCGATTTGTATAAGAATCGTAACTTCTTTATTCTTCAAATCTAGGGTGAAACTACCCATACAATAAGCGCCGATAGTATTCTGAATGGTTTCACTGATCAAACCTGCTTCTAATGAGAATTCAGGTTTGTCGTTGTTGATATCAAAACGACGCAAAACTTCTGGACCATTTAGCTTATATTTGTAACTGCCTTTGGTTTGACTGGTGATGCTCAAAATGCCAAACCCAGCGTTTTTGAAAACTCCTGTCAGATCATTCATGTCTTGAAGAGCTAAACGTCTACTCAAATCTTTGCCTGCCCAATATAAGAGTTCAGGAGTATCTTTGTCTAAGAGATCTGGTAGAACGAAATCACGAAGTACTGAAACGGCAAAGTATTTTTCAGTTAGAGTACCGTCAGTGTCAACAGATTCTTCATGTTCGATGGACTCTGAATTTTCAATTACATTGTCTTTTTCTTTATTTTTTGTATTTTTAGCCATTATTCGTACTCCTTTTGCATGAAGTTATTATATCATTAGGTTATGACCTTTTTAAGGCGGAACGTCGTTACAAATTAAACAAAGTTACGATTTTACACAAATTTTACTTAAATTATTAGTGAGGTGTCATATATGAGTGATGAAAGACCAATTGGATTGTTAGATTCTGGTGTCGGTGGACTAACAGTTGTCAAAGAAGTTATGAATCAGATACCCAATGAAGACATTGTATTTATTGGTGACGAAGCAAATATGCCTTATGGAACTAAAACAACCGAAGAAATTATTAAATATACTCGCGAAATGGTGAAATATTTAATCGATGAAAATTGTAAAGTAATTATTTATGCATGTAATACGGCTACAGCAAGAGCATTGCCAAAGTTGCAACGTGAATTTGACATTCCAATGTTTGGAGTTATCAAACCTGGTGCAAGAGCCGCTGCAGAAATCACCAAGAATAAACAAGTCGGAGTAATTGGTACTCAAGCAACTATTGATTCAAAAAGTTATTCATTATACGTTGATGACTTGGATCCCGAAATCAATGTTATTGGTGTTGCAGCTCAGAGCTTTGTTAAATTAGTTGAACGTGACCAAACTGGAACTGATAAGTCGATGACCAAGGTTGCTGAAACTTTAGAACCCTACAAAGAAACAAAAATAGACACTTTGATTTTAGGTTGTACTCATTTTCCAATGATTGCTAAAGATATCAATTCATATTTGGGTGACAGTATTACATTGGTCAATCCTAGTATCGAAACAGTCAAAGAGGTTTCAACATACTTAAAAGAAAACGATATGTTTGGTTCAGATGTTGCTGGAAATATAATTCTACACACAACTGCTAATTTAGAAACTTTCAAAAAATTGGCAACTGATTGGCTCGAAGGTAAATTTAATAAAGTGGATTTAGTAAACTTGGAGGACAACAATGCAGGAAATAATCATAGCAACTAGTAATCCCAATAAAGCAAAAGAATTTAGAAGTATTTTTGACACTGATAAATATGAAATAAAGACTTTATTAGATTTACCAGATGTACCTGAGATCCGAGAAACTGGTGACACTTTCCAGGAGAATGCGACGATCAAGGCACATACGGTTATGGAAAAATATCATTTACCAACGATTGCTGATGATTCTGGCCTTGAAGTGGACGAGCTATTTGGACAACCAGGGGTTCGTTCAGCACGTTATGCTGGTGACCACAATGATGCAGCCAACAACGCGAAGTTACTTTCAAACTTGGGTGGTATACCTGAGGAAAAAAGAAGCGCACGTTTTGTGACAGTTTTAGTGTTTGCCAACCCAAATAATCCTGAAGACCTTGTTGTTGAGGGTGAGGTCAAAGGTAGAATCGCTAATTTTCCTGAGGGAGACAATGGATTCGGTTATGACCCATTGTTTTATGTACCAGAATTAGGAAAAACTATGGCTGAAGTTCCAATGGAAGAAAAAAATAAAATCAGCCATCGTGGTAACGCTATCAGGAAGCTTGAGTCAAAATGGCAAGATTGGATAATTTGGTAAGCGTTGCCGTAGTATCACAATAATGCTAGTATTAACTTGCTATAACATTTTTAGGAGGAATTATTATGACTGGTGGACAAATCGCAGGACTTATTGCAGCTATTGCATTCGTAGTATTAGTAATTTTCTTAGCTGTAACATTAGTTCAAGCGGCAAAATTATTGAAGAAGTTACAAGATACAATAAAGGAAACAACAACTATGTTGACTGTTATCACAAAGAATACTGATCGTATTTTGGATCAAAGTGGTCGTTTAGTTGATAAGACAAACACATTGATGGATGACGTTAATAGTAAATCAAGCAAATTGAATCCATTGTTTGATACAGTTGAAAATCTTGGTAACAAGGCTGCTGATGCAACTTCAGACAAGCCAAAGGCAAGTGGTTTCGGATTACAAAGCATTTTGAGCCTTGCTAATGCAGCAACTATCGTTAAGGGTATTTCTAAGTTCATGCCTGGAAAGAAGAAATAGTCATGAAAAAAAGACGATTTTTAGTAGGAGTTATCCTAGGTAGTGTTGCTGGATATTTCGCTTCAAGATATTTGGTAAGTGAATCTGGCCAAAAAGTTCTAGAAAATATCAAAACAATTCGTAGCGATTTCAACAATGGTGGTATGGGATTAGCTGACAAAAATAATTTGATCAACAATTTCAATGAAAAGACTGATGCTTTGAAAGATACTATGATCGACAAAGCTCAAAAGTACGCTGATGATGAAGATACAACAGATATTGTTTTTGATGAAAAAGACATTAAAAATACAGATGACAAAAAGGATTAAGCTAATCAGCTTAATCCTTTTTTAGTGGGTTTGATCGACAATGACAAAAGGAATCGAGCTAATTAAAGTGCCCTACAATTGTTAGACAAAAATTCTAACAATTGTGGGGTATTTTTTTTATGACCAAATATGATCTGCTTCTCAAAGCTGAGGTAATAAATAATTATCTACAGAGAAACTGTAGTTACAACGATTTAGCTGAAGAATATAACTTGCCCTCCCAGGAAATTGGCCGCTGGATAAGAAGATATCGGTTATCTGGAATGGATTCCCTTGTCAGACGTAAAGGTAAACGTACCTTCACAGCAGAGTTCAAGCTTAGTGTGATAGACTACTATAAAACTCACGATGAGTCCACTGAAGAAGTTGCCTCTAAATATGATATCTTGCGTTCTCAAGTAAGTTCTTGGAATGCATTGTTTGATTGCAACGGGATTGAAGCTCTCCAGCCTCATCAAAAAGGTAGGAATCCATTGAAGAAGAGAAGCAAGAAACAAGTACGTAAATTGGTTAACAAGAATGAAGTTGATCGTTTGCGAGAGGAACTGGCTCTGAAGAATCAGGAGCTTTATGACACAAAGTTGGAGCGAGATATACTAAAAAAATCAATGACCCTGTTCGGACCTTCAAAGGGCGTCAAAAAACACAAATAGTCGATCAGATCAGGGCTGACCAAGCAGAACTACCAAAGGCAGAAAGATATAAAATTGGTGACTTACTTCGTGTAATTGATCTAAATAAGGCAACTTATCACGACGAGAGAAAACGGATCAAGAATCATAAGGATAAGTATGTTCAAGAGAAAAAGACAATACTGGAGATAGCTAAAGATGGTACATTTCGTGGCAGATTAACATATGGTTACCGTAGAATCGGCGATGAACTAGCTAAACGTGGAATACATCTATGTGGAGATACTATTCGAAAGTTAATGTCAGAGATGGGCATTCAGGTAACTATGTATAACAAACACATCAATCATCATTACTCGTCATTTAAAGGTAAGGTCGGGAAAGTTTGTATCAATGCATTGAATCAATTATTTGAAGAAACAGAGCCCTACATGGTTCTTCATACAGACGTTACACAAGTTAAATTAGCCAGTAATAAATGGGCTTATATTTCAGCGATAACAGACGAAGCTAGTAAAGAAGTCTTGGCATTCCAAATAAACGATAGTCCTAACAAAGAACTGATAAAAGATACATTAAGTGAACTCCTCAAAAAACTACCTGATTGGGCAAAACCCATCATACATTCTGACCAAGGATGGCACTATCAACTAAGCTATTACACCGAGACTCTAATAGAAAACAATCTTGTTCAAAGTATGTCTAGGAAGGGAAATTGTCTGGATAACGCACCAATAGAGAGTTTCTTTCACATATATAAGACCGAATGTTTAGTAGGATTCCCACCGTGCAAAAATATAGAGGAACTGAAAACAATCTCTCAAGAATACGTGAGCTGGTATAACAATGTAAGAATCTCAAGAGAAACAAAAAGCATGTCACCAGTAAAATACCGGGAACATGCCTTAGCTGCTTAAATAATTTAATTTTGTCTAACTTTTGTCTTGCACTTCAAATTGGCTCAATCCCTTTATATTCGTTTATACGGAATATTTGTTTATTCGGTATCATTATATTAATTAATACTAATAAGTGCATACAGAGGCAATTAATGCCTGTATTCCATTTAATATAAACTAATCGATATATTTCAATTCTTTACTTGTGTGTGTGAATGGTTCATTACCATTTTCGGTAATATGAACACAGTCTTCAATTCTAACTCCAGCTACGTGAGGGATGTAGATTCCTGGCTCAATTGAGAAGCACATGCCTGGTTCAAGAACGAGATCATTTCCTTCCATGATTGATGGGAATTCGTGCTCTGAAGTTCCGATACCATGTCCTAGTCTGTGAATGAAGTATTCACCATAACCGGCTTTGTCGATAACGTCACGTGCAACCTTATCTAATTCAGCGGCAGTAATTCCTGGCTTTGCAGCATCCATTGCAGCATATTGTGCTTCTAGGTCAACTTTGTAGATATCCAATGCTTTATCACTTGGTTTTCCGAAAGCAACAGTTCTTGAAGCATCACTGATATATCTTTGATGAACAGTACCGAGGTCGAATAAAACCAATTCATCTTTGTGGATAGGGTTCTTTTCTGGTCCACCATGTGGATTAGCAGCATTCTCGCCGGCTTGAACGATTGTATCAAAACTCATATGCATGACACCTTTTTTCATCATTGCATATTCGATTTCTGCAACTACTTCTTGCTCTGTGCGTCCTTCTTTGATAGCATTAAATCCGACTGTAAATGCATAATCAGCTTCATCACCAGCAGCTTCAAGCAATTTGATCTCTTCTGGTGTCTTGATCAAACGAGCTTTTTCCATGTATCTGGATAAGTTACCTGGGAATTCTGCGTCAGGGAAGTTTTGCTTGATTGCTTCAAGTTTTTGAACAGAAAGATTATCTTTTTCTGATGCCCAAACTTTAGGAGCTGATTTTGTAACATCTAATATGTGTCCTGCAATTAATTTGAAAGCATCTTCGTTATCTAAATAACCAAAGACATCTTTATCCCAACCAGCTTTCTTAACTGATTCTACTTCCAATTGTGGTGCAAAAATAAATGGATCCTTGTCAGGAAATACCAATAGGGCAAGGATACGCTCAATAGGATCACTATAAAATCCTGTAAAATAATCTATATCAGTAGGGTCTGATATGTAAGCAATATCGTAGTTATTCTCACCAAGATATTTTTGTAGATCCAATAATTGTGACTTCATAATATCTCTCCTTTTTCCAATCTATCCAGAGTATAACACTGAAAATGATTTTCCTTGTGAAAATATATGAAAACTTGTCAGATTCAGCTCGTAACCGCTTGCAAATTTCTTTATAGTTTGATAAATTTGTAGTAGCTAAATGAAAAAACTGAAAGAGTGAAACATCTATGGAAAAAAAAGTGGTAACTATTTACGACGTGGCTGAGGCTGCAAATGTTTCAATGGCCACAATTTCACGTGTCGTCAATGGAAATGCAAACGTTAAAGAAGAAACAAGAAAACGAGTACTAGAAGTGATCGATCGTTTGAACTATCGTCCTAACGCTGTAGCACGTGGTCTTGCAAGCAAGAAGAGTACAACCATTGGAGTTATCCTCCCGGATATCACAGACCTGTATTTCGCTTCATTAGCCAAAGGTATCGATGACGTTGCATCAATGTATAAATACAACATTATTTTGACGTCACTACAAGAGTCTATTGGTGATGAAGAACAAATTTTGAATAATCTATTATCAAAACAAGTTGATGGATTGATATACATGGGCAAACAACTTTCTAAAAAAGTAAAACGTACTCTCAGCAATTCAAAGACACCTATCGTTCTTGCAGGTTCAGTTGATCGCAACAACGAGACAGCTAGTGTAAACATTGATTTTACTGATGCTGTTTACAATGTAATTAATACATTGGTTCAAAACGGACACAAGAAGATTGCCTTTGTTGGCGGTAGTCTTGAGAATCCTATCGACGGTAAATTCCGTTTGGACGGTTACAAAAAAGCTTTGAAAAAAGCACATATCAACTTCTCATCAAACTTAGTATTTGAAGCTGAATACTCAGTTCGTGCTGGAGAAGCCATTTGGGATGCTGTTAAGAATAGTGGTGCTACTGCTGCTTACGTTACAGAAGATTTACTTGCTGCAGGTATTCTAAACTCAGCTATGAAGTCTGGTACAAAAGTTCCCGAAGACTTTGAAGTATTTACAAGTAATAACACAGTGCTTTGTGAAGTAACACGTCCTAAATTGAGTTCAGTCGAAGAACCACTTTACGATATTGGTGCTGTTGCTATGCGTCTATTGACTAAGATGATGAATCAAGAATCTATTGACGAAAATACAATTAAATTGCCATATAGTATTGTAAAACGTGAATCAACAAGATAATTAAAAAAATAAGCGATCAACCTAATTGGTTGGTCGCTTATTTAGTATCTGCAGCTTTTTTATTCTTGATCAATTCCCAAATGATAACTACGATGTACCCAAATGCAACCAATGAGAGACCACCAGTGATGATGGAGCTTAGTTCATAAGGGAAGTCAAAGAAGTAGGAGAGAATCGAGTATATGCAGTTTAACAGGACAACTGAGGCAAGAGTCATTGACTTGTCCCAAAGCTTTAATTTATTTCGATATTTAAATATTGTTATCCCGATTATAAATATAATTAAAATAGCTGCCACGATGTATAGAGCTGTTTGTAGAAAAATTGGACTGATGTACATATTTAAGACTCCTTAAAAGTAACTGATATTAGTTTATCATTATGTTCTAGTTTCAAAAAGAAAATCGTATTTAATATAAAATTGTAATGTCAGAAAACGCAAAGGAGCAGTGACTTCAGTCACTGCTCCTTTTTTGAATTTCTATTATTCTCTACCTAATGATCCAGTACCACCAGATTGTGTGCTTTCACCACCGGCACCAGCAGAACCTGTTCCACCTGTACCGTTTTCAGTAGTTGTTTCGTCACCAGAACCAACGGATGATCCGCTGCCAGATGATGAACCTGATCCACCAGAACTACCAGTTCCGGTTTCAGCATTACCATTTGTGGTAGTTGAGTTATTGAATGTTCTCGAAGTTGTAGTGCTGCTTGAGCCACTAGTTATAACTTCAGAAGAACCGTCACCATTTGTACTGTTACTAAATCCAGTAGTCTTACCACTACCGTTTTCAGCAGCGATTTCTTTGGCAGACTTAGAACTCTTACCTAACTGTTTAACAACACCATATCCGTTGTCACGTCCAAAGTAGTTGTTCCAGAATAGCTTGTAGTTTTTAGCTTTACCACCAATTGCAAAGTTTCCATAAGACATTGACTTAGGATTACCTTTGTAATAGAGCGATTGGGTCGTGTGTTGACTGACTTTTGAAGTCATGCCATTGTATTCGATCGAGCCAGTTCTTGTACCAGTTTCTTTGTCGACCTTGTAAGATTGAACGCCAGAAGGTCGGTTGAACTTCTTGTGGACATTCATGATACCTGGACTGTCTTTGTAAACGGCATTAGCCATACGCGACCATAATTCCTGATTAATATCAGTCGAATTACTTGCTAAGTTGTGATTCTTACCATAAAAGTTGTCGTATCCGATCCATGAAGCAAGTGTGATGCCATCAGTACTTCCAATAAACCAGTTATCACGGTAGTCGTTAGATGTACCTGTTTTACCAAACATATTCTTCGTACTGAAGTTTGATTCATATGATAGGGCGGAAGCAGTACCTTTCGTAACAACACCATGTAACATGTTTTGAATGATATATGAAGTTTGTTTGGTGAAGACACGTTTCTTAGCATGCTTATGTTGATAAATAACTTTACCTGTTGGGTCAGTGATTTTATCAACAACGTATGGATCCACGTGCTCACCTTTGTTAGCAAAGGTAGAGAAGGCACTAGCTTGTTGAAGAACTGTTACACCAGTAGCAGTACCACCAAGTGTGATCCCAAGTTGTTTATATTCATTATCAGAAAGATGAATACCCATCTTTTCCATATATGACTTGGAGCTGACACCATTCTTCATCAGGTAGTTATACAAGTTAACTGATGGAATGTTGTATGACTCTTCAAGTGTTTCTCTTGCAGAGATAAAACGATTCTGAATCGTCTCACCATAATCAGTAGGAGCGTACCCGTTATATTTAGTCTTAAAGTCAGCCAACATTGACTGAGATCCGATTACTCCATTTTCAATTGCTGGAGCAAATGTGATCAATGGTTTGATCGATGAACCTGGAGAACGGTTGGTGTCAAATGCGTGATTCAATTGAGACTTCTTGAAGTTGACACCACCAACGAAGGCAAGAACTTGTCCAGACTTGTTATCTAATAGAACTGAACCATTTTGAACAGGTTCTGCAACTTTGATAGTTTTACCAGTATTAGGGTCTTGAGCTGTATCAGTATGACTAGTACCAAGGTTGCTCTTGAATCCTTGAGCTTGTTCATTCATGGCAGTATAGAGCTTTTTATTAATAGTACTATCAACACGGTAGTTCTTATCATGTAGTTCAGTGTCTGCTTGAGTATAGTATTTTTGGTACAAACTCTTGTCTTTCTTGAGTTCGTTATATGAGATACCATCATTTTTAGCCAAACGTTTGATCAAAATCGTGCGAGTTTGTTCTGTAAGTAAGTTGTAGACATACCCATATTTGATCTTCTTGGTGCTGGCTTTGCCAGGTTTGATGAAATCATCTTTCAAATTAAATTTCTTGGCTTGATTATATTCGGATTCAGAAATCTTATTGTCTCGATACATTCTGTAGAGGACGATGTTTTTACGTTTCATCCCTAGACTGATATCATCTTTGACTCTTCCTTTAACATCATAAGGGGTATAGATAGAAGGGCTTTGTGGCAAACCAGCGATAAATGCTGATTCAGCCAAATTCAAGTCAGAGGCATCCTTACCAAATATACCTTTGGCAGCTGCTTGAACACCTTGAATATTCTGACCTTTGTTGTTACGTCCAAGTGTTGCGGCATTTAAATAGTCTTCAAGTATTTCATCTTTAGTGAAGTACTTATCGACACGCATAGCCAAGAATATCTCGACAGCTTTACGTTTCCAAGTAGTTTCAGATGATAGTAATTGCATTTTGACAGTTTGTTGAGTCAAAGTTGAACCACCAGTTTGAGTACCGATACCGGTAACGTCAGACAAGACGGCTCTGAAAAGTGATTTAGGCTCAACACCGTTATGGCGGTAAAAGTCACTATCTTCAGTTGCAACGACCGCTTTGGTCAAATAAGGTGACATTTCCGATAACGGTACACGATTACCAACTAAGGTTTTTTGAAGACTTTCAACTTTCTTGTCATTGGCAAAGTATAACGATGCTGAATTATTTACATCTTTTAATTGTGCTGACATTTCTGATTTTGTTGGAACCGCAACTTGATTAGTTAATGCAGAAACATAACCAAGACCAAGTCCGATGGCCAAGCTAAGCATGACAAAAATGCCCGCTATAATGTATAAAACGATTCTTCGGATAACTTCGATTGTTAGATTTGCCTTAGTGGCAAAATCTGACCAGCTATTGATTCCTTTAAAGCTGGCAACAATACTCTTCCACAAATTTTTCAACTTTAGATAAGCCCCTTTAAAAAGTTACATGGTCTAATTATATAATAAAAATATATTATACGCTCAAAAACAAAAAAGTTCTGTGAAATTTAAATTCCACAGAGCTTCTGTTCTATTTGATCAGACGGTAAATTGCGTCTGCATAAATTGCTGTTGCTTTAAGTAAATTGTCAAAAACGACGTATTCATTTGCTTGATGCATAACGTTCTCATCACCAGGGAACATTGCACCAAACGCAACGCCGTGCTTCAAGATTCGGCCATAAGTTCCACCACCAACGGTAAATGGTTCTGAAGTTTCGTCATCTGTGTGGGCTCGATAAGCATCCATTAATGATTGAACAAGCGGATCATCAGCTGATACAAAGTGAGGTAGTTGATTGTGACCATCAATACTTGCAGTCACATTGGTAGGTAAAACGTTGTTGAGCTTTTCTGTCAATGTATCACCAGTATCACCTTTTGGATAACGTATATTTAATAGGATAGAAGCTTGTTCGTGATCGAATTTTAGTATATCAGGAGAAACTGTTAGTTTGCCCATAACACCGTCTTCGTTGTTGATCGATAAGCCGTTTCCATAAAAGTCTAAATGAAGTGAATTAGTGATGAATTCAAAATATGTTTTTTCAGCGTTGTTTAGAGGCAATAGAGTAATGAATTTTGCTAAATAAGTTGCTGCATTCACTCCATTGTACGGTTCCATTGCATGTGAACCTTTACCTTCGATAGATACTGTAAAGATATTTTCTTGATTTGAAATGTTTCCTGTCACTTCACTATTTTGTTTTAAGTATTCATTGAAAGTCTCAATCAAGTCTGTGATATCAACATCAGTTGTGTCGATAGTAGCAGTAGCATTTTGCGGAACCATTTTTGCACGAAGGCCACTCTCAAAACTCTTAACGACGCCATTTTTGGAAACTGGGAATTGTAGATCGAATGAAACGATACCTTTTTCGCCATTGATAACAGGGAACTCAGCATCTGGTGAGAAGCCAGTTTCAGGCATTTGTTCAGTTTCCATGTAGCGATTCATTCCGACCCATTCACTTTCTTCATCAGTTCCTAAAATCATGTGAACCGATTTGGAAACGGGCAACTTGAGTTCTTTGATTATTTTTAGTGCATAATATGCTGCAATACTAGGGCCCTTATCATCAGAAGTTCCACGTGCATATATTCTGCCGTCTTTTATGGTTGGTTCAAAAGCATTGGTGTTCCAACCAGCACCTTCAGGCACGACATCAACGTGACCAAGAATGGCAATTGCATCTTTACTTTCGCCGTATTCGATGCGACCAGCTAGGTTGTCGACATTTTTAGTAGAAAATCCATCTCGGTCTGCAAAATGTAAAAATGTTTGCAAAGCTTTTGCAGGTCCAGGACCTAATGGAAAGTCATCGGTTTTGTGTTCAATGTCTCTAGAACTATCTATACTAAGTAATTCTGAAAGATCATTGAGTAATTCATCTGAACGGTGTGAAACTTCCTTTTCCCAATCGATTGACATATAAATAACCTCCGATATAAATTTAAACCATTCTATCAAACTAAGTAGCTAATGGCTAATTATGCTAGATTTTATTAATTGAACTGTTATACGATTTTTGATTAACAATGAAAGGTACATGATCGAACAGCTTTAATAGTTTGCTACTAGAGACATCTTGTCCATTCGATTTCAGAAATTGGAAATTCTTCATCAAATCTACATTGTTGAATCGTTGTCCTTTGGTTAAATCAAAATAACTATCTTTACTATTGATACCTTTGTAATTTGAATTGTTTAGTTGAATCAGGACATTCTTTGAATTGATCCAGCCACTTGAAAGTTGCAACCAAGTTTCGGAACCGATTTTTTGAATGTTGAATATTTTTTCGGGTTTATTGATTGTTAGACGACCAGCAAGACTGTCTGGATCAGCTGGATCATTATATAGGTAATTGTTTGATTGTTGACCACGATAGATTGCTTTTGCACCATAATAAGGTTTTAGTCCCAGCAGCTCTGAATCAGGATTGAATCCCGTGGCTTTGGCAAATTCATTTTCACCAATTTGAACGTATTTTTGACCTTCAAAATTAATGATGTTCGAAACATGATATCCATCTAGTGGATGGACTTGTTTCTTGGTTTTAATTTGTCGATAAGGATTTTCGTAGACTGGTAAGTCTTTTGTTCCAAAATAATAAGTGTTCTGATTGAAACTGGTCTCTTTAGATTTATCCTTCAAATTTCGATACTCGTTACCAGTAGCGGGGAAGTTAGTTACAACACCATCGATCGGCATGTTGACTAACGTATTCCACTTACTTGGACTCTCGTTCATTTCATCCCAGACATAAATGGTTTTGTGCATGTAATGCATGTCGTCGATTATTTCTGGAGTCACTATATTTGATGAAAGGTTAACGCCTGTGACGTATTGTAGAATTTCAAAGTTAACACGTTTGATCGTACCAGCAATGAAAATTCTTGGAATGGAAGGCATCAATTCGGATTCCTTCTTCAAGCTTTCGGCAGAAAATGAATGAAACATCACGCGATTTTGCATTCCATACTTGTTTATACAGACGTTTAGCAGATCCTCCATGTTTTTGGGACTGCCTTTTTTAGTCTTTTTGGTTTCAATTAGGAATTTTGCATTAGGATTATCTTTGTAGTGGGCGAAGACTTCGTCTAAACTATGTATAGGTTCTCCATTTTTTTGTGTCAAAGTTTTTAAATATGAGAAATTTTGTTGAGAAACGATAGCAGGTGTTCCTGTGATTCGTTCTAAGTTACGGTCATGAGACACGACCAAAACATTATCTTTAGACACATGTAGGTCTAACTCAACATAATCAGCACCTTCGTGGAAAGCTGTGTCAAAACTTTGAAAGGTTTCTTCTGGTGCTTTGATAGGATCTCCTCGATGTCCAATGACAGAGAAGCCACTGCCGAATATGAAAATAAAAACGATGGCAGCAAGATTTGTTATAAGAAAATTTTTTGAGTGCATATTAAACTCCTAATTTTGGATATGTACTATTATAAACGATATTATTTTACTGAGGTGAAAAATAGATGGATAATGAACAACAGACTTTAGATATGATTGAGCAAATAACGCGTAATGATGGTACAAAATATTATGAAATTGGTAATGTGGTAATGAACGGACGTGCTGAAAAGGCTGCCGAGCTAGGGCTTATTAAGGAAGTAAGAATTTTGAAATTGAACATTCCACATTCATCAGCAGTTGGAATCTATGAAGATTACGTTAATGAAAATTATACCGTACCACCAATGGAACTGACCGAATGGATCGAGTACAAGAAGCCAGAAGGCAAAATAAGAGACGCGTTTAATGATATTCTAAAAGCAAATAAAATAATTGCAAAGGAAGACTAGAGGGAGAATGAATTATTTTATATCAGATACACATTTTTACCACTATCAACTATTAGAACCTAACGACTTTGCTCCCCGTCACTTCAAAAATGGCGCCGCAATGAATCAACAAATGATCGATGCTTGGAATGCACGTGTTGAAGATAAAGACACAGTATACCATCTAGGTGACATTTCGATGCGTCCTCAAGATACTCCGACAGATGAAGAGACGTACGATATTTTAAAACAATTAAAGGGACATATGATTTTGATCAAGGGGAATCATGATTATCGTTCATTATTCAAATTCTTAGACCATCATAATGAAACAATGGAAGATGGTTTGCCACGATTCCGATTTGAAGATGTTGGAGCATTATTGAAATTTGATCATATGCAATTTTACTGTACTCACTACCCAATGTTACTTGGAAAAGTCCAACAAATCTTAAATTTGCACGGTCATATTCACCATTATAGTGTTCCGGTTGCTGAAAACATCAATATTGGTGTAGATGCTCCAGAACGAGAGTATTTGAGTGAAGATTTACCATGGGGTTCTCCATTACGTGGTGAAGAAATAATCGAGATGTACGAGAAGAAAAAGATTGTTTTAGCGAAAACACAAGGAAAGTAGTGATTTCATGGAAAATATAAAAATTATCCACACAAACGATTTACATTCTCATTTTGAAAACTTTCCAAAAATTGAGCGCTTTATCAAGCAAGAACGTCAGAGTTCAGAACATGGTGAATTTTTCTTATTTGATATCGGAGATGCGATGGATCGTGCGCATCCACTAAGTGAAGCAACCGATGGACGAGCAAATATCGATTGGATGAACTTACAACATTATGATGGTGCTACTATCGGAAACAATGAGGGACTGGGTAACGATTACCAGCATTTAAGTCATTTATATGATGACGCTAATTTTTCGGTAATATTAGGAAACCTTTATGATAAAAAAACTGAGGAAATTGCTAATTTTGCACAGCAATATAAGACAATCACGACCAAGGCAGGAACAAAAATTGGTGTTATCGGGTTCACTGCACCTTATATACTGACATATCCATTACTTGGTTGGGATATTCGATTGATGCAAGATGAAATGCCAAAAGTTCTTACCAAGCTGAGGGATGAAAACTGTGATGTAGTAGTACTTCTATCACACCTAGGCGTTTCAATGGATCGAATGATCGCCAATAAGTATCCTGAAATCGATGTCATAATTGGTTCACATACGCATCATTTATTTAAAAATGGTGAGATGGATAATGGTGTATTGTTGGCTGCCGCTGGTAAATATGGACAACATATTGGAACCATTGAGTTACAGTTGAATAAGAATAAAGTCATTTCAAAGCAGGCTTTTACTACTGAGACTGCTAGTTTACCTTCAGAAGCAAACGATGATGATTGGATTCAGAAAAAGTATGATCAAGGTGAACAGATACTTGACCAAAAGAAAATCGCCAAACTTCCTTATACAATGACCAAAGATATCAATGGTGAGCATCCAGTAATTGAAGAAGGATTGAATGCAATCCAGAAATTTACTGATGCCGATGCTGGTGTGTTAAGCTCAGGATTATTTCTGACTGATTTGAAAGCGGGAATAGTTACTGCAAAGGATCTACACAACATGCTTCCTCATGCGATTCACGTTATGAAAACTACGATGACCGGTAATAATGTTTGGCGCATGGTTATGGAAATGGAAAAAAATCGTCCGTTTTTACGTCGTCATTTGCAAAAAGGGATGGGTTTTCGTGGTAAGATATTTGGCGAGCTAGTTTATCGAGGGATAACCATCGATAAAAAAAGAAATGTTTACATAAATGGACATGAACTGGAAATGAACAAAGAATATAAACTGGCTTTATTAGACCATTATATGTTCGTTCCGTTTTTCCCAACTATTGAAATCGTTGGTGAAAATGAAATCATGTATCCAGACTTTTTGAGAAACGTTTTTGCAGAATATTTAAGAGAAAAATACCCGATTTGAGGTGATCATTTGCAAGAGAAAACAAAAGAAAAGGCTGAAAATACAGCTGAACCAAAAGAAACAAAACAGGCTGATGTCGTCATGCTTGAAGAAGATTTGTTTATGATCAATGGCAACAAATACCGCTTGATTGAAAATCATGATAACGGTTTTGATCGTGAAAAAATTGAAGAACGTTACAATACTGTTTTAGATAAATATGATTACATAGTTGGAGATTGGGGCTATGACCAGCTGCGATTCAAAGGCTTTTTCATGGATAAGAGATTTGAAAGTAACTTGGATAACAAGATTTCACATCTCGAGGACTATCTAATAGAATACTGTAATTTTGGATGTGCTTATTTTATTTTGGAACGAGTGGACAAGTTACCACTTACAAAGCCAAAGCATCATTCTGCACATGCTAAAGGTAATAGACCTAACAACCACACGAACAGTAGTCATCATAATGAGAGAAATAAGAATAATGCTCATAAGACTCATCATGTAAATAGTAAACAGACAACTCATGGTCCAAACCATAAATCGAATGCAAAGCGAACTCCAAATAAGAAGAAGCCACAAATTCGCAAGAATAAATTAGCGGTTCAAAATAATCACCATAGTTCAGCCAAGCCAGCAAAGAAACGTACAAATACCAATAGCGGTACACGTACATTTAAGATAAGAAAACTAGATAAGCGAGAGAATAATGACTAATTACGAAACATACTTAATTGATCTTGACGGAACAATGTACCGTGGAAAAGATAAAATACCAGAAGCACACGATTTTGTAGATCGACTAAACGCAAATAATATCAATTATTATTTTTTAACCAACAACTCAACTAAGACACCTCAACAGGTTGCCGATAATTTGATGAATAATCACCAAATCACCGCTACTGCAGAACAGGTAATTACACCTTCTTTAGCAACTGCTGACTATGTTCGTCATATGTTTGACGACGATGTTTCCAATCACACCGCATATGTGATCGGTGAATTTGGTTTGAAATCCGCCATTTTTGGAACTGGAATCAAATTAGATGAAGATAACCCTGATGTAGTGATAGTCGGATTGGATTACGATGTTACTTATCACAAGTTTGAGGTTGCAACATTAGCTATCAAACGTGGAGCATTTTTCATTGGGACTAACGCAGATACTAATTTGCCGAATGAACGTGGACTAGTGCCTGGTGCTGGATCAGTTATTTCATTAGTTGAAACTGCGACTCAAATGAAAGCTAAATATATTGGAAAACCAGAAACTGATATTGTGGACTATGCTGTTTCAGCTAAGGGATTTGACCGTAGTAAAGCAGTCATGGTCGGAGACAACTACAATACTGATATTCTGTGTGGATTAAATGCCGGACTAGATACTTTACTTGTATATACAGGTTTCAGCACACATGAAGATATTGCCAAGGAAGAACGTAAACCAACTTATCAAATTGAAAGTTTGGCTGAGTGGGATGTCAAATAGTCAAAAAGATGGTATATACACAATTGGGTTAGCACTATTCTTTTTTACGTTAGCCATCACGGTCACTATTTTTGCTAGTTATCCCATTTTTCATTTTGATATTGGGCATTACTTTTTAGATCAAGAAGCAAATATGAGTTCATCCAGACTGATGCATAATTACAATCAAATGATGTACTACTTGATAAATCCATTCGACTGGCACTGGCACCTCGACGATTTCAGGTCGTCACTGTCCGGAAGGACCCATTTTGAGGACTGCAAAAAACTCTTCATGTTAAATTTTGCTGTCTTGATAATTTCTGGAATATACGTCTGGCTCAATCGCAAAAAGCGCGCCTACTATAACAAAGTGTTCCTTTACATAGCTATTGTTGGAGTGATTTTGGCAGCATTAATGGTAGTAGACTTCGACGATTTTTTTGTAATTTTCCACAAGATTCTTTTTAGAAATAACGATTGGCTGTTCGACGCATCACTTGATCCAATAATCGACGTATTACCTGAAGAGTTCTTTACACAGTGTTTTGTATTATTCTTCGTGTTATTCGAAGGATTGAACATTTATAAATATTTTCAAAAAAAATAAGACTAGGACTTGGTTATGAAAACCAAATTCTAGTCTTTTTGTTATTCTGCAGCTTTTTTTCTATTTCTCAAGGCTGTAACCAAGATAGGAATCAAGGAAACAACTACGATTCCAATTATGATAATTGAAAAGTGTTCTTGTACAGCAGGGATGTTTCCGAAGAGGAATCCCGCACTGGAACAAAGAAGTACCCATAGAAAACCACCAAGCATATTAAATTTGATGAATCTTCCGTAAGGCATCGTACCGCTTCCGGCAACGAATGGAACAAATGTCCGGATCAAGGGGATGAATCTACCGATTGCGATAGTTTTTCCACCATGTCTATTGAAAAAGGCATGTGCTTCGTCTAAATGTTCTTTATTTATCAGTTTACTTAAATACTTGTTTCTCGTTGCAAATTCACCAAAATGTTCTCCAATTTCATAGTTCATTGAATCACCTAAAACTGTGGCGACGAAAAATACCAGAAACAGTAACCACGGTGAAAGGATGTAATCAGGGTTGGCTGCTAACGCCATTGCTGCAAATATTAGTGAATCTCCGGGGAGAAATGGAAGGATGACCACACCTGTTTCGATGAAAATAATCAGAAATAATATTAGGTATGTCCAAATGCCAAAGTTATTAACAATATTGACCATGTGAGCATCAATATGGAGAATAAAGTCGACTAGACTCATAACGTAACTCAATCAATCAACTCCATTAAATTCAAATTAAACTCCATTATAACAGGTTACCTTAAAATAACATTAAAGACTTCGAAAAATTCAGATCTTATTAACTGAATAGTGAAGTACTGTGTTCGAAGTAGTCTTTGTTAGGATAAATGTTTTTGATTGCTTTAGTGACGGCCATAGGACCTTCAGCAAAGGCAGTTGCAATAAGTTGTAATTTACCAGGGTATGTAACAATGTCTCCGATTGCGAAAACGTTTGGTAGGTTAGTTTCCATTTGTTGGGTAACTTTTATAAAAGGACCTTCAAGTTCTAAATTCCAATCTTTTAGAATTTTTGAATCAGAAACGAAGCCATAGTTAACAAGAAGTTTATCTATAGTAATAACTTTTTCTTCGTCGGCTCTGATCTTCTTCAAAGTAACATCGATTTTCTTATTGTCATCGTTGTTGTACTTAACATCTTTTATTATGTAAGGATTGAGTTGTTCAACATCTGAGTCGTTCAAACTATCTACACTAGATTCCATAGCACGATATTTGTTACGGCGATGGATCAAGGCAGTCTCATTCGCAATGTCATTTAAATGGATGGCCCAGTCGACTGCGGAATCTCCACCGCCAGCGATTGCGATGTTCTTATCTTTGAATTCATCAATGTCTGTTACGAAATAGCAAAGATTGTTTTCTTCTATAGAAGGATCATAATCAAAAGTTAACTTACGAGGTTTGAATGCACCATTTCCAATTGCTACTATTATCGACTTAGTATTAATTGTTCCGTTATTAGTCGTAAGTGACCAAATGTTATCATTAGTTTGTTTGATATCAGTTACTGAAGTGCTCAATAATTGATCGACGTCTAGAAAATTCAGTTGTTGTATAAGTTGATCAGTTAATTCAGTACCAGATACTTTAGGTAAGGCAGCAACGTCAAAAATCTCTTTTTGTGCATATAAAGTTTGCGGTTGACCACCTAAATTAGGTAAACTCTCTACGAGAGCAACTTTAAGTTTTCTTAGTGAGGCGTAATAAGCAGCAAACATTCCTGCTGGACCTCCACCAATAATTACGATGTCATAGATTGTGTCTGTCATTTAATTGTCACCATTTTCTATATGATATAGGTATAAAGACATTGTGACACAGAATTGTATAAAAGATAAAGGAGATAGGCTATGAAAATTGGCGATCGGATTTCAGGAAAAGTATCAGGGATACAGCCATACGGGGTTTTTGTTAATTTAGCGAATGGAAAACAGGGACTGGTTCATATTTCAGAACTGAAGCATGGTTTTGTAACTGACATTGAAAATGAGTACAAAGTCGGTGATAGAGTAGAAGTAGTAGTAATGGATATAGATGAATACAATCAGAAAGTCAGCTTATCTATAAGAGCATTACAAGATACTAAATACGGTAGACCAATCCTACACAAACATTTTTGGACGAACTACAAGAATTCAATCGGATATCAGACTATAAAAGACCAAAAAAGCACCTGGATAAGGGATGCAATGAAGCAAATTACTAACAGCAAATAATTTCTGATTTTTTTTGTAAAAAAGGGTTGCAAGAGACAAAGTGAATTGGTAATATATTATTTGTTGTTGCGACAGAGCAACGGCGCCAAAGAGTTAGAGCGAGAGCGATAACTTGGAG
>NZ_RHON01000004.1 GCF_003946505.1 Companilactobacillus mishanensis | reverse complement strand
GTAGTACTACCTTGTCCAGATTCATACATTGAAATTGCCTCTAATTTTTGGTCAATCGTATATTTGGCCATAGAAAAATACCCTCCTAATTGTCTCCAATTAAGAGGGTGCACTTCAGTTTGGTTTGGGGCGCATCTTTTTTATTGTAATAATTTTTCTTTCTGTGTTTCAAATTGTTCTTCATTAATGATACCCATATCTAATAATTCTTTATATTTAATAATTTCATCTGCAATACTAAATGATTGGTCATTTTGCATGGACGTTTCTTTATTCTCATTCATTTTGTTGATATCTAAAATTCGATCAAGTAGTATCGTTATATCCTCAAATTGTCGTTTTGACTCATTAACAACTTCAATATCTTCAGAACCACTCATATTCTTTAGGATATTGACTTCGAACGATGATCCATCATTAAGGTAAACAGTTATCGCTATACGGCTTATCAGGTCTTCACCTCTAGATGCTGTTACAGCTCCAACCACGGCACCAGCAGGTCCAAGAAGTATACCTCCAACTGCAGCTCTAGTAATTCCATTGTATGATTTTCCTTCTCGTGTTACTAAATGAGGAATGTACGAAGTAATTTCCGAAAATCTGTAGCAAGTTCCTTTCGGAATTGATTCAACAGTCAACATAAGAATTTTAGAGTGAAAGTCAGCATGAAAATCACCGGCGCTTTGACACCTTTCCATAACAAATTTAGGATCCTCAATAATTACTTCATTTCTTTTATGCAAAACTTCATATAAGTATTCAGAAGTTACATCTTCCGTTGCGATTTTACTTAATTGTTTGATATCTATTTTATTCAATGTATCAATATCACCATCAACATCAAATAAATTTAATTTGGACATTGCATTGTGAGCACAATTACAGCAAACAACATTAGCAGAGTATAAATGATACCTCGTTTTTAAAAGGCCAAGTTTCTTTTTACAAATTTCGCATACTTTTGTAGACATTCTATTAACTCCTGACATATAAACTAAATAAATTGTATCAACCAATTTTGAAAATACATATCTGGAATTTCACATAAAAATCTATACAGAATTTCATAAATCGATAATATTATCTCAAACATGGAAAAAACACCCTTAAAGTTAAATTTAAGAGTGCTTTTTTGTTTAATAAATTTATGTTTGGGTTTATATTGATGATGCAGGCGGATACAACACCCGTCTGTTGGAATTAACCATTTAGATTCTACGAAAACTAAATACTTCCTTGGGTAACAAGAAAATTTTATTGAGATTCCTCATTTGGGTGTGAGGGATCTTTTTATTTTAGTTGATTATATTTTAAATTATTGCCGAAACTTTTATCAACTGGATATTTCTTATTATTTTTTTCTAGTTTACTTTCAATGATCTCATCAATATCAAGATTTAAATTATCAGCCATCATGTATGAATAAATTAGTACATCTGCCAACTCTTCTTTTAACTGTTCTGGTTTCTTCTCAACAACTTCTTTTGATTGCTTCCATTGGAATAATTCGAGTAATTCAGATGCTTCCAAAGAAATGGAGATTGCAAGATCCTTCTCATTATGAAATTGTCTCCAATTTCTATCGTCTCTAAATTTATTTATTTTTTCCATCGATGATTGTGGCATTTTCTATTCCTCCTGTGACTCCATTAACTTCCTCTGCAACTGTTCGTCAACTGCATAGATATATAGACCATTAACGCCCCTAGTTAATAAGACGTTTAATTCATTATTTAAAAGCCTATCTGAGATATCTAATTTCTTCCCGTTATAAGTTCTTCTTTGCGTAGCTTTTTTATTCTTGCTACATTTTTTATCAAAAATTATTTTCCCATCTCTATATTTAACGGACGGTCCAATAATTACACCGGCATAATTTAAATCAAATCCTTGAATCGTAAAAGTCGATCCAATTTCATTGATAGTTTGTTCTTGTTCAGCCCAAGCCAAGTTTCTATTTTTAAGTTTTTGCTCTTTTGTTTCTGGCAATTGAAGATTCCATGGCATAGAAAAATCACCAACTTTTACATTCCAGTAATCTTCATTTTCTGGTTTCTTTTTGTCAATATACTCCCAGTCAAATGTTGCCAACATTCTAGAAATACCCGAATCTTGGTTTTTAGACTTATCCGCAATAGCTTTGAACATATTCTCAGGTGAATCAAAAACTTTGAGATCATATTGATGATCAGTTGGAATCTTGAATATTTCATGTTTATCAATTACGTTTCTTATCCAACCGATGGTATCTGGATTTGCATGCATTCTCATTTGATTTTCTAATCTAATATAGTTCCCAGATAAATCTGCTTCGTGTAATCTTTTACGCATCTCATTTTCATCTACATACTGTTCTCTAGATAGAATTTGATTCTCATCAAATATCGCAACAACTACTTTTGCCCTATCCAACAAATCCTGTAATTGGTTTTCACCACGATACGCCTGTTTTCCTTGAGTCCACAGTAAATGCGCTTCATCCACTAAAATCACATCCGCCTTCTTATCAAGACTTTCATGCTCATTTAGAAACATTGTTGGTTTCGTTACAATTTTCTTTCCATCCTTAGAACTTAATCCAAGCTTCTCGATTATTTGTTCATACACTTTTAACTGCTGATCATGATTAACTAGTAAGTACTGAGAACTTCCTTCAAGAATCTTATTATCTCCATTTTTAGTAGATAATTGGGATAATTCATAAAATAAGCTACTTAAAAGAACCGTTTTACCGGAACCAGCTTCGCCGCTTACGAGAATTAATTGACCCTCTTTATTTCTGTTAAGAGCTTCCTCGATTTTCATAATTATTTGATCTCTAGCATCAAATTGTTCCTTAGTTAATTTATGGAAAGGTGAAGCTTTAAAAATGGCCGAATCCCGAATAACTCGCTCTAAGGGAAATAATTCTCTATTATCATTTCTTAGCTTATTCCAAATTTTCGAAAAAATTGGATTCAATTCATCTGATGTATAATAATCCTCTTGTTGATTAGTTCTTCTATTATATAGATGATCCACCTTATCAATGCCTGACATATAATGAATCAATTTATTCTCAATATCCAATGTCAGTGACTTATTAAAGTGTTCATGTCCTATTAAGTACATTTCTGCATCTTTTGAATTATCTACATCTTGCCAAAACTTTTGAGAACTTTCATCAATTGCAGCATCCTCTTTAGAGTCATTTTGTAAATGCTCCAAGGATCTACGCTTAATATCTGTGGTCTCACCAACGTAAATAGAATATTTGTCATCAGAAAATTGATCATTAACTATATATATTGTTGGATAGCGTAATAATAATTTGCTATCTTTCTCGTTTGTTATTTCTTTATCTAGACTTTGAATTTCATTTTGAGAATATTCAAATTTTCGAATAATAGGGGCAGAAATTTTTACCAATTGTAGAGTCTCCAAACTTCTTTGTTGGTACCATGATACCTTGCAAAACGTTTTTGATAAAGCTTGTTTTATTTATAACTCTTTATAAAGCAAAAAAACCGTCAGGGAAAATTTCCCTAACGGTCAAATATTTTAATAAACAACAGTGCCATCATCATGCACATAAAGTGTATGTCCGGCCTTAACTAATCCGTTGTCGCTATCTTTTGTTGCAACGAATGTCCAATACAAGTTGGCTTTCTTATCTTTACTTGAGTATGTGCTGGTCCAACCGGCATCCCCATACTTGTTAGCTAAGAATTCTCTAGCTTGTGTGGCTGTCTTCAAACTTGTTTTCTTTGTTGCGTTTTCATGATTATATGTTGTAGCAAATGCTTCATTTGCTGACTTTGTTGATGTACTACTCAATCCGATTCCGACTGCTAATAGTGCAACGACTATCAATAATCCTGCTACTAATTTCTTTAAATGCATTTATAATGCCCCCATTTGTTTCTGAAAATATAAATACCATAATACTAGTTTATTTTCAGAAAGTAAAATGTGGCATACTGTAATTTATTTTCCTAATTCTTCTAGTCGTTTTAACCAGTCCAACATAACGCCGTTTCGTAGGGAAACACTCAAACTTCCTTCGACTAACCGTTCTTGTTTTATCTGTGCATAGATCAGACAAAGCACGATATCCTCGGCTGCTTTTGATACATCCACGTTTTCAAAGGATTGAATGTCAACTTCGATTCCAGATATCAATAATATTTCTTGATAGTCACGAATATTAATTTCAGTATTGTTTTCAACAAATTCATTCACGTCAGTTATAAAATCAAAAATGATATCTTCATACTGATAGTATGGATGTCGCCCGAGTCCTTTTTCGTTCAACCATTTACCACTAGTGCGTTCCTCAATCGTTGGAATATACTTGATAATGTCGTAAAACTTATTACTATCATAGGAAACAATTTTCTTAAGAGCAGGTTTTGGCTTAACTGTATCGAAATCTATTTCCTCAAACAGCTCTCTAAATTTATCGAAGCCCAGTGGATAGGCGTTTGAACCCCAGATTTCCTGCTTAGTTCCATCACTATAATGGATGGACACTTGCCACTGCTCGCCATTGGTAATCTCTGAAAAGTAATTGGTGTCCCAATATTCAAGATGTAGCTGTTGCAAGACTGCTAGCTTGCTATAGGCAATCCCGTCACTCATTGGAATGACGACATCTCGATCTTCATGCAAATAATCATTTTCACGAATCATCAATTTATCTGCGAAATCTAGCGTAATTTTATCAGGTACGGGTCCGAATCCTCCTGCGCTAAAACTGATTTTATCAATTTTGACATCAGCGTTCTTCCAATCGATATCCTTCAATCGTTTCAGCAGACGCACCAATTCAGTTTCTTTACTATAGGAAACTAACTGACTATTATCAGCTTGCAAGCAACGTTCTATTGGTTGCAATATCTGTTGCTCACCGGGATATTGGATCAAGAAAATTCTGAAGGCAAATCGAAATGCTCCAGGGCTTATTTCCTCAAATTTATCTTGAGAGCCTCGAACTAGTTTCAACATTCTTCTATTATCCAAGTCAACTTGGGGACTCAATTGTCCAACAAACTTGGTCAAATCGTTATATTTTTGATCTGAGATTGCCATAATATTTTCGCCGTCCTTACATATAATTCTTATTTTACCTGCATTAAACTCTAACTTTGCTACAATTACAATTAATATACACGGAGGTATCAGAATGAAACTTTTACACACAGCCGACTGGCATATTGGCCGCACGCTTAACGGGTTTTCGCTTTTGGATGAACAGAAGGCAGCTTTCAAACAAATTATCCAAATCGCCAAGGACGAGGATGTGGATGGAATCGTTATAGCGGGTGACATCTATGACCGCGCCGTTCCCAGCACCAATGCTGTAACTGCTTTGGACGAAATGTTGCAGACTATCAATATCGAAAACAAATTACCAATATATGCAATTTCTGGTAATCACGATGGTAGCAAGCGTCTGAACTACGGTCGTACATGGATGGAGCTATCTAACTTTCATCTGAATACCTTGTTAGAAGAAGCTTTCACACCTATCGAGACCCCTGAAGCACAAATTTTCATGTTGCCGTTTTTCGATCCAATGGATGCTCGTGTTTACTACGGTAACGACGATATTCATACGATTGGTGACGCCATGGATTTAGTTTTGGCAGATATGTATAAATTATTTGATGCCAATAAAAAACATATTCTGATAACTCATTTTGCTGTGACTCCAAGTGCTGATGAAGAAATAGAATTAACAAGTGAAACTTCGTCTAAAGTCGGAGGTCTTGCCACTTTAACTGCTAGTCAATTCGACAAATTTGATTACGTTATGTTAGGACACATCCATACTCATAATGCCTCCCCTGCTGAGAACATCAAGTATTCAGGCAGTCCCGTAAAATTCAATGTTAAAGAAGCTCGTATGCAACATAAAAATAAAGGTGTCTATATTGTTGATATTACAGAAAATTCCATCACAAGTAAATTCCACGAAATAACTCCTGTAACTGACTTGATTGTATTAGAAGAAAACTGGAAAACCTTACTGGATCCGGCATTCTATAAAACTCAACCAACCGACAAAGCCTGGTTCGCCATAACTATCAAGGAGTTCAAACCTAGCGAACACATTCATGCCAATGTCCGTGCTGAACTACAACAAATTTATGGAACAGTTGTTGAGTTGGATTACCAACGTGTAAAAAGCGAAGAGGATAATGAATCTACTAGACAAAATATCGGTGAAATGAGTCATGAAGATGTGGTCGGACAATTTTACCAATCCATCACTGGTGACCCACTTTCTAAAGATCAAAAAGAGTTAGTCGACAATATTTTTGTAGAATTGCAGAAGGGAGAATAGCATGAAACCAGTCTATTTGGAAATGAATTATTTTGGACCACATGAGCACTCGATCATTGATTTTAGAAAACTGGAGGAAGCCCCTATTTTCCTAATCGGAGGTGATACTGGTGCCGGTAAATCAACGATTTTTGATGCGATGACCTTTGCGTTATTTGGCACGACAACTGGTGACCGAGATGCTAAGGAAATGCGTAGTCAATTTGCTCCAGATAATCAGGAAACTCGGGTAATTTTCTATTTTGAGCAAGGTAACAATCTCTATAAGATAGAGAGAAAACCCGAACAGTGGCTCGCTAAAAAGAGTGGTAAAGGCCTTACGAAAAAGAACTCAGATGCCAAATTAGGAATCGTTGAAGAAGTCGGTGGAGTTGAAATAGAATCGATTGCCTCAAAGAGCATGGACGTTGGAACTGAAATATCCGGAATTCTCAATCTTTCTGCAGATCAATTTAAGAAGATAATCTTGTTACCACAGAACGATTTCTCAGAGTTTTTGAAATCTAATACAGCTGATAAAGAGAAAATCCTGAAGAAAATTTTTGGTACACAGGTATTCTCAGACTTCACTTCAAAATTAAAGGACACATATGATTCATCACGTAAGCAAAGTGAAAAATTTGCAAATGACCTTGCTGTTCAATATGACACGATAAATCTATCAGATGAAGAAAAAGAAGCATTATCACACGAATCTGATGAACAAAAAGTCGTAGTTTTGAAGACATTTGTCGATGCCCGTAACGAAAAACTGCAGGTGGCTAAAACTGAGTCTACTACCGCTGATAAAGCTCTTGAAAAGGCAGATAATGCTTTCCAAGCTGGCCGTGAATTACAGAAAAAATTCTCAGATTTGGCAGATTCCAAGAAGAAGTACCAAGAAAATATTGTTGCTAAAGAAGCAGATGTTAAAGCCAAGCAAGCCCATTATGCCGAACTGGACTGGGCTAATAGCTTCAAAGATACTGTCCGTGATTTGGAAATTAGCAATCGTGACTTGGCTAAAAATATTGCTGATAAAGAATCTATGAATGGTCAAGTTGATGATGCTAAGAAGGCTAATGACATAGCTATTGCAACTTCGAAAAAACTTTCTGATCAATCTACTGACTTTGACGAAAAAGATAAACGTGTTAAGTCTTTAACAACGTTGATTCCCAAAGTCCAACGCTACGAGGAATTGAACGCTAACATTGAAAAACTGACTCCAGAAATTTCTCAATTAGAAGCCGATATCAAAACAAAATCTGACAAGTCAGCTGAAATTTCTAAATCAATTGAAGACAAGAAATCCAAAACGGTTAATGCAGACGAACTTCAAGCTAGCAAAGATAGTTTGTTAGCTGAACGTGAACAGCTCAACAAATCTCTTTCACCTCTTGAAAACTCCATCAGCAACGTCACTGATCAAGTCACTGAGTTAAAGAAAAAATCTGATGCGTTAGAAAAACAATTGGAAACCAGTAAAACAGAATTAGAGTCTGCTGAATCTGATTACAATGACAAAATCAAAACTCGTCAATCACTGATGATTGCCCAACTCCAACTAGAATTGGAAGACGGAAAGCCTTGCGTGGTTTGTGGATCTACGGAACATCCCAACGTTGTTCATAACGCCGATGCGGATGAGTCTAAATTGAAAGCTTCAATGCAAGCAGTCGATGATTCTCAAAAGACATATGCTGCTGCAGAAAACAATTTAAAAGTTGTCCAAAAGAACGTTGCTGACAATGCTAGTGAGATTAAAACTAAAACTGCTGAGCTGAAAAAATCTCAAGATGACTTGGCTTCAAACTATACAAACTTGATTGCTGATTCAAAATTGGATTTCCCCGATAAATTTGATGATGTAAAAATCGCTCGATTATTTGTTGAGGCCATCGCTGAAGTTGATGACAAGCTAGAGGCATCCCGTAAAATAAATTCTGAAATCAAAGAACTAGAACAATCACTTCAAGTTCAAAATAACTTGGTCTCTGAAATCAAGTTAACTCTGTCTGGCAAAACTGCTAATCTCAAGACCTATCAGACTGAGTTGGAAAAACTTTCCACCGAATTAAAAGATATTGAGGACAAAAATAGTACTGAACTTCTTTCCGAAAAATCAGACTTGGAGCATGCTATAGCAGAATTTCAAACAAAATTCGAAGAAGCCAAGAAAGTTGCCCAAGAAGCTGATAAAGTTTTATCAAATATCCAAACCAGATTGAAAGATTTGAACACCCAAATTGAAAATAAAACAGCCTCAATCAAGAAACTTAAAGAGTCTTTGAAACAGGCGTTATCTGATGAAAACGCAAAAACTGATAGTGAAGACATCTTAAAATCATGGATTGATGAAATCAATGACGGCAGCATTTCGGAACTTCAAGCTACTATTACTGGATATCAAAAAGAGAAAGAAATTCTCGAACAGGATATTCAAAAGAACTCCGCTGAATTGGAAGGTAAGAAAGTTCCTGATATTGAAAAACTACAGATTGCACTATCTGAAGCGAAAGAAAAAAGTAATGCGCTTCTTAAACAAGTAACTGAGCTAAATATTATTTTCAACAATACTCAAAATAGCTATGAGAATATTCAACATATAATGAAGGAACAAGGCAGTTTTGCGAAGAAATTGTCGGAAATTACTAGCTTGTACAACGTTGTTAATGGCCGTGAAGGTAACGAAGATAAGCTAAAGCTCGAGACATATGTTGTTCAAAATTACCTGCGTAAAGTTCTTAATTATGCCAATGATCACTTCATCAACCTGCTTTCTAACAACCGTTATACGTTTGAAATCGCCAGCGAAGGTGCCAACAAGCGTACCGACCACGGTCTAGATATCAACGTTTACGATAACGAAACAGGCGCAATCCGTTCATCAAATACCTTGTCAGGTGGAGAGACATTTATTGCTGCCCTATCGATTGCCCTATCATTGAGTGAAGTTGTTCAGTCATCAGCCAACGGAGTTCAAATCGATGCCCTATTTGTCGATGAAGGATTTGGGTCACTCGATCACGAGACATTGGAGAAAGCCATGGTAGCTTTGGAAACTATTGGCGAAAACCGCATGGTTGGAGTTATCAGTCATATCGATAGTATGAAAGCTACTATCGGTCAACAAGTTCTTATTGAAAAAGTTGGCGACGGACGTAGTCGTGTTCGATTGATTAGTAAATAAGATAAAATCAAGGTATTACACTAAACGTGAAATAGTATTGTACAATTGTTATAATATAAATCACTAAATAAGGAGGATTTTATGCAAACTATAGATAAAGCAAAAGCCAATGGTTTGGCTCGTTTCACTTCTCTTGTGTACTTGTACACTGGTTTTGGAATCGCATTGTGGCTGGTCGTCGCAAATGCAATTGCCAGAAATGCCGGTCTTTCGAAAGCTATTTTCAGCTTAGCTGGTGCACACAGCATTATCTTCACTATTCTGGTAGTTGCTGTGGCATTCGGATTCATCAGCCTTTGTAACTACTTCGCAACTCGATCGTATTTTATGACGTTTGTCAGTTATGTAGCATTCTTGGTTGCACTTTCGGTAATCGGTGTTCCAATTTTCTACTTGTATTCAGCAGCTAGCATCACTCAAGCGCTGGTTGTTACTTCGGCAGTCTTCATTGTTGCTGCAGCCTTCGGTTTCATTACGAAAAAAGATTTAACAACTTGGAGCAGAACATTGATGATCGGCTTGATTTCAATCATCGTCGTATCATTGATCAACATTTTGATTTTCAAGAGTTCAATGATGATGTTACTTATCAATATCGCAGTCGTAGTAATTTTCTTATTCTACATTGCCTTTGATTCGCAAAATATCAAACGTATTTATGCACAAGCTGAAGGTTCAGAAAGTCTTGGTGCTATCGCATTGGTAGCTTCAATCAACTTAGTATTAGACTTCATTAACGTATTCATGAGTCTACTTTCAATCTTTGGTGACAGTAACTAGATATACGCAAAAAGGCACATTTCAGGATAATCTGAAATGTGCTTTCTTCTATTTACTCAATAATATATTTCATGTCAGGTGTGACGGTCAGTTTGGACTCTTGGTCACTATACCGACTGAACAAACCTTTGATTTTCAACTTATGGATCCCAGGCATTATCCTGTTGATCTCATAATCTCCATAATAATCATCTTCAGCAACGACTCTTTTTCCATCAACATACATCAATGGGTAATCAGCATCAGTCTCAACCGTGATACACATTGAAGTCACTTCAGCCTGATATCTTGGGAAAAATCCCATGACCTTCCCTTTTTCTCGAAGGTTGAATATCTCACCTTTTTTGGAGGTTAACTGTTTATGAATTGATTTTTTAGCATTCTTATCATGTTTAACCAACTCTGCCAGAGCTTTCAAATCGGAATTAGACAGTTTTTTTCCAGAAAGGTCGATCAAATTATTACGCATCTGCTTGGTATATCCATGTGCAATACTAGATTCGATTCGCTGAACTTGGTGTTCCTTGGTGTTATACCAATTACTACCAACTCCAAAGACAACCAGCAGAATCACCAATGTGCCAAAAACTTTCAGTTTCCCGTACTTAACAAGGTTAATCTTAAATCTCTTTTTCTCATCATTTTTGACAACTTTTACTTCTTCAAAATTTTCTGTAATGTCGATTCCACATTCAGCACAAAATTTTTCCACATCAATTAATTGAATCCCACAGTTTGGACAAAACTTTACTTCGTCCATATATAACCTCATCTAATTTATTTTGCCATCCCTTGGATAATCTTAAAACAAATGTATCCCGTTAATGCCAGGACAGCATGGTTTGCAACAACTGTCACCAATACGGTTTGAATTCTGTCGAACTTGTCTTTAATATTTGCAAACGAAAATACCATCGAATAACTTGTTACCCAAATGATGCTTAATAGTCCGACTAAGACATAAATGGCTAATCTAAATCCGCCATTTTGCATCGAGGAAATTCCACCGATCATTACGAATAAGTTAAACACCAATCCCACGATGATCATCAAGTTCGAGAAAGTTGCGATTCGGTTCATAAATTTATAAATAGTCGTCGAGTCTTTAATTATCTGTCGGTACATTCCAAATCCAGCAGCAACTTGAACTCCGAAGAATACAACCATTGCGACAAATATTCTGACAAATAACGACATCCCCGTTGGTACGTCTGAATTGATCATATGCAGTACGGAAAAAATTCTATTGATCATCATATGTGCCGCTGTACTTATCAATAAAACGTTAACTATCAAAGCAGCTAAGCCAAAATACTTATTGGTCGTGGGAGCTTTCGTTGGTCGCTTTATCGTTTGAACAAACCATTTCGCCATCTCGGCTAAAAAGTTTTCTTCCTTAACACCGTGATCCATTGTTTCTCCACACTCTGTGCAGAATTTGTCTCCCGTTTCTACTTCTCGAGAGCACTTTGAACATTCCAACATAAATAACATCCATTCCACTAAATTTCATCATTGGCGATTTGCAGTTTCTAAATCTTATACCACAGATAAAAATGAAGTCTAGAATGAAGAACCAATATATCAAATTCCCTACTTAGGAATATTTTTAATTTTATTAGATGGATTGTAATAAAATATGAATTTGGAGTATACTAATCCCAATTATTTTCTGAGAGGTGTCCCAAATGAAAACATTTATCGTTGATGCATTTACAAATGAAGTATTCAAAGGCAATCCCGCTGCTGTCACATTCTGGGATGAATTCCCCGAAGACAAATTGATGCAGAATATTGCTATGGAAAACAATCTATCCGAGACTGCCTTTGCGGTGAAACTATCCGATGATCATTACAACTTGCGCTGGTTCACTCCAGGTGGCGAAGTCGATCTATGTGGTCACGCTACCTTGGCAACTGGATTCGTTGTCTTCAAATTCTTCCCACCTAAGACAAACAAAGTGACATTTACAACCGTGAAGAGTGGTGATTTAACTGTCGAAAAGAAAGATAACTTGCTTCAAATGAACTTCCCAGTTTATACAAATAAGCAAATCGAAGTTACAGATGCGATGGAAGACGCTCTCGGAGTTCGTCCAATAGAAGCCTATATGGCACGTGATTTATTGTGTGTTCTTCCCACCGAACAAGATGTAGAAACTCTGCATCCCGATTTAGAAAAATTGAAGCAATTCGATGGATTATTGACCAATGTAACTGCCAAGAGCGATAAATTTGATTGTTCTTCACGTTCATTTGGGCCAAAAACAAACGTTCCAGAGGACCCAGTTTGCGGAAGTGCCCACTGTCAAATTGTTCCTTACTGGGCTGAAAAGCTTGGAAAAAATAATATTTTGGCTTATCAATCATCACATCGTTCAGGAATTTTACACTGTGAGTTAGATGGTGGCCGTGTTAAATTGAGTGGTGAAGCTGCACTTTACTCAGTTAACGAAGTAAATATTTAATAAAAATACCGTTACGATTTATTGATAAAATCGCAACGGTATTTTTTAACCAACTTCTAATAGTCGATACATCCAATTCAACATGTATCCTTGACTACATAATGTTTCATAAAGATTTTCAACAAATCGATCTACTTGAAAGACATCATAGATTATTAATAATACTTCTTCTCCAGGCATCCCAGAAACATCGACAGATTCAAAGTCAATTTCTCGATGTTTTAAACTATATTTGGCAAGTTTATCTTGTAAATTTGCATTGGTAATATCTGTTTCTCGATTAAAATAATCTGCTAAATCTCCACCCAAATCATCAATAACCTCGTGCTCCGTTTTGACCATATTATCTATTTCATCGTAATCATCAGGAATGACGGCAATGTCATACTGAGCAAGCTTCATTTTTTCAAAAATGCGAATATTCTTAACGATGGGAAAGTACTTGTTGTCTTCAATGGTAGGACCTTTTTCAGCAAATATGCGTTGATGCTTAAACATTAAACTTGCCAAGATTCTTTTCTGTTCAGGTAAGATTTCATTTTGAACAAACTGGTAAATAATTTTTAAAGTATTATATTCCAACGGATACTCTGCAGCACCGGAAGACGAGATAATTCGGCCGTTATGATAGTTCACCTTAATTCGCCAATATTCACTACCTATCCATGAAAGAAAATCATCCTCATTATCACTATCAACTCTAAAGTAGTCTCTATCCCAATAGTTGAGACGCAATTGATCAAAGGCGTCCTGTAACTTTTTCTTGGTTTTATTATCAAATTTTACAAGTTTACGTGGATCAGAATCGAATCCTTGTTGGTCACCATACATCAAATTCCGGAAATCTATAACATAAACCTCATGTTTGACGAACTCACCAATATGGATTTGAACATAGTCAATTGGCATCTTATCTGGAAGGTCCATATCCTTCAATTGCTTGAGAAATTTGACCAATTCAGTCTCCTTGTCAGGCACTCGAAGTGGATTTTTAGGATTAGACAAATATTTGGTGATTTCATCTACTATTGGGTCCGGATCCTCAATTAGACGACAGAACATCAACAATCTGTCTCTGAGTCCTTGCACTACCATGGCAAACACATCGAATCCATCATCTTTGTAACCCTTGCGACGTAAAATCTGATTGCCATCATTATCCAGGCGTGGGCTTAAGTAGCCTATATATTTTGTGAGGTCATAATACTTTTCATTGTATATATTTTCCATATTTATATTATTCCACTAATTGTTATTAATAAAAACATTGAATTTTTTTAATCAAACTGATGAATTTTCTTTCTGAAATGATTCATTTGATTCATGTTGTTTGAATAGAAGTTCTGAATAATCAACTGGCTGATCATTATCTAGATGATTTAATTTCTCCAACGACTTCAATTTAACAACACCAAAAAACTTTTTTAAATTGGTCAATCTAACCACGGCATCGTTTGTCACTGGCAACCAACCATTGGCACTAGCCTCTTCATAAGGAAATTTATTTGAAATTTCTAATTCCTCTTCATTATCGATTTCAGTGTTAACTCTAGCTAGTTCAGAACGATAATTAGCTTCTAGTCCATTCCAATATGACGTAGGAATTCCAAGAACATCTTCAAGGCGATTGGCAACATCAGGCGTTAATTCGACTATTCCGTTAATGAGGCGACTAATGTGTTTTTCAGTTAAATCCATACGAATTGCAAAAACTTTTTGAGTCATTTTGCGATACCGCAATTGTTCGCGAATAGTTGCCCCGGGCGGAACTGCAATACTGTTTTTACTGTGTTTCATGAAAAGGTCCCCTTTCTGATAATGATAATTCTCTGAATTCATTTTCCAATGATATTTACCTGTGAGGTAAATCCAGTCTATCTCATATAGATAACTATTAGTAGTTATTTTTATGAGACAGTACTAAATCACGCAAAAAAACACCGAAATTAAATTCGATGTTTTTTATTTTTTAAAAAGGTGATTCAGGAACTAAATTGATTATTCATGATTTTCTTATTGGTTAGCATTACGATAGTTTTTTACGAATGTACCCAAATGAATTAAAAAGAACAAAAATACTATAAAAGGACTTATGTAAAATGTGACTAATATTATTCCCATTTGCAATATCATAGCTAGTATCCCATTGGTAAATTCCAAACTGCCATTAACAACTTTGGTTGTACCTTGTCGGCCATTCAGAACCGTTTGACCTTTATCCCTACTTATTGAAAAAACTCTAAATACTGGGACATACTCGGTTGTGCTTAAAAATGAATCAACCAAGTTTTTAGATGCATCATAATCACCTGATATCATCGAAGCTAGTCCTTGGGAAAAATGACCTACCCAATTTGACAAAATTATGGCTGCAGTTTGATATGCGTATAAATTTACAAACATATTAATAAATAACTTCGCTTGTGTCGTCGCAAGATAGTACAAATAAAACCCACTTCCAGATAATAAAGTCTGACGGTCTGAATGATTAAATTGCAATAATGCCCCTTGAACACCAGCGTAGTACTGATCTTTTTTTGCAATAATAAAGTAAACAATAAATGCGGCTAGACAGATCCAAATAATCCAGTCCATTAAGGATCCCAACTTTGCCATACCTTGATAAAGGACAAAGAAATATATCGAGCCTGCTAAACTAACTTCAAAAAGAAGACTTTTCACAAAAGTTCCGGAATAGGATTGATTTGGATATTGAGTTACATTATATCCAATGAGACATAAAACAAATCCAACCAAAAGTACTAATGCTGCCAACCTTTTTGGCAAGAGTGATCCAATAATTCCAATAACCGAACCAAGAAGCAAAACTGGTGCCATACTTCCAAAAGCACCTGTCCGATGTGTGGCTGCCAAAAAATACATTAAAAAATATAGGACTGCAACAGCTCTGATGTACGGTTGATCAATAAATTTATTCCCCGTCATAACAATAATTCCCCCAATTAATAAAGTTATAAATATATTTATATTATACCGTATATTCCATGACGTTAAAGACTTTCGCAGAATAAAAATAGCCATCCAAATATTTTAGTTTGGATGGCTATTTTTATTCAATATTGATTTACGATGTACTGAATTGTTAAATCAAATTTCTAAACTGATTTCTGAATCACCAGCCATACCCGATTTGATAGATTTAATCATTTCGATAGCATTTTTCTCTCCAATTGTCGTTACGGAAATGTTCAATAAATGCTTATCTCCTCCATTTTTAATAATCAAATTAGGGTTTGAACGCTTCAATATCTTATAGAAATTATTTTGATCGAATGCAGCTTGTTTAATTAGAATAGACTTTATATCCTCACTAGAAACATCATCCTCGAAATAAGCCATTAATATTGCGCAATTTCTAGTTTTATCTGCTTTTCCTTTACCAGGAATGTAAAAGGTTGGCGTTAAAACCCCATCATCGTCATATAAAAGTTTTTTTGATAGAAATTCGTTTTTGTATTTTGTTTTCTTCTCGTTTGGACTAATTACTTTTTGTGACGTATCATTTTTTGTTGCGACTTCATGTACAACTGGAACCCTATTAATCTTAGGCAATGTTTCTAAAAAATCTTGAACTTTTTTGTCAACAAATTCTTGTGGACCCTCTATTTCAAATTCCACATTATCAATAACAAGCTTGATCCTACACATAATTTAATCCTCCTCTTTGAATTAACTACGTTATACATCATGAAGAGATTAAATTCAATATATTTCATATTGTTTTACAAGAATTATATGAAAATGACTATTTAATTAATATCTGTTCTCCCTTTAGTCTCTGACTTATAGCCACATCAAAATATAAATAATAATATTCTCAAAATATTTAACAAAAAATAGCCATCCGAATATTATCATTCAGATGACTACAGTTATTCAAGCTTTAAAAAATTGTAAATATACTTTTGATTTCACTCTAGTGTTGGATACATAGATAAGCAGGAAGACGAAGGGAAGGTTCGCCGGGGCTAAACAGTGGGATTTGTGTTGACTCGGCAAAGGCCGAGACTACACAAAAGGAGACCAGTGTGACCGCACTATGGCACACTTGCGACTCACTGTGTTCCAGCCCCGCCGAACCTAACCGAAGTCTGGCAGTGAACCTCAGAAATTAAATATTTAGTTACCCAACGACATTCTTAATAGCAGCATTAACGTCATCCTTCTCATCCAAAATCAAGCCAACACGACTCTCGATAATACTAATATCCATAGAAATCTCACGAGTAAGTCCTGGTGTATTGATTTTTGGTTCGAAGAAAGCTTTGAATTCCTTCAAACGTTCTGGTGTACGGAAGACGCTCATTGCAACGGTGATATATGTTGTAAACTCCATATCTCCACCGACTGTATCTTCGAGCCATTTCCAATCATTTCTCAACCAATCCCAAGCGGCTTGTTCACCATCAGCGTTATTCAATACTCCACTGAACCAAGCACGCAAGTCTTGAGGTTTGATTGTATTGGCATCTTCAAATTTTTCAATCAATTTTGCAATCAGCTTTGGATCCTTTGTACTTGTAATAGCAACGCACAAATCAGACTTGTAACTTGGATCTGTTGATTGACGATATTGCTCTAACAAGTTGTCAAACAAAGCTTCATTACCATAATTCTTAACTTCATTTCTCAAAACGAAAATACGAATATCAGCTGGCAAACTTGCCAAGTTATCTTTATTATTTTCAAATAACTCGTGTGCTGACTTCAATGCATCTGGATTTTCGGCATACAAAGCAGCGTTCAAAATTGATGGACGTGTCAATTGATCATCGATTGTCTCACCAGATTTTTGTGACCAGCCTAAACGTTCCAATTGCTTGGCACTCAAGTTGTTATATAACTTCTTCAAATTCTTTTCTTCATCAGTATTTGGTGTGATGAACTTACGCAAATTGTATGCAAAACGATAAATTGCTGAGTTAACAACTGTCGATTTATTATCAGCGAAATGCTTCAGCAATGGCACAACGTCAGCGTATGAAATTTGTCTGGACTCTGATAACAAACGAACATCTTGCAAGATAGCCATTTGTGAAATTGAATCAACAGTATCCAAGTTTTCCATAATATCGTTCATCAAAGTATCGTCATAACGAACAATAAAGTGAGAATTATTGCCGACATTAACACGGAAAGGCACACCGTTAGACTTGCGCAATTCCGCGTAGTTACCGAGATCAACTTCTTTGTCACCAAAAATCTTAGGAGCAACATCGTAATTACTGTTCAACGGAATCTTCCATTGACGGCCAACTTCTTTGCCATCCCCAATGAAAAATTGTTGTTGTGAAATCTTTAAATCACCGTCAACTACACGGGCGTGGACGATTGGATATCCTGGTTGTTCCAACCAAGTGTTCATGATAGAAGCAACATCCATTCCAGCTGCTTCTCCGACTGCATCCCAGAGGTCTGAACCTTGGGCGTTAGCATATTTGTGAGCAGCAAAGTAATTCTTCAAACCTTCACGCAATGCATCGTCACCGACCAAGGCACGCATCATAACTAGCATACGGGCACCTTTGGCATACACGATGGCACTATCAAACAAAGCATCAATTTCAGCTGGATCCTCAACGTTAACGTGGACAGATTGAACTCCGTCAGTTGCGTCACGTTGCAAAGCTGCAGGAACATCAGTTGTTTGGAATAATTCCCAAACATTCCAGTCAGGTTCGATGGCGTCGATAGCAACATATTCCATCATGTTGGCGAAACTTTCATTTAACCAGAGATCATCCCACCACTTCATTGTGACTAGATCACCGAACCATTGGTGAGCCAATTCGTGAGAAATAACAGTCGCAACTAATTGCTTTGTATCAAGAGCTGTGTTGTCTGGATCAAGCAACAAATAGGCTTCACGATAAGTTACCAAGCCCCAGTTTTCCATAGCACCGGCTGAGAAATCAGGTAGTGCCAATTGCCATGAATGTGGTAGTGGATAAGGTGTTTGATAGAAGTCTTCGTAGAATTCGATTGAACGTTTAGCAATGTCCAAGGCAAAATCCAGTTCCTTAGGTTCGTGTGCTTTAGTTGAAAATACGCCGACTTTTACACCACTCTTAGTAGTAGTCTGCTTGCTTTGTAGGTCACCAAATGCGAAGGCAATCAAGTAAGTCGACATGCGGACAGTCGTGTCAAAGTAATGAATTCCGTTTTCCTTACGAACTTCTGGCATGTTAGCCAAAATAGTTTCGCCAGGCTTTTCATCAAACTTGATAGCTAGATCAAATTTTGCTTTAGCCTCAGGTTCATCAACACTTGGGAATGCTTGGCGTGCGAAAGTTGTCTCAAATTGTGTTCCAATAAGTTCTTTTTTCTCACCGTTAACTTCATAATATGAAGGATAAATACCCATCATCGAGTCAGTTAGAGGAGCCTTGTAAGTAACTGCTAAAGTTGTCTCGCCAGCTTTTGGCAAAGTGATATTGATAACTTCTTTTTTATTGTCAACTTCAAAAGGAACATCGTTTCCGTCAGCTTGAACAGATTCAATTTCCATATTCTTTTGTTGAATAAAAATATCTTTGGCTTGAGCTTCGCCATCGATAACAGATTTACCAGAAATTTGTTTAGTTCCACGATCGATATCTATGAAAATATCGTAATGTGTTGGTTGAAACGTATCATAAGAATGCGTAATTTCAGTCATAAGTTCCTCCATGATTTCAAAAAATATATTCGTCTTCTATTATACGACTTTCAATAAAACAAGTTTTACTTCTAAGATTGAATAAGCTATGATTTCAATAAATACTCAGGAGGTGGAAATCATGGATAACACGGCTTTAGCAAGATTTATCACATCTCTGGGAACTTTAAATGGATATGGCAGTACAGTTTACCAAACAAAACAAGCACTCGATTTAAAATCCACTAAACCACTGAATAACGATCCCGATGATATTGCAATTTTTAACGATTCACTCAACGGAATCGCGGCAATAAAAAAAATTGGCTTCAGTACTGACGGAATAATCGCTATCAATAAGGAATTCAAATCAGCATCTGATGAACAACCTAATATGCCAGGTCACTTACGGAATGCTAACTATAATCCTGATGATAGGACTGCTATCTTGATCAGTAATGACAGTAAAGATGCTTACTTTCCACCTGACGTAGTTACGAAGAGTGACCTGAACTTAATCGTAGAAAAATTCAACGATTCAGACAAATCAGAGCAAGATGCATGGAAGGTTTTTGTAGAAATATCAAAACTGCAACCTTTTCAAGATGGCAATAAGCGGACAGCATTAATTGCTGCTAACGACGCATATGGAACATTGGAAAATGAAAAATATTTGATCTTACCTATCAATGATTTGGATCGAGCCGAATTTACTTTGATGTTAATGAGATACTACAGTGCAAAAAATGAGACCGACCTCGAAACTGCATTCTCGAGAATGATGAAACTACTTCCAAATGATAGTGACCGACTTCAAGAATTAAGCAAGCCCATTGAAGAAGAACACAATTCAGATTTGTCCACTCGAAAAATTAAGCGAGAGCTTCGCGACTAAAAAAAATAAGGTTTCTGATATCCGACTTTACTGTCAGATTCAGAAACCTTTTATTATTTAACTAATTTACCGACAATTGGCAACTTAGGTAAAACTGTCTTCTTGTGTGGAGCATGTGGAATTACTTCTGACAGATCTTGTCCAGCAACATTTCCATGATGCTTGCCACCCTTCCATGGCTCTACATCAGTCATATCATAAACTACACCGTCAATTGCAACGTAAGCCTTGTTACCGTTTTGCCCGTCATATTTTTTTAATTCTTCCAATGTAAATTCTTTTTCTGCCATAATACCCTCCTCTTTCACAAAAATATCTATATTTCTATTATGACATGTTTATCATGCTATAAACAAGATATATGAATAAGTTTGTAAAACTTGATATTGGTCAATTCAATGATCCACTTTTTCTTGTACTCTATAGGTATTAAAAGAAAAGAGGTTTTCAAAAATGGCAACAGTTAAAGATTATTTATCAGAAAATCAAGATAAGTTAGATACATTTACTCGTGCAATCACTGCCGCACACGGCAAGAATCACCCAGAAGTATTCGAAGTAAGAAAAGAATATTTAAACTTAAAAGAGGCTGTTGCCGCTGGAGCAAACCTCGACAACAATTTTGCACAAATGCGAGAGACCACACAAAACTATGCTATTCCTGATGATGTTTGCCCAACATTTGAGGCAACTTATCATATGTTAGCTAACGCCGATGAGATCAACGCTAAAGCCTAACATCATCCCTGAAGGATATTTTATAATTCATAGGTAAATAGAACTCTAAGTGATAAAGTTGTTATATAAATGTCATGTTATTTACATAACAACTTTTTTGATGGGGTGAGAATATGAAAAAAGCACCAATTGTACTTTTCGTTATTGCATTGACACTGCTTATTATTTCACGCATTTTATCCTTTACATCGATTCCGACGAATTACTTGGTATTGCTTCCCTCCACTGCACTTGTGATTTCACTTATTGCCGCAGTTTGGGGAGGATTAGTTTACTTCAAAAAATAAAGTTTCAAACAAAAAATCATCAACGAAAGTTGATGATTTTTTAGTACGTGCTAGCTTGTTGACCAGATATGATCCATTTTGCTTCTTTATAATTTCACCATAAAAAGATTAATATATAGGTGGAAGTACAAACAAGGAGTGTGTTAAATAATGGAAACTTTAAACATGATCAAATCACGTAGAGCAATTCGAAAATATTCAGGTCAAATCACCGACGAACAATTGAAGAAAATTTTGATGGCCGCAAATGCTGCACCGGTGTCACTCGGTAGTTATGACGAATATCGATTGACCGTCATCCAGGATCCCAAAGTTCTCGCACAAATCGGTGGAACCTATGATGCCCCCACATTCATCGTTGTTTCAGCACAGAATCTCGGCAGTTCGCAATATGTTTCATCTGGAGCCATCGTTCACAACATGGAATTGGCTGCACAAGACCAGGGACTTGGTTCCAACTATAATATGGGTAGCATGCGCTCAGTTCCAACCGAAGTTTTGCCCGATGGATTCAGTGCTGTGTTTGGATTGACAGTTGGTCAAACTACTGAAAAATTCACTCCACGTGAGATACCTATGGATCGTATTAAAATTAATATTGTTAAATAAAAATGCACCACTTCCCAAAAAGGAAGTGATGCATTATTTTATTTCTGATATTGGAATAAATTTACCTGGATGATCAGTGTCACTGATTCGTTTTTGCATAACGTAAACGTCATACCATTTATCGAATTTATAGCCCATTTTCTTCAAGATACCAACTTCTTGATATCCCATTTTTTCATGGAAGGCTACACTATTTTTGTTTTCGCCAGTTACGTAAGAAACTATATTAACCACATTTTGTTTGGCTAATTCTTCTTCCATAGTTGTATATAACATCTTGCCAATTCCAGCTCCACGAGTGTTTTTATCAACGTAGATACTGATTTCAACTGCCCAATCGTAGGCTTCTCGTGGTCGGTATCGATGGGCATATGCATATCCCAAAATCGTTCCGTCATCGTCTTCAGCAATTAAATATGGATATACTTTAGAAATTTCAGAAATTCGGTTTTCAAACTCGGCTTCAGTTGGAACTTCATACTCAAAAGTTACCGATGTGTTGGTCACATACGGTGCGTAAATTGCCAAGGCTGCCTTAGCATCAGCAATATTAACAGGTCTAATTCTTACCATGATATTCTTCTTTTCGTAATTAATAGAAGTAGTTTACCACAATGACGAAAAATAATATTCCATTTTACTATTTACAGTACAAAGTACGTTTTTAAACATAGGTATTCTTAATTATATATTTAGTAATAAGAACATCTCATCTTGACTTACCATAGTAACATAGTAATCTGTATGTACAGGCACATGGTGCCGACTAGTTTATCTAGTCTTATAGTTCTTTATAGTGACTCGGTCACTGAGAGGCTCATTTTGAGTCTCTCTTTTTTTTGTATATGACGAATTTACAATTAAAGTGCAACACTAATTGAACAAAAAACCTCCGACCATTACTGATCGAAGGTTAAAATAATTTCGTTAAATCAATCTTCCAAAAATCTTTTTACCAGTTACTTTTATGTAAGAAATACCTGCAGTTAATGCTGCCAAGATAATTCCAGCAACACTCAAGCCTTTACTGATTAAATTACCTGTTTGTGGAAATCTTTTTGCTGAAGGAGATGCAAGTGGTGCTTTTGCAGCAAGACTTGTCTTAACTGGAGCAGCTTTCTTCGGTGCGGCTTTAGCTTCTTGTGCATTGATCCAAGTTTGAGCCTGTGCTTCTAATTGAGCAATTCCAGCCGGTGTTTCTTTGACAGTTCCAGAAATTTCTTTATTGATCCATTGTGCAGCTTCGTCTGTTAAATATTTTGGACCATTAAGGTCGTATTGATATTCAACTTTATTTGGAAGTCCAGTTTGTCCTGCAGGTACGCCAACATCCTTATCACTTGAAGATGTCATAATCTCAGTGCCTGCGTGACCACTGGTAGCTGCTGCAGTTGTGCTCGATGATGGAGCACTAGTTGTTGCTGCACTCGTTGTTGCATCAGTAGTAGCAGCGTTAGCAACATTCCCCGATGTTGCTGCCAAGCCGATTGATGTTGCGGCAAGTCCTGCTATTACAAGTTTGCAAACTAGTGAAAATTTATTATCTCTATTAACACATACATCCATATCTTTTTTCATTTTTATTTAATCCCTTAGTTTCTCATTCACCAATGATGATGATTTCGAATTGTTTCGAAAGTGTAAATCTTCTAACCCTTTAAAGCTGTTAAACTCACTTTCTAAAGGTGATTATATGTTTATTGTTACGAACGTGTTACAGAAATGACTATTTAATTTGTTTTGTTTTTTATATGAATAGATTATAATATTCCGTCTGCGGTGCTGGGGATATTTCCTGCTGTGCGGTCGGTCCGAGCCTTGGTCTCTGACCTTGGTTTTAAGCCTTGCGTAGTTCTCGCAAGTCTTAAAAGCCACCGGTGTTTTTCGGGCTTTGCCCTCTCAACACTTTCACTGCTTGGAAATATTCCCAGCGCCTTCGACTGGTTTAGATGTCCTTGATGTTTTTGTGTATATCATTGTTTAGGGTTTCAACATAAATATATTATTCTTGGTGGTATAAGATAGTGTAATCTTCGATCAGAGATTTCGACTATATCGAGAAGTTTTGTGGAAAGTTCAATTAAACTTCTCCAAAAGCCAATTCAATTAGGGCCACTTTTTCTAACAAACTTTTACGTTCAATTTTACTCAAACACTACTCCCATCGGATATCTGAATTTCTAGAAGCAGCCACATATAACCATTGACCAATTGGTATTTCGAAAGCATTACTCACAAACTCCAAAATCGAATTAACCCAACTCCATAAAACTTCGAAAAATATTTAAACTGGATAAATTCAAGTCGGAGGAGCTGAGGGGATTTCCCAGCAGTGAAAGTGTTGTAAGGACGAAGTCCATACAACACCGGGTGAGTTTGGAGACTTGCGAACCGTGAAAGGCTTCAATCCAAGACCCGAGACCACGGCTCGGGACGCCCGCACAGCAGGAAATCCCCTCAGCTCCGGAGACTGACCACTGCAAATATAACAATATAAATAAAATACTTTTCCAAAATAACCTCAAGCATGGTCTATAATTTATCTCAAGGAGTAAATAATTATGAATAATGTTGCCTTCACAGATAACCCTGAGATCCAAAAGAATCGCTGGTGGATCATGGCGTCTGTCTCAATTTTCACCTTTATGTCAACTTTGGATGCTAGCATCGTAAATATCGCATTGCCGGTAATGAGCAAGGATATGTCGATCCCAATGAATCAATCCGAATGGGTCGTATCCATCTATCTAATAACCATTTGTGCCCTGTTGTTGCTATTTGGAAAACTCGGCGACAATCACGGGAAAATTAAGATTTTTAAAATCGGCTCAATTTTATTCACGATTGGCTCATTATTATGTGGATTGAACTTCGGACTATTTCCATTACTATTCGCTCGAGCAATTCAATCTGTTGGTGCCGCTATGACGATGAGTGTCAACAATGGTATCATCACTGAAGTTTTTCCAATGCGTGAACGTGGTCGAGCCCTAGGTACTATTGGCTCATTCGTCGCGCTAGGTGCTATCGCCGGACCTGGATTAGGTGGAATTCTTCTAGCTCATTTAGACTGGACATACATTTTCTGGATCAACGTTCCGATTGGAATTTTGGCTATCATCTTTGGACAAAAAGTTTTACCCAAGGACGTCACTTTCAGCAAGGATAAAATTGACATCCCTGGTGCAACAACCTTTGCTATAACTATGGTCGCATTATTTATCGGCGTTTTTATAGGACAAGAGGTTGGCTTTGGAAAACCCAGCATTCTTGGATTATTCGCCATCGCCGCTATTTCTTTTATCGCATTTATATATCTCGAATTACACGTCGACAGTCCCATATTGTCCTTAAAATTGTTCAAAAGATTGGGATTCTCAATCAACATTTTCTGTGCATTATTAATTTTTATAACTAGCTTCTTCTTAAACGTAGTCGCACCATTTTATTTGCAAAATGCTCGTCATTTACCCGCAAACTATGCCGGATATATCTTAATGATTTTGCCAATATTACAAGGAATCATCGCCCCAATCATCGGTGGTCTGTCTGATAAAATTGGTCGGCATTTACTGACATTCCTAGGTTTATGTATCCTTACATTGAGCCAATTAGGTTTCATGATCACCACCCTGTACACTCCACTATGGCTGTTCATGGTCTTCATTGGACTCGTCGGATTTGGCTACGGAGTTTTCATGGCACCAAACAATACCTTGATCATGAGTTCCGTTTCGAAAGCAGAACTCGGAGTTGCCGGCAGTATCAACGCTTTAGCTCGAGAGTTGGGTATGGCTATTGGTATTTCCATCGCCACAACTGTTTTATTCGCGTCAATGAGCCATACAGCTGGATACAAAGTTTCAACTTATATTCCAGCACATCCCGAATATTTCATTTATGGTATGCATTCGGCATTCTTGGTTTCCTTGGTTATTTGTTTAATTGCTACTGTGATTTCTGGATTTAATTTCATGAATCATCGAGGATAGCGTGGCTCACTTCCGCTAGGAGGTTCCTCATTACGGGGGCGTCACGCTGTGGATTGAATTTGATCCAAAGTACGGTATCAAATTAACAACCTTTATCTAACCTTGGCTTTTGCCAAGCTAAGATAAACCTCATTTCGTTTAGACGGTAACATGATTTACATCATAATTATTTATACAATAAAACAAAAAACGCCGTATTCTTGTTAGTTTTTCTAACTTAAATATGGTGTTTTTATTTTACTCGTTGGCTTCTAACCAATTATTTAATGTTTTTAGATACTCATCTTTTTCATCAAAGAAAGCCATGTGACGGCTATGTTCGAATAACTTCCATTTTGTATTTGGTAGTTGATCATACATGGTTTTGGCTATCAAAGGTGTACATAAATCGTTGGTACCACTGGTTACTAAGGTTGCCACTTTAATACTTTTTAGTTTATCTGTATAGTCATAATTTTCTAAATTCCCTGTGGGATTATATTCATTTGGTCCCCAGGCAACTTGGTATGATCTGGTTCCGGTTTGCTTTTTTCTAGTCAAATATTCTGGCAAATCATCTGTTTTTGGTCCGATGGCATGTTGGTGCATATAGGTGCTATTGGCTTGTTTATACTCTTCTTTGGTGAAATCATTGGTCTTTTCTGCTTCAGCAATGGCTTCTTGATCTTGCTTCGACATGAACTTTATCAATCTATGTTGTTCCTGGGCCCACAACTTTGAGGAAGATAATGTGCTGGCTAAAATTAGGCTCTGGATTCCTGCTGGTTGGTGATCACACATATAAATTATGGCTAACATTCCACCCCAGGATTGCCCTAACAAATGTACTTTGTCCAATCCTAGATATGCTCGTAATTGTTTTAATTCTGACACCCAAGTATCTGCTGTCCACAAATTGTCATCATCAGGCATGTCTGATTTCCCGCATCCTAATTGATCGTACATTACTACTGGACGTCCAGTTTTTTCCGTCAATTCATCGAAGACCTCGAAGTAATTGTGTGTCGAGCCAGGTCCTCCATGTAAAAGTAATAATGGCGTTAAATCGGACTTCAAATCGCCTACTATTCGATAATATGTTTTATATTCGCCAAATGGCATATAGCCTTCTGTTATCTTCAAATCACTCACCTACTGTACTAGATGTAATTGATTTTCATCCCTGACAGTGACAAATATCCTTGAACTGTTACTTTTGGACTATCTTCACTTTTGTCCCTGAAGCCGACTTCTGTCACACTGCTTAAATCATTATCATCTAATTTTTCAATTACGTTCCACTCTTTAGGAACAAACAATTCCACGCCACCAAGTGAAACATCTACATTAATCATAGCAGATTCTTTAACAGTCACATTTTGAAAATAGACTTTCGCATTTCCCATTGATACATCAATATTGGCTTGTTTAAAATCCTCAGAGTTCACATATCTGACACTGCTACCCATACGAACTGAGACATCAATATATGAATCTTCAACAGTTTCAACATCAACGTCCACATCTCTGTGGTGTCTATGATTAAATCTGTCTCGATGGTGATTGTAATAATGACCGTGATTCCAATTTTCACCTTTCATCCAAGGACGATGTTTTGCCAAAAATGGGTGAAGTATCAGTGATAAACCAATACTTATCAATAATGCTGCTCCCAAAATTGTCCAAGGAACTAGGTAAGTAATGTGTAACGGCCCCGCATAAATTATTGCTAGAAATGCCAAGGAGAAGACAGCACCTGGAACGGCAAAGTAGACCAAACTCTTAATAAGTACGGCAACTAAAATAATTGTGAGAATTATCGACCAAATTCCTACTGTTATGCTGAATAAGTGCATTTGACTAGCGACTAAAACGCCTGCGCCAACTAAGAGGAACAAGCCCCAGAAAACGCCATTTCTATTTCTCATGGTTAAAACTTCCTTTGATTTAATCTATTTTTTAGCTCTTTTAAAAATCTTCTTGATACATAAATCGTCTTGTAAGAACTTTTGAATTGGATCAGATTTCCGGTTACCGAAGTGTTTAATGAGAGAATCTCATCCACATTGATGATTGAAGATTTCGATATTCTCAAAAAATTATCCGGTAAATTATTTTCTAATTCATACAAACGAAAATGGACCAGAAAAGCTTTGTCAGTTGTGTGGGCATAAATATTTCTATCGTTAGTTTCAAAAAATAAAATATCATTTAGAGATAATGAATAAACGGTATCGTCAATATAACCATTGATTTTACCCAACTTGGATTGAATCTCTTCAATATCTCTAATTATTTCCTTCAACTCGTCGTCATCTGCAGATGATCTAACGACAATTTCTTTCTCCGAATATTTCGGAGATATCTCTACCCTTATTTTCACAACCAACAACCCTTTCGCTAAAAGTATTACACCACAGAAAGTTTTCGTTGAATATACTATATGACTAAGTGGTCAAAATTAGTACATAAGCGGTTAAAAAAGCCATCCAACTGTAATAGTTGAATGGCTTCTTGCGATTATTGCATATATGATTTCTCACTACTAAATAAAAATTAGTTGGAGTTGGAAACGAGGACGCCAGCAGTGAAAGTACTGTTGGCGGTTTATTGCCTACAGTACTGGACGAGTTTTGAAATTTGCGGTCTCTGCGAAGTTCAAAATCGAGACCCGAGACCAAGGCTCGGGTCGGTCCCACAGCAGGCCTCCTCGCTTTTCACCACAGACGGCGGTTTATCACTACTCAACCAACCTCTAGTTAAATATACGGACACCAAATGATGGAGCAAAGCTAGATGAAGTGGAATCGATTTTTACATTAGTACCAGGACGTAGAGCATTCAAATACTGATTATTGCCGAGGTATAATGCGACGTGATAAGTTGCCCCAGCGGGACCCCAAAATACTAAGTCACCACGTTGAAGGTCATTCAATGAAACCTTTGTTCCAGCTGATTCTTGAGGTACAGTCCATGAACCGATGTTGTCACCAGTTACTTGACGGAAAACATATTGCATCAAGCCTGAGCAGTCAAAACTATCTGGTCCTTTAGCGTTCCACACATATGGTTTTCCTAATTGAGCTTGAGCAGCAGAGATCACATCTTCAATAGCAGCATCTTTTGACTTGCCGTTCAATGAAACAGCAGGACGTTTAGCTGCAATTTGGTTAGCAACAGCAGCGGGAATCCAGCCACCACTACTTAACTCGTACCAAATGCCATCATTTTCTTGAAGTGTTGATGAAACTTGTAATAATTTTCCAGTGGCAGCTGATCCTTGAGTACCTGAACCATAATTGTCGTTGTTGTAGATTTCAGTATCTTTAGCAACTCTTACCGCAGCAAAATTTGGATCCCAAGTATTTGCGGCTGAATCAGAAAATGATTCATTATTGATTTTTGTATAAGTACCATCAATCCATTGATTATTACCAATCAAATACCAAGCGTTACTGTTTGAATCGATAACCTTTTGAGAAAATTTCCATTGAGTTCCGTTAGCCAATTTTTGACCAGATGCTGACTTGTTGGCACCATAGCCATTGTACAAATCGATACCGTCAGAGGGAGCATACGCGATAGTGGCAACACCAGCGTTGTCGACTGAATCTGAAGAGGTATTGTTGTCACCATTTGAGACTTCAACATCGCCAGTTTTAACATATTCGTTAGTCGAGACACGATAGAAACTACCCATGTCACCGATTTGCACTTCACGGTCAAAATACCATGCAGTGTTTGGACCAAGCGAACGATTTCTAATTGTTTGACCATCTAAGTTATATAAAGTTGTTAGTTTTTAAGTATTAACAATGCCAGTTGTTGCAGCGTCGGCATTTGTTTGGCTGAATGCTAGTCCTCCAAGGATACCTAATCCTAGTGCCAATGAGGTTATAACCTTTTTATTCATATTTAATTTCTCCTTACCTGTATAAACGGGATAATTCACTTTAACCAGATTATCATCAGTTGTTGGTTTGTACAACTTAATTAATAATTTTTGATAAGTATAATGATTCCGTCTCCAGAGCTGGGAAATATTCTTCGGCTGTGCGCTTCCTTGGTCGTTCGTTGGCGTAGCCAACATTTTCAACAGTTGCGCACGCGCCATAGGCGACGTACGTTCCATGCTTTTTTGTTAGTCTTGAAATTACACAAAAAAAACCAGATTCATATAGAATCTAGCCTCTATTTTCTACCACTTATATTGAACGGGATTTTTAATGTACTTATCATAAACATCGCGAACGATTTCCATTTGTTCTGGTGTGAATGCTGGTTCATCGGCAGCGATAACATTTCTTTCGATTTGTTCTGGTTTTGAAGCTCCAGGAATTACTGTGCTGACGGCATCTGACATCAAGATATAACGTAATGCCATTTGTGCTAACTTGTCGCCTGCGTTAAGTCTTTCTTTTAACTCGTTTGCGGCTTTGACACCTGTTGCGTAATCTACTCCAGAGAATGTTTCTCCTGCATCGAATTCTTGACCATTTCTGTTTGTTGTACGGTGGTCATTCTTACCAAACTTAGTATCGAGTGTATACTTACCACTCAACAATCCACTGGCAAGTGGGACTCTGGCGATGATTCCGACATCATGATCCTTAGCCATTTTGAAAAAGTTATCAGCTGGACGGAGACGGAACATGTTGTAAATGATTTCGACAGATGAAATATCGTAATCAAGAGCTTTCATTCCTTCTTCAACCTTTTCAACACTGACACCGTAATTCTTGATTTTTCCTTCTTTTTTCAGCTTGTCTAAAGTGAAAAATGGTTCCGGATTGTAGAAAACTTCAGTTGGTGGACAATGTAACAAAACGTTATCAAGTGCATCAACATCAAGGTTCGTCAAACAGTCCTCAACATATTTTGTAATATTTTTTTCGTTATAACCACTGGCAACATGAGGATCAAGTCGACGTCCAACTTTTGTCGAAACGAAAACTTTATCTCCCTTGCCTTTGATAAATTTAGCCAAAGCACGTTGACTCTCACCATCTTGGTAGACATCAGCAGTGTCGAAAAAGTTTACACCAGCATCATAGGCAGCATCCAAAGTAGCAAGAGCATCCTTTTCATCAAAAGGATCTCCCCATTTTGAGCCCAGTTGCCAAGTACCTAGCGAAACCTCACTAGCATTAAAATTAGTTTTTCCAAATCTACGATATTTCATAGAACCCTCCTACAATCGTGTTGTATCAAGTTCGATGTTATCACTATAAAATTGGTTATACCAGAGTATAAACTTTAGGAATTACTATACTTAGTTAACCATCTGCTCATTAACATACTGTGCGTACAACTCATGGTCCTGCATTAATTCTTTATGAGTTCCATGGCCAGTCACAGTTCCATGTTCAATGAAGTAAATTTGGTCGGCATCAACGATTGTCGAAAGTCGATGTGCGATTACCAAGGTTGTTCGACCGATCATCAATTGATCCAATGCACGTTGAACTTTTTCTTCGGATTCTGAATCCAAACTGGCGGTTGCTTCATCTAGCATTAGTATCTTTGGATCACGCAAGAAGGCACGGGCAATGGCGATTCGTTGCTTCTGTCCGCCTGACAATTTGACACCTCGTTCGCCAATTTGTGTATCTAGCTTTTCTGGAAAATCATTTACGAATCCATCTGCATATGCCAAAGATAATCCATGCCACAACTCATCATCGGTCAAAGTTGTATTCAGTCCGTACTGCAAATTGTCACGGATTGTTCCGGCAAATACTGCGGAATCTTGTGAGACATATCCTATCTGTGATCGCCAACTTGATAAATCAATACCTTGAATATCTTGTGTTCCAACGTAAACTCCACCATCATCTGGTTGATAAAATCTTTCTAGCAATGCGAAAATTGTCGATTTTCCACCACCACTTGGTCCTGCGAAAGCTATAACAGTGTTGGGTTTTGCTTCAAATGAAACGTTATGTAAAATCTGATTATCAGCATCATAACTGAAACTTACGTCAGCCGCTGTAATCGTCTTTCCTTCAACATCGACTGATTTGCCAGTTGAATTGATCTCTGGTTCTGTTCCCAACATCTCTTGGATTCTTTCGGTTGAACCCATAGCTTTTTGGACTTGTGAGAAAAATGTTGCAAAGCTGGCAATCGGTGTGATGATGTTGAATAAATATAGTAGGAAGGCAACGAGTGAGCCACTTGAAAGTGTTCCTTGTTGGATTCTGACGGCACCATATCCGAGGATTCCCACGAACATTACTAACATTACAGTCGTCATAATTGGTTGTAAAACAGCTTCAACTTTGGCATCTTTAACACCAACTTTGAAAATACGGTCGATGAATCCACTACCAGTTGTCTTTTCAAAATCTTCACCATTGCTAGATTTGATCAGACGTACTTCTGATAATTTTTCACTAACATCAGCATTGAAATCAGCTGTGGCCGCTTGTAACTTGCGACCTAATCGAGACATGATTCTTCCGATAGGCAATAAAATTGCTACAAAATTTGGCACTGCCGCAAACATCAATGCGGCCATCTTCCAGTCCATGAAGAATAAAATGATCATCGAACCGACTAATTGAATAGCTCCAGTTACAAAGTTTGGAAATTGTGATGTGATCAAATCCTTGATAACACTAGTATCATTGACCAAGCGAGAACTACTTTCACCAGATTTATGATCATCAAAATAACCTACTGGTAACTTCAATAAATGTTCCCATAATTTTTCACGAAGAGTTTTTACGGAAGTTTCACCGACATATCTGAGAATAAAGCCGCCAATAGTTCCGAATCCTAGCTGGATTGCGAAGGCGACGCCTAGGACAACAATCATCTTGCTGTCAATTTTTGACAAGCTACTGCTGTCGACTAATCCTTTGGTCAACTGCGGAACGATCAAACTTGCGCCACTCGTGACTAAACTCAAGAGCATTCCTAAAACAAACAGTCCTCTTTTAGGATTAACACTATTTATCAAACTCAAGAAATCGGTAAATTTGAACGTCCCATTTCTTTTTGGCAAATCGCCATGTATCATTGCTCCATTATGCATTATTTTAACCTCGTTATATATTATTCGGTACCGAACTTAAATTGCAAAAACGAGTATACTTCGGTACCGAAAGAAATGCAAGTGGATTACTCAATTATTTTTGAAATTATACTTTTGGTATATCATGTAGGTATAAAAAAGGAATGGAGTGTGGATGATGAAAAAAGCTCTGGTCGTTTTAACTAATGTAACTCGTTACAAAGGAACCGATGATCCAACTGGATTGTGGCTCGGCGAAGCTACCGAATTCGTTGAAGAAATTCAAAACGCTGGGATCGATGTTGACTATGTTAGTCCTAAAGGTGGCTTCGTACCGCTAGATCCACGAGGCATGAAATATGTCGACGCTTCAATTATGAAAATGTATGAGAGTGACGATTTTCAACAACGGGCATTAATGCATTCCATGAAACCTACTGAAGTAAATCCTGACGATTATTTTGCGATTTACTATACCGGTGGACACGGCGTTATGTGGGATTTCCCAATGAATTCTGAACTACAAAAAATAGCCCTCTCGATTTATCATCAAGGTGGCTATATTTCATCAGTTTGTCACGGTATCGCCGGACTATTTAATATTAAAGATGACAATGGTGAATACGTTATTAAAGGAAAAAACATCACCGGTTTCACTACCAGCGAAGAAATCCTAGCCGGCAAGAAAAAAGTTGTCCCATTTTTGAATGAAGACCTTGCTAAACAACGTGGAGAAAATTTCCAAAAGAAACGTGCTTATAAAGAGTTTGCTGTGCAAGACGGACACTTGATCACCGGTCAGAATCCCTTCTCACCCCGTGCTGTCGCAAAATTATTATTAGCAGCTGTGAACTAAACAAACAACCTACTGTCACAATGGAATCCTTGGTTATATGGAGCATCGATCAAGGTCATTTCACATGATTTAGAAACTTTATGATCCATCATTTTTTCAATCAATTGACCCTGATCATCAAAATACCGGCCGATATTATTTTCTAAGATAATATCGGCTTTTTCATTGGCATTCATAAAAATTTGGTCGTATTTAATGCCGGCCAGTTGTAGAGCTTTAGTAGTTTCCGCAAATGCACTCTCACGTCTAGCGGTGATAATAACTATTGGGCAATTTTGTGCTGCTAAACGATGCGTCAACTCGACTGTCTTTTTCAGTGGTTTACTATTCAAATTGACATCGTCTTTTATTTTAGAAAAGATTTCATACTCTTGATCCTCAGTCAGTCCAAAAGTTTCAGCCATAGAATATTTCGTCATATCTTCAAATAATATTGTGTGACCAGTTATCTGACTGAATCGTTTTAATATCAGTTTTATGGAGAATAATGTACCGTCAAGATCAAATCCAAATGCAGGCCGTTGCTTGTCGAAATCACTCATCATCAAAATATACTCCCCAAATATAGTTATGGTTCAAGTTGTCTTTAAGTATATCATTCTGAGCACATTACAACTATGCCAACTTCACAAGATAAAAACTAAAATATCAATGTATAATAATAGTAATTGATTTAATATTGGAGAAATAATGATAAGTAAATTATGGACTAAATATAAAGATACCATCCCTTATTTGATTTTTGGCGTACTGACAACTTTAGTCAACATCGTACTGTTCTGGCTGTTCCACTACCCTATGGGAATAAACTACCAAATCGCCAACGTGATTGCCTATTTCCTATCAGTAGTCTTCGCCTATGTGACGAATAAATTGTGGGTCTTCAACTCACATACAGATACATGGCGGGCTTTCTGGATCGAAATGGGTTCGTTCTTTTTATTCAGAGCAGGATCATGGGTCTTCGATCAGGGAACAATGACAATTGGTGTTTCCTTGATGAAAGCTAATCCGATGATTACTAAAGTAATTGCGACAGTTATCGTTGTGGTATTAAATTATTTCTTTAGCAAATTTATAATCTTCAGAAAACGTGAAAAGATAGACCAAGGCAGTCAGAGATTAGAATCAGAAGATACAAACAAATAAGCATTCACCAAATTGGTGGATGCTTATTTATGATTATTTTGAATTCAGTATCTTTTGCCTAGTCTCCATCAATTGCAGGCATACGATTTGCAACATCTTGAACTACTTGCTTTTGAGCAGGTGTTGAATAATATTTGTCTATTAATTCCTTCTTACTTATTGTATGTTCAATCCGTTCTTGCTTATAAGTTGGTGTGGTAGAGCCGTATGGTCTGACATAATAATGAATATTGTCGCCATCAATAGAATATCCTACTGTAGAAACTGATGTACCGATTCCAATCCAATACTTATCATTATGTGTATACACACCAAGCATTGGCTCTTTTTCAATATCATCATCAGGCATTGTAAGTTGATGGACCATTACACCAAGCATTTTAGGATCCGAAACGTCTTCGTTTGAACTCTTATTGTTTGAACTACTTTGTTTTGAACTGTTATTAGAAGTTGATCCAGTAACATTTCCGGCTGATTTTCCATCAGCAATACGTGCGAAACTTGTCTTAACTTTGTTATTTGATGTTTCAGCCAAACGAGGATTGCCATCGCGTGTTTGATCAACCAAGGCAACTGGTTTGCCATTATGGAAAGCAAAGAAATACGTAATATGACTTGGAAGTGGAGGAACAGTTCCAACATAATTGTAGATTGCAACTACGTTATATTCGTTGTTGCCTTTACCAGTCTTGCTCCAACCTATCGAAGCATTAGATCCGTTAACAGTCACTTTATTCAAGTCCTCAGGATATTTGATTCCGGTTGAAGTATCCAGTGAATTTTTACCATCATATTTTGTATATGATTGATTCATTGTTGGTCCCCATTGTCTCATAAAACTACTTAACTTGCTGTCCTTCTTATTGTCCCAAAGTATTGAAGACTTCTTTGGACTAGAAGTTGTTGAGGTTGTATCTGTTGAAGATTTCTTAGCAGAAGTACCATTTTGAACTGGTACTGATTTAGTGCTGTTACTGCATCCAGCTAATAAAAATACACCAAATGCTAGAACAATTAGCAATCGCACATTTTTTATTCTCACGATTAATTTCCCCTTTAATATAGTTTCCCTAAATAAGCATAAGTTAAGTCTAAATTAATGAAATCCGTAATTCAAGATTATTTATAATTATATTTATATAATTCCTCAAAGTAATAAAGCAACCACCTCGATCTAGTGATTGCTTTTTAATATTAGCTATAAAAAACTTGTTTATCTTCTCTTCTAAAATATGGAATCAAAATTATCAATGTGATCGATAAGCACACTACAAAATACCAAATTGTAGGCATAGTGAAGCTTGAATGTGGCAATAAATATACCACCAAATCTTGTACAAGATGGATAAACATTGGCCAAAGTATTGTACCGGTAGCGATGTATAATGCTGCATAAACCATTCCCATTGAGAATGCGGTAATTATCTCTCCCCAGCCCAATTGATTAGCCAACATGGTAATTATATGCATGGCACCAAACAAAACGCTGGAGATAAATATTGCTAAGAGAGTCCCCCAAACACCTTTATCCTTTGCCAAGTGTAGCAAGGCTATAAGAACGATTCCGCGAATAAAGTATTCTTCTGTCACGGCGGATCCAATTGAATAACCTATTCCTGTGACATACATTTCGAAACCTGAATTTGTCGAGAATAAATAAATCATATCCCCAACAATAAATATCAATGCAGGAATTTGTTCTTTCCACGGTACCTTCGACTTGAAATGGATTTCTTGATGAACCCATTCTCGATTGATGTATACGTAAAGGATCATGATGATTATGTACTGGATGTATGAGCCGTACACTTCTGGTATATGTGCAACGCCTGAAACTATTTCTAGCAAAATGTTTACCAATGCTGCTAAAAAGAACATCCCCACAGTAAACAAAATTATCGACCAATATTTTTTTAACATAATTCTTCCCCCAAATCATGCTACAAGTATAATATTATAATTATATAACTTTATAGTAGGTTTAATATTCACGTGAGGATGATTTCTATGAAATACCCAAATATACTTTTTGATTTAGACAATACAATTTTCGATACTAAAGAAAATGCTCGACTTGCATTGCGTAAAATGAAAATCGCCAAAACTTTTCCGTTCAACGAAGACCAAATACACTGGTGGTTCCAAGTAAATGATTTACTGTGGGGCCAATTTGAGGACGGCACTATCACCCGTGATCAATTGTTAGACAGACGCTTCAATACATTCTTCGGGAAATATGACATTCATGTTGACAGTGCGAAATTTGAAGAAGAATTTCAGTATCTATTTGCGTCTGAACACGAATTGATGCCGAATGCCATAAACATGTTGGACACTGTCAGCAAGGATCATCACCTATTTGTCGTCTCCAATGGGACAAAATTCAAACAATATACTCAACTTGATGGCGCAAATATAACTAATTATTTCGACAAAATTTTCCTATCTGAAGACATTGGCTATAAGAAACCTGACGTTCAGTTTTTTGATGCTGTAAAAGCTGACCTTAATGAGAATGACAATTCAAAAATGCTTGTCGTTGGCGATTCTTTGAGTGCCGATATTGATGGCGCCAACCGTTCTCATATTGATAGTGTCTGGTATGACACCGAGCATGAAGCTAACAATAGCGATATCAAACCAACTTATACTATTGATGGACTTAATGAATTGTTGGATGTTATTTAAATTATTAAGAAGTTATATTTTCAGTAAGTGATATAATTATTTTCATTGATATCATAACTTTAATGACACCAATTTTTTTAAAATTATTGGAAGGTAAACTATCATGACTGAAAAAAATAACCAACTTGATGAAGTTAAAGCTTTGATCAAAAAATTGTACAACTCAACAACAAATGAAGAATTACGAACTCCATTACTGAAGGCTTATAATCGTCTTGAAGATGGAGCAGATGTTGGGGATATTGCAGCACATGCCGCCAGTGCAGTAAACTACCTTCGAAAAGCTGACAATCTTACACTTTCTTCAGAACAAGAAGATACCTGGCGTCAATTGAGAGACATGGGAACCGCTGATGTTTTATATCACGATCCCAAGAATAATCTTTTGAATTTAGATGAAATGTAATTAAAACTACACGAAAAGGGACTCTGAATATAACATTCGGAGTCCCTTTTAAATTTATGCATAGAATTTTTCAAACTCAACTTTAAGGTTTTCCATTCCTTGTTCAACAGCTTGATTGATATCGACTCCATTTGTTTGCAAGCCTTCGATTCTGGCGATTGAAAACTTATCAAAACTCATCAATTCTTCAAACATACTTTTTAGATACATTCTTGAAAATTCTAGTGGTGTGTATCGATCGTTATTAGTGTAAATTGAGCCACTGGCCTGCAACAACAAAGCTTTGTAGTTGTCTGTCATCAATCCAACTGAGCCTTCAGCGGTATATTTAAATGTCTCGTGAGCCACCAAAACATTATCAATATAATCCTTCATTTTCGATGTCACATTAAAATTATGTAGCGGTGAAACAATCACAATACGATGATGTTCCTTGAATTGCGCGATTAAATCCTGATTAATTTGGAAAATTCGACTTTCCTCAGAATTTAACGCGATGTGCTTAGATTGCTTGTCCCAGATGCCAAGTAACTGATCAGTCGTCAATTGTGGGATTTCCATATCATAAAGATTGATTACATCCATCGACTCGTTTGGAAATTTTTCTCGGAATAATTTCATAAATTGATTCTGTAATTTAATAGAATAATGATCCCCGTTTCGGAAATCTGGTTGTGCGTTAATGATTAATGTCTTCATATTTAATTTATCTTCCCTTCTCAATATGAATATCTTACAATTTAAAGGTGTCAGGGTATGTCACCTTTAAATATATTGAGGTAAAAAATGAATAAATCTGAAAGACTCAACCAAGAACTAATTTTTCTCAGTAATAAAAATTCTTTTCATATAAATGATTTGACCAACGAATTTCAAGTTTCAAAACGGACTGCACTCAGAGATATCAGCGATCTTGAAACCATGGGTCTATCACTGTATGTGGAAAATGGTAGATACGGCGGCTACCGGCTGATTAAAAAGGAATTGCTGGTGCCGGTTATATTCAACCTTGAGGAAGTGAGTGCCATCTTCTTTGCTATCAAAGCACTGACGTTGTTGTCATCCACACCATTTGAAAAAAATTATCAGCATATTTATGATAAATTGCTATCAACTTTACCTACATCTCAACAAGATTATATCGAAAAGTTGCAAGAAAGCGTCAGCTATTATCGGGTACCTTCAATTTCATCGTCCAACTTTTTGAAGACAATTTTAGACTCAATCGTCGATGAAAAAGTCATCGATATAACCTATGAGACGGCAGAAAATCCCGTTCGACAAATCCAAGTATTCAACCTGCTATATCGTAACGGAATTTGGTTTTGCGATGCTTATGATATTAATCGAAAACAATGGAACACCTATCGCTGCGACCGAATTATAGCTTGTCAGATCAACGCTGAGATTACCGACACGTACTCGAGGATACAACTGAAAAAATTTCAAATTGAATATGAGAAAACTTATCACGACATCCCCTTTCAATGTGAGCTGACCAAATTAGGAGAAGAATTATTTCAAAAGAACAACTATCCTAACATGCGGGTCAAAAAGGAAAACGGGAAAATATTGATGTACGGTGGCTATAATCGAGAAGAGTTTGATTATATGGTCGAGTATCTGATTTCACTTGGGAAAAATGTCAAAATCAATTATCCAGAAGAGCTACAGCAAGCTTATTTAGGTGAATTGAAAGGAATAATTGAGTCCTATTAAAAAAGGCAACATATCACTGTTCAAAATAGAACAGTAACAAGTTGCCTTTATAATATTATTTATGAAAACTAACGTGATATCTCTTTCGTTGATAACTAAAGCCCTCACCAATTACTTCATGAGCATTCAGTACCGTGACAAAAGCCTTAGAATCAACGGCCTCAATCATCCGTTTCAATTGTGGAACTTCACGTGGCTGAATAATCAGATAAATAATCTTCTTTTCATCATTGTGAAAGCCACCCTCGGCGTTCAAATATGTAAAACCACGATCTAAGTTCTTATCGATCTCCTCAGCAATTTCTTGATATTGATCAGAAATAATAAACAAAGCTTTGGCACGATTAGGACCTTCTTGGACAAGATCAATCATTCTAGCCAACAAGAAACTAACAATCAGCGAATACATAATGTGATAAAAATCCAAGTATGAGAGTGAGAGGAACAAGACCAGATAGTCCATGATCAGCACACCCTTACCAGATGACAGGCCAAATTTCTTCTGACCGACCCGTGCCATAATATCACTACCACCAGTTGTACCATTGTATCGGAAAGTCAGCCCAATTCCGAGACCAGATAATACACCGGCAGCAAGAGAGGAAATCAATAAATCATGTTGAAATGGTAATGGTTTGATGAAAGGTTGATGTGCCCAAAACAGAAGGAATACTGACAAACAAACAGTTCCATAAAGTGTGTAGAACATAGTCCGCTTGCCTAGATATAGAAATCCGATGAAAATCAGTGGAATGTTCAGGATCAACGTACTAATACCAGGGTTGATGTGAAAGAAATATCTGATAATCAAGGTAACACCACTAAGACCACCATCAGCCAGACCGTTTGGAATGGAGATCATGTCCAAACTGAATGCATATATGGCACAGCCTATTGTGATCATTAATAGTTCTAAACTGTTATGTTTGTTCCACCACTTTAGATTCATATTTTCTCCCCTAATACAATCGTTTGCACTATTTAAAATATCGTGTACTCAACTATTTTTAATTATAGTATAGATAAATCAGTTCTTGATATAGATTTCAAAATGTCATTACTATTTTAAATCAGTTAAGGCATATGTTCTCTTTGGAAACTTTATAATCATCAAAGTCTAAATATTTTTTATTTATAGAAATTCCTGAGTAAAACAAGGGACACTCATCATCAAATCAATGAATGCCCCTTTACGGCGTTTAAAAATTATATTTGTTTTCTTCGGATTAATTTTTGACCACTTCACATCAATATTAAACGTTTTATATTTTGAATGTTTAAAACGTTGATTCCAACATCTCAATTGAACCTACAACACATTTTTATAATTCCAAAGCTGATTATTTTAATTATTAATTGAAACGAATTAATCAAGTGTTGATGATATTGTTATTTTCCTCGGATCAGTAAATTGATCTCCATCATTTATCAATGAACATGTACCATCTGAACCAACATATACTTCGCCACCCTCAGATATATCTCCTGGAGTATGAAATATTTCGATAAAATTACCATTACCTTCTGGTCTTGGCAAATTAAATTCAACTTCCTCTCCTTTTACTTGCCTTATATATTCTTTTGCATAATATACTGCATTTTCTAATGTAACCTTTGAAGAACTTTTAGGTTCAACTTTCGACTCACTTGGAGTGATATTGTTCGACTTATTTACTGGTGGATTTTCTACTTTATTCTTCTTTTCAATGCTTGACTGGTTCGTACTAATTTGTTGATTAATCTTTTTCTTTAACTTTGATAATTCAGTGTCTGAATAGACAACAGTGCCCTCCTTATCAATTCTTCTCAGCAAATCACCTAGCTGATTATTATTTTGATCTAGATCGTCTTTTTGTCCAATCTTTGAATTTCCCGAAGTTAACTTATTCAATGTATCACGATCAAGCTCTACAAAATATTTTTTACCACTAGCAATTCCCTTTTTGTAAATATCGACACCTTTGTTAGATTTTTGTTTAGAATATAAGTATTTATCAAAATTATTTTCCAGAGATTTTAGTTTTTCAAACTTTCTATCTTCATTTTTTTCATTTGATACGCTTTTTACATCTGCATGAATCTTAGATATTCTGTTGGAATTCTGTGGATGATCATGACTTATTTTTGCATTAAGTGTACTCGTACATCCTGTGATTATAGACAAAAATATTACGATAATACCGATATATACTGATTTTTGTAATTTCATTTAGATTTATACACTTTTCTTAGTGTAATCCCCTTTTTCAAAAATATGATTAATAGTTCAATTACTAAACCTCGTACCAATTGATCCCCTACTACATTTCAAAATTTATTCACTCAAAAGGTATTTTTTCAGAATATCAATTTAATGTGTAAATTCAGTAAATTTATTGTAAATAATTTCATTTTTATGTAAATTTTTATCCAAAAAAGCCACATCAATAATTGATGTGGCTCAAATCAGTTAAAATTTTTATTCCCACTCAATAGTGAGATAACTCTTGAATATATTGTACTAAAGCAGTTTGAAACAAACAATTATTTACTTTGGCAGAATTTTGGCAGACAAATTCATTGACTGGTTTCCATTGAATTTAATCTTTTTTGTACTTGAGAATTGAATATTAATGTTCCCAGTTAATTGTTTTGCTATATTTTCGTCATTAACACCCCAAAGGTGAGCATAATACTTCAATGTAATTTCTGGACTAGAATGGCCTAATCTTTTTGATACAACAAGTACATCAGCATTAAATTCGTTTATTAAATAACTCACGTGAGAATGTCGCAATCCCTTTGCTTGGATTAGTGGAACACCTGCTAGTTTTGCATATCTCTGAATTATTCTTAATACAGTTGATCGATAAATTGGTCTATCTGTAACACTGAAAATGAATTGATTTAATCCATGAGCTTGCTGCCTTTTTTTCCAATTTGACAGGATCCGTAAGGTATCTCCGTCTAATGAAATTTTGCGAATACCACTAGCAGTCTTAGTATACGGTATTATATCAAAATCACCTTTTGATTTTCTTCGCAAGGAATGACTGATATCCATTTTTTTGTTTGAAAAATCAATATCACTCCATCTCAACGCCAGTCCTTCACTAACCCTAATACCGGTCATATAATACGTCCACAAAATTACGAAACACATGTTTTCAAAATAATCATCGATGTAAATATTGGTTATAACATTTTCAAACTGTTTCTTTGTCCAATATTTAACATGTGCTTTGCTTTTTGAAATAGCTTCAGTTTTCATTGACTCATTCTTTGTAAGATATCCAAGTTTGACCGCATAATTAAGTGATTTTCTGAATGCTCCGTATACAAGTGCAGCGTAATCACGAGAATAACCAGCGTCCTCCAACAACCAAAGTCGAAAACTTTCTGCATCACGGACTGAAATCTGCGTCAACTCAAACAATTTAAATCTGTTCAAAATAATTTTAAATGCATTACTTTTCATCAAGTAGGTACTGTTCTCGACGTTAATTTTATAGGCCGGCAAGTACTTTTTTTTAACGAATTCTGTGTATGATATCTTATTTGTATATTTTGGACTGTTAAGTTGAAAGTCTCTTTGAACTCGAATAAGCTCTAGATTTGCTTCTTTTGCTGAATGAAAATAATTACCTGCCTGATCCTTACGACTCTTAATCTGTAATTTCTTTCCATTTTCATTCATACCTAGATATACTTGGTAAAAGAATTTGCCATTTGAATCTTTGTACACACCTCTATATTTAGTTTTCAATTGATTCATCTCCTTGAAGAGATAAACCTGTAATATGTTCTACCGCAATTTTGGGAACACACCCCAAACGACTATTATTGTAAAACGTAAATCCTTGAGAAACCATATATTTTTTAGATAATCTAATAATCATAATCGCTTGATGTTCCCTAAAGCCTATATTAATCAGATAACTCTTATCAATTAACTGTCTCATCATTTCCCTCCAGAATAGCTTTCAACTTCAATTGAGGATTTTCATAATGACTGACATAAAATTTATTAGTTACTTGAGATAATATGATAGGATCATCAAAATCATTCGAATACTTATCAATTTCATAAATATATTTTTTATCGAAATATAATACATTTGAGATTCTTCTAATCAGTTGTTCAAATTGATCGATGCTAATTTCAGAAACACTCTTTTCAAAAAATTGCCTTGGATTATACGGAGATGTAATCAGGAAATCATCTGGAATTAAATGACGATTCTTATACCTAGCAATTGTCATTGAATCTGTTGAAAATGGATCAATAATTCTTAGCAAGTCTTCAAATTTTAATGTGCCTGGCCGAAGTTCATCTAGAACAATATTTGATTGTCCGAAATATCCTTGAAAGGGATCATTTGAACCACCCGTTACAAATGTAGTCTCCCTGCTAGCAAAGGTTCTAGCAAACCTAGTTTTTCCAGTACCAGATGTTCCATAAATCCATATAACCGGAATTCCTTTACGTGTAGATTTATCATGTTCCTCCACCCATTCTGAATACTTAACTTCAAGAGTAGCAAGTGCAGTTGTATCAATTTTATCAGCATTACGTGCAAGGACATGTCCGCCAAGTGAAAGCATTTTCTCTCTTGCAATCTTGGTGTTAATAACACCTGCTCCCAATAAATCAAGAATACGATTAATTTCATCAGTTTCATTTGTAGTTTCGGATTCTATTCTTTTACTAGTAAGAATGTATTTCTCAATAAATTTTTTATAATCAAAATTTGAAACCACTTCGTTTACGTCATATTGATATTTGTTGACAGCGCCTTTTGTAGCATGTACCAAGTAAGCAAACCCATTCTCGGTTCCATTCTTCGTATTTGAACGCTTGGTCATATCTTGAATGGTATTCATCCTATCGCTTAATTTTTTTGAAACTGCAGCGATATGTCGTCCGTTCTCAAACGACATCATCAAATGCAAGTGTTCAGTAATGGGTTTCCCAATTTTATTGGTATCACGATTGTGAACAATATAAGCCCATTTCTCACAGTTTAAATTATTTAACCTTCTATCAATATCTTTTAAATCAAATGGCAATTTTGACATTTGTTGTACGTACATCATCGATCTTGTTCTTTTTCCAGTGCTATTCAATGTTTTCTCCATTTCTGACTCATAGCACATTTTCCTATGATAATATATACCCCATATATCACAGTTTTTCACGCTTTTTGACACATTTCATTGCGAGTTTGAACAAGCCCAAACTCGAATGTAATTAGTGAAAATCAAAGATTTGGCACTAGCTCACTTGGGACAATGAACTTTGAAAAAATAAACAACATCTTGAACTGGGTTCGCAATGTTGTTTATTTTGTTGCAGTTCTTGTCTTCGTGATCGTTCACTAATTACAAGCGTTTCATTTTTCATTCGACAATATCGTCACCGTATAATCGATACAATTCCCAAGCAGTTAAGACAGGATTATATCCAATGCCAACTGAGTTATTAAATGATTCATTTACGTACTTAAATGAATTACTGGATTTAAAGTTCTCAAATATCAAGTGTCGAATTTCATCAACAACGATTGGAGGAACCCGAAAATCGACATTCTTTGACAGGTATCCTTTATAGGATTTCAATTCTTTAAGAAATGGTGATGTTGCAAAACTGATATCAGAAGTTACCCTTTTCAAAACATCCTGTTGGGCATTAATCATTACAGGTTGAACTGATTGCGACCAGTTCTTGATTAATTTGTCATATTTCTCATTTTGTTGCCGTGAAATAATCTCAAAATTTGCCTTTTCTACTTCAAAATTCTTCACCTTTTTATCAAAATGTTTTTGCTCAACTTGTAAATTCTTGGCTTTACTATCAACGTCCTTTTGTTTTTGATTCAGGACAGTTTCCTGTTGATCCAGATTATTAATTCTAACAAACGTTTTTTTATTTACTTTCCGAAAAAAACTATCAAAAAGTATTCCAAGAATCGGAATAAGTATTACCGTTAAAATCATTATTAAATATATTTTAAAAGCGACATTAATAATATCCATACTAATCCTTCTTTTCGATAATTGAGTTGACGTTTTTAATTGATCCAGTCAAAGATACTTCAACATTGGCAAAGTTGCTATTACGCTGAGTTTTCGCGTATACTCTTGAATTTTCAATTTTTACCAGTACTTTTGAACCAACTTTAGCTTTTGTAGTAGATGGGCATTTAATCTTTATTTCTTCGCCTGATATGTCTCCTTCAATGATTACACCACTCACATTGATACCAGTCGTTTTCTCTGTTCTTTGTCCGTCTTGATATTCAAACGCATCTCTAGTTTGGGTTACAATCATCGGAGATGTTTCAATTAAATTTTTAGCTTTTTGATTTATTTCTAAATAATTCTTTAGCATATACTTCACCTCAAATATTTTTCTGACTTCGATCGAAGCTGATATCAAACTAGCATTGAATATCGTTGTCATCAACATGCATTAAGTCAAAAAATAAAAATGTTCCGTTATAAGGAATTAAAAAAAATTATTAAGATTTTCTTAAGCAATAAAAAAAGCACCAGGAATTATCCCAGTGTTGTTATTAATCCCAATTTGAACTAACTTTAATCCCTTTTGTTTTCGGGTTATCAAAATGGAATGTTTTTTCTTTATTTTTATCATACTTAAAAAGTAATTGGCTTGAATATGTTGCGAATCCACCATATTTATTGTTAGGGCTCTTAATATTACTTACCGCTGTTTTGAATATGTACTGGCTTGGGAATTTATTTGAAGCTGTATCCACCCAAGGTTCATTAACAGTAAAAGATTCAGAATCCAAAGTATTGGTATTACCACCTTTGTGTGCATATATAGTAACTTTTTGAGCGATAGGTTCTGTATAATGTTTACCTTCATACCTCTGAATATATCTTTTTCGCTTAGTGTACATTTTTTCGGTTTTTATCTCTAATGCTTTTTCACTGTTAAAACGTTTCTTAGATTCAGTTTTTGCATAATTAATGAGTTCTTCATTCGACTTATTATCCAAATCTTTCAGTTCTGGTCTGTTTGACCCAAAGCCGTAGAATTTGACTGTCCCTTTTTGAAAAACCATAATCCCATTAACTTCTTGAGTTGGATCAATCGAGGAAGAACTCGAATTATAATTAGCTTTGTATGTGTCAATCATCGCAGTTGGTTGTTTGCTATTCACAATATCTGAAAACGAAATATCTTTTTTGCCGCTTAGTCCTCCAATACCACATCCTGAAGTAATAAATATAAATATTGCAATAGTTATGATAATTCCCCAAATCTTATGTTTTTTCATCTGACTATTCCCCCCATGAATCAAAATAGTGTCATAAAATACCTTATTTTATGATTACAAATAAAATAATACCATAAATATGTCTTTCCAACCCTTTTTCAATAATAAAGAGTATTTTCAGCTGTTTTGTCTCTGCCTTCTTTAGTACAAACTGCTATGTAAAGGGTGGTAACAATTTTGGAAAACTCAAATTTCGGGAATATTCTGCGCGGAAGAAGACAAAATCTGAATTTAACAATCGAACAACTCGCTGAGAAAGCAAATGTTTCTGTTTCTCTTGTTTCAAGAGTTGAACGCAATGTGATATCTTCACTCAGCTTAGAAAAACTATCCTCAATAGCAACTGCTCTGGGATTATCATTGTCTGACATTTTCTCCAATACATCTTTCGACTCATCTACAACCCAATTATTCAACTATATTATTTCTCTGAACGATAATGATCGTCATAAGATTAGTGATTCCATCTTAACTCTGATTAATGCTAAAAATTTGGATAAATAAAAAGCTGTGGCTAAATTTAGTCACAGCTTTTGTTTTGAATATGTCTCATATTGGCAGAACTTTGGCAGAAAACCAAGTAATTTCAAATCATTTTAAAACAACTTATGTTTTCAGAAACCCTTTATTACAGGCATATTTCTTTCAAATAATTTATAATACTTATTCCCACTCAATAGTTGCTGGTGGCTTACTTGTAATGTCATACACTATGCGATTAACATGATCGACTTCGTTTACGATTCTTACGGATATCTTTTGCAATACATCCCAAGGTATCTTAGCAAAGTCTGCGGTCATTCCATCGATAGAAGTTACGGCACGGATTCCGACTGTATAGTCATATGTACGGCCATCACCCATTACTCCGACTGAACGAATTCCTGGTAACACTGTAAAGTATTGCCATACTTCTTCTTCTAGGCCGGCTTTTTTAATTTCGTCACGTAGGATCCAATCGCTATCTCTAACGATTTCCAACTTATCTTGTGTGACTTCTCCGATTACACGAATTCCAAGTCCTGGACCTGGGAATGGTTGTCTCCAAACTAGGTCATGTGGAATGCCTAATTTTTCGCCTAATTCTCGTGTTTCATCCTTGAACAATGTACGTAGTGGCTCGATCAACTTGAAATGCATGTCTTCGGGCAATCCACCTACATTATGATGTGATTTGATTGTTTGTGCGGTACTTGTACCACTTTCGATAACGTCTGTATAAAGTGTTCCTTGTGCCAAAAAGTCGATTCCATCTAACTTGGATGCTTCATCATTGAACACTTGGATAAATTCATTACCGATGATTTTACGTTTCTTTTCTGGATCTGTAACGCCTTCCAGTTTATCTAAGAAACGTTTTTGTGCGTCGACTTTAATAATGTTAAGTCCAAATTTACCTTTCAAACTTTCCATTACTTGGTCGGCCTCGTTCTTACGTAACAAGCCGTGGTCAACGAAAATACTTGTTAGTTGTGTACCGATTGCTTTATGCAACAAAACGCCAACGACTGAAGAATCAACACCACCTGAAAGTCCTAATAGAACTTTCTTGTCGCCGACTTCTTCACGAATTTTTTCAATTTGTTGGTCGATGAAATCATCCATTGACCAGTTTGCTTCTGCACCACAAACGTCGAAAGCAAATTTCTTCAAAATATCTAATCCGAATTCTGTGTTACGGACTTCAGCATGGAACTGAATTCCGTACATTTTCTTTTCGTCATTAGCGATTGATGAAATTGGTGCATTCTTACTTGTAGCAACAACTTTGAAGCCTTCTGGTGCTTCACGAACAAGGTCACCGTGACTCATCCAAACAAATTGTTCTTTAGGTAGACCATTGAACAGAACGGCTGAGTCATCGGTAACTTCGATATCAGCTTTTCCATATTCACGGTTGTCGGCAGATTCAACTTTTCCACCGAGATTGTATGACATAAGTTGCATCCCATAACAAATACCTAAGATAGGTATGCCTAACTTGTAGATCTCTTGATCGATGGTAAAGGCATCCTTGTCATAAACGGAGTTTGGTCCACCTGACAAAATAATACCTTTAGGATTGATCTCTTTAATTTCTGCTGCAGTTATAGTATTAGGCATCAATTCAGAGTAAATTCCGAAATCTCTAATACGACGTGTAATCAATTGATTATACTGGCTACCATAATCGATAACGACTATGCCGTCAGCTTTTGGCCACTGTTTGCTCAAATCACGATCTCCCTTTTTATTTATTTTATATATTGTATATGAAAATATCGGCGCTGTACAACCTTAAACGACTGACTTTCTAATATTTACGTAAAAGTACTTTATCAATTTGGTGTTCAGTCGACTTGTGCAAAATTAAATTTGCTCGAGTTCTGGTTGGCTCGATGTAATCTTTCAGGTTAGGATAGTTAATTTCATCCCAGACGTCTCTAGCCATCTTGTTAGCTTTCTCAACTGGCCACTGGGTAAATTGGTGGTAGTAACTGTTCTCGTCGTCCTTGGCCATTTCTAGTAGCTTGTCGAAGCGATCCAAGAACCACTTCTCAATATCTTCAACTTCAGCATCGATATAAATGCTGAAATCGAAAAAATCACTCATATAAATATTGGAATCCTTCTGGAGTTGTAATACATTGATACCTTCAACGATAAGAATATCGGGATTATCAACTTCTTCATATTTATCAGGAATAATATCATAAATATTGTGAGAATAAAGTGGATAGCGGACGACTCCTGATTCAGTTTTCACATCTGTCAAAAACTTGAGAAGTTTCTCCATATCGTATGACTCTGGAAAACCCTTCTTGTCCATGATGCCTTTTTCTTTCAACACTTCACTAGGATAAAGGAAACCATCGGTCGTCATTTGTCCCACCACATATTGTGGATAGGCACGCTCCAACATTATCTTGAGAAGACGCGCAGTCGTACTTTTTCCGACCGCAACGGATCCGGAGACACCAATAATAAAGGGTACCTTCTGATTCTTCTTACCCATAAATTCATTCTTTAATTTGACCAATTTACGATAATTCTTCAAATAGACATGAAGCAAATGGCGAATAGGGCCATAAATTACTTTAACGTCATCGGTCGATATTTCATCGTCGAGCGATTTTATCTTACGCAGTTCTGCATCGGTTATTGCCTGATTATGATTCTCCCCGTGAAAGTTCTGCCACTCTGCTCGCGAAAATTGATAATAATTTGACAAATCTTGCATATTTTTAACCTACTTATTGATGATTGTTAATTAACTTTTCCCTTTTTTCTGGTATTCTTAATATAGTATAGAACATTTTTATAGAGGAACTTATATTAAATGAAAAGAATAGTATTATTTGGTGATTCTATCATGGCTGGATATCATGATGGAATGATTAGCGGTGAGCTAACAAACCGCATTAAAAAGGCATTTCCTGACGATAAGATTATAAATATTTCTGTTCCAGGATATAAAACAACTAATGCTGTTTCTGTTTTGAATCACTGTGTAAAACTCAAGCCAGACGTTTGTGTCATTGGATTTGGAGCTAACGATATTTCCACTGCCGATGAGATGAAACCTGGAAAATTTGCATCAAACCTATCCAACATTATAGAAGAAATCGGTTATAACAAATCGGTTTTGGTCTCACCACCATACACAAATTGGCGCGTCAATCCTGACCGTCCATGGACTCGACAATTGCAATTTGAATTAGTCACTGAGCACCTAAGCAAGCAACTCCAAGTTCCTTATGTCGATCTTTTGCACAAAATGACCGAAGATCCAAAAGTTGATTCACTAATTCGTCCAGATGGTGTACATTTTACCAAACGTGGTTACGATTTATTGGAGCAAGAAATAGTTCCTAAAATCCAGGAAACGCTAGTAAAACAAAATGCATTAGTTTCCAATTAAAAGGAGCACTTATGGAATTAAATATCCCTCAAAAATATTTCATATTATCATGTAACGAAAAAGGTAGTGTTCGCATCTTCAAAAACACCCGCCGCCGTGCATTCTTAGCTGAAAGTTCGTTTTTCGACTTAGCTTTGAACGACATCATCGACCTAACTGATAATAGTGTTATCATAAATAAACTTTTGCCAGATGACAAAACTTATTTGAATGAATTCTTCCAAATCATCAACAAGAATCAAGGTAAAAGTGTCACTCACGTTTTGCGTGCCATGGCTACCAAGGAACGAATCACTAAACAAATTTACAACGAAATTGGCGATTCTTTAGTCGATAAAGTTGACGTAACTAAAGCTGTAACTGGCGTTATCACAAAGACAAACAACTACATCCCTGATTATCAAGTCAAAAAGGATCTCGTTAAAGATGTTAGAAATGAAATCCTCAACGCTCCAAAAATTTCACCTGAGACTTTTGCGTTGTTAGCAACTTTATATGGGAACCACGATTTAAAAATCTTCTTTACTCCATTTGAACAACGTCAGTTGAAGACAAAAATCAAAGAAGCATCTGTTGATCCAACTTATGATAAGCTGATCAGTTTATCAAAACGATTGAACATGGTAGTTTTGACGGTACTAGGATAATTCGTCATTAGAAGATGATACGATGAAAAAATCACGAGATACTCGTGTTAAGGAAATGCTTGATGAAATCAGTACGGCTTACTCAGATGAAGATGTTAAGCAACGACAAGACTTGCGTGATATGTTGTTGAAGAGTGCCGCTGATTTAGAAAAAAATCAAGATGTGGAGTTAGAATCGACCAAGTTATGTAAGAAAATAGCTTTGGTGTACTTGGCTAACAAGGAGAATTTTCCTAAAGCATTGGTACTGCTACACAATCAATTGAAAAATGATGCGACTAAGTATGATTCCGTTGTGGCTGCTGCTTTCTTGTTACCAATTTGGTTTTAATTAAAATAAAGACCCTCCAGAAAATTAAAGTGCAAGACAAAAGTTAGACAAAGTTAAATTGTTTATGCTGCTAAAGCATGTTCTCGGTAATTTACCGGGGACATGCTTTTTGTTTCTCTTGAGATTCTTACATTGTTATACCAGTTCACGTATTCCTGAGAGATCTTTTCCAGTTCATCTATATTTTTGCATGGTGGAAATCCTACTAAACATTCGGTCTTGTATATGTGGAAGAAGCTCTCTATTGGTGCGTTATCTAGACAATTTCCTTTTCTAGACATACTTTGAACTAGATTGTTTTCTATCAGTGTTTCAGTGTAATAACTTAGTTGATAGTGCCATCCTTGGTCAGAATGAATGATTGGTTTTGCCCAATCAGGTAGTTTTTTGAGGAGTTCACTTAATGTGTTTTTTATCAGTTCTTTGTTAGGACTATCGTTTATTTGAAATGCCAAGATTTTTTTACTAGCTTCGTCTGTGATTGCTGAAATATAAGCCCAGTTATTACTGGCTAATTTAACTTGTGTAACGTCTGTATGAAGCACCATGTAAGGTTCTGTTTCTTCAAATAATTGATTCAATGCATTGATACAAACTTTCCCAACTTTACCTCTAAATGAGGAGTAATGATGATTGATGTGCTTGTTATACATCGATACTTGAATGCCCATCTCTGACATTAATTTTCTTATGGTATCTCCACATAGATGTATTCCTCGTTTATCTAATGCATCGCCAATCCTACGGTAACCATATGTTAATCTGCCACGGAAGGTACCTTCTTTAGCTATCTCCAATATTGCCTTTTTCTGTTGGACATACTTATCCTTATGATTCTTCATTCGTTTCCTCTCATCATGATAAGTTGCCTTATTTAAATCAATGACACGAAGTATGTCACCAATCTTATATCTTTCGACTTTTGGAAGTTCAGCTTGGTCAGCCCTGATCTGATCGACTATTTCTGTTTTTTGACGCCCTTTGAAGGTCCGAACAGGGTCATTGATTTTTTTAGAATATCTCGCTCCAACTTTGTGTCATAAAGTTCCTGATTCTTCTGAGCTAGTTCTTCTCGCAAACGATCGACTTCATTTTTGTTCGCTAATTTGCTTACTTGCTTCTTACTTTTCTTCTTCAAAGATTTCCTGCCTTTTTGATGAGGCTGCAGAGATTCAATACCATCACGTTGGAATGATATTCGCCAAGCACTTACCTGGGACGCTAAGATGTCATATTTGGCGGCCACCTCTGTAGTAGACTCATCGTGAGTTTGATAGTAGTCTATCACACTCAACTTGAACTCTGCTGTGAAGTTACGTTTACCTTTACGTCTGACAAGGGAATCTGTTCCAGATAACTCGTACCTTTTTATCCAGCGACCAATTTCTCTGGCAGGCAAGTTATATTTTTCGGCTAAATCGTTGTAATTACGGTTTCCCTGTAGATAATTATTTATTACCTCAGCTTTGAGGATAGGATCATATTTAGTCATAAAAAAATACCCTACAATCGTTAGAATTTTTGTCTAACAATTGTAGGGCACTTTAAATTCTGGAAGGTCTTTTGTTTTATCTAGGTAATGTGATTCCGGCTTCTTTTAAAGCCAACAAATATTTTTTCAATAGAATATCATCCAACGTAAACTGCTCGCCATGTTTAGTGAATGCAATAATCTGCAAAGCCATTGATCCATCATCATAGGTTGTAAATCCTAATATCTTAGGTTTCTGCGTGATTTTCAATTTTTTCAAATCTAAATCTGCAGTAACTTCTGAGATAATTTTTTCTATCTCATCAAATGGAGAGTCAGTCGCCACCGGTATTTCTACCAAGGCTCTCATATCATTACGAGACTTATTGCTGACGACGGTGATATTTCTATTAGGAATAAAATTCAACGTTCCATCAGCTGATTTCAACTGTGTCGTTCTAATTCCGACATAAGTGACTGTGCCCTCAATACCATCAACATTGATATAATCACCGACAGAAATCTGTTGTTCCAACAGGATGAAAAATCCATTGACCATATCGGAAACGAATCCTTGTGCACCAAGTCCGATCGCCAAACTGAATATTCCAGCTCCGGCAATCAGTGTTCCAACTGGAACTCCAAGTGCAGACAGAATTGCGTAGATCCAGAAAAATAGTAAGACATATCTAAATATGTTCAAGACGATGGTATAAATAGTATCCATCTTATTTTGTGGAACCGGATTTCTGCGTATTTGTAGATTATTTTTGAATAATCTCCGAATCACTTTTTTACCGATCAAATTTATCAGCAATAAAACTACTGTCAGGAACAATAATTGTGCAACAGTTGAGAGAATCTTTTCACCTAGACTCTCCCAATTTACTTTCAAGAATATATTTCTAAAAAATGTGTTGATGTTTAAAGCAGAATTCAAATTAGTTAACGTTCCCTTCGTGAATACTTCTGACATACTATTTTATCGGAAAACACTAATTTTTCAAAATTTTAAATTTGGATTTTGGATCCGTCTAGTTGTAGTTCTGGTGACCATTTCAATATGCGTTGAGCCTTTGATATATCAGCATAATTAACTGCGATATCTCCAGGACGGTTTGGTTGAAATTCAAACGGGATTTTCTTTTGAAACTTTTCTTCAAACATACTCTTCAATTCTAAAATACTGACTCCATTACCACATCCCAGATTGAACGTATCGTAGTGATTTTCAGAGTTAAGTACAGCATTTAAGGCTGACACGTGGCCATTGGCAAGATCTGTGATATGTATAAAATCACGCACAGCGGTGCCATCGATAGTGTCGTAATCTTTTCCAAAAATATTCAAGTGGTCAAGATTTCCGTTCAAGACCTCTTTGAGCGCATCATACAAGTTATTAATATTTCCATTACTAAAGTCATCTAGCAGACCGGATTTATCTTTTCCAATTGGATTGAAGTAACGCAAAGAAATAGCGCTCCATCCTGAATTTGCGGAAACAGTATCACGAATTATATTTTCGCATTGTAATTTTGAACGTCCATAGGGACTAACGGGATTTGTGGGTGCTTCTTCAGTGACGGGTAATTCCTTAGGATTTCCGTACACACTGGCTGAAGAACTGAACACAATTTTTTTAACATCGGCATGTCTCATTGCAATCAAAAGATTGATGATACCGGCAACGTTATTTTTATAGTATTTCAAAGGTTCATTGACTGATTCACTGACTGTTTTGAAACCAGCAGCATGGACTACAGCATCGATTTTCCAATCATTCAAAATGTCTGTCATGTCTTCAATGTCAGCAATATCGCAATTTGCATAAGAAACTTCATGCTCGGTAAGCTTTTCAAGTTCTGTGATTCTAGACTCTGCCGATTCTGAAAAATTATCGACTATTATCGGATTGAAGCCATTTTTAAACAACGCCAAATAAATATTGGAACCGATGTATCCTGCCCCACCTGTGATCAAAATATTCAATCTTAGAACCCCCTGCAATAACGAAATACTTCTTACATTATTGGAATTTGATTCCAAAATTATAGCATTAAATTAACACGTAAAATTATTGAATATTTTGATTTTTTTATATAAATATTTGTAATGATGCCGTCCTCCGGCAAGTTGGGCTGGGGCGTGGTCGCTGTGAACTCGATTCCAAGCCTTTCGCAGTTCTCGAAAGTCTTGGAACTCGGTTTTGTCCTAACCTTGCCCTTTGGCAAGCTAAGGACAATGCCACGGCTCGGCCCCAGCCCAATTTGCCTACGGACTAGATAATAAATAATCCTTTAGTCTTACATCAAATTTATAAATCAAACTTTCAAAAACTATTCGATCTAATATACTTTCAATTCAAATTTTTGTTCAATCATTTTGACAAGCTCATCAGCTGAACTACAATATCCCACATCTGCACATACTGCATCGTCTATTACCTCCAATAAGACACTATGAATTTCAGTAAGGTCACCAATATATAATAAAACTGGCGATTGATAATCAACATGAATTGATGATTCCTCTCCAAACAAATCCAGTAAAGCTGATTGGATATTTAGTGCATCATTAAGATCAAATGTAATTTTATTGCTCCCGTTATAATTGATCTCTGATATTACAAAATCAATTGTGTCATAATCGCCGTCTTTATCCAGAGGGACCCAAAGATTGCTATCAAGGTTATTGATACTTGAATAATTTACTTTTTTGCTCCTTTGAGGGAACAATTTATTTTTCAATTTTTTTATATAATATATTATTGCTATATCAATGGTAAATACAATTATGATTACTATCCAATTACCAATTGTTAACATAATTAACTCTCCCAAGTAACATTACAAATATCTGAAATAAATTATATGCTCTCGTGTGTCCCCTTGCAAAATCCTGCTGAATTAATACTTAGTTAGTTCCTAAAAAAAATGGAAGCAGCAATAATTTGCGGCTTCCATTTTCATTACTATATAATTTTAAAACTCTTACTCATACCCGCCAGCTTCAATCTTAGATATAACTGCTCGAGCATCATCGGTAGTCTTTGTTGACATCAAATCATTACGGATCTCAGCGGCATGTTTCATCCCTCTGACATAAACTTTAAAGAATCTCTGCAATGGTGCAAAATGACCAGGGATTCCTTTAGCAACGAACTCATCATACAGATCGAGTTGATACCTCAACAATCCTAGCAACTCTTCACTTGAATGTTCTTGAGGTACTTTTTCAAAAGCAAATGGATTTGTAAAAATTCCGCGTCCAATCATTATTCCATCAACTCCTGGATGGGCTTTTGCCAATTCAATTCCTGCTTGATAGTCTGCTATATCCCCGTTGATTTGTAACAAGGTCTCTGGAGAAATTTCATCACGCATCTTGACGATGTCATCGATCAACTCGTAGTGAGCTGGAACTTTACTCATTTCTTCTCGAGTACGCATGTGTACAGTCAAAACTGGTGCGTGTTGCTTCAACAAGAATGGAATCCATTCTTTATATTCCGAAACTTCACTGTATCCAATTCTGGTTTTCAAGGTCACTGGTAAATCTGTCTTTCTAGCTCCGTCGATTACTTCTTGTGCCGTGTCAAAATGGCGTATCAAATCGCTTCCACTATGGTTCTTTATAACGGCGATATCCGGACATCCCATGTTTAAATCGATTGCTTCATAGCCATCTTTTTTGACCTCAACGACTGCCTTTTCGAAATCCTCCTTATTGTTTCCCCATAATTGAATGATAGGTTTGGGATTTTCAGCTGGGTCGATATACAATCTGCCTTTGGTAGTTTTCTTGGCAATTGGATGCGTTATGCTCAGTGCATTCGTGAATTCAGTGTAAAACAAGTCTGGCGCAGCGGCTTTGGCGACTACTCTTCGAAAAACTGATCCAGTTACAGCCTCCATTGGTGCCAAACTGAAAAATGGACGTCCTTCTGACTTGGCTTTCTCAATAACACTATTCCAGTATTCTGAATTGGTCACTTTTTCATCTCCTAATTTTCCTAAATTGAATCAATATTATTATTTTTATATTGTATAATTACCCGCAAATGTATATGTCATATTTGAATTGATTCAATTTTATATTTGGGGAAAGTTATGAAAGTTACAAAATCTTCTATATTTACAACATTCACATTTTTATGTGTATTTATTTATTTTGCCATTTTTAGATTATTTTTAATACCAGTTGGCGACGATTACTTCTGGTATGGCGATAAAGGAATGTATTTGTTACATCATGCATTCTACTCCGCTAATTCAATCTACGGCGGAAGTTCCAACGGTCGGTATTTAGCTAACAGTTTGGAAATGCTAATGATGCATAGTAGACCCATTGCTATGCTTCTTTTTGCGTTCTTTTGGACACTAGCAATTTGGGCAATTTGGCAATTGTTACGTCGAGAAAAATCTATCATACCATTAATAATTGCAATTTCCATGGCATTTACTTTGCCCAAAGGCTTCAAGCAAAATATTCTGCTCTGGAACAATGCCTTTATCGTTTACGTTCCGCCAATAGCAATAATTCTGACCTACCTCGTCATCTGTAAAAAGCTCGGCACCGATCACAACTCAAAAGTATTGGCAGTAGTCGCATTTATTCTCGGATTAAGTGGCGGATTATTTCTTGAAACAACGACCATTCTTCAAATCGCTGTGGGCATAATCATTATTTTGAATTCACACAAACATCCCCGAGCTTACCAAATCAGCTATCTAACAGGTGCAGTATTGTCGGCCCTGATCATGTTCACCAACCTATCATACTTCACCAGCAATACCTCCAACTATCGCCGTACTAGCTTCGCATTAACCGATATTTGGAAAATGCTTTCGTCATTCACACATTATTGGCTGCTTTCTTTTAACTTACTAGTCATTTTCTCAATTTGTCTCGCTATTATTCTATTATCTATCCGCAGAAAATTAAATAGTTATGCCAAATGGATTGAAATAATTATGAGTCTACTATTTATGATCTACTTTGCATTTTCAAAAATATACCTAAGCTTTTTTAAACCAAAAAAGCAGTTTCTATTCAGCGGTGGCCTAGATACTTTCAATCAGTTAGATACGATTGCCAGTTTATCATTTATTTTATTTTTGGGATTCTCGATTTTTGTACAATTTAAGAACAATAAACTGATGTATCTTTACTATCTATTAGCAGGAATTTCATTTGCTCCAGTTCTAGTCGTTATGACGCCAATCTCATGTCGCCCAGAATTTATCCCTTATGTATTTCTATACTTGATTGCTGGAAACTTTGTTCTCTCAACCTTTGAAATTTATAACTTTAAATTTTTCATTCCAATAATTATTCTGCTAATTATCGGAGTCGCTGGAAATTATCAAGTTAAGATGTACCAAAACTATTTTGCCAATCTTGAACGAGTCAAACAGTCTGACTTCTTGGATGGAGCCGGACCACTCAAAACTCACGTCCCACATCGGGATTACGTTTTCTACAATGATGATCTACTGCAACAAGATGGCACCTATTGGCGAAACTATTTAGACCGACACGACAATGAAAACTAAAAAAGTCAGCCCTCATTTTGAGAGCTGACTTTTGCTTATTCCACAGTATAATATTTTTCAGGAATGCGTTGTAGCAGCTGTGATAACTCACCAATAGCAGTGATTGTCAGCTTGTGCATCGCTCTTGAAGTAATTGTATAGATCAACTGTTGTTCATCTTCATCAAATTTATCTTTCGACGCATCCCAAACGATAACAGCATCGAATTCCAAACCTTTAGCCAAGTATGAAGGAAGCACAATCGTACCAGCAGCTAAACGTTGATTTTCAGATTTGATCAATGTTGCAGGAACTTCTTGTTGTTGCAAGTCCTTTTGCAGAGCGACAGCTTCTTCCAAAGTCTTGGTGATGATAGCAGTCGTGAAATTCTGTTCATCATTTTTTTGAAGTTGATCAACTACACGTGCAACTGAACCCTTGATACTGTCAGACATTATCACGTTTGGTAAGTCACCATCACGATTAAATGGCTCGATTTTTTGGCCATTAGTCAAAATAGACTTCGTATAGTTAGTGATCTGCTTCGTCGAACGATACGAGTGCGTCAGTTGAACAACCTTAGTCTCATCCGCATTGAATAAACTTTGCACTTCAGAAAGCAGTGTTTGGCTATTCTTCTTCGTGAAGATGGACTGATTCAAGTCACCCAACATCGTATAGCGTGCTCTTGGAAACTTGAATTTCAAATAAGCTAGCTGGAATGGTGTGTAATCTTGAATTTCGTCAATAAAGACAAACTTCATATCCAACTCACCATGTTTACCAGTAATTAAATCATATAGATATAAATATGGAGTGATATTATTCATCGAAATACGCTTATTATTCATATCCTCAATAAATTCATTAACATACTTATCCCATTGTTCGTTTGTAATGTCATATTTCGACAAATCAGCGACTTTTGAAACTGCTTGAAGGAAATGTAAGTAGTTAGCTGAAACGTTGATAAAACGCAAATGGTTGATTTGATTGTAAACTTTTTGCATAGTCTTAGTTACGATTTTTCTAGCTAAGAATTTACGCTCATTGTCACCACTCTTGAATTCTTGATCAGCCGTGTTGTAAAGAGCTTGTAGTTCTTCTTGACTCAAGTTTTCGATACGTTCTTGGACCCATTTCGAACGCATTTCTGCACCAATTTTACGATGTAGCATTTTGATCAAACGTTCAACAGTTGCATCCAAGCGATTGCCAAGATTGTATTGTTGACCAAAGCTGTAGTAAATTTCACTGATCTTTTCTTTAGAAATAAAGGTCTTGCCTTGGAATTTCAAATCACGGAAACTTATCCCGCTCTGATTCAATAGCTCACTATAATTCGTCAAAATCTTGAAGAATTCATTGTCAGCAACAAATTTCGAAACTTGTTTTTGATTAGAATTTTCGTCATGCTCGAATTTCTCAGCTAATGTTTCGACACTCAAGTTAGGCAAACGACGTGCTACATATTGAATAAACGTCATTTGGACCATATTTTGTTCACCCATTTCGGGCAGAACGTCCTTGATATAGTCGTTGAAAAGCATATTTGGTGAGAACATTACAACTTGGCTAGAAGTAAGGTTTCCACGATAACGATATAGTAAATAGGCGATACGTTGCAGGATTGCGGAAGTCTTACCAGATCCAGCAGCCCCTTGAACGAAGAGCAATTTCGAGTCAGTATTTCGAATGATCTTGTTTTGCTCTTTTTGGATAGTTTTGACGATACCCTTCATATGAGTTGAGGATTTTTCGTCCAAAACTTCAAGCAACATTTGGTCACCAATTGTCTCTTGAGTATCAAAGAAAGAAGTTATTTTACCGTTTTCGATCAAGAATTGGCGTTTCAAGAATAAGTCGACTTCTTGGTCGCCATCTGGTGATTGATAGTGGACCTCTCCCAAATTTCCATCATAGTAAATTGATGAAATTGGAGCACGCCAGTCGTAGATCAAGAAATGATCATTTTGGTCAGTTAGTGAACTCATACCAATATAAATCGTTTCTCGTTTTGGCTCACCTTTTTCTTGGAAATCAAGCCGAGCAAAGTATGGAGTCTTTTCCAAACGTTTCAAAATATCTAGTCGTTGACGATTCTGTTGCCAGCTATTATTACGTTCATCCAACATTTGTTGTTGTTGATGGATCGACAAGGCAGCATCGAAGGAAATAGCATCCCCGTCCATCCCTACATGAATATCATCGAAAGCGTTATTGATGACTTCCAAATCACGTTCAGCAATTTCAAGATGGCTCTTAAGCCTGTCTTCAGTTGTTTTTACAAGTTCAATTACATCGTCAAGATGTGATTGTTCAATTTTCTTTTCATCTAAATGTTCTAGTTCTGATTTATTAGTCATAGTAACCTCTTAAATTTCAGTCATATAATATTACCATTATTAAGATATTTATTCAAAAATTTCATACCGCTTTCAAGTCAGACAGAGCCCATGATGTAGGCAATTGTGACGGTCAGCCATATAAAAAGCATTCTGAATAATAATCAATAAAGCAGTACCCATTTAAAAATTTGCTTGTAAATATTTTACTCCTTGAAATCTAGGGATAATCTTCTGACAATACATAAAAATATTTTCGAAAAATGGTCCAAAACTATAAATGATAGAATAATTGGATAAAGGAGTTCTCATGACTAATACAATTCTCGCCAAAAATGAAATAGCTAAGTATCTGAATTCCGGCTTAAATATCCTGACATTCGACGAAATAAATTCGACTAATGACTATGCAAAAAAGCTTGCTGAAAAACGCCCAGATACTGCCATCTTGATAGTTGCCGACCATCAAACAGCGGGATACGGCCGATTCAAACGTGACTTCTACTCACCTTCTAACACTGGAATCTACATGAGCCTACTTCTACCAATAAATAAGATTGAGACCGACTTGCCGACCTTGAAAGCCTGCGTTTCCACTGTTAAAGCATTACGGCTGAATTTTCCCAATGCTGATTTAAAAATTAAGTGGATCAATGATATTTTGTTAAATAATAAAAAAATTTCCGGAATTCTTGCGGAATCTATTAATGACGGCAAAAATGGCATCGCTTATGTAATTCTTGGCATCGGAGTCAATCTCAACACAACCGATTTTCCACTAGAGATTCAAGACATTGCCAGTTCCATCACCGACTCGGTCACAGTAAATAGAAACAAAATAATTGCTGATATTGTAAATGAGTTCTTCAAAATCAATCATGCTGAAAATTTTCTAGCCGAATACATCCGATTTTGTGGCACTATCGGAAAGCGTGTTGAACTGGTCAATGGTAATCAGCACATCGTTGGTACAGCAGAGAAGATAAAATCAGATGGGTCTCTAGTAATAAAAGATGACAAAAAAAATCTCCACTGCTTCAACAGTGGAGAAATAACTAAAGTATATTTAAAATAACTTAATTAATGTTTCAATACTAGCAAATAACATAAATGCGACAACTATCCAACCAGTGATAGCCAAGAATAATGGATGATGATAATCACCGATTATTTTTTTCTTATATCCAGCAATCAACAGAATTGAAAGTGAGATTGGCAGGATAAATCCATTGATGGCACCAACAACGACTAGAACCTTTGCTGGATTTCCAATGAAGTAGAAGATGGCGGCTGAAATCACGATAAATGCTACAACTATCGCACGATTATATCTTGCCAACTTCATTTCTGATTTTGCCGTGTGCGTGTAATTCAAGAATGAAATCGAAGTGAATGTCGATCCTAAAGTCGATGTCATCCCTGCAGCGAATAACAAAATACCAAAGAATTTATAACCAAAGTTACCGGCAGCATATTTGAAAATCGAAGCTGCTGGATTAGCTGGATCCAGTTTGTATCCAACTGTAACAACGGCCAAACCGGCAAGGAATAGCAAAATTCTGATCAGCGATGCGACACCAATACCAGTAATTGCACCTTCATTGACGTATTTCAATTCTTTTTTACCAGTGAGCCCACCTTCAATCAGACGGTGGCCACCTGAGAATGAAATATATCCACCAACAGTACCACCAACGATAGTAACGATTGAATAAAAGTCGATATTTGTCGGCATAAATGTATGTGTAACGGCAGCTTTATAAGGAACGGCCATGACACACATTATATAAATCAAAATGGTGATTTTAACGACGGCTAAAACTTGAACAGTTCGATCCATGACTGTCATCGCATTCTTGGCTACGAAAACTGCTATAGCAAAGCAGGCGGCAATTATCGCACCATTTTCGGGAGATATCCCGAACAACACATTCAGCCCTAATCCGGCTCCACCAATATTACCGATGTTGAATAGTAAGCCACCGGCGGCCACTAGAAATGACAGTACATAACCTAGTCCAGGCAAAATTTCATTAGCAATAACCTGAGCACGTTTTCCGCTGACAACGATGATTCTCCAAACGTTCATTTGAACCACGAAGTCGACGATGATACATAGCAAAATGGCAAATCCAAAATTGGCACCCATTTGCCCAGTAAAGGTAGCAGTTTGTGTTAAGAAACCTGGTCCAACTGCAGCCATCGCCATTAAGAATGCCGCACCCATCGCAATACTTCTCGGTGAGCGGCCGGCTGACGGAATCTCCTTAACTACTTCTTCTTCTTTTTTCATGCAGTTTCCCCTATTCATATATTAAAAAGTTTTTATTTCAATCCCAGCTTCCGATAATCCGTTTCTCAATTCTTTAACAATATCCAATGCCGCCTGATTGTCTCCATGAACACAGATGGAATCAGGCTTTAACGGAATCTTAGTCCCGTCTAGAGCAATTATTTCTTGATTATTTATCATTAGAGCAACTCGTTTGGCAACTTGTTTTGGGTCTTTTATCACAGCATCGGGCAAACTTCTACTTACTAAAGTCCCGTCAGCATTGTAGTTTCTATCACCAAAGGCTTCCTGTGCAAAAGGAATGCCAACTTCTTTTGCAGCCGAGATCAATTCGCTATTAGCCAATCCATAAATCGGTAAATCACCATCTACTTGGGCAATACCTTTACAGATTGCGACGGCCAAATCATGATCCTTGACAGCTGCATTATACAATGCTCCATGCGGTTTAACATGATGTAGCTTCTTCGACTTCGTAAATGCCAGCAAGGCACCAACTTGATATGTCACCATATGTTGTACTTCAGCAGGTTTCATGTCCATCTTGCGACGGCCGAACCCCTGTAGATCTGGAAATCCAGGATGAGCTCCGATACCGACACCAGCTTCTTCGGCTAACTCAACTGTTTGTGCCATCACATCAGAATCACCGGCGTGATAACCACAAGCGACATTAACTGAACTAACAAGTGGAATTATTTCAGAATCACGACCGAGGCTATATCTACCAAAAGCCTCACCTAAATCACTATTTAAATCTATAGTTGCCATTTTCTAACCCCCTAAATGTTTTGTTTTGAATATCTGTAACTAACAAGTGTCGCGGAGTATGTTTGATAAAAATCCCCACTAATTTGATTTCGTTAACTTATCTAACCAACCGATATCAGTATTGTTAGTCAAATATTCAGGTTCTTGCAATACTTGTGAAAGGAAATCTAGATTTGTTGCGATGCCGGCGATAACTGTCTCATTTATTGCCTCAGACATCTGCGTGATAACTGTGGCTCGATCTGGTCCATATGAAATAATTTTTGCGATCATTGAATCGTAATTTGCTGGGACAGAGTAGCCTTGATACAAAGCACTATCAACTCTGATTCCATGTCCAGCTGGCAAATGTAATGCATCAATTTTTCCGGCAGTCTTAGCATTTACACGACATTCCAAGGCAAAGTTTTTTCTTGTAACTTCCGCAAATGGTAATGGTTCGTCTTGTGCAATTTTTATTTGAAGGTCGACTAAATCAACATCAGTCGTCAATTCAGTAATTGGATGTTCGACCTGAACACGCGTATTCATTTCCATAAAGTAGAATTTGCCTGGTCCATCAAATAAAAACTCCATCGTACCAAGGCCTTCATAATGAATATCCTTGGCAGCCTGAACTGAGACATCGTACATTTGTTCACGGGTCTCTTCGTCCAAAGCATAAGCTGGAGCTTCTTCGATTACTTTCTGGTGACGACGCTGCAAACTGCAATCACGTTCACCTATTGCAACGGCGTTATTGAATTTATCTGCTGCAATCTGAACTTCAATGTGACGCGGATGTGCTAGATATTTTTCGACATACATATGACCATCACCGAAAGCACTCTGTGCCTCTGACTGAGCAAGATTAAATTGGTTTTCAAAATCGTCTGGTGAAGTAATGACACGCATCCCTTTACCACCGCCACCGGCACTAGCTTTGAGCATGACCGGATAGCCAATTTCTTCAGCAGCGTGCTTGGCATCTTCAAAGCTCAAAAAATCTGAATCACTTCCGGGAATTACTGGAACTCCAGCTTTTATCATCGTTTCACGGGCGGCAGCTTTTTCACCCATTATCGAAATAACTTTTGAGCTAGGACCAATGAATTTGATATTGGAATCCTCGCACAATTTGGCAAAATCAGCATTTTCTGACAAAAAACCGTATCCAGGATGGATGGCATCTGCTTGCGTTATCTGTGCAGCGGAGATCAAGCTTTCCTGATTCAAATAACTATCCTCAGGATTGGGTCCACCTATGCAGACTGATTCATCGGCCATCGCAACGTGCATCGCCGTTTTGTCCGCGGTCGAATAAACTGCAACACTCGGAATATTCAAGATTTTGCAAGCACGAATAATACGAATGGCAATCTCACCACGGTTTGCAATCAATATTTTTTCCAAATGTCACACCTCAATCTTTCAAAGTAAATAGTGGTTGATCGAATTCAACGGTCTCCCCATTTGAAACGAGAACTTTGTCGATAGTTCCTTCAACTTCGGATTTGACTTCATTCATCATTTTCATGGCTTCAATTATTCCGACTGACTGCCCAACTGCAACAGTGTCTCCAGCTTTGATCATTGGAGCTTTATCAGGTTGCTCTGAAACATAAAATGTACCAACAAATGGTGCATTGATAGTTCTTTCAGCTTCAACTTCTGCTTGTTGTGAGACTGTTGGAACTACTGTCTGTGTGGCAGGTTCAGACAATTTCTGCTTCAAAATAATATGTCCTTGTTTGTCATCGATTTCTAAATGGCTAAGGTTAGCATCCTGCAACATTTTTATCAGTGCTTTTACTCTATCTAACTCCATTGATATACGTCCCTTCTACTTACTTTGTTTGATCAATTTTTCAATTCTGACCGATTTTCTTCTAATTGGACCTATCGGTTCATCGTATCTATTTTCATAAAATTTAATAAAAGTATCATTCAAAATTTTCCGTTTAGCGACTAATTTATCCATAGCCTCATCTAAACCTACTTTGACAAAACGGAATTTCACACCTGGGCGAGTCTGGATCAAATCCACTAAATCGGCAGCAATTACTGTTCCGATAACTGGATAACCCCCGGTGGTCTGGCGATCAGCCATCAAGACAATTGGGCTACCGTCACGAGTTATCTGGATGTTTCCAAAAACAGTTCCTTCAGAAAGTAGACTCTTTTCTGGCGTTTCTAATGGTTCACCTGATAATCTGTATCCCATTCGATCCATCTGTTCAGAGATTTCATACTCCTGATTTGAGAATTGCTTATGAGCAGCTTCTGAAAACATGTTCCAGTGCGGACCTTCAACAAAATGAACGTCCTGTATTTGTTCAGGTTGTAAGGAAATTTTTCTAGCATTGAGGCTCGGCATGACAACACTTTCAATTATTGGAACATTATCACCATGCTGCAAGGCAGTACCGTCGATACCACCCATACCAGTTCTCAAAGTTGTCGAGCAACTGTCTAAAACTGGGCGAGTGGTAACACCACCATTAGCGAAAGCAATATATCCATAGTTTCCTTCTGTCATTTGCCCAACATTCAAAATCGATCCGGCTGATACTTGAACGGCGCGATTCTGTTCGATTGGTTTATTATTCAACGTTGCCTTCAATTTACCCCCAGTAATGGCGATAAACGTATCACAACTGAATTTCATCGTTGGACCAGCTAAAACAAACTCCAATCCAGCCGTACTCAATGGATTGTTGACCAACATATTAGCCAGTCGAAAGCTGAATCTATCCATTGCTCCAGACTCAGGGAATCCTTCTATTTGATGGCCCGTTCGTCCTCTATCTTGGATAGTAGTGGACAATCCTGGATTTAAAATTTTTACAAAATCAATCATTAGATTCCCCACCTTCCTTGATAACGTTCAACTGATATTCTCCAGCTTCATCTTGAGCCTGAATAGCGAAGTATTCATCTTTGGTTATTGGCTTAAATCTAATATAGTCGCCAGATTTGTACTTCAAAACTGGATCAGTGACATCATATAATTTTACCGGCGTACGACCGATCAAGCGCCAGCCGCCTGGTGATTCGACTGGATACATGCCTGTTTGTGCTCCGGCAATACCGACTGAACCTGGAGCAATTTTCTTACGTGGAACTTCCAGTCTCGGCATGGCAATGTTTTCTGGGACTGATCCCATGTAGGCGAATCCCGGCAAAAATCCCATCATATATATGAAGTAATCCGTACTCGAATGTAATTTAATCAACTCATCCACACTAATAGAAGCAAAATTGGCAACGTCATCCAGATCAGGACCAAACTCGCGGTCATAACAAACAGGCAACTCAACGATAGTTTTTTCAGTCGATTGTTCACTGTCTGAAGTTTCGATCAAAGTGTCGATCTCATCGATCAAGTCGTGATAAGAAGTTAAGTCATAGTCAAAATTGACCGTCAAAGTATGATATGCCGGAATCACACCAATCACACCGACAGCTTTTTCTTCAATCAACTTTCGAGCCACCAACTGAATCAACTTATTCTCTTGGACATCTATCTGCTCGGGAAAAACCACTTCCAGCGCTTGTTCACTAATTTGGAAATAAGAATAATCCATCTGTCAGCCCCCTAAATAATTAGAAATAAATTAATTTAATTGTAATGGTAATTTGACCATCATTCAATGGAAGAATATTTTCCTTTCTTTAAATACTCACATGTCGGTTAAATATCAACCACTTCAAAAATTGAATAACTCAAATAAGCTAAATTAAATTCTTATAAGATAAATCGAGTTTTTATTAAAAAAAGGTTCCGAGCGACGTTACCGAACTGATAGCGTTTCTCGAAACCTAAATAGTTGTTTCTATTGTTCTTTATTGATAAATGATTGGACACCCGAAAAATCGAGTCGTAATAAATAATTCTTGAATTCCTCTTTAGTAAACTTGGCTTGTCCACGATAATACATTCTAAAAAGCATCGTGACATTACGGATCATAAAGCTCGAGATGATTGTCGCATCCAATTTTGAAATATGGTACCAATCTCGTAAAGCTTTCGCAAAACCAGCAGCAACATTATTTTCCACTTGCCTTGATAAAAAACTGTATTCATCTGACATCATTAAGAAAGTCAGGAAATCTCTTGAGCGGTCAAAATAGTCAAAAACATCATCAAAAATTCGTCCGGAAATTGACATTGTTTCGCCAACAGGTCTCTGAGTAATGATGGTTAATAATTGATTTGATAATTCATCAACGAAAGTATTAACAAAATCATCAATAGAATCATAATGTAGATAAAAAGTCTTTCGATTGATTCCCGCCTTTTCAGTCAAAGCTTTGACGGTGATATCGCGATATCTATTATCCCTAGATAAATCTCGGAAGGCGTCCCTCAATGCTTTATTTGTTTTTTGAACACGTCTGTCTACTACTGCCATTGTTATGTCTCCATTTAAAATGTTAAATTTACAATAATACTCATATTTGGAAAATATGTGGTTGATATTTTCTATCTAAAATTTTACTGTATTCTACACACATGTGTATTAATTATTAATATTATATAATACATTTAAGGAATAGGTGACGATTCTTTACTACAATTTTTCAGAATTGTTCAACTATCGTTGGTCCTTCCGTATCACATGTGTTATTTAAAGATTAATCTCCCTGTAGAGCTATTTCATTATCACTATATTATTTTTTCGAAAACGCACTCACTGCCATCCAAGCACTGACTCATCAGTGTTCAGTAAGTTAAGTTGTAGAAACTCCTCAGATACGATAACTCACCAATGTTTTATTCCGCAGTAATTCATTGATAAAAATTCAGGGATCAGTGCAAGACACTGAAGTATTATTCTTTACCTCCCCTAAATCAGAAGACCGCCCTCATAAAAGTGGCGGTCTTTTTTTCGTCCAAAAATATATATTTTATGGGAACGCTTTAATATTAAATAACCATTTAAGCCACATAACATGGTAATATGTGGTTGAATTACTCTATTAATCCCTATAGTATCTTACTACACAAGTGTGTATTATCTTGCTTGATGAAAAGAAGAAATGGAGGAATGATATGATTCGAGCTGAATGGAAATATCTTGCTAAGCACAAGTTCATGATGATCGTTATGATAGCAATCATCTTCATACCATCAATCTACTCCGTAACTTTCTTACAATCCATGTGGGATCCTTACGGAATGCTGAACAAGATTCCCGTGGCAGTCGTAAATCACGACGAGTCCACAAATTACCAAGGTACAAATTTAGCCGTTGGTAAAGATTTAAGCAAGACCCTCAAGAAATCCTCAGCGATGGATTTCGAAGTAGTAAAAAGTGGTTCAGAGGCATCCAAAGGTCTAGCCAACGGGAAATATTATATGGCGATTACCATACCAAAGAATTTCTCAAAAAATGCTACTACTTTAATGAAGAAAAATCCTAAGAAAATGGTTTTACATTATGAAACGAGCGCTGGCCATAACTATATAGCCTCAAAAATGACCGCTTCTGCAGCAAAACAGGTCGCCCAATCTGTTTCTGAAGAAGTCACTAAAACGTATTCCAAAACCATGTTTGCTTCCATCAAGAAGCTAAGTAACGGTATGGATACGGCAGCCAAAGGTAGTAATAAATTGGCAACTGGTAGTGAAAAGCTGGTGTCAGCCAATAACACAATGACAAGTGGCCTCGATACTTTATCATCTAGTTCACTGACGTTCGCAAATGGTGCAAATACTTTGAATAATGGTTTAAACACCTACGTCCAGGGAGTTTCATCAGCAGCGAACGGAAGCTCTACTCTAGCAACTGGATTGAACCAGCTGAACAGTAGTACTTCTTCTCTATCAAGTGGAGTTGGCCAGCTTTCAACAGGTGGTAAAAAATTAGCATCAGGAGTTCAAAACTATACTTCCGGTGTTAGCCAGTTGAACACAGCTGCTGATTCCTTAAATAATGGGACTAGCTCACTAGTATCCGGAGCCGGAACATTGGCTACTAATGCCAACACGCTCGATTCTGGACTAAGTCAAATTGCGACAGCCAGTGACGCTTTGACGAAACAACTCGAGCAAGTTGGAAATGGCAGTACAAGTAGTAGTCAATTAAATGATTTGAGCAGTTCATTAACAGATCTCAAATCACAATTGAATGAAAACAGTACTACAAAATCTTCAGCGTTGAAATCTGATTTAGAGAGTCTTCAAACTGAAATCGATAATCAAAGTCAGAATCAAAAAGACAGCATTAAAAGTCGAGTATCCGCAGCCGCTGACCAAAAAGGTCTGACCGCTGATCAAAAAGCCGCCATGTTGTCGGCCGTTGAAGGAACCAATGATACTTCAACCACTGACACAAGTGCTTTGAAGAAATCAGCCAATGCGCTGAGTGCAGATATTGATTCACTCTCGAGCACACAGGCAACGGCAAATAATGATATAACAACCGTCATCGCTGAACTGGCCAAAAATTCAGCTGCTCTGACAACTCAGATCCAGTCTGCCTCGTCAGGTATGAACCAGCTTTCTCAAGGCATTGGACAATTGAGTTCAAACAGCCAACAACTAGCCAGTGGTACAGGTCAAATATCTGCTGGAACTAGCCAACTTGTCAGCAACAACGCAAGTTTGAATAATGGTGCCAATTCCCTAAACAGCGGGTTATCAAGTCTAAACAGTCAAGTTCCAACGTTGACAGGTGGCGTTTCACAATTAGCTACTGGCGCAACGCAACTTAATTCTGGATTGAATACATTATCCGCTAACAACTCCACATTGACATCTGGTGCAGGACAATTAGCCAGTGGCGCCACACAAATTTCTAGCGGTGCTGACCAGCTACATTCGGGATCCACACAGATGGGTTCAGGACTCGGCCAAGTCTACGATGGAAGCAACGATTTATCAACTCAACTCGCCAATGGCGCTAAAGAGTCAAAAATCAATCCGTCAAAACTGACTTATGATCAAGTCGCACAACCAACTAAAACAACTCACACTGAACGTGATGACGCGCCAAATAATGGTACTGGTATGACACCATATATGCTTTCTGTATCATTGTTCATTGGTGCCTTAGCGTTCAACTTGATGTTCGATATGTACACTCCACGTAAATACCCTCACAGCGGATTCGCTTGGTGGGTCAGCAAGGCATCCCTAATGGCAGGATTCGTCTTAGCTGAGAGTATCGTTGTTTATATCCTATTGAAAGTTATCGACGGATTGGCTCCAATTCATCCAATCGCAACTTTCTTCATGGTATTCTTCACCGGCCTGGTATTCATGGCAATTGTCTCCTGGCTCAACCTAGTTGCCGGTAAGGTTGGGTCGTTCATCAGTATGATATTGCTGGTGCTACAACTTGGAGCATCTGCCGGGACCTACCCTATTCAATTAACGAACGGGTTCTTCCAAAAACTGCATCCATGGCTACCTATGAGTTACTCCGTGGATGGTTTCCGTGCAACTCTGATGATCGGTAGTAATGCTTTACCTCAGATTCTCGTGTTGGTTGGTATTACTGCTGTGTTCGGATTCTTGAGTTTTCTATTCTATACTCGCCGTCGTTCTCGTATTAAAGAGATTGATTATACAGAGGAAGCGTCTAAGCATTCCCTGGTTTAACGGTTTAGAGGCTTTTGCTTCCGATTCCGAAGATAAATCGATTTTTGGGCCGTGACGTGGTGGGCACAATTTCGAGCCTTACTTCGTAAGTCTTGAAACTTGACCTTATTCTAAGCGTACTTCGTACGCAAGAATAATTTCACCACTTGGCCCAAATCGATTTATCTTCTACATCTAGATAGAAACTCTTGCGCCTGATTTGTATTTATTTTTTGTTTGATGTTCAGATTTAGGTTAGCTTGAAATCAAGGTTAAGTATTATAGCAAAAAGTGCCTGAAAACTTTCGTTTTCGGGCACTTTTTTTGATTCTATTTATGATTTCTTGTAAATAAGTATGGCTGGTATGCTGGTTAATACGATCGACAATTTGCATGATAAAAATAATGATGAAATATAGTTCATTATAATTGATAAATTAATAACAACATACTAGTATCCTAATTGCATATGAGGTGATACAAATGGCTATTAAAAAGATTTCCTCATTTTCAAAACTTGGCATGTTGATTACTTTAGGCATTGTTTATGGAGACATTGGTACTTCTCCACTTTACGTTATGAATGCCATTATTCATGATGCCGGGAAAATGCAACAGGCTGTTCCTGAATACATCATCGGCTCGATTTCTCTGATTTTTTGGACTCTAATGCTGATAACTACAATCAAATATATTGGAATCGCTATGAAGGCTGACAACCATTCTGAAGGTGGTATCTTCGCTCTCTATGCCTTAGTTCGTTCAAAAAAATGGCTGGTCATTCCTGCTTTGATTGGCGGCTCGGCTCTACTTGCGGACGGAACTTTGACTCCAGCTGTTACTGTCACTTCTGCCATGGAAGGTCTCAAAGGTCAAACAATTGGTGGTTTCGTGCTTCCTAACAACCAAAGTATTATCATAATTTTAGTCACAGTAATTTTATTAACAATTTTTATCATTCAAAAATTTGGAACTGAGAATATTGGTAAATCATTTGGACCTATCATGTTGATCTGGTTCAGTTTTATCGGTGTCGCTGGTTTCATCAATATCACGCACGACTGGTCAATATTCAAAGCTCTATCACCAATTTACGCTGTTAAAATTTTGACAAGTCCTGTTAATCACGTTGGAATATTTATTCTTGGTAGTGTATTCCTAGCAACAACTGGTGCCGAAGCTCTGTATTCCGATATGGGACAAGTTGGAAAATATAATATATACGCAACTTGGCCTTTTGTCTGCACAATGCTAATGCTTAACTATCTCGGACAAGGTGCCTGGGTCATCAACCACTACCTTGATCCTCAATATTTCAATGTTGCCAACATAAATCCATTTTACGAAATGTTACCAGGCAATATGAAATTCGCTGCGATAATCATTGCGACGTTTGCCGCAATCATCGCATCGCAGGCGTTGATAACCGGATCCTTCACGTTAGTTGAAGAAGCAATTGGATTAAAAATGCTTCCAAGACTAAGAGTTAGATTCCCTGGGAAAATCAAAAGTCAGTTGTATATTGGAACAGTCAACTGGGCACTTTGCTTAGTAACCATTGGAATAGTTTGGAGCTTTCAGACTTCTGAACATATGGAGGCCGCTTATGGTTTAGCCATTACTTTGACCATGTTGATGACAACAATCCTTCTGCATCAATTTTTGATCATGAAAAAACATCCCTTACTGGCAAATATTTTCGTAAGTTTCTTCTTCACATTGGAGACCTTATTCCTAGTCTCCAGCCTGACAAAATTTATTCATGGTGGCTATGTAACAATCATAATCACCACTCTGATCTTGATGATAATGGTGATTTGGTATTTCGGAAACAAGCGTCGCGATTATCACTCAAACGAGAGTCAATCCGTTTCCCTAATAGATTATGTCCCCCAATTCCAGAAATTAAGTCAGGATAAAAACGTACCAATGTACGCTACAAATCTGGTGTTCATCAGCCGAGTTGGAGAAGATTATTCCATCAAACGAGCCATAATCTATTCAATTTTGGACCAAGAACCAAAAAGAGCCAAAGTATACTGGTTCATCACAGTAAATCAGACCGATAAACCCTATGAATGTAATTACACTGTAGATATGATGCACACCAGAAACGTGGTGGATGTTCAATTGAACGTAGGATTCAAAAAATCACAGCACGTAAATATTTACATCAGACAAATAGTAAACGCCATGCTAGACGATAAAGTAATCGACCCACAGACACCAAAATATACAGTAATGCCCAACCGCAGAGTAGGATCGTTCAAATTCGTAATCCTAAACGAACAATTCCAAGACCTAGGAGCCCAAGAAGAATTAGCAAGTTGGGACCGATTCCTAATAGGAGGACGCCTATTGTTGCAGAACCTAACACTACCCCCAGCCCTATGGTATGGCCTAGAATTCAGCGATGTAACTGAAGAAAAAGTCCCACTATTCTTGGTAAATCACACCGACCCTTACCTAGTTAAAGAGAAAGTAAGAAACGAAGCTGAGAGTGATCAGGAAAAAGAAAGAGATAGCATCGAATTAAAAGAAAAAGTGAAAACTGAAACAAAAGAAAAAGTTTTAAATGATTAAAAAGAAAAAAAGTCTTGTACCAGAGTCAAGAATTGACGAAGGAACAAGGCTTTTTTGTAACCCAAAGGTAACCAAATGAAAAAAACTGATTCCTTAATAGAAATCAGTTTTATTTGACGTATTCGCGAATCTTAGGTGGGATGTATGTTTCCATGAACATCCAAATATCATCGAGAGAATCTGAGAAAAATAACTTGTCATTATCTTCTTGAGTCAGAAAACCTTTAGCAGTCATATCATCGAACATTTGCTTCAAAGGATCGTAATATCCATCTACGTTGTAGAACACGCAGGGGTTACTGTTGTCACCCAAACGAGCCCATGAAAAAGCTTCAATAATTTCTTCAAGCGTTCCTGGACCACCTGGTAAAGCAATGCATCCGTCAGAAAGCTCCAACATTTTTTCTTTCCGAACAGACATATTTTCAACAACTTTTAAAACTGTCAATCCATCACAGGCTGCCCCTCGATCAACCAATTCATGTGGCATGATTCCTAGAACTTTGCCACCTTTATTCAATACTTCTTTGGCGAGAATCCCCATTAAACCGACTCCGCCGCCACCGTATACCAAATCAAGTTTATGATCGACTAAGTAGTCAGCCAGCTTGATTGCAGCATCCTTATAAATATCATCGTTACCCTCTGAAGCTCCGCAGTATACAGCAATTCTTTCCATCTTTATCTCCTTTTGCCTTTGAAGATTACATTACCATAGTTCAAAAGGAGTGAATCACTAGCTTATTAATAATTCTTACAAATAAATCATTCTAAAAATATTCATTTGGATCGACACTACTGGGACCATACTCGTCCATTTCTGAATCTCGATAGTCCCACCATTCATTTTCGTAACCAACAAATCCAGCTTGCTTCATAGCTGAATCTAAAATCTGATAATTGTTATCTTGAATTTTAGTTCTTGGAGATTTTCGAAAAGCAGCTTCAGTGAAATCATCAAATTCAGTTGGCATTTCCATTTCATTACCATCCATATCACAAATCGTTAAATCAAATGTGACACCCTTTTGATGCGAAAAATTAGGGTTTGGTTTAGCTACAAATTCCGGATGAGGATATACTTCGAACAACTTCTCCTGAGCTTCGACCGGACGATAGGCATCCCAAACTTTGATACGATAGCCTTTTTCTTTTAAAATTCTGCTGGCAACTGCCAACTTTTCAGCCGTCCCCGTTCGAGCGATTGCGACGTTAAAATCATAGATAACTTGCCCAGTAAAATTATTCATGGTGGCGTAGCGAAGTTCAACAATAATGCTGGGATCGAGCTTTTGAATATTAGTGAAGCCAGTTTTACGTGAATCCATGTAAGCACCTCCATTAGATTGTTCATTAAGTATATCTGGTATATCGCTTGGATTCCATCACTTATCTGTTAGTCTGATATTAATGAGGTGAGCAACTTGTCTGATAACAATAAAGAAATACTCGATAATCAGGAAAACTGGAACGATCGTGCAGAAATACATATGCAATCAAAATTTTATGACGTAGACGGATTGGTCCAAGATCACGACGAAATATCAGTCACTACACAGCATGATTATGAAGTCTTAAAACCCTTTCTACCTGGCAAAACTATCAGCGATTTAGATTTATTACACCTCCAATGCCACATCGGAACCGATACCCTGTCTTGGAAACGTCTGGGTGCAAAACAAGTATATGGACTAGACTTTTCTGAAAACTCGCTGAAATTTGCCAGAGAAATTTCCAAAAAAGCTACCGAACCCATCACATATGTTCAAGGGGATGCAAGATATGCCTCCCAAAAAATCGACAGGAAGTTCGACGCAATCGTGACTAGCATGGGTACAATAACCTGGCTCCCAGACCTAACAGACTGGGCACAATCAATCAGTGAACTATTAAAATCCGGTGGAACATTCATGATAAGAGACGACCACCCAATGTTGGCGGCCTTAAATTTCGGATCAATGCACGTGACAGCATCATATTTTGAAGGCAATACCGACACCTACGAAAGTGATAGCTCATACACCGATAATTCCCAGCACAAAATAAAACACACAACCAATCACAATTGGAATCACACCTTCGAAGAAATCATCAATAGCCTGATACAAGCAGGCTTAACAATAGAGTTTCTAGGAGAATACGACAAAACTGAGTGGAAAGCATTGCCATACCTTAGAGAAAAAGACGACTGGTACATCCTTCCAAAAAAATACCCAAAAATTCCACTAACATTCGCCCTAGTATGCAAAAAGAACTGATTACCAAAATAAGGAATCAGTTCTTTTCGTTTTTAAGATTCTTTTTATAAGCCTTGAAAAATTTGATAAATTCAGCCTTTTCAGCTTCACTCTCAACATGACCATCCCAAAGCCGATTGTTCTCAGCAATCAAATTATCAAGTTCAATCCAGTCCTTATGCAAAGTATCATCCCCTCAATTTAAAACAAGTATACACGCATTGTTCACCCAATCCCCTAAAACAAAAAAATAGTCAGGACCAAAAAATCAGTTCTGACCATCCCACAAATTACTAGTGGTTATTTCTATCTAGATGTAGAAGAGAAATCGATTGGGGCTCAGTAGCTATATTTTGCTTAGGCGAGGAACTCGACTTAGCAAAAGGGCCAGCTTGAAGATTTCCCTGAACTTGGGAAAGCTCCAAGTGGTCCAGCTACGTTCCAGCCCCGCAACAATCGATTTCTCTTCGGAATCGGCAGTAAAACCAAACCCTATACCAACATAGCCAACCCATCAGAATCAAGAATCTTAACCTGCAAACCCTTGTTTTCCAACAAATTATCACTAGCCATCTTAGTAAGCTTACGACTAATAGTCTCCGGAGTAGTGCCAAGATAAGTAGCAATGTCCTTCTTCTTTAGCGGAAGAGTAAACCGAGCATCATCCAAACCAGCACTAGTTTCAAGAAGATAATTAGCCAAACGACTTTCCACACTTGCGGTAGTAACTTCAGTTGTTTGTTGCTCCAATTGAGTGATCCGTTGGCCAAAAGCATTGACCATATTTACAGCTAGCTCAGGGGAGGATTTCATCAGTTTCTGGAAGTCGCCTCTAGAAATCTGACAAACATCTGTATCCATCAATGCTTCTGCAAAACTTGTTCTCTCGGAGTTAGAGAATAGTGCAGCTTCACCGTCGAACTCACCAGTTTGAAGGATCCGCAACATCTGTTCCTTACCGTTAGCAGCAATTTGGTAAACCTTGGCTTGTCCATGAGCTACGATCATCAAGGCGTTCGCTTCATCGCCAGCTTGATATAAGAACTCGCCCGCTTTGAAGTGGTGTGCTGATACGATATCAGCCACGATTGCCAAATCTTTTTCAGGTAATGATTGGAAAATTGTTACCAAACTTAAACAGTCTTCGCCTGTATGTTCATGAGCCAGTTTTGCCATAATTATTGCTCCTTATCTGGAAATTTTATTCGTCGTCATCATCGTCGTCTTCAAGACCTTCTGTAGCAGTCTTGCCAAGTAATCCTTGGAATACACGGATCTGATGATTGTTCCAACCATACATTTCGACTAATAGTTCTTGAAATGCTGGACGGTCTTCTTTTTCTGCTAATTTAATCGCACGTGTGACAAACATATTATCAGTAACTAAATCTTGAACTATTGTTTCAAGCATTTCGTCAGCATCCAAATATTTGTTCTCACCATGTTCTTCTAACATAGTATATTCTTTGTACTCGTCAGTTGTCGAAGAAGGAATCTCACCTTCATCCAAAAGTTGTTCAGCAATCTTATCAAACCATTCATAATTTTCATAAATAACTTGTGATAAAACAGCCTTATAGTTCTCAGCATTTGGTCCTTTTACGAACCATTGGATTTGATGCAACTTTGTATTTAGAATTGCATGATTTGATAAAACATGGTTAGTCATTGCACCAGCAGTCGGTTTGTGGTGATCTGCATCGGCCTGTTTTTGTTCTGCTGCGAATTTTGATTCAATAGTTGCTTGTTCTGTCATTATGCAATCTCCTTAACTTTGATCTTTTTAACTTCATATCCTAATTCAGTGATTACTTTACCTAATTGATCAGCAGATACTTTATCTTCGTCGAAATCTGCTTTAACTTTTCCAGCATTGAACAAAACTTTGACATCGGAAACACCGTCTTGATTTTGTACTGCCTTTTGAATCTTTGTCATACATGATGGGCATGTTAAATCGCCTAATTGTAAAATTGCTTTTGCCATAATTTGTTTCCTCCTTAATCGTTAACTCTATAGTAGTACCTATTTGCGGATATTAAATTGATCTATATCAAGAAAATCAAATTTATCTCAATAATCTCATCGCATTAAAGATAACTACTAAAATACTTGCTTCGTGAACGAACATTCCACTGGCCATTTGGATAACTCCAACTAATAGACCTAATAGAAGTAATGCGACGGTACCAACAGCGATAGTGATATTTTCTTTAGTATTAGCAACTGTTTTCTTTGCCAAAATATAAGCATGTGCGAGTGATTTGAAACTTGATTTAACTAAGACGATATCAGCTGTATCGATGGCAACATCTGTACCAGTTCCCATTCCGATACCAATATCAGCTGTAGCTAGTGATGGACTATCATTGATCCCATCACCTACGAAGGCAACTTTTCTACCTTCGGCTTTAAATTGTTTAACGAATTCAACTTTTTGTTCAGGTAATAGTTCTGCATGAACTTCGTCAATCGGTAATTTTTCAGCAACACGTTGTGCAGCCAATCTATTATCACCAGTCAACATAACGATTTTTGTCATGCCGGCTTTCTTAAGAGCTGTAAGACCTTCAAATGCATCTGGCCTTAGTTCATCATTAACTCCGACAATCAGTCTGATTTCCTTGTTAATTGCCATCATAACGATAGAATCGCCATCATCTAATCTGGCATCGATTGCTTTTCTGTTTTCTGGAGTGATTTCTACTCCATTATTTTGCATTAATCTTTCATTACCAACTAAAATCTCTTGTGAGTCATCTGTTCCGACCATTCCTTGACCTTTAACAGTATCTAGTTCTGGCATTTCTGGAAGATCCTTGATTCCTTCGTTAGCAACAAATTTAGTGATAGCACGTCCCAAAGGATGATCTGAATTGCTTTCAACTGCTGAAAGGATTGCCATATCAGCGTTTTTATCTGTACCAAATGAGTCCATCTTGGAAACTGTCATTTTACCGGTCGTTAATGTTCCTGTCTTATCCAAAACTAATGTATCAACGTGTGAAAAGCTATTTACGGCATTTCCACCTTTCATCAAGATACCATTTTTGGCTCCGTTACCTATTCCGGCAACGTTTGAAACTGGGGCACCAATGACCAAGGCACCAGGGCATCCAAGCACTAGGACTGTGATCGCCAATTCAAAGTTTTGTGTGAAGATCCAAACTAAAATACCGATCACCAAAACTGCGGGTGTGTAATATGTAGCAAACTTATCAATAAATCTTGCGGCTGGTGATTGACTATCTTGAGCCTCTTCAACTAGTTCGATGATTTTACCGAAAGTTGTATCTTCACCAACTGTTGATGTTTCGACAGTGATTGTTCCGTTGTCGATCAGTGAGCCAGCAAAGACTGGATCACCATCTTCTTTTTCAACAGGTGCGGATTCACCTGTAATAGAAGCTTCATTCACATAACCAGTTCCGTCAACGATTTTTCCATCAACGGGAATTTGACCACCGGGTTTGACCACAACGTGATCTCCGGCATCTAAGTCATCAATATCCACAGTCGAAATATTTCCATCATCATCTATGAGTTCGGCCTGTGTTGGTGCCATTTGTGTCAAATCTTTAACAGATGAACGTGTCTTTTGTAATGTTCTCTGTTCCAAGTAATTACCGAATAAGAATAAGAAGGTAACAACGGCAGATTCTATATATTCACCGATTATGAAAGCTCCGATAACCGCGATTGTTACCAATAGATCGATACTAATTACTTTATTTTTCAAAGCTGAGAATGCGTGCAAGGCGATAGGAATTGCTCCCATAATACTTGCGATGATCATTAAGATGTTTGCGACTAAGTCCATCTTAATTAAGTATGTAAAGAATAAACTTACAACAATCAATACTCCGATGACTGCTGTTAATTTATTTTGATGTTTTTGTAGCCAGATATTAAATTTCATTTTCTTGCTCCCCTTTCTAACTTACAAATCATATTGTATGGGGTTTTGACCCAAATAGAATTGACCTAAGTCAAGTTTACAATTTTTCTTGAAAAAGTTTTATAAATAATTTGTTGTATGAAAAAGATGCCAGAATCGTTATAATAAAAGGGCTTTACGACAACTATCGAATAAAAAAAATATACATTACACTCAATCTAATAGTAGAAAATGCCTAAAGGTCGCTTGCAACCCAGATATTCCTGTGCTATTGTATATGAAAATTAGAAATTGATTAAATTTATGAAAGCAGGACTAATAATGATAATGTCTGTTAACAATCAACCGTTAAGCATATCTTCATCATGGTATTACTACTATTTCGAGAAGTGACCGAGTCACCCAAGGGTGCGTCGGTCACGGCGCACTCGTGGAATAGTAGCAATTTAAGATGCTTACTACTTGATCGAGTGGAATTCTTTTAACATCACACTTGGTTGAGTAAGACATTATTTTCATTGACTGTTTGTTTATTTAGCGGCCGACCAAGTGTTTCTTCACACTTAGTTGGCCGCTATTTTAGTCTCTCTAAGTGCTTCGCACATAGAGAGACTTACGCAAATGCCAAGGGCATTTACGTTCAGATTGAAAAGAACCAGAGTTTATCGAGAAACCTAGATTAGCGCTCCGCGCTTAGAAAGACTAAAAATCAAAGAGGTATACAAAATGAAATATATGACTGCCGGAGAAAGCCACGGACCAGAAGAAATCGCAATTATTGAAGGAATTCCTTCAGGACTTCATCTTACTGAACAAGATGTAAATAAAGAATTATCTCGTCGTCAACATGGCTACGGACGTGGTCAACGTCAAGTTATTGAAAGTGACACTGTTAAATTTCTATCAGGTGTAAGACACCAAACTACTTTAGGCTCACCTATTACATTGAACGTTCACAACGATGACCATAATCACTGGGCCAGCATCATGGATCCTAACGAACCAGCCACCGATGAAAATTCAGTTAGAAAAGTTATGAGACCTAGACCAGGACATGCCGATTTAGTTGGCGGAATGAAATATCGTCATTTCAGTGATTTGAGAAATGTTTTGGAAAGATCATCAGCCAGAGAAACAGTTATGAGAGTCGCAGTTGGAGCTGTTGCTAAACAACTATTAAAAGAATTAGGAATCGATGTTCACGGATTCGTCTTAAACATCGGTCCTGCAAAAACTAAGTTGGAGCATCTAACAGCGTTTAATACCCTAAACGATTTACGCCAACAAACAGAGAGTTTCGAAACTAGAACACTAGATGAAGAAACTGATAACGAAATGCAAGCTGTCATCGATAAAGCTAAAAAAGAAGGCAACACCGTTGGAGGTACAGTTCAAGTTTTCGCAACTGGTGTTCCTGCCGGTCTTGGCTCTTATGTGACAGCTGACGATAAGCTGGATGCAAAAATTGCTAGAGCAATCGTCGGAATCAATGCCTTTAAAGGAGTTGATTTCGGAGGAGGCTTCAATAATTCAGAAAAATTTGGTAGCGAAGTAATGGATGAAATCTTTTGGTCAGAAGATAAAGGATTTTATCGAGGCTCTGACAACTTGGGAGGTTTCGAAGGTGGCATGACTACTGGTGAAATGATAGCCGTAAGAGGTGTCGTCAAACCTATCCCAACACTTTATCGTCCGATGCACTCAGTTGATATAGATACACATGAGGATCACAAAGCCAGCATCGAAAGATCAGACACTACCGCAGTAACAGCCGCAGCAGTGATTGCCGAGCATATGGTAGCAATCGAGCTTGCTAAGGCAATCTTAGATAAATTTGATACAGATAACTTAGGCAGATTAAAAGAACAACTAACAGCCTACAGAGAAGAAATAAAGGAATTCTAAAAATTATGTTATAAGAGGAGAACAATTATGGAAGAGGACACACGAAATATAAAAGCACTTAAAATGTTAGCAATCGACGCTATCTCAAACGCAAACTCAGGTCATCCCGGAATCGTACTAAGCGTCGCACCAATGTTATACACATTGGCAACAAGACACTTAGTAGTAGACCCAACATCACCAAAATGGATCAATCGAGATCGTTTAGTTTTATCAGCCGGACATGGATCAGCTCTTCTATACAGTCACCTCCACTTATCAGGTTTCGACGTAAGTATCAACGATCTTAAATCATTCAGAAAAATGGGATCACGTACACCAGGACATCCCGAATTCGGAGTTACACCTGGTGTTGACGCAACTACTGGACCACTTGGCCAAGGCTTAGGGATGGCAGTTGGTATGGCAGTCGCACAAAAGAGATTAGAAAAACAATTTGGAAAATTGATGGACCACAATACATTCGCAATCGTTGGCGATGGAGACTTAATGGAAGGAATTTCTCATGAAGCTGCTGAATTTGCCGGAATAAACAACTTGAACAAGTTAGTAGTTCTCTACGATTCAAACGAAGTTTCATTAGATGGACCAACAAGTCGTTCATTCAAAACTAACGAACGTCAACGCTTTGCATCATACGGATTCGATACTTTCCTAGTTGAAGATGGCGATGACATCGATGCAATCGACGCAGCTATCACAAAAGCCAAAGCATCACCAAATCCAGCATTCATCGAAATTCAAACAATTATCGGTGAAGGTGCTCCCAACGAAGGAACAAACAAAGTTCACGGCGCTCCATTAAATGACGAAGCCTTGAGTGTTTTGGAAGATAACTTGGATTGGCACTTAGCACCATTCGAAATTCCAGCTGAAATTGAAGCTTCTTTCCATGAAAAAGTCGGTGACAGAGGAATTGCTGCTCATCAAGCTTGGGAAAAAGAATTCGATGCAAGTTCTGACAAAGCTGAAATTCTCCGTGACTTCGGTAGCAACGTCAAAGTAGATGAAAGCAAACTAGAGACATTCAAAGTTGGTACTGCCGCTGGTGGTAGAAACATTGGACATACAGCTTTGAACGACCTTGCTAAACAAGTTCCTAATTTGATCGGTGGAGCTGCTGACTTAGCCTCATCAACTAAAACAGAAATTACCGATGGTGGCACATTCTCAGCTGACAATCCATTAGGTAAAAACATCCCCTTCGGTGTTCACGAATTCGGAATGAGCACAATCATGAATGGTATCGCCTTACACGGTGGTTTGAAAGTATTCGGTTCAACTTTCGCAGTCTTCTCAGACTACATGAAGGCCGCAATCAGATTGAGTGCACTACAAAAGCTTCCAGTCATCTACATCTTCACACACGATTCAATCGCCGTTGGACAAGATGGATCAACACATCAACCTATCGAACAACTAGCCGGACTTCAAAGTATCCCTAACTTAAATGTAGTTAGACCTGGAAGTCCTAACGAAATTGTTTCAGCATGGAAGATGGCCGTTGAATCAGTTGACCGTCCAACAGTAATGTTCCTCAGCCGCCAAGATATCGTCGAATTACCAAGCGACAATTCAGCCACATTATTAGAAAAGCGCGGTGGCTACGTTGCATCGTTTGAAAAAGGTAAATTGTCAGCCATCCTGATGGCAACCGGAACAGAATTGGCTTTAACATTGGAAGCACAAAAAGAGCTTGAAGCTCAAAACATCTTCACACGTGTCGTTTCAATGCCTGATCAAGCCAAATTCATGCAACAAGATGTTCTCTACCGTGAAAGTGTTCTCCCTAACAATCAACGTCGTAGGATCGCAGTTGAAATGGGAAGTTCACTCGGTTGGGCTAACATCGTTGGCCTTGACGGTAAAATCATCGGTATCGACAGTTTCGGAAAATCCGGAGCTTCTGATGTTGTTATAGAAAACTTCGACTTCACTGTTGATGATGTTGTCGCTGAAGTTAAGAATCTCCTCTTCAAGATGGAGAAAGTAGGATAAGGAAATGGATATAGAAAAAAACTTGTACGGTGTTATCGGTTTTCCAGCCAATCATTCTAAATCACCATTGATGCAAAATGCCGCGATGAAAGATTGCGATATCAACGCTGAATACAAAGCTTTTGAATTCGCACCTGATAAGCTTAAGAAAGAAATTTCAAAATTAAAACAGCAACACATCAGTGGTTTCAATGTGACAATGCCATACAAGAATCAAATCCTCGACTTTCTCGACGAAATCGACCCGATGGCAAAAAAATTAAAATCGGTCAATACAGTTAAACGTGTTGGTGACAAATTCATCGGGACATCAACTGATGGTTTGGGCTTCTGGCAAACTATCAACAATTCGCCCAAGAACGTTATCCTGATTGGCTCCGGTGGAGCTGCTCGAGCAATCCTAGCTTACAAGCCGGAAAATACCAATATCAGAATTTTCAATCGTAATTCAGAAAGATTCGAATCCCACGCACAACAGATCAAATCATTATTCAACATAAATTTGGAAGACTTAGCAGAAATTGATGACGCGCTTCCAAACGCAGATTTGATCATCAATGCCACAAATGTTGGTATGAGAGACGATAAGAGTATTTTGACTCAAGCAGATTTTAACAAAGTAACCAAACCCGCTCATGTAGTGGATATTATCTACCGTGACAATCCCACGACATTTATCAACTTTGCTCGTCAGGCCGGGCTTAGCGCTGAAAACGGATTGAACATGTTGATTGCACAAGGTGCTTTGAGCTTTGAGGTATGGTTCAATAAGACAGCACCAATTGATTTAATGACAAAAATGGTAAAAAACTAAAAAAACAAAAGAGGAATTTAAATAATGATAATCGAATTAAAGAATGTAGAAGACGCTAACAAAGTGATGCAACAAGCAACAGAAAACAAATTGGAACATGTATTCCAACATAATGACCGTGTTGGTTTCGTCGATCAAAAAGCTTTGGAAGATGTACCTTTCAAAATCGATAATGTAAAACAAGTTATTACTGATCATCCAGCAGCTATTCAAGCCAGCCGTTTATTCCACCCAGAAAACACTGTTATCAAAACAAAACATAGTGTTATCGGTGACGGAGGTTTCGCCTTGATTGCCGGACCAGATTCAATCGAATCCGCAGAACACGTACTCTTAATGGGTAAAGATGTTCAAGCATCAGGTGCAACATTGCTCCGTGGTGGTTCATTCAAACCCCGTACAAACCCATACAGTTTCCAAGGCCTTGGTGAAGAAGGACTCAAATGGCACCGTGAAGCTGCTGACAAATTAGGCATGGACATGGTTACTGAAATCATGGATACCAGAGACTTAGAAATGATCGACAAATACACAGATATTTTCCAAATTGGTACTCGTAACATGCAAAACTTTGCTTTGTTAAAAGCCGTTGGTAAAACTAACAAACCAGTCGTTCTAAAACGTGGTATGTCAGCAACTATCGATGACCTATTGAACGCATCTGAATACATTGCTGCCGGTGGTAACCACCAAATCATCTTGATGGAACGTGGAATTAGAACTTTCGACAACAAATACACTCGTAATACATTCGATGTTTCTGCAATTCCTGTTTTAAAAGATTTAACTCACTACCCAGTTATCGGCGACCCATCACACGCCGCTGGTGTAACAAAATTTGTTGAACCAATTGGCCTTGCTGCTGCCGCTGCTGGTGCTGATGGCTTGATGGTAGAAATCCACAATCATCCAAAGGAAGCCTTTGTTGATGGTAAACAAGCTCTTACACCTGAACAATTCGACCATTTGGCACACGTTGCAACTGACATCCACAACTTAGTGAAAGAAGAGAAATAAATGATAACCGTAACTCTACCTGATAAACAATACGATGTGAAAATCGAAATGGGCTTGAATCGCCAGATCGGACAATTAGTCCAAGAAGTTTGGTCAAACAGAAAAGTCATCGTTATAACCGATGAACAAGTTGGTGATCTTTACTTACATACGACCGTCAATCTACTGAAAAAAGCTAAATTCGACGTTATCACTGCTACCGTTCCAGTCGGAGAACATTCAAAGAGCCTCGACTACGTTGGAAAAATAATCCAAAAAATGGCAGATAACGGCTTCACACGTGGCGATGGCGTAATTGCTTTAGGCGGTGGAGTTGTCGGTGACCTATCCGGAACTGTCGCTAGTCTCTACATGCGTGGGATTGCTTTTATCCAAATCGCCACTTCCCTAACTGCTATGGTCGACTCAAGCGTTGGTGGCAAAACCGCCGTCAATCTTGGTAAAGTTAAAAATATTATCGGCTCATTCTATCAACCAGATCTAGTCGTGATCGACCCGATTTTCTTAAACAGTTTATCTGAAAGAAATCTTGTCGAAGGTTACGGCGAAGTTGTTAAATGTAGTGCTTTAGTAGGCGGAGATTTCTTCGAACTCACTGGAAAAATTTCCAAAGTGGATGATATCTTAAGCAATGCTCAAGAATTGATCGAACGTTCAGTCGGATTCAAAGCTAACGTGGTTATGCAAGATGAAAAAGAAAGCAATCTTCGTCGCATTCTCAACTTTGGCCACACTTTAGGACACGCAATCGAATTATTAGCTGATGGTAAATTGATGCACGGCGAAGCAGTCGCAGTCGGCATGGTAACAATTTCTGAATGCTTCGAAGCTACTAAAATCACTCCTAAGCACGTGACTGAAGATATTCGCAAACGTCTTGAGGCTGTCGGCTTACCGACCTCTTCAAAGTTGATTGGAACTCCAGAGTTTTTCGACCATCTAAAAAATGACAAGAAAAACCAACATGGAATTTTGAATCTAGTCGCTTTAACTGATATCGGACAACCAAAAATTGTCCCTACTAAACTGACAGACATGCCAGAGTTTGTTTCTACTATTACTAATAACTAATCAGAAAATATCTAAGGAGTTTTACCCATGAAATCATTGCCCACAGCAAAACAAGGTCTTAACGGATCACTTATCGTACCTGGCGACAAAAGCATATCTCATCGAGCATTGATGTTTGGAGCCATGGCAAATGGCACGACAACAATTTTAAATCGATTAGATTCAGCTGACGTTACGAGTACGATGAACGTTTTAAGATCACTCGGTGCCGACATAGACATCAAATCTGATACAGTCACTGAAGTTGTGGGGCACGGAATACGCGGACTGAAAAAACCTAACATTCCACTAGACATGGGTAATTCTGGAACGTCTACGAGATTACTGACTGGATTGATGGCAGGAGCAGATATCGAAGCTGAAGTTCATGGCGACAACAGCCTTTCGAAACGTCCGATGGACCGAATCATTGATCCATTGACCGAAATTGGGGCAAATATCGACAGTCAAAATGGACACTTACCACTTCAAATACATCAATCAAAAATCGCAAGTAAATTTGCACAGACTTTAAAAGTCGGTTCAGCCCAAGTTAAAAGTTCAATTCTATTAGCTGGATTAGCAGCCGGCTCAGACGTCAGCCTGACCGATAGTTTCCACACAAGAAATCACACTGAAGCTATGTTGCCAAAATTCGGAGTCAAAGTAGATATTGAGGGAGATACGATTCACATCCCTGCTGACCAAACTTTACAGCCAACCGAAATTGAAGTCCCTGGCGACATTTCATCCGCAGCTTTCTGGATCGTGGCTGGATTGATTACCCCAAATAGTAAGTTGAAGATAAAAAATGTCGGCGTCAATGAAACCAGAACCGGTATCATAACTGTTTTGAAAGAAATGGGAGCCAATATTTCAATCGATATGAAGGATGATTTCGGTGAACCTATCGCTGATATCACCGTCACCACTAGCCAATTACACGGCATCGAAGTTGGAGGAAGTATCATTCCTTCATTAATAGATGAATTACCGATAATCGTTTTGGCAGCCACGCAAGCAACTGGAACCACCGTTATCAAGGATGCGGCAGAATTGCATGTTAAGGAAACTGACCGTATCGAAACAGTTCAAGAAGAACTAACCAAATTAGGTGCCGATGTCACTCCAACATCCGACGGATTCATCATTAATGGTGGAACTCCACTACAGTCAGATAACATTCACGTCTTCGGACACGGCGATCATCGAATCGCAATGATGCTGAGCATTGCCGCACTTATCACGGACGGTTCAGTTATTTTGGACGATGACGACAGTGTCAAAATCTCATATCCAACATTTTTCGAAAACTTAGAAGGACTTGTATAAATTATGAAAAAAGCAATAGTTGATGGTCTTGGAGCTATGGGTAGCTCGATTGCCGAAAATTTAAAATCAAATCGTTTTTTTGTTACCGGCATTGACCCTGATCCGGATACTATTGAAACGGCATTAATCGAAAATGTTATCAACGTCGAAGGACACTTCGATGAAGCCACGGTTGCTGACGCTGACGTAATAGTATTGAGTGCACATGTTCCATACATTATCGAAGCTATGGAACTTCTCAAAAAATTACCGGTCAAAGAAAATGCAGTGATAGTTGATATCGGTTCTACTAAGACAGAAATCATGAAACATGCTGAAGGATTGGACAACTTTATCGGTGGACATCCGATGATTGGAACTGATCAAGAAGGAATCGACAACCGTAATAAAGATATGTTTATCGGAGCTCCGTTCTTCTTAGTTGGAAAACAAATAGTAGCTACCAGAGCAAGCTCCATGCTAAAATCATTAGGATCAATTTTCCAATTAATGTCAGCCGAAGAGCATGATCGATTGATTTCTGGAATCAGTGACCTACCTCACATCGTTGCTTTCGCAATGACCGATTCAGTTGACCAAATACTTCCAAATAATCAATTAACTTGGCAACAACGAGTAGCTGGTGGATTCAAAGATACTACTAGAATTGCCAACTCAAGTCCCGATTTGTGGACCGGGATCCTAATGACAAATCAAGAACAAGTCCTGACCGCCATGGATACGATGATAGATACACTTAAAGATTATCGAGCAGCTATCGCAGACGGTGACACTAAAGTTTTAAATAACAAACTTACAAACGCACAAGAAATTAGAGAACAGGTCGGTGAATCTAAAAATGACTAACACAATAATATTGATAGGCTTTATGGGTGCCGGCAAAACAACTGTCGGACAACAATTGGCTAAAGAAACTAAACAACAATTTTTAGATTTAGATGATGAATTCGTCAAGGAAACTGGAACATCAATCAAGAGCTTCATGGCAGACAACGGTGAAAAAGCTTTCCGCACGATGGAAACCAAAGTACTCGAAGACCGCCTGCAAAATTCAGGTGTTATCAGTACTGGTGGTGGTATCGTCGAATCTGATATCAACCGTGAGATCATTGCCAAAAGTGATGCAACTGTTATCTTCCTACAAGCCGACTTGGCAACGGTCATCAGCCGCTTGGCTACCGATACTGAACGTCCTCTACTTCGCCAATTATCTATGAAACAATTGATGGATCGTTGGGCATTACGCGAACCGTTATACTCAAGTTTGGCTGACTCAACTATTCAAACAAACGGCAAACGACCAGAGAAAATCGTTCAAGAAGTTATCAAACTATTTTCTCCAGACAACGCACTAGTTTCATTAAGAAGTGAGATCGACAGTTTAGATCACCAAATCGTTAATCTAATTTCAGAACGTTTAACTGTCGTAAAAGAAATTGCTGACGTAAAAAAAGATACCGGCCTATCCGTTGTACAACACGGACGTATGGATCAAATGCGCAGTGAACTGAAGAAAGAATTCCGTGATGACGAAAATGTTTCTGACATATTGATTGATGAAATAGTAGATTTACTGACATCAACATCAATTAATCATGAGAATAAGATGTTTGGATAGCAAAATAGCGATATCCCTCTTTTGAGGTGATATCGCTATTTTTCGGTTTTTGACAAAATCACTATTTATTTTTTTAAGTGTTTCTTTCTGACTTATCCTTTTCAATAAGTTCTTCGACTAATCCTGGATTTCGTTTTCCACGATTGAGTTCGACCATCTCGCCAGTACCAATGTATACAGTCCATTCGGCCAAGTTAACGATATGGTCTCCGATTCTTTCTAACATTCGATCGACCATCAAATAACTTGAGCCAGTATTGGCTTGCATAAATCCATTTTGAACTGAATCCGTGATCATATTTCTGGTAATTACATAATGCTTATCGATGATTAAATCTTCGTCCGCCACTTGTCTGGCTGCTTTTTCATCATTTCTGATATACGAATCTAATGCCATTTCGAGCATTCGCCTAATCTGAACAGTCATATCGGCAATGTTTTTTTCGATAATTGGAAGTCTTAAATCGGTTTCTCCTCGAATTGTCTCTTGGGCGATAGTTACGGCATGATCGCCAATACGTTCTAAGTCTGAACTAGCTTTTAGAATAACCATGATAATTCGTAGATCTGTAGCAACAGGTTGCTGTAATGCGATGAAATCAAAGGCCTCTTTTTCAAGGTGAACTTCTTCTCCGTTTGTACTTTGATCATTTTCGACTACCTCTTTAGCTAGTGTTTTGTCGTGTGTTGTGAAAGCTTTGGTTGCTTGATAAATCTGTTCGCTAGTATTAACACCCATCTCTAAGAATTGCTCATGTAACTTTCCTAATTCACTAGAAAACAATTTCCGCATATTGTTTATCGTCCTCCGATTCCAAATCAATCTTTAAAGCATTACATATTACTCCCCGACTATCCAAAGTCTCCTGAAATATAATCTGATGTTGCTTGCATAGATGGATTTTCAAAAATATTTTTTGTCGCATCATATTCGATCACATGCCCTAAATGGAAGAAGGCAGTGTAATCACTGATACGAGTAGCTTGTCCCATGTTATGGGTAACAATGATAATCGTGTAATTCTCTTTTAATCGGACTACAGTTTCTTCAATTTTTAATGTCGAAATTGGGTCCAGAGCACTACATGGCTCATCCAGTAAAAGTATATTGGGACGCATTGCAATGGCTCTAGCAATACAGAGTCGTTGTTGTTGTCCACCAGATAATGCAAGTGCACTTTTATCTAGTTCATCTTTTACTTCATCCCAAAGGGCAGCTTCTTTTAAACTACTTTCAATACGTTCTTCAAGTTTATCTTTACTTTTGATACCATTCTCTTTCAGCGCAAAAGTCATGTTCTCACGAATTGATTTAGCAAATGGATTTGGTCTTTGAAATACCATCCCGATTTGTTTTCTGACTTCGTAAACATTAACGTTCTTTGAGTTGATGTTTGTTCCTTGATAATCAATTTCACCTTTAACAGTGGCAATACGATCATTCATTCGATTCAAACAGCGCAAGAAGGTTGATTTACCGGAGCCAGAGGCACCAATCAATGAAGTAACTTTGTTTCTGAGAAACTTCAAATTTGCATTGAATATTGCATGGTTGTCTCCATAAAATACTTGAACGTCTTTAGCAGTGATTTCCTTTTCGCCAGGAACATCTGCTATATAAGATTCGTCAAAATTATATGTTTTCATAAAAACCTCACTTCGTTGCTGTCATCTTCTTATAGAGGTGATTACCGAGATAACGTGCCCCTAAGTTGAAGATCAGAATTACTATTATTAGTACTGCTGAAGATGCGCTTGAGATCAAGTGTGCATCAGGAGTAACACTTTCCGTGTTAACTTTCCAAATATGTACAGCTAATGTTTCGGCTGGACGCATTGGATTTAAAAAGCTAGTTGGATCAAGGAAATTCCAGTTACCATAATTTACGGCAGGAGCACTTTGACCAGCAGTATAAATCAAAGCAGCAGCTTCACCGAATACACGTCCGGCACTTAAAATAACACCTGTCAAAATTCCTGGTAACGCTACTGGTAATAAAATCTTAGTAATAGTTTTCCAATCGGAAAGTCCTAAAGATTTACCAGCTTCTTTTTGTAAACTTGAAACACTGTTCAATGATTCTTCAATACTTCTAGTCAATAGAGGCAAATTGAAGAATGTTAAAGCAATCGCACCTGATAAAATTGAGAAACTCAGTTGTAACTGAATAACCAAGAACAAGTAACCAAATAAACCTACAACAACTGATGGAAGTGAGCTTAAAACTTCAATCGTTGTTCTGATCAAATTTGTTACCCAATTATCAGGAGCATATTCAGCCAAATAAATTCCGGCACCCAAAGCAATTGGAAATGACAAAATCAGTGTCAAAACTAACAAATATAGCGAGTTGAATAACTGATCTCTGATACCACCACCAGAACTAAAAGCTTGAGCAGAAGTTGTTAAAAACTTCCAAGAAATATTTGGTACACCATTAAATAAAATATAGCCGATCAAAAACAATAGAATCGCAACAACAATACCTACTAATGCGAAGATAACGCCCGTTGCAATATTATTTACACGTTTAGGATTCATTTTTTAATACTGCCTTTCCTCGCAATAAATCTAACTACCAAGTTGAAGAACAATGACATCAACAATAGGATCAATGCTAATGACCACAATGCATTGTTAGGAAGAGTTCCCATAACAGTGTTTCCAACTTCAGTAGTTAATTTACTGGTCAAAGTAGATGCCGGTGAAACTAGACCATGTGGCATCAAGACAGCATTACCAATAACCATTTGTACAGCTAGTGCCTCACCAAACGCACGGGCCATACCGAAAATAACGGCTGTTAATAATCCAGGTGCTGCTGTTCTTAAAATAACTTTGTAAATCGTTTGCCAGCGATTTGCACCAAGTGCAAGTGAAGCTTGACGATAACTCATTGGTACAGCCTTTAAGCTATCAACTGACAGTGATGTAATTGTTGGTAATACCATGACGAACAGTACGATCGTACCTGCTAAGATACCGAATCCAGTACCACCAAAAACTTTTCTAATAATTGGTACAACTACAGATAGTCCAATGAATCCATAGACAACTGAAGGAATACCAACTAGTAATTCAATTACGGGTTGTAAGAATTTTGTACCCTTGCTTCCGGCAATTTCTGACATAAATATTGCCATACCTAAAGCAAATGGAGTTGCAACTAATGCTGCAAGAACGGTAACGCTGAATGAAGTGACGATCATTGGCAAAGCGCCAACTTCTGGTTTACCGTGACTATCGACCCCTCCTGGATTCCAGTTTTGTCCAGTTAGAAATCCCCACACACTAACATGGTTTTGAGTGAAAGTTGCTATACCACGCGTCGTAATAAAATACAAAATACAAACTACCAAAGCGATAATCAGCCCTATACAGAAATAACAGATTGATCTACCGAGATAATCTTCACGCGTTGCTTTTGATTTAGATAGCAACTTGTTTTGAGTCTCTTTCATTTAAATTAAATCCTCCAAAAATATACAAGAAAAAAAACTTCAATCAAACGAGTTTGACAAAATCTCCCTCTAATTTGGTCAAAGTTTTTTTTGAAAAACAAGAATCCTATTTGTCTGTAACAGCGCCTTTAGAATCCTTTTCTACTTTCATATTGTGAATACTAATGTAGCCCATTTTCTTAACTAAATCTTTTTGTACTGATTCTGAATCCATGTACTTGATAAAGTCAGCGGTAGCGTTTTTAGCCTTACCATTTGTGTACATGTGTTCATATGACCAAATCTTCCATTTGTTTGTTTCAACGTTGGCATCTGTTGGTTTTACCTTATCGATAGATAGAGGTTTTACTTGGTCGTTCAAGTATGAGAATGCTAAGTAACTGATAGCACCTGGTGTACTTGAAACGATCTTTTGAACAGTACCATTTGAATCTTGTTCTTGTGACTTAACAGCTGTAGCGCCTTTTAGAACAGCGTCTTCGAATGTTGCACGAGTACCACTACCTTGAGCACGGTTAACAACAGTGATCTTTTCGTCTTTACCGCCTAATTCTTTCCAGTTAGTGATCTTTCCTGTGAAGATATCTTTCAATTGTGACATTGAAACGTTATCAACACCGGCATCTTTGTTAACAACTGGTGCCATACCAACAACGGCAACCTTGTGGTCAACAAGTTTCTTAGCATCAACACCATCTTTTGATTCTGCGAAGATATCTGAGTTACCAATTGCAACGGCGCCATCTTGGACTTGGCTTAGTCCTTGACCAGAACCACCACCTTGAACAGTAATGTCGATCTTCTTATTATCCTTTTGGAAATTGCCTGCAGCTTTTTCAACTAATGGTTGAAGGGCTGTTGATCCAACAGCAGTAATCTTGCCTGAATGGTCGCTGGCATCTGAACTACCATTAGATGAAGCGTTGTTAGAACCACATCCTGCTAATACAGTACCTACAGCACCTAACATGACAAGTGTTGAGATTAGGTTTCTCTTTTTCATAAATAGGACTCCTTAAATAATATAATTAGGCTTCTAGCCATCTTTTAAGTCTGCCTTTAATTTACACGGTCAATGTAAAGAATGAGTATAGGTAATGTAAATTGAATGTAAATTTTGTGTTACAGGAAATGCTCAAAAAGCTCAAATTATTCGATTTTTTATATAATTTTATACGAAAATAGATTAGAAAATGGAGGGTTCAAAACAGACTTTGACCTTTAGCACTTGTTATACTCTAGGTACTTACCGAATAAAAAACAGAATGTCATTGATCTGGAGGTCAGATGAATAAATGCAACCTTTAGTTTTGCTGAGTAGTAACTTGTCATTATTCATTGAGATTAACCGTCATTGTAATGAACAGGGCTGGTATATCAGTAATATGACTGACCCTCGTCAAACGATCGAGCTTGTAAACAATGGTGAAGTTTCTGGATTAATATGGGATTTATCTGCTGCTCCCTTAAAGAAACACAAAAAAGAACTACAAATCTTACGTGAAAATATTGAAGGACCAATTATCGTGATCTCTCCAAAAGAAAATCACGATGAACGTCTTACTTGTTACGGGTTAAACATCGATACCTATTTGATTGAACCAGTTGATTACGTCGAATTGATAGCCAGATTAAAACAACTATTTTGGGTGTATAACAAGACACAGAAGAACAACCTAATAGATTTCGAAGATTCAAAAAAGATCAAAGACCGAGCCTGTGTGAAGTGTGAAAATCTACAAATAGATTTCAAACAATACATAGTTACCAACAACGGCGTTGATCTTGGTCTAACTCCTAAGGAATTCAGCTTACTTTGGTATCTAATGAAGCATCGTGGGCAAGTATTAAGCAGAGATCAACTGCTTGAAGGTGTTTGGGGGTATGATTCGATAGGTTCATCGAGAATAATAGACATTCATATCAGTCACCTTCGTGACAAACTAGAAAAAGATCCACAGAATCCACAGTGGATAAAAACAATACGAGGATTCGGGTACATCTTGGATCTCTCATATCCATTAGTCGCCGAAGGCAATTAAATAGGACTCGAAATTAAATTTCGAGTCCTATTCTTTATTCCATTCAGCTGTAACTAACGAGACCATACATTTTGGATAATGGGCTTGAACCTCAGTCATCGTCGAAGACTCCGGCAAAGCTTCTTCTCCATCCAATAATAATTTCAACAAGGTCCGGGCATTTAATAATGCTTCACGAAGATTGGTGCCGTACGTGATTGCAGACGATAAATCAGGAAATGAAACATTGTACATGATTTGATCATCAAGAACACTTTGTGCTACTACCGCTGGATAAGTTATTTTATTAATCATAATGTCTCTCCAATAAGTATATTATCAATAATAATTATTATTAGTTATACGCCCATTAGATAGACATTTGTTTCCTACATTGTGAAAGAAATTTGTTTAATTTTGAAAAAAAGAGAGTGTGACGGAAGACGTTTTGCCACCGAGCATAGCCTAGACACACGGATGATTGGTACTTTCAATCGTTCGTGTTTCGTAGCTAAGCGGAGGTTGCAGTCTTTTGTCGCACGTTTAGTCTGTAAACATTTGGAGATACAAAAAAGCTGCGACCTATGTCACAGCTTTCTGGTAATTAATCTTTAATATATGATTTTTTGAAAACTAGCATTCCTAATCCGGCAACCAAAACCCCGATAGAAGTTAAAATAGCTGAACTAGTTGTATTACCAGTCTGTGGCAACATACTGTTTGCAGCAGAACCTGTTGCTCCAGCTGCGCCAGTACCTGAACCACTAGTTGATCCTGATGGCCAACCAGAAGTTGAACCATAAACTCCAGATCCATTAGTGCCAGTTGCACCAGTTGATGTACCTGCAGTTCCGACAGCGCTTGATCCAGCAACGCCAGAAGCAGTCGCATTGAACTTGAAGTTCACGCTTTCAGTAGACTTGAATCCAAGGTTTGAAACATCAATACTCATTGTACATGGGATCAAGTTATCTAAATCAGACATGCTCTTAATATTAAAACTGTAATCCATGTAATTGTTGCCGTCATTACTATAATACTTTGTATCATCTGGATTGATTGATCCACCATTAATGGAATCAATTGTTACAGGTTGAGTACCAAAGCTAGTTGGGTAAACCAAAGTCATAGCGACCTTGTATGTACCATCATCATTCTTAGATACTTTAGACTTACCAGTAAAGAATTGAGTTGAAACAGATTCTCCTTGAGAAGGGTCTTCCTTCAAAACTTGATAAGGAATTTCTTGATCAGTTACAGTCGATGTTGAAGGTGTAGTAACTGGTGTTCCAATAATTACATTAGAACCAGAGTTGTTGCTATCTGTTCCAGGTAAAACAGTACTTCCGTTATCTGTGTTTGTATCAGGAATGATAGGATCCTTGTCTCCCGTATCTGTGTCAGTACTTGGTTTTGAAGTATCTGTACTTGTGTCAGGTTTCAAAGTGCTTGTATCGAATACAAAATCAGCAGATACTGACATTGGTAATGAAACTGGTCCTAATTTAATTTTCATGTCACTTGTCATTTTATTGCTTAAATCTGACAAGCTATCAATGTCAAAACTAACATCCATATAATTCTTACCATTATCATTATATGAACTACCATCAGTAACAGGTTTTCCATTCATGTTAAGAATATCTACACCTATAGAAATACCACCTAATGATGGAATATTAACTTTTAAAGTAACTTTGTAAGTACCATCACCATTTGGTGTAACAGTAGCTGAACTAGTTGTATTACCAGTCTGTGGCAACATACTGTTTGCAGCAGAACCTGTTGCTCCAGCTGCGCCAGTACCTGAACCACTAGTTGATCCTGATGGCCAACCAGAAGTTGAACCATAAACTCCAGATCCATTAGTGCCAGTTGCACCAGTTGATGTACCTGCAGTTCCGACAGCGCTTGATCCAGCAACGCCAGAAGCAGTCGCATTGAACTTGAAGTTCACGCTTTCAGTAGACTTGAATCCAAGGTTTGAAACATCAATACTCATTGTACATGGGATCAAGTTATCTAAATCAGACATGCTCTTAATATTAAAACTGTAATCCATGTAATTGTTGCCGTCATTACTATAATACTTTGTATCATCTGGATTGATTGATCCACCATTAATGGAATCAATTGTTACAGGTTGAGTACCAAAGCTAGTTGGGTAAACCAAAGTCATAGCGACCTTGTATGTACCATCATCATTCTTAGATACTTTAGACTTACCAGTAAAGAATTGAGTTGAAACAGATTCTCCTTGAGAAGGGTCTTCCTTCAAAACTTGATAAGGAATTTCTTGATCAGTTACAGTCGATGTTGAAGGTGTAGTAACTGGTGTTCCAATAATTACATTAGAACCAGAGTTGTTGCTATCTGTTCCAGGTAAAACAGTACTTCCGTTATCTGTGTTTGTATCAGGAATGATAGGATCCTTGTCTCCCGTATCTGTGTCAGTACTTGGTTTTGAAGTATCTGTACTTGTGTCAGGTTTCAAAGTGCTTGTATCGAATACAAAATCAGCAGATACTGACATTGGTAATGAAACTGGTCCTAATTTAATTTTCATGTCACTTGTCATTTTATTGCTTAAATCTGACAAGCTATCAATGTCAAAACTAACATCCATATAATTCTTACCATTATCATTATATGAACTACCATCAGTAACAGGTTTTCCATTCATGTTAAGAATATCTACACCTATAGAAATACCACCTAATGATGGAATATTAACTTTTAAAGTAACTTTGTAAGTACCATCACCATTTGGTGTAACAGTAGCTGTTTTTGTAAAGTATTGGCTAGACATTGATGAATTATTTGTACCTGTCTTCAAAACTTTATAACTAATTGTTTGTGCTTGATCATCGGTAGTAGCGGCTTTTGCAGTTTGAGTTGTAGTAACTGGACTAGCAAAACCATTATTTGTGACTGTGGCAGGAACGATTGCTCCCCCAAGCAACATACCAACGGCCAATAGCTTAACAATGCTTTTCTTCATTGTATTGCCCCCTCGTAATGTATCTGTTTTTATAGATAAATCAATTTTATCATATATTCATATAATATACTTATCGAATATTTGATTGCGATAAATTAATTATCAAATAATATAATTATAGTTAATTATTTTGACTCGGGCAAACATAGTAATATACTGTACATATTTATAAATTCAGGAGGCTACTGCAAATGAAGCAAGGTACAACAATCATTACACTAGATAATGGCTACCATTTATGGACTAATACACAAGGCGAAGGAGACATTCAACTTCTATGTCTTCACGGTGGACCTGGTGGTAATCACGAATACTGGGAAAACTTTGGTGAAAAATTGGCAGACCTTGGTGTTCAAGTTTCTATGTATGATCAACTTGGATCATGGTATTCTGACCAACCAGATTACAGCGACCCTGAAATTGCTGACAAATATTTAACATATGACTACTTCTTAGACGAAGTTGAAGAAGTTAGACAAAAATTAGGTTTAGACAATTTCTATTTGATTGGACAATCATGGGGTGGCGCTCTAGTTCAAATGTACGCCGCAAAATATGGTCAACATCTTAAAGGTGCTATCATCTCAAGTATGGTCGACGAAATCGACGACTATGTAAAGAGTATCAACCAATGTCGTCTTGACGCTCTTGGCCCTGACAAAGTTAAATATATGGAGAAAAAAGAAGACGAAAATGACCTTGATGACGCAACATATCAAAGTTACGTTGATGTCTTGAACAAGGAATACATCGACCGCAAACAACCAACAGCCATTTCTCACTTGATCGATACAATGGCAACTCCAGTTTATAATGCTTTCCAAGGTGACAATGAGTTCGTTATTACCGGAAAACTTAACCAATGGCATTTTAGAGAACATCTAAAAGAAATCACTGTTCCAACTTTGATCACCTTTGGTGAACACGAAACAATGCCAATCTCTACAGCAAAAATCATGCAAAAGGAAATTCCACACGCACGTTTGGAAACAACTCCAAACGGTGGACACCATCATATGATCGATAACGCACCAGTTTACTTTGATCACTTGAAGAAATTTATTACCAATGTTGAATCTGGTAATTTTAACGATTAAAAACAAATAGACATCAATCTTCTATTAATGAAGATGATGTCTATTTTTATTGATTAGAAACTTGACTAGTTCCGTCATTGTAATTAAGAGTTACGCCACTTTGAACGTTAAAGATATATACATTAAAGTGGATTGCATCATTTCCAACTGACTGTGCTTCCATCTGAACTCCACGAGCCAACAACTCATTGCCTCTGAAAATTGGAGTCACTCGGTAACGCACGTATCGGTTTCGGTTACCTTTCAAATAATATGCCACGTCCATTTCATGATGTAACATTTCTGGACTATTCAATGACGCTGTACCTGTCATCAAATTCTTAGGATTATTATTTTGACCAGTAAATTGATATCCAATCAAATGGCTTCGGTTATATAGCCAGCCACCCTTGACCTTCTTGTTGTGCCATCCAGTTGGATTAACAAACAATCTTTCACGCTTGGCAGTTGGCATCAAGGATTGGTTCAACATTGCATTCGCACCTGTAACACGATTCATACTGTCCAAATTACCATATTTTTGCCAAGGACCATTGGCAGTACTCATGTCAGAATCGCTGAATCCAGGCTTATTGTTATCGACAATGACTTCTTGTTTGCCAGAATAATTTAGTTTGGCAAGTTCACTCTTCGATGAAGAATTAGTGCTGCCATCCATTTTACTCTTGTGATCGGTGATCTGTTGCTCTTTCTTAGCTATCTTATCTTCAAGAGCCTTGATATCTTTCTTTAATTGCTTATTGCTGCCACGAAGTTTCTTAGCCTCTTTTTTAAAATTGAAACTTGCGGAGACTTTTGTTTGAGTGGCATCTGCTTGTATCTCATTGGAATTCAATGATCCTGCTGTGAACATCGTAAACAGCATTACAACTATTGATATATTTTTTAACAGTTTATTTCTCAAACTTTAGCCCTCCTATAGCCTGCTGCTTGGGCTTCTTGTTCATTTTGAAAATAAACAGCATTTCTTGAGTTCATATTGTATCCCCGCTGACCAGGAACATGATAAATACGTGACTTAACATTACCAACAATTTGTTGAGAACCAGAAGTATCTAAATCACGATTACCTTGATTAGTATTTGTATTTGGCGCTGGAGCTGGTGCCGGAGTTGGGTCAGGTGCTGGAGCGGGTTCTTCAGATGCAGCAGGTTCGTTGGATTTTGCCTCTGCCGCTTCAGCCTGTTCGATATCGTTCATCTGAGAATCTAACGAATCAGCTTTATCCGAAAGTTCTTTTTTCTTAGCTAGTAATTCTTTATTTTTCTTCTTGGCAGAATCATATTCTCCCTTACCAACATTTTTTATAACAACCGGTTTAGCTGTATCAGGTTCATCCGAAGATACCTGTTTTGTTGGTTCGTCTGGACTATTTCCTGCCCCTGCAAATGCTCCAAGGACGATAAATACGACCAAACTGATCCACATTGGTTTCTTAGCCTCTCGACCAATACGAGTTTTTCGGTTCTTGATGTATTTCACTAGAAAGTAAATGAATACAATCAATGAAACAAACGCCAAAAATTGATCAAATTTTTCTCCCCCCTTAAAAAATTTAATGCATACGACTATGGTATCTGACTTTAACTCGAAAAAAAAGAAGCTTTTACAAGCTCCCATTATTTAATTACTAATAAAAATTATTCCAAACTTTTCAAAACATAATCAGCCATTGTCTCGATACGTTTCAAATCATCTGGTTCTACTTCTCCATTGATTTTAACAGAATCGGCGGCTTGATCACCATTGCTACTATTCAATTGCATTGTAAAGTAATCAACGGCACGACCGTAGTGGATGTGTCCTTTAGAACTCGATCCGAAAACGGCGAATTTTGTACGGTCTAGATCAACATCTTCTAAATCTTCATAAAAATCTTGTGCCTCGTCAGGTAATTCACCTTCGTGATACGTATAACTTCCTACTATAACGGCGTCATAGTCAGGTAAATCGAAGGCATCGCTATCTACTAACTGTTCAAGTGTTACATCTGCACCTTTTCCCTTGAGATACTCCTCTAAATGTTTGGCGATTTTTTCATTATGACCAGTCATACTTGTATATGTAATTAAAATATTACTCATTTGCACCCCTACCATCTGACGCTGATTCGTTCATTTTCATGCTTAGGTTCCTCGATCTCATCGACCATAGCGATTGCGTAATCAGCGTAACTAATTTTACTATTTTTATTTTTATCAAAAGTTAGTTCCTCGCCGGCAACAACGTACTTACCAGTTTTTTCAGCTTTGAAATCAAAATCAGCTGCGGGACTTACATATGTCCAGTTTATATTACTTTTCTTTAATACGTCTAAGGATTTGCCCATCTCTTCACTCAATGGTTTTACAGAATCTGGAAATCCATCAGATTGATAAAGCTTTTGAGTGTGTGAATCATCAAGATAAAGTGAGCCAGCACCGCCAACTACAAGCAGTCTTGTATTTTCACCGGAAAAGATTTCGACTAAATGTTCAATTGATGGCACAAATTTAACTACATCATCACCGAAGAATCCTGTTGCATTTACAACTGCATCGAATGATTTTATGTCTTCCTTTTTCAATCCAAAAATATCACTAACGATATATTTATCAGTTGGAGACTTCTTTGCATCCCTAACGATTGAAGTTACATCGATGTTTCGACTTTGAGCTTCTTTGACAATCATCGAGCCTTCTTTTCCATTAGCACCAATAACAGCAATTTTCATAGTAACTATCTCCTTTTTAATCACCTATTAAACGCACTTAATATATTATCTCATTAATAAATCTATTGTTGTTATTAAGGCTCCATTCTTACCAGAAAAATTTCCCATCTGATATACTATTATTGTTAGTTTAAAAGTAATTTCTTAAATAATGGAGGATAAAATGGCAAAATATCAAGTTTATTTGGTTAGACACGGTAAAACATGGTTCAATCGTTACGATAAAATGCAAGGCTGGTCAGATACGCCACTTGCTCCAGATGGAGTTGAAGTTGCTAAACAAGCAGCCGAAGCACTTAAAGATGTAGACTTCAGCGCTGCATTCTCTTCAGACGCTCGTCGTGCAATCGATACATGTAAAATAATCGTTGATGCAAATAAAGATCATGATAAAATTACTCCAGTAAAATTGCCTGAATTCCGTGAAGAATTCTATGGCTATTTCGAAGGAAACAGTTCACGCCAAACATGGTTCACAGTTGGTGCAATGCACGGCTGCACTTCTTATTCAGAAGTGATCACAAAATACGGAATGGATGCCAGTAAAGATTTCGTCAAAGAAGCTGACCCATTCCATGATGCCGAAAACGCTGAAGAATACTGGACTCGTTTGGATAAAGGCTTCGATAAATTAGATGATATTGCCAAAGACGGCGACAGAATACTTTTGGTATCACACGGAACAACGATTCGCTCGATCACCGACAGATATAATGCTGGTAACTTCGACATTACAGTTAGCCCACGTAACTCAAGTTTGACTATTCTTGAATGTGATGATGGTGAAAAACGTGTTACTACTTATAATAAATTATTGAAATAGAAATCAAAAAGAGAAAACACATTTTGTAGTGTTTTCTCTTTTTTCACATCCTAAACGTGTAAAAAGAGCCGCAATCCTTGAGAAAAGCTCAAGAACTACCGCCCCTTTTCACACTTTATCTACTGCCCAGGTTGGGTTCGAACCAACGACCTCATGATTAACAGTCAAGCGTTCTACCAGCTGAACTACTGAGCAATTAATACTTTTGATTACAATAATCATATTAATATATTTTTCAGCAAAAAAATTCCATTTTTCAACAAAATCCTTTACCAAAATTAGAAACTTGTAATTTTTCTAATGAAAATTTAATATATTGCTGTATGTTTTCACTGTTTTGTTTTAGAATAGAAATATGCGTAACTTGAAAGGAGAATTTTAATGTTGAAACCATTAAAGGCTATTGATTCAGATTCCTTTTATATCAACCCTGATAGCAGAGTATCTGTACTCAATTATAGCGAAGGTTATATTCAAAATATTTTTCAACTTGTAAACAGTAAAGGTCTACTAAATCTAGTAAAACTATATTTAGCAGAACAACAAAGTAATTCTAAAGACGATATTGTTCAAGAAGATCCAGAACAATATGTAAATGTATTGAAGGCTATCTTAACCGATAATACCGCAGTATATGAAAAATATGATAAAGACTTGATCCTTCAAAGTATTGAAGATCTTTATTCATACTACCGTCAATACTTCCGTGTTTCAGTAATCAATAAACATAATAACGCCGTTATTAAAGGCGGATTCATGGATATCGATAATAATTTCAACGAATTGGTTATCGATCTCTACCGTGCAGTTGAAGAAAAGGTTCAAGGTTTCTCAAACCATACCTATCGTCAAATCAATGCTGGTACTAATGCTTGTGCTATCACTCAATCTATCGATTGGCCAACTCCAGCAGGTTACGAAAATCTAAAAAGTATCAGATTCTTGGACACTTTGATGTTACGTCCACCAATGATGATGCATACAAAGAGTAACAAACGTGAAGGATTGTTCGACGCCGTTCCCGACAACCCTATTAAGAAATTCAACGGTAAATCAAACGAATGGTATTGCTTCCCTGCCAAAATTGGTGAAAGTCTATCATATATCTACTTCCACCGAGACTATTTTGTCAGTGGTATTGCTTTAGGTAACTTGTTCGAAGTTGCTAGTGAAGAAGAAGTTAGGGGTAAGAAACCTGACGAAATCTTGCTATTCGGACTACCTGAAACTGAAGGCGACGTATGTCACTACTACCATGATGAAGCTAATGATATCTGGGTCGGTGAAGTTCCATATAACGACAAGACTACATACTTTGGTTATATGAAGAAGATGTGCTTAACTTTGCATAACCTTCACATGATTTACGAAAACAGACTTCCAATCCATGGTTCAATGGTTAAAATCAGTTTCTCAAATGGTAAGACTAAGACAGTTGTCTTCTTTGGAGATTCTGGTGCCGGAAAATCTGAATCAATCGAAGCGCTTCAAGAAATTGCCGATGACAAAATTATCAACATTGAAACTATTTTTGATGATATGGGTAGTTTTGCATTCGACAAAGATGGCAATCTATACGCACAAGGTACAGAAACTGGTGCCTTCGTTCGTTTGGACGACTTGAGTAGTTCAGTTGCCTTCAATAACATGGATCGTGGTATCTACTTGAACCCTGAGTTGAAGAATGCCCGTGTTATCTTGCCTGCCAACACATACAAACGTGTGGTTCAACATCATACAATCGACATGTGGGTCTACGCAAATAACTACGATTCAGAGATAGGTTTGCACCAATTCCCAGATGAAGATGCTGCTAAAGCAACATTTATCGCTGGTAAGAGAAAAGCTCTTGGTACAACTGATGAAGTTGGTATGAGTACAACATTCTTTGCTAACCCATTTGGACCAGTTCAAGAAGAAGAAAGAACACGTCCAATTATCGATAAAGTATTTAATAAACTTTATCAAGATAATATCTATGTTGGTGAAATTTATACTCATCTTGGCTATGATAAATCTAAAGATAGCCTCCAAGAATCAGCTAAAGAATTGCTTGATCAATTGATGAATAACTAAATTTGAAACCTCAAAAGCCTTCGGACACAACGTCTGAAGGCTTTTTCATTTCCGGAAAAATATTATAACAAAAGTAGAACCGGGATATCAGGGGCTTATAATTTACCCACAAAAAGAATCATGATACTTTATAACCGTGATGAAGCTCTCGCAACGCGGAGAGTTAATTATGAAAAAGAAAATAACAGCGTTTTTAATAGCATTCGTTTCATTAGTTTCATTGATTTGCGTAACTCAATTTAGTAACGTTCAAACTTCAAAAGCTGCCACAACTAGTGATCCAATTTTCTTTGTACCAGGTTCTTATTCAGACCAGAACAGCTGGGATTCAATGTATCAACAACTTGACCCTAGCAATGTTCATCCCGTAGTAAAACTTAATGTTGCACCAAATGGTGCCGTTACAAGAACTGACGTTAGAGCCGGCAACCCTGGCGAAAGACCTTTTGTAACTGTAGCATTTGATAATATCCTTTGGAACGACGATGCAGTATATGCCAATGCTGCTGGATTACAATCAGCTATTCAAAGTTATCAAGCTAAGGATCCCTTTACTCATGACGATTTCGTCGCACAATCAAACGGCGGAAATATTGTAACAAGATATATGGAAGCATATCCTTCTACAGCCTGCGGCACATTCATTACCGTAGGAACTCCTTACAACATGAGAGCAAATAATGGTGACCCCGCTGATCCACTTCTCATCAGCCAAGCTGCTGGTGCCGGTCGTCTAAATCCAAGCATGAAAGTTTACAACGTAATCGGACGTAACGGAGACGATACTTCAACTGATACAGTCGTAGCACGTGAAAGTGCCATGGACGGAAGTCATATCTTCCCAGGACACACTGCATCATTGACATATCTATACTTGAGCGGTGAAGATGCCATTCACTGTAACCAAGTTTCTGCACCTCAAATGGCACAGATCATTTCGAAATATATCGATTTGAACTGAACTGAGGTTGACAGTACTGATTCCCAAGATTGGAATCAGTCGTTACTTCCAATAAGTACCACTTCCTATTTACCATATGGCAGCATCATATAACAATTAAATTTTAAAAACACTGAAAAGCCTTTGGATTCGCGGTCCGAAGGCTTTTCATATATAAATAAAAGCCCTGACCAAATGGTCGGGGCTTATTTGTATTTAATTAATTGTGAGTCATGAAGTACATGGCAAGCAGAACTACTAAAATCAGCAATACCACCATAATTATCAGATTAACTTTGTTTTGCCCTTTTGTTTGTTCATGTCTATATGACAAACTAAGGCAAATAATAGCTAGTGCTACGGAATTATAGACAAAAAGTCCCCCGATACCACCTGCAATATAACTAGCTTGTTTCAAAAAGATTCCAATTATCACCAATAATATCAATATAATATTAGGTATCTGTACTGCACTTTTCTTGAATTCCATTTTTATCACCTATTCGTTTTTAAATTTTCCAAACCAAATCATCGTTGGTGGTTCTTAAAAATTAATAACTGTAAAGATATAATTCAGAATTCAAATCCTCTATATTTTCAAATGCTAGATTCTGATTTAACGTTAACATTAGCACCTTAATTAATCAATAACATGTGGTATAATCCAAGTGATTTTAACTTTATTGCTGGGGGGCATTACAATTGGGATTAGAAGATGACTATATGGTCAAACAACTGAGCCAAATATCCAAAGCACTAGCAAAAATCGTTGGTAAAAGTTCCTCTGATAAAATTATTAATTTTGAAGTTAAACAGGATCAAAAAGATAAACCTAAGAAAAAGAATAAATAAAAGCCCTGACCAAATGGTCGGGGCTTATTTGTATCCGGGGAGGATTATACCTGTGCTTTCACACAAATTTTACTATATGATTCTCTTCTACCAACTAGCTCCATTGGCTGTCATAATACTATCGACATCATAAGGAGTAATTGATTTAGCTGTTAGGTTATTTGCTTGTGCAAATGTGTAAGTTTTCATAATAGTGTTCAAGACACTTTCTGCAGATTTTTGTAGATCACCTAATGCTAATTTGTTTCCATCAGCTGCATTAGTTGCAGCAATTTGTAAGGCTTGTTGTGTACCACCGGGCATGATCAAATCATTTCCGGCACGCATCATTGATGCTGGGTCTGACAAACTCTTCAAGTTATACCAGTCTGTCATAACTGTACCTTTGTAACCCCATTCGCCACGTAGAATATTTGTTAATAAGTCGAAATTAGCGGCATTATATTGTCCATTTACTTGGTTGTATGATGACATTACATATTCAGGTTGAGCATCTTTCATGACTGTTTCAAAGCCTTTAAGATAAATTTCTCTCATTGCTTGTTCACCAATTTCAGCATCCATCGTCTGACGACTGGACTCTTGGCTATTTGCGAAGAAGTGTTTTACAGTTGTGCCTACGCCAGGATTTGTTTGAACACCCTTTGTAATAGCTGTAGCACTAACTCCAGCAACGAGTGGATCTTCTGAGTAGTATTCAAAGTTACGGCCGTTTAATGGGTCTCTATGAATATTCATACCAGGAGCTAACCAAGTATCTACTCCGAATTCTTTCATTTCTTTACCTACAGCATCCCCAACTTTATACATCATTTGAGGGTCCCATGCTTGTGCTAACAAAGTTCCGATAGGCCAAGCTGTAGCGTATTGATATCTTGTTTGACCATTGACTTTAGATTCTGGTGTTAAACGTAGTCCAGCAGGACCATCTGAATTAACTGAAACAGGAATTCCTCTGTTTTTGAGTTCTCCAGTAGTTTGACCAGCAGCACCTGGAACTTGAGTTGAAGCACTACCAATAATTGATAATGCAGAAGCTGTATCAGGATCAGAACTGTCGACACTTGACACGCTATCCATACCGTTCTTCATCATATTATATGTTGAAGCAAGTTGTTTAGCCGTCATGACTAAGTTTCCACTAACGATTTGTGAAAGTTGTTTTGTGGATAGACTGGCAATGAATTGATCCATTGTGATCTTGCCACTGTAAACATCTTTCAAACTTGATCCATTAGCTGCATTGATCGAAACGATTGTTTGATCTAAATCAGTTGTAGGTAATTTTGGTGTTGAGTTCTTGTTAACAATGGTCGTTACGGCGTTTTCGTCGATAGTCGATGCATTGTTTCCACGAACCATGTTTAATGATGAACTATCTAGATTGATGACAGGTGCCGATGCCAATTCAGCAACTTGATTTGCAGGAACATAAGTATTATCGCTACCATGCAAGACTGTTGGATCAACAGCAGGTGCCATTTCTGAAGAAAGTTTTTCAGTGGTTACTTTATTTGGAAGGTTCAAAACTGTAGCAACATCAGTATTACGTGAACTATCACCGACTCTTACAATGTAGTTTCCAGCATCCATGATATAGCTAGAAGTTGCAGTATCGTAACTTGCCATATTGTAGATTGGGAATGACATAGTCAAAGTCTCACTTTGTCCTGGTGCTAAGACATCTGTTTTAGCATATGCTGCAAGATTTTGGAAAGCCTTGTCGACTGTACCCTTTGGTGCTGAATAATATTCTTGAACAACTTCACGTCCAGAGTATTTATTTCCAACATTAGTTACAGTTACTTTTGTAACAAGATTCGTTCCGTTGACTGAAACTGAGTTAGTTGCGACTTTAAAATCAGTATATGAAAGACCGTAACCAAACTCATAATGTGGTGTCACGTTATAAGTATCAAAATAACGATAACCAACATAGATACCTTCGGTATAATTTTCTTTTTCAGTATTGCCATCATTGGCACCGAAAGTAGCTGAAGCTGGGTAATCAGAATAATTATTTGCCCAAGTATCAACCAATTTACCAGAAGGAGTCACTTTGCCGCTTAATAAATCAGCGACGGCAACACCAGTATTTTGACCACCTTGTGAAACCAAGAGAACACTATCAAGATCAGGAATCTGATCGATAAACTTAGTATCAACTTGGCCACCAACGTTTAGTAGCAAAATACTCTTGTTGTACTTTTGTGCCACATTCTTGATGTTGTTTAATTCTGCATTAGTAATCTCGTAATCACCTTTAGTGTCAGTACGATCAGCACCTTCACCAGCGTTACGTGACAAAACATAAATACCAACATCAGCTGGAGCACTGTCAAAAGTTGCTTGAGAAATTTGTGGATCAGCGTAGTTAAAAGTACCCATCATAGGATGAGATTTAGCAAAAGCAGCATTTTGAGTATCATAATCTTTTGCAATACCTGTTAAATAATCATCCGTCTTGATTTGATAACCAGCATCCTTTAAACCGTCCCAAATATTGACAGTTTTACGAGGGTTCACATTACCGGAACCAGTGCCCCCTTTAACAGTTCCATAGGCGCCTCCACCAAACAAAGCTACTGAGTCATCCGTAGAAATAGGTAAAGTTCCATTCTTGTTTTGCAACAATACCATACCGTCCTCGGCGGCAGAAGTTGATAATTGAGAATTAGCAATTTCAGTTTCATTAGGATCTGGACTAGTAGTAGCCGATTCATCAGAGTTAGCAGTGGTGTTAGCATTCACATCAGTAGTAGCTGACGCGTTAGTCACCGCACCATCGTTTGCCCCATTAGATGACGTTTGTGAGCTTGTCTCTGAAACGTCAGAATCAGAAGTCGTTGCAGCAGATGCATTGCCAAGGTATGTAAAGAAACTTATGAAAAATACCGAGATAGCACTGATCAGCAGCAATAAAATCCGCTTCTGTTTTCTATTCATCCTATCACCCCTAAACCTATAGATGTATAACGCCCTTTTGCAAGCGTTACCATACTGATTATTATACAGTATTGTTACATTTATGTGACAATGTTTTTTAATAAATATTCAGTAAATAGAGTGGCTTTTTTATGAAAAGTGGTTTTATACTGCCGATTCCGGAATCAAATCGATTATTTTAAGGAACGTATGTCGCCTTTGGCGCATGCGCAACCATCTCAAGTGTTGGCTACGCCAACGAACGACCAAGGAAGGGAACGCCCAGATCTGAGCCGAAATCGATTTGATTCCTACATCTAGATAAGTTCTCATAAAAATTTAAGTTGGGGTTGAGTGAGTGGGTGGATTCACTTCTTTACTGGTTAGGTAGTGAGAAATGAAATCATTGTTGTTCAGTTTTTTGACTGTTTTTTCCTTGTTTTAGAAATTTATATAAGAATCAATACTACAACTTATGTTTGGAATATAAAAACTTCAATTATTTTTGTTTAGATTTGTGTGATACCTTTAGAGGTACCATGATCATTCAATTTCAAGAGATGAATTGCGAGGAAAATTATATTGAAAACTATTTTAATGATTTTACTAACAGCGTTAATAACATATATAGTCATATCATTCATAGTCGCACTTTCTAAAACGATATTTTCAAATAAAGATAAAAAATTGAAAAACACTTTTAAAAAAGAATTATCTGAAAATTTTGTGAAAATATTAGATCCAATGAATTGGTTCTGAATGTGATATTTTAAAATGGCAAAACAAAAAATCTCCGAATCAGTGGCAAACTGATTCAGAGATTTTGACATTTTCACTACACATTAATATCGCTGGATAAAACATAATTGCCACCAACGAAAACACAATGAAATTTGAGTAATAAAATTACACCGAACACCAGATGCAGGAAGAAAATAAATTTTGGCTCAGCCATCAAATTTGTCTTAGACTCGGAACGAGTCTTAGACAAAGAGCCAGTTTGAAGACTTTCCAGAACTCGGAAAGGCTCCAAATGGCTCGATGGCGTTCCAGCCAAAAAATTTATTTTCTTCCGGAATCGGCAGCATCCCACAAAAAAAGCAGTTTTAATACTCACCTTTAATAACAAAAAACGAACCGCGGATAGTACCGGCTAACTTCGACTTCTGGTGTGCAAACTTAAACTTACCCTCGAATTCCTGAGGAACTTCCATCCCATCAGATAACTTAAACCCAACAGCACGTTTGCCACCATCTTCAAGCGCATACATCACATTGACCTCAAGACCGTTTTCGTAAAAAACGTGAGCAAACTTAGTTCCGTCTTCTTCAAATTGAGTTACTTCCAAAGGCTTATATGGAAACTTCATATCACGTTCAGCAAGAATTTTCTCGATCCAAGGAAGTGTCTCTTTATCCTCATCCAAGGTATAAGTTACAAATTCATGCTTAAATTTATTCCAGTAATATCTGGCCTCATTGGCTCTCAAACCTGCCAATGCATCAGCAACTGGTGAACTTTCCAATCCGACTGTCGAAACATCTTTGAAATCTACTTTATATGACATAGCCATGTCCTCCATAAATAAAATCAATCATATTATACCGTTTTATTGAAATAAAAATCCCTCTAAAGTTAATCTTTAGGGGGATTTCTATTAATTGAATAGTGCGTCTAAGATCTCTGGCAAATTTTGTACATATTCGCCAACTTGATGAAAAATATTTTTTATATCATCCATAAAATCTCACCTCTCCTACCAATTTTGTCCATTTGCACCCATTGTCGTCGAAACATCTTGTGGTGTAAATGAATTTACAGGTACATTATAAGTTTTCGCAAATGAATTTGTGTTCATTATTGAAGTTAGAACTCTCTTGGCTGATTTTTGAAGGTCGCCAAGCATCAACTTATTGCCACCTATAGGCAAAACTGAAGCATCGACTTGCAATGGAATTTGTGTTCCACCTGGCATGATCAAATCATTACCAGCGTGCATCAATGCTGCTGGATCTGTGAAACTCTTGAAACTGAACCAGTCAGTCATAACTCCACCTTTGAAGCCCCATTCGCCACGAAGAATATTTGTTAATAGATCGTAGTTTCCTGAGTTGTATTCACCGTTTACACGGTTATAAGATGACATGACATACTCTGGTTGAGCATCTTTGACAGCAATTTCGAAACCTTTTAGATAGATTTCACGTAAAGCTTGTTCACCAATAACTGAGTTTGTAACGAAACGGTTTGTTTCCTCATTATTAGCTACAAAGTGTTTGATAGTTGTACCGACACCAGGATTTGATTGTACTCCTCGTGTTTCGGCTGCAGCTGTAATACCTGCAACTAATGGATCTTCAGAATAGTATTCAAAGTTACGTCCATTTAATGGATTACGATGAATATTCATACCTGGAGCTAACCAAGTATCGATTCCGAATTCAGCCATTTCTTTACCAACAGCATTTCCGACTTGATAAACCATTGCTGGATCCCATGTTTGAGCCATCAAGGTTCCAATTGGCCATGCTGTAGCATATTGATAAATTGTTTGTCCGTTCTTAGTTGCGATCGGTGTCAAACGTAAACCTGCAGGACCATCTGAATTAACTGATACGGGAACTCCACGATCTAGTAATGCTGAAGTTGTTTGTCCAGCTGCACCAGGTACTGTTGTTGATGCTCCACCAACAACAACGTTTGAGCTTCCACCTTGGCCAATACCTATTTGATTCTTCAAAGCTTCGAATCCTTCGGCATTGAGATCCAAGTTACCATTAACGATCTTTGTAAGTTGTTTTGTAGATAAACTAGCAACGTATTGATCCATTGTGATCTTTCCAGTATAAACATCAAATAATGATGACCCTTCAGCTGGATCGACATATTGAATATCTTGTTTCAATCCGTTGTTTGGTAGTAGTTGATTGCTACCCTGTTCAACATATGTAGTTACACGGTTGGTGTCATATTGTGAAGTATTGTCGCCTAATGCGTAACTTAATGTTGATGGATCTAAAGTGATTTGTGTTGCAGATGCCATTTCAGCTGCTTGATCAGCAGGAGTATACATTGTCGAGCTACCATGTAAAGTAGTTGGATCTGCATCTGGCATCATTTCATTGGCAAGTTGTTCCGTTGTTACCTTTTCAGGTAAATTCAAAACAGCTGCGACATGTGTATTACGTGAACTATTTCCGATCCTAATAATGTAGTCGCCGGCATCCATAATGTAGCTGGCTGTACTTGTATCGTAACTAGCCATGTTGTAAATAGGGAATGACAATGTCAAAGTTTGGCTTTGTCCAGGTGCTAAGACATCAGTTTTAGCATAGGCTGCCAAATTTTGGAAAGCTTTGTCGACAGTACCAGCAGGTGCTGAATAATATTCTTCAACGACTTCACGTCCGGAATATGTATCACCAGTGTTAGTTACAGTAACTTGTGAAACCAAGTTATTGCCGTCAACATAAGTCTTGTCAGGATTGATTGAAAAGTTTGTATATGAAAGTCCATAACCAAATTCATATTGAGGGATTATATTGAACGAATCAAAGTAACGATATCCAACATAAATTCCTTCATTATAGTTTTCAGTCATAGAATTTCCATCGTTTTCAGCAAATGTTGCTGAAGAAGGATAATCAGAATAATTTAGTGCCCATGTATCTGTCAATTTACCAGAAGGAGTAGTTTTTCCACTGATAAGGTCGGCAACAGCGGTTCCTGTATTTTGACCACCTTGTGAAACTAAGAGAACACTCTTCAAGTTTGGAACTTCATATAAGAATGACATATCGATAGGTCCACCGACATTGAGGAGTAAAACACTATTACTATAATTATTAGCGATATTCTTGATGTTATTAAATTCAGCATCAGTGATTTGATAGTCGCCCTTTGTATTTGTACGATCCTTACCTTCACCGGCATTACGTGATAAGACGTAAATACCAACATCGGCAGGAGCTGCATCAAAATCAGCTTGTGAAATTTCAGGATCTGTATAGTTGAATGTACTCAACAATACAGCTGTTTTACTGAAATCAGCTTTCTTTTGATCGTAGTCTGCAGCTGTTTTTGTTAGCCAATCATTTGTTGTGACCTGGTAACCAGCATTTTGCAATCCGTCCCAAATATTAACAGTTTGTCTTGGATTGGCGTCACCAGAACCGGTACCACCTTTGACAGTACCGTATGCACCGGCACCGAATAAGGCAACACTTTGGTCAGTTGAGATTGGCAATGAATTATCTTGGTTTTGCAATAAAACCATACCATCTTCGGCAGCTGAAGTAGCTAATTGAGAGTTAGCAATTTCAGTATCGTTTGGTTGATCCGAAGTGGCTGAATAACTCGCTTGGACATTTGCATTAGAATCAGCGTTTACTGCAGAAACAGTATCGCTGGTAGTAGCAGGTGTCGTTGTTGAAACATCATCTTGCTGGCTTGTATCCGAAGTAACTGCAGGCGTGGTTTGTTCAACTTGAACAGCGCCTTGAGTCGTATCGGTAGTTTCAGCGTTGACCGTATCAGCTGAATAAGTTACGAACCCGAAAACGAATGTTGTAATTAAACTAGTTAAAACGGTGATGAGTTTCTTTGAAGAAAGTTTCTTCATCGTCTCACCTCATTTTTATTTTAATTAACTTAAAACAACATCTTGGGCACGAACATATTCGTTAGTAGAAACACGATAGAATGTTTGACCAGTTTTTGTATTTACACGTTGTAGATCAGTGAACCAAGCCGTATTTGGAGCCAATGATCTAGTAGCTGTTTCGCCCATTACGTTAAATAATGGAGCTTGTGTAGTAGTTGTAACTTTATTGTTTAATTTTCTGTTTGAATAAAATGCTGTATCTGCAGGAACTGTTGCAGCTTTTGCTTCTTTAGTATCTGCATCTTTGTTATTGATGGCGTCAGCAACTTTGTTACCAATTGCGTCAGGGATCAAATTGTTTTTACCTGTAGCTAATCCATAAACACCACCGATAGCATTATCAACTAAGTCTAGTGGTTGTACTAATTTCATAACTGTTGAAGCAACTCCACCAACACCTGGAATAGCACCGACAACGTCGATAGCTGCATCTTGGATAGCGTGTGAAGCATTACCTAGTGAGTTTGATTCAGGATCAGCAAATCCAACCGCACCAGCGTAAACATTTGAAAGTGGTTTAACTTTTGAAAGAACGTCGCCTGAAACTGGTCCAACGATATCCTTACCAACAATGTCGCCTACAGCTTTTTTAGCTGTAGTTTTAATCTTAGAAACAACTGGATTCTCATCAGATTTTGTTGCTGATGTTGTGTCAGTTGCAGCTGTTGTTGTTGCTTGTGTTGCTGAAGAATCAGTAACATTTGCTTGTGGAGCTTGTTCTTGTGTTTGTGTATCAGTTGTAGCAGAAGTTGCTACAGCGTTTGTATCTGTATCTTTTGTTGTATCTGTTTGCATCAGTAGCAGTTTGAGCTGCATCTGTTGATGTTGAAACGTTTTGTGGAGCGACTTGTGTAGTTACATAAGCGTCGCCAGTAGTATTTGTATTATTAGTAGTGTCGGCATTTGCTGTGCCTGAAGCAACAGTGATTCCTGTCAAAGCAATGGCAATGGCAAATGAGGACGAAATCAAAGCTTTTTTTAATTTCATAAGAATCCCCTTTTCGAATATAAAATGCCCTATTTAGTCACACTTAGGGACTTTCATTAGTACTACCCCAACCATTCCCAATAATGTAATTCGTTAAAAACCTGTTTAGTCGCATTCCTCCCACAAAACTTGACTAATCAGTAAATATCAACAGAATTCTTTTAATGACAGCGGTACCAAATCGAGATAAATTATACACCATTAATACAAAAAAATGAATAAATAAAATTAAAATGTAAGTCATAATATAACCACAATTTAAATTTTTGAAAGTTATATAATATATTGAATTGCCGTAATATAGGCATCCCTGTAGTTGTATTCATAAAAACACTCATAATTAGGCAAGATATTAACTAAAAATAGCTAAATAAAATGAGATTGAATTTAGAAATTATCGCAAAAAAAATAGCCTTTCGGCTATTTTCTAAAGATGTCATAGAATGCATCCATATTTTTAAATCCTAATTTCTCGATCGACCCATCTATATCTCTGGTAATACTAGTGAAGGATCGTTTTATATTATCAAATCGATATTTTGGATTAATGGCATACATCATATGTACGACAATTACGATCACCAAAGCTATCTTATTAGTGTAGCTAATATCACCATTAATATTCTTAAACCACAAGAATTCTTGATAATCTTTCGGTGCCATTGCATCGGTAGACAATGTAATATCTAGCAAGTTTGAATTGTGGCAACAAATATTTCTGACGAAGTTTAAACACTCTAACCAAGAGACCAATTCATCTCGGGTACAGTCAAAATAATCGGTAAAGTATTTGACGTTATCCGGCGACATGAGCCGGATCAGAGTCGATGTTGTTTCGAAAGTTAAGAGGTTAGTCATTAACCAAACTGTTGGAAAATTATCGGCATTTAAGTTCTCCCGATAGTCTAAATCTCATATATTTGAATTATATGCTTGTCTTAATAATGATTTCTTAAAGTAAAATTGTCGTTCTTCAAGACTGTATTTTGAAATTCTATTATCAGCCCAATTTGAAAAATCTAAATAGCCAAACGCACCATATTTATTTCCCAAAACGTGAGAAATCAAACTATTCATTGAAACTTCAATATCTTCGATTGCATGCAGCAAATTGATACGAAGATTCTTATCTTGATAATATCTTTTAACTACAAAATCAAATTCTAATCCATCATAGTCCGGAGTATTATATCCGTCCCTGTAAGCAAATGGATAGGCAAATTGTTTCAATGTGTAATAGCCGATTGCTTCTATCGCGTTGATGTTCTTGTCGCGCATTTCTGGATCAAGTGTCATCCCTCTCTTTTCAAAGAGGTCCAACTGATCCTCATATGACAGTTGCTTTGGGCTACGCAATTTTAATCACCTTCATTCTTTACCCAGTACTTAAAATAACATAATTTTTATAAAATACCTAAACTGAACCACTGATAATACTTGATTTAACGGACTTTGAAAAGTGAAAGTAGAGCCAATCCACCAATCAAAATCAAATATACAAATAGCACACTTAATTTAGGTTCAACTCTTTCAATAGTCAGTTGAACATGTTCTGTGTCAATGAGTTTTTTCATCTTGCTATTTCTCCTTAGAACAGTTATTCTTTAGTTGCACAAAGTACCAAGGGAGAGTTTATCCCTCTCCCCTGTGTAAAAAGTATTACCAGATGACTTTGAATGACATTGCCACGACCAAGAAGTTTAGTGAAATTCTAAACTCACGGCGTGGCTTTTTATGTCTAGCCATTAGTAACACCTCCTTTGGCAGGAAGTGAAATTCCATCCCTTGATACTCTTTCTATTGTGGACTAAAAGCATTAAGAATCAACTAAAAGGCACAAAGATATTTATTATATTTTGATATAAATCTTATAGAATTTTCTATAATAAAAGCCGGCTCAAATGAGTCAGCTTTTTTCATTCTATTAATTTTTTGGCTGCATGCGTTTCAAGCCAATCCCAGTGAATCCACTAATGATCGACAAAATTGGTGACAATAAACTAAAGAAACAGAATGGAAGAAATTCTAGTGTTGGTACTCCTAAGGTGTTGGCAGCGAATGCTCCGGCAACTCCCCAAGGTATCAAGTAGTTGATAACAGTTCCTCCATCTTCAAGTACTCGACTCAAGGCCAAGTTATCCAATCCACGCTTATTGAATGTTTCTTTAAATGCTTTACCTGGCAAAATAACTGACAGGTATTGTTCACCGACGAAAATATTAACTCCGATACCTGAAAGTATCGTGGCTGTAACCAATGATCCTGCTGACTTGAGTCGTTTTGCCAATGGTGCAATGGCGGTTTGGATGACGTCAAACTTCATCAACAATCCACCTAGCGAAAGTGTAAGGAATATCAACGAAACTGTCCCCATCATTGAAGTTATTCCACCTCGAGTCAACAGTGCATCGACATTGGCATTCCCTGTTTTAGATACGAAACCATTTTCGATAAATCCGGCAATATCTGGTACTGAGGTTCCTGGTTTCTGAATAAAAATCATTACGATGGTAACCGCAATATTCAACAACAAGGTTGCTATGGCGGGAATTCTCAAGATTGCACAAATGAATAACAATATAATAGGAAGAACTGCCCACCAACTTACAACAAAATGCGTATTTAAAGTGTGTAAAGTTGGGGCAATATTAGTAAGTTTGGCCCCAGTTTCATTCAATCCTAAAATCCAGTACAACACTAATGAGATCAAGAATGCTGGAATTGTGGTCCACATTAAGTTCTTGATATGAGCAAATAAATCTGATCCAGCCATGGCGGCGGCAAGATTTGTGGAGTCAGAAAGAGGTGATGTTTTGTCTCCAAAAATAGCCCCTGAAATGATAGCTCCGGCTACCAGTGCGGGATTGACACCCATCGTCGTTCCCATTCCAAATAGAGCTATTCCGATAGTTGAGACAATCGTAAATGCAGATCCAATTGACGTTCCAATCAAAGCACAGACCAAGAATACCGATGGCACGAACCACTGTGCAGAAATCAAATGGAAACCAGCGACCATCATCGATGGAATTACACCGGCTGCTATCCAAGTACCGATCAAGGCACCGATAAGAATAAAAATAAATATCGGCACGATACCATTTTTTACTCCCTCCATGATTCCATCATGAATTTCATCCCAACTTGCACGTTTAATTTTCTCCCATAAAATCAACAATCCAATTACTACTAAAACTGGAGTTTGTGGTGACAATCCAAATCCAATAACACCACTTCCCAAAATTATCAGCATCACTAGTAAAAGTAAGATTGCTTCTCTAAAACTTACCCGCTCTTTTTTCATATGCTTCTCCCACAAAAAAATCGTCCCCGCTGCAATAAATGCAACAGGGACGATTTGACTGTATTCAACCGTGGTACCACCCAGCTTGAGACCTAAGCAGACCTCCACTCGAGAGTGATATCGGCACTCATTTCCGCTTGGAAAACCAAGTCATGTTTGGTATTTCAGTACTAACACCCTGACCAGTTCGCATCGACCACTGGCTTTCTTACACACAGATGCAGTATTACTTTGTTCAAACACTTGTCTTTAATGTCTTGAATATTAACAATTATTCCTATGTTCGTCAACCAAAATTTCACAATCTTAAGCTAAACGTCTGTCGATAATCTTTGAAACGACTGACAGTGCGTAACATACGATAAAGTATAAAATTGCTAAAGCTAAGTACATTGGAACGATATAATTTGCGTTTTGACCGTAAATAACTTGAGCATGTTGCATTAATTCTGGCACAACGATGATAGTTGCCAAAGAAGTATCCTTGATCAATGAGATCAATTGACTAACTAAGGCAGGAATCATTTTCTTGTATGCTTGTGGTAACACGATATGCCACATTGCTTGGGTATATTTCATACCTACAGCACGGGCCGCTTCCATCTGGCCAACATCAACTGCCAAGATACCTGAACGAATGATTTCCGCAACCATCATTGACTCGAAAACAGTCATAGCTAAAATGGCGGCTGGAATCGTATCCGGTTTGAATCCAAACGCTGGTAGACCAAAGTATACGAAGAAGATAATCAATAGTAATGGTAAATTACGGATAACATCGATGATGAATCCGACAATTTTTGAGAAATATGGAATCTTTGTATAACGGATGATTCCTAAAATGGAACCAATTATCATACTAAATACAACCGAAATAATTGAGATTTCCACCGTGACCCAGAGACCTTGGAGAAGGAACTTCAAGTTGACGGCAGAATAAGCATCAATCCAATTTTGCATAATTCATTCTCCCCTCTAAGCCAATTTTCTTTCTAGATGCTGCATGTAATAACTGATCGGTAATGTGATGATCAAGTAGAAAACACCAACTACCAAGTAGGTATTTACAGTATCAAAAGTTTGAGATGCAATCGCGTTACCTTGGTACATCAAATCAAATCCAGCAACGAAGGCTAAAACTGACGAATTTTTGACCAAGTTGACGAATTGATTTCCCAATGGTGGAATAACCAATTTGAATGCTTGTGGTAAAACGATATAACGCATAGCTTGTGTATACTTCATCCCTTGAGCACGTGATGCTTCCATCTGACCGACATCAACTGAATTGATACCTGAACGGACGGTTTCAGCAATAAAAGCCGAAGTATAAATCGTCAACCCAATCGTACCAGCGGTAAATCCGTTGATTTTAACAAAGTACAATGGAATAACTAAATAGAAAAACATTGTGATAACAAGTAAGGGAATATTACGGAAAATTTCCACATAAATATTACCGATAACTCTCAAAGCTTTGTTAGGTACAACTTCCAAAATGGCGAAAAGCGAGCCAATTATCAAACTGAAAAATAACGCCACGATACTTGATAGAAGTGTCCAGCCAAATCCAGTTAGGAAGTTTTGCCAGTTATTTGTGAATGCTGAAATCATTAGCGTAGCACCTCCCTATAATTGAATCCTGGAACGTTTCCGAACCATTTCTTGATCAGTCTGTTATAAGTACCATCAGCTTCAACTTCCTTGATAGCTTTATTCAAAGCATGTTTGAATTCAGGTTGATCCTTGTTGATACCAATACCATAAGGTTCCGTTGTGAAAGCTTTACCCTGAACACGATAGCCAGGATTTTCAACAGCCATACCAGCTAAAATAACGTTATCTGTTGTCAAAGCATCCCCTTGGCCAGATTTCAGAGCAACTAAAGCTTGAGCATAATCTTGTAATTGAAGTACTCGAGCCTTTGGAGCATATTTCTTAACATTTTCAACAGAGTTAGAACCAACAACTCCGATAATAGTTCTATTATTCAAATCTTGAACTCTTTTGACTGGTGACCCATCTTTTACCAAAATAGATTGTCCAGCATCAAAGTATGAATTAGAAAAATCGATAACTTTTTGACGTTCAGGAGTGATTGTCATTGTAGCCATAATGGCATCGATATTTCCATTTTTTAGTAATGGGATACGTGATTGAGAAGTAACAGTAACAAATTTAGCTTTACCATTCTTACCCAAAATTTTCTTAGTTAATGCTCTGGCCATGTCAATTTCGAAACCTTTTTCCTGACCGTCCTTAACATCAATAAGTCCCATTAATTTTGTATCAGCCTTAACACCCCAGCTAATAGTGTTTGCGTCCTTGGCATTTTGCAAAACATCCTGTTTAGAAAGCGGCTTTGAACCACATCCGACAAGGATCAGTGCTAGAAGCAAGGACATGACAAACATCGAAAAATATTTAAACTTTTTCATAATATCCTGCCCCCTTCTAGTGCTTAATAATTTTACTTAAGAACTGTCTTGCACGTTCATTTGTAGGGTGCTCGAAGAATGTATCAGTCTTGTCATCCTCAAGAATACGTCCATCAGCCATGAAAATAACACGGTTGGCAACTTCCTGTGCGAAGCCCATTTCATGAGTAACAATCAAAGATGTCATATCACTTTGGTTAGTAACATATTTGATAACACGCAAAACATCATCGATCATTTCAGGATCAAGAGCACTAGTGGGTTCATCAAATAACATACAACGAGGTTTCATGGCCAAAGCACGAGCAATAGCAACACGCTGAGCTTGTCCACCAGAAATTTGTGAAGGCATATTTTCAGCTTTATCAGCCAAACCAACTTGATCAAGAAGAGCCATAGCTGACTTTTTATTTTCAGCTTCATCCATCTTCAAAACAATTCTTGGAGCCAACATAACGTTTTCAAGAACATTTTTATTAGCATATAGATTGAAATGTTGGAAAACCATACCAACATCAGTACGGATACGGTTGATATTAGTATTCTTGTCAGCAATATCATGACCGTTAACGATCAATTGGCCCTCTTGAATAGTTTCCAATCCGTTAACAGATCTTGCCAAAGTACTTTTACCAGAACCAGAAGGTCCAATAAGTACAACAGTTTCCCCTTTATCAATCTCTAAGTTAATGTCATGCAATGCGTGAAATTTACCATAATATTTTTGCACATCGCGAAACTCGATCATCGACATATAACATTCTCCCTTCGTATCGTGTAAGAGCGTAGCAAAACCTGGGTGGCTTCTGAGCACTAACACAGAAATCGGTTAAGCGACACTATCACTAAAAATGACTATTAAAGAAATTTTAATGTTTTTCTAAGCGTTTGGCAATAAAAATGAAATTACCTACAGTAATTTTTCCACTTAAATACTTATAAACTTAAATCAACATTGCAATGATACCGCTATTCCTTGACGATATATCAACTATTATCAATTTTTCAAAAATATTTTTGATTTTTCCAATTAAGCGCTTACACAATTATTATAAAGTCCTAATCTACGATATTAAAAAAAAGCCGAAAACATAAGTTTTCGGCAATATCTGTTGAGGATATTTTTTCATTTAAAACGGGGGAATCTTTTATTTTAGTACTATCTTCTTATACAAATATCTGGTTATGAAATAATAACCCAGATACAGTACGAAGAAGATCAGGAATGGCACTTCAATGTGCATATATGGTTTATATAACAATGGCTTAAACATCTGTAAACCAACTAGCACATGGACTATTCCTAAAACTGCAGGAACTGAGAACAACACAGCAATTTCTTTATTGATAGTTTGACGTAATGATCTTTGTCTAGTACCAATTTTGTAAAGCATGTTGTAACGTTTGACGTCTCCAGCAGCTCCAGACAATATCTTGAACATCAAACAACTTGCTAACATTGCCAGGAAGGCGATTCCAAGGAAGAATCCCATGAATTCTAGTCCTGAGAAGAAGCTATTAATATTCTTATAAACTGAATATTTATCGCCACCGAATTGTTTATAAGCTGGATATCTTGCTGCCTGTATTTCAGAAATCTTTTTAAACGTTGATAAATTATTCTTGAATGAATCAGTCTTTACAAACGTCATCGTTTCAGGCTTGCCACTCAAGCTATCAAATTTCGCATCACTGACAAATTTAGCCTGAGGTGCAGCTTCATCAACTGGAATAGTGTTTTGCAATTGAAAAGCAACTGAAGGGTTAGATTTGTGTGTAGGAACCTCTTTAGAAATCATGGATTTACTGAATTTATTGTACGTAAATCCTTGTGATTCGAGATCACTATTACGGTAATAAGTGAATTTCTTAGTATTCTTGAATTCATATACCGTCAACTTCTTATGGTCAATTTTGTCGACCAAGTTTTGTTCCTTATTATTGATGTTTCTGATACTTGCATCATAATAATTTTGACCGTTAGCAACAGTGTCGATTTGTTGACGGAATCCTAGTCCAACAGTGATTGCACCAAGAGCAAGTGCGAACATGATCGATACCATTGAAAGGATTTTTGTGTAGTCAGCAATTCTAAAGTTCAATTGTGACAAGGTAAAATTATTCAAACCTTTTTGTGAAAAGCTTGTATTACGTTTCAACAAATTAATAATGGTAGTCGTTAGTGAGTTGATAACGAAATATGTACCGGCAACGATAGTGAATAGGGCTACAGGGACACCTAAGAAAATAAATGTAGCATCCTTACCCATTTTGACCATGCACCAATATCCGATTGCTAATAAAATTACTCCTAAGATTGATTGGATAATAGTCCAGGCATTGTTGCGCTTAAGTTTAGTTGGTTGGCTGTCCATGTTCAACAGCGTCATAACTTTAGTAAATCTAAGTGATATTGAATTTCTTAATGCTGAAAAAATAAATATTACGATGAAAAATACAAATGTCCAAAGCAATGCTGGTAGATAAAAGCTATTGAAGTGGCTGACTTGCATATCCATATTTTTGATTAGTAAATCACCGACAAAGCCTGTGATACCAATACCAATCAATGAACCAACAGCTGTAGCGATAGCTCCAATCGCAAATGTTTCAACGAAAATCATTTTGGAAATTTTACTACTTTTGGCACCGAGCATCATAAACATCCCATACTCTTTTTGCCGCATACTCAATAAAAATTTATTCGCATAATTTATATAAACAATGGTAATTATTGCTAAAAGTACAATACCGAATCCGAAGATAAAGGCTGTTGCCTGTGCTGGTGAATTGGATTTCAAGAATGCCTTATTCAAAGCCAACGATAAAAACATATAAAAGATGGATGCTGCTATCATCAAACCTGAGAACAGAACACTGTAATCACGTAGACGATGCTTTATTCCACCTATAGCTAATTTATTTAACATTTAAGTCCCCTCCTATTCCGCAAATGTTCCAAGTGAATCTAAAATTTCTTGATAAAATTCACCACGAGAATGTTCTTCTTTTTTCAACTCTTGACCGATTTCACCATCTTTGATGAATAAAATACGGTCACAGAAACTTGCTGAGAATGGATCATGCGTTACTAATAGGATAGAAACGTTATCTTCTTTGTTAACTTTTGTCATGGTGTCCATCAAGGCACGAGCACTCTTTGAGTCCAAAGCACCAGTTGGTTCATCCCCGAAAATAATTGAAGGGTTGTGTACCAAAGCTCTAGCTGCGGCAACACGTTGTTTTTGACCACCAGATAATTCTGTTGGATAGTGATTTAGAATTTCTGTTAAACCTAATTTTGCAGAAATACTATCGACCGCTGGTTTGATTTTTTTAGGACTAGTATTTTGTAATGCCAGTGGCAAAGCAATATTTTCGTAAGCTGTTAAATTTTCCAACAAGTTGAAATCTTGGAAAATGAAGCCAATTTTGTTAGCACGGAAGTCTGCCATTTCATTGTTCTTTAATTTTGTGATATCCTCACCAGCAATCTTAACTTCCCCGCTAGTTGCTGTATCCAATGTGGATAAGATATTCAATAAAGTTGTTTTACCTGAACCTGAGGCACCCATGATTCCCACGAATTCGCCAGGTTGAACTTCAAAATTTACATCCGACAAAGCTTTGAACTGTTTTTCATTGGCCTTACCATAAATTTTTTCGATATTTTTAACTTCGACTATTTTTGTCATGTGTGTTCCCTCCATCTGATATACCCATCTTATGAAAAAATCAGCTAAAGGTCGTTCGATTCATATTACAATTACTTACACTTTTGTAAGATTATCTGGAATTGATGTATATTTTTTCTTATAATTAGTTAGTTCTTTAAAAATTTGATTATTAGGGGTGTTAGATTTGGGGGAGAAAATGCCAGAAATCGACTCAAAAAAGTCGTATATTAGCTGGCCTGTCATTGCCTTGATGGACTTCGTTACCGTGATCGGTTTTGATGATATTATTTATAATTTTCAAAATCAGGGACTCGGTATTGTTACAACATGGATTTTAATGCTATTTTTATTCGTCGTACCTTATGAAATGATGGTAGGACACATGGGATCAGTTTTTAGCCACGAAGGTGGTGGAATGTCGTCTTGGGTCCGTGGTACTAGTGGAAACATTTGGGGATATATTTGTGCGTGGACATATTGGGTATCAGGATTGCCTTACATCGTCGATGTTGCCAACTCAATGCTTATTTCATTCGGTTGGTTGATCCACGGAAACAATTCAATGTCGAACACAATGAGTAATAGTATGTTCGCATTACTTACTGCAGCAATTTTTACGCTATTTATTTTTATTCAACATCATTTGAAAAACTCACTACAATGGTTGGGAATTATCGGTGGTGGAGCAATGTTCATCGTAACTGTCCTGTACGTTATCATGACAGTCGTATACCTTGGACAAGGAAATATGCCACATACACAACCATTTAACTTAAAATCATTCATTCCAAAATTTGATTTACATTATCTATCAACTTTCGGATTAGTAATTTTTGCTATGAATGGTTCAGAATTTGCCGCACCATATGTTACTGAAATGAAAAATGGTAAGAAGGACTTTCCAAAAGCTATGTGGATGTTAGCCATTATGACAGGATTCTTGACTGTCCTTGGTTCATTCTCACTGGGAGTATTCTTCAACGCCCATCACCTGCCTAACGACTTGAAGATGAACGGTTCATACTATGCCTTTCAAGCCATGGGAAATGATTTTGGAATGGGAAGATTCTTCCTATATGTATTCGCGATAACACAGGCAATTTACATGATGGCCCAGTTAGCTGTCTTGATCGATGCCGGTACACGTATGTTCTTGTCTGATACAGCAAAATCGTATCTACCAAAGGGACTTACAAAAACAGACAAACGTGGTTTGCCAATCAATGGTTACTGGTTAACAACTGGTATTTGTACCGTGATCATGGTTCTTAGTGCAACCTTGCCAAATATGAATTCTATCTTTAATCAACTGCTGAACTTGAACGGAATCGTTTCTCCATATACGACTTGTTTCTTATTTAGTTCGTTTATTATTGTTCGTTTGAAACCTAAGAAGTTCCCTTCTGACTTCACTTATATCAAAAATCAAAAATGGGCCGTTATCGTTGGTGCTTGGTGTTTCTTGATCACTTTCGGTGCTGCTACTATGGGTATTTTGCCAGTTGATGAGGTTTATGGTACTGGTACTTGGTATCATGTATTGGCGCTCAATATTATCGAGCCGCTTTTGATGATTGCTGTTGGGGTTATTTTGCCTTTGATTGCTCGGGCTGAGCGTCGTCATGACGAATTAGTGTAGCCTTTCCGCACTTCGGTCAGGAAATACGGAGGCGTGGACGCTGTGAGATGGATTTATGCCAAAAAGCGGTCATAAATCACATCTTTTATCTAGCAACGGCCTTTGCCGTTTCAAGATAAATGCCACGGCTTGGCCTCCGTATCTCCTTCCCTTCGTGCTGAATTGTGGTTAACTCTGATTAGATAACCCAAACAGTAATCCTCCTTTTTTTAAGGGGTTCACTGCAGATTGGTGATTTTAAAAAAAATATATTAATGTGTCCATTCCCCTCTTTGGGAATGGGCTCTTTTTTGGATGATTGAATTGAAAAGCCAAAATCACCTATTTCAGAAAAATCGAAAAGATTATGTTTAATAGCATATACTGTTGTTTTCATCATTATATGCTATAATAAATCTATGGAAAAACCTACTTTTGAATTTTATACTAGACCCAATGGCCACAACGAATTCATGGAATTCATGAATACCTTACCCAAAAGAGATCGTGAAAAATTATTTGCAACGATTGATAAAGTTCAAAGATACGGATTAATTACAAGCAAGAAAATGAAATGGATAAAAAAGATAAGTGGTAACTTGTTTGAATTACGATCTAATTTAGGGACAAATATTCAAAGATCCCTATATTTTCATGCTGAAGAAAATCACTTTGTCATAACGCACGGATTCAGTAAAAAAACTCAAAAAACACCAGTAAAAGAGATTCATCATGCCGAATTAATCAGAAATGAATATTTGGAGGAACACACAATTGACAACAATTAAATTTGACGATTATTTAAAAGAACAGTTAAAAGATCCAGAGTTCAAAAAAGGATTCGAAGCCGAAAGTGCTAAATTAGAAAGTGCCGTCGCATTGATGAAGGCACGCGAAGCTGCAGGACTTACTCAGCAGGAATTGGCTGCAAAGGCTTCAGTACCCCAATCAACAGTGGCTCGCATTGAACGCGGAGATAACACTAGTTTTGATACTTTATCCAAACTCGCTTTTGCCCTTGGAAAAAAATTAGAAGTAAATTTTAACTAATTAATTCAATCATTTAGGTAACGTAACTATAGGAACTAACGATAATTAATCGTTGGTTCTTTTTTTCTTCTTTGGATTAAAAAGCCAGATTGTTATACTTTTTGGTCTTCTTTTGTTGTAATATTCTTACTGCAAAGGAGTTGGTCTTTATGTATCTCAAATCTGCTTATAATTCTCCTCTTGGGGAAATGGTTTTGTTGGCTCATGATAAGTTCTTAGTTGGTGCTTGGTTTTCTGGCCAAGCTCATTTTGGTGCTGGTTATGATATGGATTCTATTGAATCTGGGGTCAATTCTCCAATTCGTTTGGCTTCTGATTGGTTGGATGCTTACTTTTCTGGTTATGAGCCTGCTATTTCTGCTGTCCCTCTTTATCCTGAGGTCACTGAATTTCGAGGGCTTGTTTTGGAAGTCTTGACTTCCATTCCTTATGGTCAAACTATTACTTATAAAGAAATCTCTGACAGAATTGGTGAAATGCGCGGGGGTCGAAAATCTGCTGCTCGTGCTGTTGGCGGTGCTGTTGGTCACAATCCAATTTCTATCATCATCCCTTGTCATCGTGTTGTTGGTGCAGATGGTTCTTTGACTGGTTATGCTGGCGGAATCGATCGTAAAATCGCTTTGTTGGATTTAGAAGGTGCTAAGCATGGTAACGCAATCTGAGTGGCTGGCTATCAAAAATAATGATACGAATTATGACGGTAAGTTCTGGTATGCGGTCTCTTCTACAAAGATTTTTTGTCGTCCTTCTTGTCCTTCTCGATTACCTAAAAGAGAAAATATTAGTATCTATTCGAACCCTGACCAGGCTCTTGCTGATGGATTTCGTCCTTGTAAAAGATGTCGTCCTCTTAATGCGATTGTTTCCAATGAGATCTGGGTCAAAGAGATTGATAACTTCTTAGAAGAAAATTATTCAAATAATATTACTTTGGAATACCTAGCTAATGAAATACACGGTTCTGAGTCCTATTTACGTCATGTATACAAGGATCTAACTGGTATGACACCTCAACAAAGACTGACTATCATTCGATTAGATGCAGCTAAATCCATGTTGATTAATTCTGAAAACCCAGTTAAATCAATCGGTGAACAAGTTGGTATTAGCAATCCGGCTTATTTTATCAAGCTATTCAAAAATCAGTTTGGTGTTACTCCTAAACAATTCCAATCAAAAAAGCACGATATAAATAGTTAAATATTTATATCGTGCTTATTTTAGTTTTGATATGAAATCATCAAATAATTGCATTGATACGTTTCGGTCATCTTCATAAAATCCGTGACCTGAGCCTTCGATTACTTTCAGTTCAGCATTTTTATAAACTTTTTCTGCCTTTTCTGAATAACGAATTGGAACGATTTTATCTTGATCACCATGAATTATTAAGATGGGTTTCTCAAAATTGGCAATGTGATCATAAATTTCGTAATCGAGCAGTTTTTCAAAATACACTTTACCTAAATCTACCCATTGGAAGACATGGTCAGGTATTGCATCTACTGTGGCGTAAGTTTTTCTGGCGCTATATGGGATATTGAACGCTGGATACATCAATACCAGTGACTCAATTTCGTTTGGAATCTCATCGGCCACCATTGCGGAAACTGCTCCACCTTGACTGGCTCCCACTAGAATAATGTGTCTATTATCAACGTATTTTAATGATTGGGTAAATCCAATTATAGTTTCTAAATCTTCTTGCTCCGTGAAGATCGACATCCTACTTGTCTTGCCAGAGCTGCGACTCATATTGCCACCACCGCAAAAGTCAAACACTACACACACATAACCTTTCTCGGCAAAATGATTGGCATAATCCATCAAATATTTATGCGTCTCACCTAATCCGTGTGAAAAAATCATAGTTGGTGCTGGCTCTGCTAGTGATTTCTGACGTATCGTCCGCATATAGACGAATCGGCTTCCCTCGGTAACTCTATATTCCTCAACAATATTTTTTGAACTCAAAATTGTCTCCTAAAGTTTTAGTTATGAATATATTTTAACCTTCTCCGTCTTTAAATGCAGGATACAATGTCATTCCACCATCAATAAATAGTGTGATTCCTGTCACGTAACTTGATTCGTCTGATGCTAACCAAGCTGCACCGGCTGCAACTTCTTCGGGTGTACCGATACGGTCCATTGGTACCATCGAAACTGTTTTATCATATTGTGCTTTATCAGCGAACTTCTTAGCGTTGATTGGCGTATTGATGGCACCAGGTCCAATGGAATTTACACGAATCCCATCTTTGGCATATTCCATGGCAATCGTCTGTGTGAATAGCTTTACTCCACCTTTTGCGGCGGCATAACTGGCAAATGTTGGCCAAGGGATCTGTTCATGAACTGAAGACATATTGATAATATTCCCTTTGATATTGTTATCTTTGAAATATTTCAAAGCTGTCTTTGCGCCCAAAAAGACGCCAGTTTGATCAATTGATGTGACTTTATTCCAGTCATCCAATGAAAGTTCATGAGTAGGAGATTTAATTTCCATCCCAGCATTGTTGACCCAAACATCCAAATTGCCAAATTGCTCAATAGCGGCATTTAGTAGACTATTTGCGCCTTCTTCTGTACTGATATCAGCTTGCAAGACGAATGCCTTACCGCCGTTATCTGAAACGACTTTGGCAGCATCTTCGGCACCTTTTCTGTCACTGTTATAGTTGATAACAACTGACATGCCTTCTTTACCAAATCTTTCAGAAATAGCATTACCAATGCCTTTAGAACCGCCAGTTACAACGGCAACTTTATCTTTTAAATCGTTGTACATATGAAAATCCCTCCAACCTTATTTGATTTTATTACAACTTTAAAATAGTCCTATAATTCTAAAAATCAACTGAACGAGGTTAAATATAGACCCTCGACTGGACTCTAGGGCAAGCTTTTTTTTAAAATAATTTTAGTAATCGGGTTGATTTGTTGAACGAAGAATCACTTCATTGATTGCGACTGTGTCTTCAGTGTTGATGGCATAAACTACAGCACTTGCGACATCTTTGACATTCAATCCTTCATTCATTTCTGTAGCCTTAACTGCGGCTCTCGTTTCGGGATCAGAGATCGTTTGTGCCAAAGCAGTTTGTGCGTGTCCTGGTGAAATCATTGTCGACTTGATATTCTTGCCAACTTCTTCAACGCGCAATCCTTCCATGATGGCACGCATTGCATATTTAGTACCTGAATATACGGCTGAACCAGCACCAGTGAAGTGTCCAGCTACAGAATCAGTTGTGATGATTTGTCCGCTACCTTGTTTTTCCATAATAGGAAGGACAGCATTGATACCATATAAAGCGCCCATGACGTTGACTGACATCATCTGTTCCCACTCGCTAACTTTCCCATCACGTAATTCGGAAATAGGCATCAATCCAGCGTTGTTAAATAGGACGTCAATTCTTCCAAATTTTTCCTCAGCAGCATCAATTAATTCCTTAACTTCCTCATTTTTGGTAACATCGACTGAGCGATAAATTATTTCTAGTTCAGGATATGATTCTTTCAATGAGTCAGATAAGTCTTTAAGTGCAGATTCTCTTCTTGCGCCTAAAACTAATTTAGCCCCTTTGGCAGCCAGTTGTGTTGCTGTTTCTTTTCCAATTCCGCTTGAAGCACCTGTAATAACTACTACTTTGTTTTGAATGAATTCCATTGTTAAATCCTCCTGTGATTTACTTTATGGACACAGTTTACTGGGATTCAAAATATAAACAATTAGGCACTTTTACATACATTACTTACCTAAAAGTAAGTTATGTTGGCACTCTAGGAAAATAGAAAATAAAAAAAATTTAAATGGTAAAATATTTTTAACAAGTGAGGTATTACAAATGGCAGAAAAACAAGAAAGTTATCAAAACGGTGTCTTGGCGACCCTTGCCGTTATGGGTGGAAAATGGAAACCATTGATTCTTTGCCACATGGGAGCAGGACCAATACGTCCCGCTGAATTACGCCGAGTCGTTCCAGGAATTTCACCCAAAGTACTGACTGATCAGTTAAGAGAATTAGAACGAGACGAAATCATTGAACGACACGTCTACAATGAGGTTCCGCCACATGTTGAATACGAAATCACTGAGTATGGTCACACTTTGAATAAGGTATTGGTGGCAATGTCGTCTTGGGGTGAAGATAGGATCAAACGTTTGCAAGATAAAGGGCAGACAGTTGATCTCGTTTATCCAGAACATGATGGTTATAGTAATTAGTTATGAGATGCCATACTACGGATGTCTATTTCAATATAAAATAAATCTATCAGATTGATGCAAGTCATATCTTATTAAGTTTCATTCTAAGTGCCCAATCTATAATTGGTTAATTATATTTTTGAGAGTAATATAGACATCGACTGGGGGCACCAAAATGACTTATGTTTCCTTGATATTGATTGGATTTGCAATTGGATTATTCGTACTTTCCACTGGTGGTGGTGGGGCCGCTTTATATATAGGAGTTTTAACAACATTCTTTCATCTAAGTGCTCCGGTAGCAGCGGCAACCTCACTGTTCACTGCTTTCCCCTCACTATGTGTGGGTGCATACGGACATTATCGGACTGGCAATATTCGATTTAAAATTGGAAATAAAATGTTGATTTCTGCCATCCCTGCAGCCATCGTGGGTGCACTGGTTTCTCCATACATTCCTATGAAAATATATACCTGGATTGTTGCAATTATTTTGACCGTTCTAGGAATTCAAATTTTGTACTCAAGATTTTTCTCAAATAAAAAGGCGGATGCAAAAACTGCACACGCTAATTTAAAAACTGCCTTGTTTGGAATCTTGGCTGGACTAATGGTTGGTATTGCTGGATTAAGCGGTGGTGGACCAGTTATAGCCGGATTATTAGTGATGAATTTGGACATGATCCGGGCCGCAGCAACTTCTTCTTACATATTAGTTGGTACGACAGGTGTTGGGTTATTATTCCATCTATCAACCGGAAATATCGATTGGAAAATTGGAGTTTGCTTGATGATCGGTGCTATCGTTGGTGGATTAGTTGCACCGAAGATGTTAGCCAAAATGGATCCAGTTAAATTCAATAATTATGTAAAACCGTTTATTGGTATATTGCTAGTCGTTATGGGATTGCACATGGTTATATAGACTTGAATGGAGTCAGACTATGCTGATTCCATTTTTAAATTTCTTAAACTAGAAATATATTTTATTACGTCTAATTTAGTGTCATTACAGATAGCACGTGTTATTGTGTAAGTACTAAATGAGCACTCACGTACTCATCAGGAGGCGTAATTATGAAAAAAATACATTCTGACGAATATGACAACGAGATTTTAAATGACGAGACTCAAAAACTTGCCGATGAAGCTGCTAGAGGTGATAAAACAAATTTCATAACAGCTGATAGTACCGAAGCCTTTTTCAAAGATTTGAATATCTAAATTAAAATCAACGCTTCAAAAAATACAAACATTTCTAAAAAAACAGAGAGCTGAATTACGCCAGCTCTCTGTTTTTCATTTCAATATTGGTAATATTTCATCTAACTTCGATACTTCATATGTTGGTTTATATAATCCTGTGGCCTTATCGTGATAACGATTTACCCAGACTGTTGGCCAATCCATCGCACCGGCAGGCTCCATATCACTCATATATCCCTGTGCAATATGGATATGGTTTTGTTCGTTGAATCCATAATGGTCTTCTACTGGCTTGAAGAAATGGAGATCTGGTTTGTACGAATGAACATCTTCTGCAGTCCAGACATCAAATGGCACTTCCAACGCCTTGACGTTTTCTGGAATTATACTCCAAGACGAATTCGACATCATGATCAATTTATATCTTAATGCAATAAATTTTTCCAAGGTGTCAATTACTTCTGGATAAGGCTTCAAGTTACGATGAGCTTCCATCACTTCAACATAATACTTCTCAAATTTGTGCTCTAATCCAAACTTAAAATCCAGATTGATCAAATTATTTCTGGTAAGTAGGTCGTAATCCAAATATGGATGCATGTTCGAGCGGTCTTCTTGATAAGTTACGAATCGTTCACGGGCAGACTTGCCATCAACGCCTAGCTTCTCGCCGATTTCCGCAACCTTGTCATACAAGCTACTTTCATCCAATAAAGTAAAATAACAGTCAAATGTTAAATATTTTTGCATAATTCCCTCCCCAAAAACTTAGTTAATTCAATTGTACACCGCCAAATATCAGAATACTGATTTCTATAAATTTTGCGTATAAAATACAATGCTTTTAATGATGACGGAGGTAAATATTATGCAGGCTATCATACAGGAATCTTTCAATGGTATCGAAGATTTAAAAATAAAAAATATCAATGAACTAAGAGTGGGACCGTTATCGGCCCTGATTGAAACAAAATATACACCAGTTCTGCCTTATGATTGGCGTACAGAAACTGGCGAACTACGAAACATCCGACCTGTGAATTTACCAATTACTATCGGATACAGCTTCAGCGGCGTCGTCAAAGAAACCGGCATCATGGCGAGAAACAATCTTATGGGTAGAAAAGTTATTGGGGTTTCTCAATCTGGTACTTCTCAGCAGATAAATAATATCTTGATATCGCCATTTTTATTTACCTTACCAGATGATGTCAGTCTAGCTGAAGGGGCAACAATCATCGGTGGTGCAGATGCTGCATTGAGTGCTGTCAGAAAAATCCACGCCGAATCTGGTGACACAATCTTGATCACTGGCGCTTCTGGAGGTGTTGGAACGTACATGATCCAGTTCTTAAAAATGAGAAATGTTCATGTCATTGCTCTGGGACATCCCCAAAATAAAGATTTTTTGCTCAATGTAGGTGCCGATGAATTTATCGACTATACTTCCAATTTGGTCAATCAGCTCCAGGCACATCCAGAAATAAATAGGGTCCTAGATACCGTCGGACGGCCAGAACTACTTTCGACAATTTCACAAAATTTGAACAATCTACAAATCATATCCTTGTCATTACCAAATTTTTCCACAACAAAATCTGATCAATCATTTTCATTCACACAAGGACCAATCATGCCCGGAGATTATAAGAAAGTTATTCAGCAACTTTCCAATAATGAATTACACGCCTACATCCAAGAAATATTCGATTTCAAAGATGTGATCAAAGCTCAAAACATATCCAAGAACTCACATTCATCTGGAAGGATCTTATTACAATATTAGAAAGGAAGTATATTTATGCCTTGGTTACCGCTATTAACTGATTTAACAAGTAATACATTTTTCCATCAGGCCTTTTACATACTTTTTGGAACATTTCTTGCCGCTTGGGTGGTTAGAGCGGTATTCATAGTTTGTCTTGTGTTGTTCGTTTTAAAAAAGCTGAATATAAAATAAAACTGCGATTAAATTAATAATCGCAGTTTTTATTTGTTTAAATATTTTTTCAATTCCTCAACATCTGTAAATTCAGGAGTATCATCAGGGATAATTCCAAGTTCTTTTGCTTCTGCTTCGACCATTGCAATCCGAGTTGTTTCATTAGGGACCTCAGGGGCAACAATTTCAAATGGGACCCGATTCTGAATAACAAATTGCTTGGTTGCTAACGTAAAATATGCATTCAAACTAAGCCCTGTTGCTTTGAGTCTAATATCTAATTCTTTTCTAAGATCATCATCTAATCTAATCGTTGTTGAACTCAAACTCATTTTAATCATCCCTTTCGTGTAAAGTCATTATACCATCATATAGACCTCGGATAAAGCTCACAATGAGTTCAAAAAATTATTTTCCATTCAACTGTTGAATTCTTTCATTGATCTCTCGAACATGACTTCTAGCAATATTCATGGAAATTATCCACATGACCGTATACGTTATCAGAAAAGTCACAACATAGAAGGCGTACCAATACGCTGTACTTGGGAACCATCCTGCCAAAATTGCCAACGGAGTGAAGCCGAAAAATGTAATCACAAAGTTTACGATTGTTCTTTTCGTAATACTCCATTTATCAACTCTGAAAACCAAGCTTGCGAAGGAAAAAACTAGTCCCATCCCCGCCCAAAGTAATGTGGAAATTCCTGTCGCAATTCTTAGATTGCTATATTTTAAATAAAAGTCTGAAGAAGATGGTACAAACGTTGGGGTCTTGTATATAAATGAGAACAACAATGACATCAGAAAGCCTATTGCTATTCCAATAAAAATTCCCTTGAATCCGACTATAAAATATCTATTAAATGTTTTCATTTTAAAAGCTTCTCTCTAAGCAATTTCATATACCTTCTAGAAGTATATGTTTCACTGCCATCATTTAAATTGATTTGATATATTCCAGATTTGGTTAGTTCCAAGTCTTTAATACTAGCAATGCTTATAATTTCTGAACTAGAGATTTGGATGAATAACTTATCTGGCAAAGCGTCTTTCAACTCATAAATCCGCTTGTTGACTCTATATTCGCCTTCAGAAGTCTGACAGATCACCTTTTTACCATCTGTATGAAATCCAATTATTTGGTACATCGAAATTTGTTTTTTCCTACCATTCTGAATCCCTTGAATTTGCCAGCCATCAGAAATTCGATCAATGGATTTAGCAAGTCTTTCCATATCAGAGGTTTTTTCATCAGTATTGATTGTAATTAGAGGTTCAATAAATTTCTTGGCTATATTGAAATTAATTATCATACGTACAAAACCTCCTTTCATTTGTAATATATATCGTTTAAAGAAAAATCAAAACTTTTTGGGAATAAATGGTCGAATAATCGGTCTAAATGGTTATAACTCAACAATCGTGTTATCATTGTAATAATAATTTTGAAGGGATTTGATTGCCATGCGTTTCATGCGCTTAAGAAATATCAATAACAACATATATAAATAACACGAGAACGTGGCGTAACTTTGGGTTTTGCTAAGTATGCGGAAACGCGCGACAAAACTCAACTTCCTCCGCTTAACACCAAAATCACCATATCCATAAAGCGGATATTGTGATTTTCATGTTATGCTCAGAAGCTGACCGAGTTTTGGCACGCTCTCTCTTTGGAGGCAAATTTGGAAGACTTAAATAATAATAAAGAACGTGTAATTATCGCAGGTGTCAGTCACCTGCAACCTGACTTTGACTATACTATGGAAGAACTTGGTTCTTTAGTTGTCGCAAACAACATGGAAGTTGCTGAAGTTATCAAGCAAAATGCTGATTCTGTCAGTGGTGCAACTTACTTTGGTAAAGGTAAAGTCACTGAGATTGCTGAAATCGCCAATGCTGATGATGTAACTACGATCATCTTGAACGATGAACTTACTCCATCACAGATTCGTAATCTTGAAAAAAGTACTAAACTATCATTTATGGATAGAACTGAATTGATCTTGCAGGTGTTCTCAAATCGAGCTCACACTAAGCAAGCTAAACTTCAAGTTGAAATTGCTAAATTGCAATATCAACTTCCTCGGATTCACCCATCTGGTAATCCACTTGATCAACAATCTTCTTCAGGTGGTCTTGCTAACCGTGGTGCTGGTGAAACTAAGTTGGAAATGGATCGTCGTGTAATTCGTAAACGTATCGATTATCTTCGTACTCAACTTAAATCAGTTGATAAAACTATCGACGTTCAAAGCCGTCGTCGTACCAATACGACTGTTCCGCTGGTTTCACTAGTTGGTTATACTAACGCTGGTAAATCAACGACAATGAATGGTTTGCTAAACGTAAATAAAGACGATTCCGAAGACAGAAAAGTTTTCGAAAAGGATATGCTCTTTGCCACACTAGATACTAGTGTTCGTAAAATCGATTTGGAAGACAATACTAGTTTCCTTCTATCTGATACAGTTGGATTCGTCAGCAAGTTGCCACATAATCTGATTGAATCTTTCAAAACAACTTTGAAAGAAGCTGCAGATGCTGATCTACTTGTACAAGTTATCGATGTCAGTGATGAACATTGGCGCAATATGATCGATGTTACTGAAAAGACTTTGCGCGAAGTTGGCGTCCAAGGTAAGCCAATGATCTATGCTTTTAACAAAGCTGATCTTAAACCGGGACAACAATTCCCAGTTATCGAAGGTGATAATATTTACTATTCAGCCCTCGATAAAGAGTCAATCGATAAACTGGTCAACTTGATCAAGTTGAAGCTATTCGCACAATATAAAGTAGTAACTTTGTTGATACCTTATACTCAACAAAAAATTGCTGAAGAGATTTTGCGTTCAGCTCAAATTCAATCTAAAGACTTCACAGCAGATGGTTCATTGCTAACTGCTAATTTAAGTCCAGATGAATTAGAAAAGTATAATAATTTTATTCAAGAAGAGGTCTCCAAATAAGGAGTCCTCTTTTCTTTTGCCCAAATATTAGCTACAATATTATTGCTTGTGAATTAGAATAATTTTAATCAGAATTTATTGTGATTAATTTTGAATAGAGTATTCTAATATATGTTGCATACGTACGTTACAGGGAGGAAAGTATGAAAACTAAGAAGTATTTATGGGGACTTATACCTTTATTTGGTATTATGTTGCTACTTACTGGCTGTGGTTCGTCTGTCGAAAAGGACAGTAAAGATACCTTGGCTATCAGTTCATCTGACGTTATTGCTTCGATGGATACATCACTCAATACCGACGTCATTGGTGGACAGGCTTTAACAAATACAATGGATGGTCTTTATCGTTTCGACGGTAAAACTCTTCAACCAGCTGTTGCCAAAAAGTTGGTTGAACCTACTAACAACGGTAAAACCTATACCTATCAACTGCGACATACTAAATGGTCAAATGGTAAACCAGTGACAGCCAGCGATTTCGTTTATTCTTGGCGTCGCACGGTCGACCCAAAAACAGCATCTCAATATGCTTATATTTTTTCAGGTGTGAAAAACGCTGATGACATCAGTTCTGGTAAAAAGCCAGTCGATTCTCTTGGTGTCAAAGCATTAGGCAAATATACTTTGCAAGTTACACTTGATGATCCGATTCCTTATTTCAACCAATTATTGGCAAATGCTACATTTTTCCCATTGTACAAACCTTCAGTGGAAAAAGCTGGCAAAGAATATGGCCTAAACAGCAAAGGAATGGTCTTCAATGGACCTTTCAAACTTATCAATTGGCACGTTTCTGACAATAGTTGGACTGAAGTTAAGAACGATAAGTTCTGGAATGCTAAAAAAGTTAAATTACACAAAGTTCAATACTATGTAGCCAAAGATCCTAATACTCAATTGAACCTTTATGATTCAAACAGAATCAACCGTCTTGAAAAAATCGGTGGAGATACTGCTCGTCAAGTGTCTACTTATAAGACATTTACCAATGATAAATTCTCATCAACTTTCTACATTGAAATGAACATGGAGAAATATGCTTTCTTCAGAAATAAGAATATTCGTCGTGCTATCGGTATGTCGATCGACCGTAAACAATTAGACGAAAATGTTCTTGGTAATACTGGTGGTTTCACCGCTTCTGTAATTCCTTCAGGCATGTCATACAATCCTGAAACTGGAAAAGACTTCACGAGTGAAAAACCAATCAAGTCTGTTGAGAAATACAGTTCTTACAACCCTAAGATGGCTGCTAAGTTATGGAAGAAAGGTATCAAAGAAACTGGTCAAAAGAACCTCAGCTTCAATTTGATCGGTGATGATACTGATACTTCTAAGAAACAAAACGAGTTCATCCAAGGTCAGATGGAGAAAAACTTACCTGGTTTGAAATTAAGTTTGAGTAACCTTCCATTCAAGTCTCGTCTACAGAAATCAGAATCCGGTGATTTCCAAATGGTCGTTACTGCTTGGAACGCTGACTACCCTGATCCATATACATTCCTACAAATATTTACTACTGGTAATGCACAAAATGATGGTAAATATTCAAACAAGGAATTCGATGACCTAGTCAAACGTAGTGCTACAACTGATGCCAACAATAAAGAAAAACGTTGGGACGACATGCTTAAAGCTACCAAGATTCTGACTGAAGACCAAGGTGTCGTTATGTTGTATCAATACTATCAAGCAAACTTAACTAAAAAGAACGTTCAAAACTACCGAGTTTCACCAAACGGTATGTATAACTTAGTCACAGCTTACAAAAATTAATTAGGGAGTTGGGGAGAAAAACATGACTAAATATATTCTCAAAAGAATTCTTTACTTGTTCTTGACCCTATTCATAATTGCTTCGATAACATTCTTCTTGATGAAATTACTTCCTGGTACTCCATTTACTAACCAGAATCGTCTTTCACATGAACAATTAGCCATCGTTAAAGCACAATATGGATTGGATCAACCAGTACTTATCCAATATCTTCGTTATATGGGTGGATTGTTCCAAGGAAACTTGGGTACATCTTTCCAATTTAACAACGAACCTGTTACTCAATTGATCGGCCAAAGACTTGCTCCATCAATGCAAATTGGTGCTCAAGCTATGATTGTCGGAACTGTTTTAGGTATCCTTTTAGGTGCCTTCGCTGCTATCCGTAAAAACACTTGGGTCGATACACTCGCTACATTTATTTCAATTCTAGGATTATCGATTCCTTCTTTCGTCCTAGCCGTTTTACTTCAATTTTACCTAGCCTTCAAATGGCACATTTATCCAGTTGCCCTTTGGGATAACTTCCAATCAAGTGTCTTGCCTACCTTAGCTCTGGCAGCTCTACCGCTTGGTAACGTTGCCCGTTTCATGCGAACCGAAATGGTCGATGTTATGAGTAGTGATTACATTGAATTAGCGAAATCCAAAGGTAATTCAAGTTGGCAAGTTGTTACTAAACATGCTTTGAGAAACTCATTGATCCCCGTTGTTACTATTATTGGACCAATGGCAGTCTCAGTTATGACCGGATCAATGGTCGTTGAAAATATTTTCTCAATTCCTGGTATCGGTGAACAATTCGTCAAATCGATCACAACTAATGATTATCCAACTATCATGGGACTTACGATTTTCTATTCATTCCTATTGATCTTGGTTATCTTGATTGTTGATATCTTGTACGGATTCATTGATCCACGAATCAGACTAGGAAATGGAGGTAAAGAATAATGGAGCAAACTCCGCAAATACCAAAAGAAAAATTTAAAATGATCCATGAAGATGACAATCAAGAACAAGAAAAGATTGGCACACCTTCACTAACATATTTGCAAGATGTACGTCGTCGTCTGCTTTCTAACAAAGTTGCGACCGTCTGCATGGTTTTACTTAGTATCATTGTTCTTATCTCTGTCTTCGCTCCAATCGTGGCACCTCACAACCCTAACGAACAAAAAGTTGAGTACGCTAACTTGCCACCTAAGATCGGTGAAGCTAACATTCCCGGATTCAATGGTATGCAAAAACGTGGCGGTAAAGTTGTTAACGCCTATAAAGAGGTCGGCGCACCTAAAGGAACTACTTACTTATTAGGTACTGATTATCTTGGCCGTGATTTGCTTTCTAGAATAATTTACGGAACTAGATTGTCACTTATCGTTGCCATTCTGGCGACCTTAGTCGATTTGATCATCGGACTTCCATACGGAATAATCTCTGGTTGGAAAGGTGGAAGGACTGATATCGTCTTACAGCGTATTATCGAAATCATTTCTTCCATCCCTAACTTGATTGTTGTTATCTTAATGATGATCATCTTAAAGCCCGGTCTAGCTTCAATTGTTATTGCGATTGCCTTGACCGATTGGGTCACGATGGCCAGACTGATCCGTGCCCAGACGTTCCAGCTGAAAGAGCAAGAATATATTTTGGCAGCTAGAACGTTAGGCGAATCATCAACCAAAATTGCTACAAAGCATTTGATTCCTAACCTATCATCAACAATTATTATTCAAACAATGTTTACCATTCCTAATGCTATCTTCTTTGAAGCATTCTTGAGTTTCATCGGAATTGGTATTCCCGCACCAAACGCATCATTAGGTACATTGCTTTCTGACGGTCAAAAAGCCTTCAGATTCTTGCCTTACCAAATGTGGGCACCAGCAATCGTTTTGAGTATCATCATGATTGCTACCAACCTGCTAGGTGACGGCTTACGTGATGCCTTTGATCCACAATCATCAGACTAAGGAGAATAGTTATGGAAAAAATACTAGATGTAAAAAATTTACATGTTAACTTTGCAACCTATAACGGTACTGTCCAAGCTATTCGTGGCGTTGACTTTCATCTAAACAGTGGTGAAACGTTAGCGATAGTTGGTGAATCTGGATCCGGTAAATCCATCACAGTCCGTTCAATTTTACAATTGTTAGCTAAAAACTCAGATATTCCAGAAGGTCAAATCTTGTACCACGGTGACGACCTTCTACAAAAATCCGATAAGGAAATGGATGCGATCCGTGGCGACAAAATTGCTATGATCTTCCAAGACCCTATGACTTCGCTTGACCCAACTATGCCTATTGGTAAGCAAGTTGCTGAACCACTTTTGATCCATCATAAGGTTTCTAAAAAAGAAGCTATGGACCGTGCAGAAGAAGTGCTCAGACTAGTTGGTATTCCTAACCCAAAGGCTAGAATGAAAGATTATCCTCACCAATTCTCTGGTGGACAACGTCAACGTATCGTTATCGCCATTGCAATCGTGGATTATCCAGAAATTCTAATTGCAGATGAACCAACAACAGCTTTGGACGTTACAGTTCAAGCTCAAATCATTGATCTACTTAAAGAATTACAAGAAAAAATCGGTACCTCGATCATCTTCATAACCCATGACCTTGGTGTCGTTGCTGGTATTGCCGACCGTGTGGCCGTAATGTACGCTGGTAAATTCGTAGAATATGGAACTGTTGATGAGATTTTCTACAACCCTCAACATCCATATACATGGGGTTTGCTTGATTCAATGCCTACTCTGGACACCAGCGAACAAGATCATTTGAACTCGATCCCTGGTACACCACCTAACTTGTTGAACCCACCAAAGGGAGATGCCTTTGCACCAAGAAACTCATATGCGATGGAAATTGACGAAGAAGAGCAACCACCTTTCTTCAAAGTTTCGAAGACGCATTATGCAGCCACTTGGTTATTGCATCCAGATGCACCAAAAGTTACACCACCAGAATCGATCCAAAAACGTTTCGAAAAATTTCAAGCTTTAAAGTCAGGGGGCAGTGTTAAATAATGGCAGACGAAAAGACACCTATTGTACAAGTCAAACATCTCAAACAATATTTCAACATTGGTAAACCTAACGAAGTAAAAGCCGTTGATGACGTGACTTTTGATATCTATCCTGGCGAAACTTTTGGATTAGTTGGTGAATCTGGTTCAGGTAAAAGTACCACTGGACGCAGTATCATCCGTTTATATAATCCAACAAGTGGACAAATTTTGTTCAAAGGACAAGATATCAGCAAGCTCAAAAATCGCAGTCCTAAGATGAAACAATTTCGTCGAGACATGCAGATGATTTTCCAAGATCCTTACGCTTCATTGAATCCTAGAATGAAAGTTAAGGATATTATTGCTGAAGGATTGGACATTCACGGTCTTGTTAAAAATGACGACGAGCGTGAGAAACGTATTAAGGAACTACTTGGTATGGTCCATTTGAATCCTGAGCATATGACACGTTACCCATATGAGTTCTCTGGTGGACAACGTCAACGTATCGGTATTGCCAGAGCCTTGGCAGTTGATCCACAATTTATCATCGCTGATGAGCCAATTTCAGCCTTAGACGTTTCTATCCAAGCTCAAGTTGTTAACTTGTTGCAAGATATTCAAAAACAACAAGGTTTAACCTATATGTTTATCGCCCATGATTTGTCGATGGTTAAATATATCAGTGATAGAATCGCTGTTATGTATCACGGTAAAATTGTTGAGTTGGCAGATGCTGATGAAATCTACAGTCATCCCCTTCACGCTTACACACAGAGTTTATTATCAGCTATCCCGGTTCCTGACCCTGAAGTTGAGAAAACTCGTAAGCGTATTGATTTTGACCATTCTAAGCACTTTACTGATAATCAGACATTGCAAGAAGTTTTGCCTGGGCATTTCTTGTATTGTGATGATGCAACTGCAGCTAAGTTTAAAAATTAAAAACGAAAGGACACTCACAATTGTGAGTGTCCTTTTTGGTTTGTGGTGTGGGGTTCACTGCCGTTCTACGGTCAGGCTCGGCGGAGGTGTGGCTTCCTTAGCGTTCGTTGGCGTAGCCAACATTCTAAACTGTTGCGCATGCGCCGAAGGCGACATACGTTCACTACGCTGCTGCACCCCCGGCGAGCCTGACCTACGAACTAAATTGTCTATATAATTATGAAAACTAATCAGGTAAGTCTGTTTTAATATTGGTATTTTTTGAAATAACAACCGATTCTACTTTAGTCATTTTAGTATTAAGATCTTAAGTAGAATACTATATTCGCAAATTTCAATATCACCACACGTCAGTAATTGAAGGTGTAATTATGATAAACGAGCTTAATAAAAAAAAGCGATTTTTCTGCAGACGATAATCATAAACATAATGCTGAAGAGAAACAATTTTTAAAAGGTTTGAGGTTATCACTGTTTAAACATGCTGGTGCATTGAAGATCCTTGAAGATTATGACAAACAACATTAATTCAACTCATACATTCTCCTAATCTATGTAAATACTGTTATAATTACATAGATTAGGAGATTTTTACTATGAAAAAATTTGACTACGATTCTCTCAATGACTTGATTATTACTCCGGAAATGACTCAGAAAATTATTCAAATTTCCGAAATCCGTGGAAAAATTGAGGCTTCTGATCTTCAGTCGCACGATTCTGTTTTAGAACGCCTTGTTGAAGTCGCAAAAATTCAGAGTACTGATGCATCAAACGGTATTGAAGGTATTCATACTTCAGACACTCGTCTTAAACAAATTATGGCCAAGAAAACAATGCCTCGTAATCGTAGTGAAGAGGAAATTTCTGGATATCGTGATGTCCTGGACTTGATTCATCAACAATATGCTTACATTCCTATTTCTTCAGGAACCATTTTAACTTTGCATAAGCATCTGTTTAGTTTTACCGCCAGTAACTGGGGTGGAAAATTTAAAGACATAAATAATCAAATTGTTACAACCTTTAAAGACGGATCAGAAGAAATCAGATTCGATCCACCAGCAGCATTTTTAACTCCCAATTTGATTGACGACTTATGTAGTGAATTCAACAAAGCAAAACAACTCGACAAATTTCCTTCACTTATCCTCAATGGGGCCTTTGTCTTTGATTTCGTTTCTATTCATCCATTTAGGGACGGAAATGGCCGAATGTCACGGTTACTAACACTACTTGTACTGTATCAATCTAACTATGGAGTTGGGCGTTATATCAGCTTGGAAAGCTTGATTGAAAAAATAAAGAGTCAATATTATCAAGCGTTGAAATTAAGTTCTGATGGGTGGAATAACAATAAAAACGACTATGGACCATTTATAGACTTTTTTCTAAGTATTGTTCTTCAAGCCTATCGAGAACTAGATTCTCATCTTGAATCAACTATTAACAAACCGAAATCTGTAACTATGCTAATAATAGATTCACTTCAAAACGAACTTAAACCAATGTCAAAAAGAGATATTATGGCGACTATCCCCCAATATGGCCAATCATCAATTGAACATGGACTAGCCGATCTGACGACTAGTGGGAAAATACACAAGTTAGGTGGAGGACGCTCAACAAAATATGTACTAGTTGTCTAATCTATGTAAATATTCCAAATTTTACATAGATTAAATCTAATTTCAAAATTTATTCCAAACCAGTCGTAAGAGCTGAGAAATATTCTGGCAGTGAAAGTGGCGTTGAGCTTTAGCTCTTACACCACCGGGCGAGTTTGAAGACTTACCGAACCGTGGTAAGGCTTAAAACCGAGGTTCGAGACCAAGGCTCGAACCGTACCGCACAGCCAGGAAATATTTCTCAGCTCTGAAGACGGCATATTTATCAAAAAAAGGGACTTCATACAAAAAATAAGTATGAAGTCCCTTTTCAACTATTCTTTTACATAGTTCTTACGTTCGATTGGTTCGTAATTAGCTCTTGGACCACCGACATACTTAGGGCGTGATCTCAATGCCGTCACATGAGCACCACCCAATTCCTTTTGACTAGGTCGTACCGGAACTTGAACAAATTTTACATGCATTCCGATAGATGTATCGCCAATATCGATCCCAGCTTGAGCTACGATATGTTCAACTTCTACCGGATCCTCGAATTGTTCAAAAGCTGCAACTGAACAGGCTCCCCCAGCATGCATTGCTGGTACTACTGAAACTATTTCGAAACCCTTTTCTTCGGCAACTTTTCTTTCTACAACAACACTCCGGTTGATATGTTCACAGCCTTGAACTGCCAAATTTATTTCTCGTGGTTTTAATTCTGAAAGCAGTGTCTTAATGATTCCTTGCCCTATCTCCGGATTGGAATCTTTGCCGATATGGCCGCCAACTACCTCACTAGTTGAACATCCTAAAATGAATACATCATTTGGACGCAAATTTGCGGCTTCCAACACTTCTTCAGTTATTTTTGATAAATCTTTTTCCAAATTTTCAAAAGTCATATTTCCTTACCCCTGAGCCCAGTTAGGCTTGATTTTCCTTAAACTCCCGACTACTAATATTGTTACGACAATTCCAAATCCAACTTGTAATAAGTTTCCTGGAATCGACGCTAATCCTGCTGGCCAGCCGAATAACAAACTTGTGGATAGGTAATATCCGACTACCATTATTACGCTTCCTGCTAATAGCGGTATTAATAAATTAATGATTCCTGATTTATGTTTTTTAGATAAGAAAGCAACGGTGAATCCTTGTAGGCCATGGATTGCCAACGAGAATAAGCACCAGACTGGATATCCTGAAATGATGTCGATCAAGAATCCACTTGCTCCACCGACCATGAATCCGACCGGATTTCCGAATAATATTGCACTAGTATAAATTCCTACTTCACACAATGTTACCAGCCCATGTGTTGCCGGTACTGGAATGACAACTAGGATGGACATCGCTACTGTTAAGGCTGTTATTATTGCCGCCAAAACTTGTTGTTTTAATAAGTCTTTATGTTTCATATTTGGTTCCCCTTTTTCCGTGTGGCACCTTGCCAAACACTTCCTGAATTTGTGTCGATCAGCACCCCTAATTCAATTGCATCGTGGACAAATTTTTTCGCAATCGTGACCGATTCTAAAATTGTTTTATTTTGTGATAGTAAGGCGGTGATTGCTGCAGAAAGTGTGCAACCTGCACCGTTTGTAGTGTTTGAAATCAGTTTTTCACTTGAGATCCAATGTTGTTCAATTCCAGTTAATAAGTAGTCGTCACCAGTTTCTCGACCATCTTTTATCAAGACATTTAGAACCCCCAATTGTTGAATTTTAGTAGCTGCCAATTGAATGTCTTCTTTACTGGAAATACTGATACCACTCAATTGTTCAGCTTCTGAAATGTTAGGAGTAGTAATTGTCGCAAGTGGTAACAAGTCATTCTTCATCGCTTCAAGATAATCTGGATCATTATCACTGGTACCTTCTTTAAACGCCAAAACCGGATCAACTACCACGGGAATCTGGCATTCATTGATAATTTCTGCAACTAATTGAATATTCTCAACAGAGCCTAATAGACCAGTTTTGCACGCTGCTATTTTTACCTGAGACGTAACAGAATCTAATTGTTCATGCAACAACTTGGGACTGAGAACATTGATTTTGAGGTCATCTGGAAAAATATTTGCCACACTAGTGATCACACTCAATCCGAAAACATTAAATTCTTCAAATGTCTTCAAATCAGCTTGTAATCCACCACCGGCCAAACTATCTGAGCCTGCAATTGTTAACACATTTTCCACACGATCACCTCCTAATTTCTTCTATTATCCTAGATAATGTTAGCTATACAACAGCCAATTGGATTGTTTTTAATCCAGCCAATTAGTATACTAACAATTAATTCAAGGAGGCGTCCGCCATGATCAACTGGTCAGCAGATCTACCAAATATCAAACCTAAATATCAAGCAATCATTCAATTGATCAAGCATTTGATCCAAACTGATCAGCTCATTCCTGGACAACGACTTCCCGCAGAACGTAATTTGGCAAGGTTACTGGATGTTGACCGTTCAACAGTTACCCGTGCAATCGCCGAACTGACGTCGCAAGATTTATTGGTCAAAAAAAGAGGTAGCGGAACTTTCGTTGCCGAGCTACCTCATTTGAAACCTTTATCTGTAAACATTAATTGGCAAGCACTACTGTCATCCACCAACGCCAATCCCGACCTAACGACAGAAGAATTGAATCAAGCACGGATACTCGACCCACAAAATATCATCGACGGCGCGGCAAACGAATTGCCAGCAGAATTGATTCCTAATCTGGGTACTTTCAAATTGGATTGGCAAGCCTATTTAAAGGATCAAAAGCATGCTTCATCAACCGGATATCTGGACTTGATCAATACATTGACCCGTCAACAAGAAATCCAGCAGAAAATTGATTTGAATAAGCAAACTGTCATGATTGCCGGCGGTGCTGAACAATCGCTCTTGTTGGTATTGAGCAGTTTGTTGAGTGCGGGGGATTCAATCGCCTTTACGAATCCGTCATATTTTAATTCCACCGCCGTTTTCCAAACCCTGGGGATAAATACTTACGGAGTTCCACTTATCCACAGTCAATTCGACCTGAAACGCTTAGAAGAAGTCATTCTAAAACATCGGATAAAATTACTTATTTTGAATCCGACTTTCCAAAATCCAACTGGCGAGACCCTGACTCTAAACCAACGTCAACAAGTCCTAGAGATTTGCCAAAAATACCAAGTAGCAATCGTTGAGGATGACGTTTTTGGCTGGTTAATAAATGACCAAAGTTCCACGCCAACCTTGAAATCACTAGCTCCAGAAAATGTGATTTATATCAGTTCACTTTCAAAATTGTTGGGTTCAAGTACAAGAATAGGCTGGATCATCGCCCCACAAGCAATCGGACAACGACTATTACAAGTCCAAAAACAACTCGACATGGTACCAAGCATGTTGGCTCAAGAGATGGTCAATTCAGCTTTGACAAGTTCAGAGTTTTCACTCGGATTGATTCAATTAACTAAGAAACTACAGGCAAGACGTGAAGCTGTGGCCGAAATCTTTCATAAATACCGTCCCAACTGGAAATTCACAGTCCCAGACGGTGGATTCTACTTGTGGATAACTCAAGATGATCCAGATATATTCAATAAATTACTCGATGAAAAAATTCTAGTCAAACCCGGAACAGTTTATGGGGCAACAAAAAAAGAGTTCCGATTCAATGTTGCTCGCATGGATGAGAAACGATTGATGGAACTCCAATTTAGGTTGCGTAATTAATAATGACCTTTGCATTGAATAATACTAATATGTGAATCAGTAACTAAATACACCAATCTGTTATATTTATCAATTCGTCTGGACCACGTAGAATTATCCTCATATTTGAGTAATTCGGGTTCACCAATACCTTCGTTATATCCGTCACGCTTAATTGACTTGATCAAATTGTTTATTCTTTTAAGTGTCCTTTTATCTTCGGATTGCCAATACACATATTCATTCCATGCCTGATCAATAAACGTTAATTTTCTATTTTTATCCATTGCATATTAGTCATCCAGGAGCTGATGAACCTCTCCTGGATTGTTTTTTGCTTGGGCTATTCTCTTGGCAAGTTCGTTCATATTTTTCTTGCTATAAAACGGATCTCTTGTTTCAAACGGAAATCCTCCTTCGAGGATACTGCGTTTCACAAATACATTGAACGCTGTTGAAAGACTCATTCCAAGATTATTGTATATCTCCATAACCTTTTCTTTATCATCCTTATCAATTCTAAAAGAAACTTGAACTTTATCAGATTTACTTGTCATTTTAATCACCTCACGGCAAGTATATATCATGTTGCTACCAATTAACATCACTTTACTACCATCACTTTACTACCATCCTTTTGCTTCTATATATTTTAATTACGCAAAAGAAGAATTATTTATTTAAATTTATTCACAAAAAAAGAGTTCCGATTCAATGTCGCTCTCATGGACGAGAAACGATTGATGGAACTCCAATTTATGTTAAGTGATTAATCTTGATAAGTTTGAAAAATCAATGAATTGCTTTCTTGCTGCTCTTTTTTCCGATTCCTATAAATTACGGAACGTGTTGCGTCCTCTTCAACAATGGCTCCAACGGAATAGTAACTATTCGAATTAATTATTATTTTACTTCCATTATTTCCTAAAATTATTATTTGCTCTTTTTCAAAAACAAGTCTGTAAAATTGGTCCAGATCATTGACTATTTGATTAATACTTAAGCTTGCGTCTTCAATTACAACACTCGAAACATCATGAAAATATACTATGCATTCCCCTCCATGACCCACAAAAATCTCCAACATATACTTCTTCATCAAAAGAATACCCCGCCTTCAATTATGTATGCTTAGTATACTTGCATTTATCCGAATGCTGAAATTATATTCAAAAGTAATGTCTGTAGGTACTTATCTCATTTGAGAAATCAATTGTTTACTGAGTAAGTGCTCATCAAATATCCCTGTTATAACAGTCTGCATGGATGTTTACCTCAACGTTTTTAAGACAGTTGGCAAGTTTAAATTTATCTTGGGATAATATTTAATGTCGAACTTTTAGGTCTTGCTTGGACCATCGAATCTAAATAAGCACTCCCAGCATATTTCTTACGATATGCAGCATCGACTTTATCATTTAGCTCTGTATCAGCTACCTCTCTAAAACTGATTTCAAAATTCTTACCAGCCAGATACATTCTGCCAGCTCTTTGTTGAACAGCAGAACGATACCATCGAGAATTCTGACCATTCCATGCTCTGACGTACAACTGATCATTCACAACAACTGACCAGATCCACGTTGGTGTTCCATATGTTTTTCCATCGCTATAAAACGGTGAGATTCTCATATCATCTGCGGTTGAAAAATCCTTTAGCTGTTTCAAAGTCCAAACCTCATTATTATTTTTCGTCATAAGATTTCCACATTACCAAGGTTGGTCTGTGGGACCAACGGTAAATTCGTTAACATTTGTATCATCTGGCTGATCGATAGCAAATGCGACAACATTCGCAATACGGTCAGGTCCGATTTCATATTGGTTATAAACTTGTTCCATCCCTTTGGCTGATTCTGGATCGGTGATAGTGTCCAATAATTCTGTCTTGATAGCGGCAGGATAAATCGTTGCTGTTCTGATATGTGAATTTTCCTGAGCGGATTCCATACGGAGAACTTCCATCAAGTCTTTGACTGCCCACTTAGTAGCACCATATACAGCTCCACCAGGATAAGCTTTCAAGCCGGCAACAGATGAAGTTGCAATAACGTGACCTGATTTTTGTTCTTTAAAAGTTGGCAATACAGCGGCAATACCATTTAGCACACCTTTGATATTAACGTCGACCATACGATTCCATTCGTCTGTCTTCAATTCTGAAAGTGGTGAATTTGGCATCAATCCCGCGTTTAAGAAGATGACATCTACTTTGCCAAAAGTACTCTTAGCTTTTTCAACTAAGGCCTTATTGTCGTCTGGATCAACAACATCAGTTACTTGATAGACGGCTTCTCCGCCATCTTGCTCAATTCTATTGACCAATTGTTGCAACTTATCTTCACGACGTGCGCCCAATACTAATTTGGCACCCTTCTTAGCTAAAAGAATTGCTGTTGCGGCACCAATACCACTTGATGCCCCTGTAATTACTACTACCTTATTTTCAATCATATTTAAAATTCCTCTCGTTCACTTAATTTACAAGTATTAGATTAAGTCCATTCTATATATATGTCTAATACCTTATTTTTATATATTTCTATGCTTTTTAAGCATGGTGTAATTGGAAACATACTTCCAAAATTATGGATTTTTTGAATAATTGGAAGTATAGTTCCAAAATTTGGAAATTAAGTGAAAATTGGAAGTATGGTTCCAAAAAAGATTTAAGAATTTTCAGAATAAATTTATTAAATGTACGTAATTTACCTTATACATAACTATGGTATATATCCGTAATTACATGTATAATTACATTAACAATTGGAGGTTAGTCAAATGACAGTTAAAACGAGAAAACAAGGAAATTCTTTGATGATAACTATACCTGCTAGCTTCAATGTTAAGGAAAATGAGGAATACAAGCCTATGATTGATGAAAATGGAATATTATCATTCATCCCTGTACACGAGAATGTATACGAAGCCAACAAAGATTACGATTTTAGATCAGCAATGAAAGAGATGGGTATAGGCGATAATGGTAATCCAATAGGTAAAGAAGATGCTTGGAAATAATAGAACATCCCCAAAGCAAGGTGATCTTATTTGGATAAATTTTGAACCACATGCGGGACACGAGTATGGTGGACACGATCCGAATTCGAACAATATTAGACGTCCTATGCTAGTGATGAGTTCTGATATTTATAATCAGTTGACTGGAATGATTGTCGGTTTTCCTATTACTTCGAAAATTCCCAATAATTATCCAACTGCCATCAAAATTTCTACCAATAAAATATCTGGGTATGCCTTAACAAATAGCGTATTGGGTTACGATTTTGAAGCTAGAAATGGTCAAGTAGTTGATCATGTTAGTAATAGTGTTAAAGTTGCTGGACTAGACGGAATCAAGGATATTTTTAATATTTTTTGATGATAAACATCTCCGTCGACCTTTTTTCGAATATATAAGTCGCACTATGCACCATTCTAATTTATGATCTGACTCTCTAGTTTCTTTTTAACGGAACGTCTGTGTGGAGTTCTCACACAGACATAAGTTGCACTACGCACCAGAGGTGCTTAGTGCAACTAAAAACAAAAGAACACCGATGCCAACGCATGCGGTGTTCTTTTAATTTGGCCCAAAAGATTGCTCGATCGGGCTTACTTGTATATATAGGGGAATATATATTTAGGGGTTAAATAATATTTTTTAGGGGGGAATATTATTTAGTTATATTTATTAGGGATTATTTATATTTAGTAAGTTGTGTAAGTAATTTATGAAAATATCTATCGGGGATATTTAACTTTCAGAAGTCTGTCTCATCTATCACCTCTCTGTTATTTGTCTATGTATAAAGAATACCGCCGAATTATGAACAAATAATTATCTAATTGAGAATAATCTTCATTAAAAGTATGAAGAAATTATGACCGCTTTTTGTAAGAAATTCTTTCCTAGTTTGAAACTTAACGGAAGCATGTATCTGAAGCTTGTTCTATAATGAAGACAAATAGCTTGAGGAGGTATTTTTATGAGACTTAATAGGAAGCAAAAGACTGACCTGAAGGCAGCTGTCATTGCCGGCACTGCTACAGGTGTGGTCTCTGGATTAGTTAAACTTGGCTGGGAAAACGTGCTACCACCACGTACAGCTGAACGTGATTCTACTAATCCTCCACAGAAACTACTACAACAATTTGGTATCCCAGAAAAAGTTACTCATGCTACATATTCTTATTCTGGACATAAATTGCCTTGGGTCAGTTACCTGATGCACTTCGGTTTCTCAACCTCATTCGCAATTATTTATGAAGTTTTGTCACAAAACCGTCCTTATTTAAGAGTCGGCTCTGGCGCAATCTTCGGTTTAGCAATTTGGGTCGCATTCCACATCGGTATCATGCCAATGATGAAAACTGTCCCTGCTGCTGAAGATCAGCCTACTGAAGAACATATTTCTGAAGCACTTGGCCACATTGCTTGGATGTGGACTAACGATATTGTTGGTCGTGAACTTTATCGTCGTTTGACTGCGAAGAAATAGCCAATGAGTAAATGGCGAACTTCTTTAACTGAACGTATTAGTTATGGTTTAAGTGACGCTGCAGATAATTTAGTCTTCCAAATGATGACTACTTATCTGTTGTTTTTCTACACAGATGTTTTTGGTTTGACCGCAAGTGAAGTAGCTATTCTTTTTGTTGTGGCTAGAACTGCGGATGTTTTCGAAAGTTTGATCATCGGTATTATGATCGATCATACTAAATCTCGCTGGGGTAAAAGTCGTCCATTCTTCTTATGGTATGCCTTCCCATATGTGATTTTTGCCATTTTAACTTTCGTAACACCAACATTCTTCCCTCATGCCGGAAAATTAGTCTGGGCATATGTAACTTACCTAGGTTTAGGATTCTTCTACACAGCTGTCAATTTGCCAATCACGTCAATTCTACCAACTATGACTGATAACGAGCAGGAAACCACATTACTCGGTGTCATCAGACAATTCTTCGGTTCATCTGTCCAAATCATCGTTGCCGTTTTTACATTGCCATTAGTTCAACTATTTGGCAGTGGAGACCAACAAAAAGGCTTCTTAGGAACAATTATTCTATTCGGTATAATTTCCCTAGCCTTGATTTTAAACACATTCTTCCACGTCAGAGAGCGTTTCACTGATAAAACAATCAGCCATCAACCACTCAAGAGCGTCTGGAATATGTTAAAACAGAATAAACCCTGGATCGTCATTTCAATCGTCATCTTCTTGTATTGGTTAACGACCTCAATCAAGAATCAGACGACTGTCTACTACTTTAAATATGTTATGAGGGACGAGAACCTAGTTTCGATTGCTAATGGATTTACTTTCACAGCACTTCTCGGTGTTGTAGCAATTTACTTTGTTTCCGCAAAAATCGGTAAAAAGAATACCATGCTGATTGGTATCATTACTGGTTTTATCGGACAAGCAATAATTTCATTCGGTGCTTATACACAGAATTTACCTACCATATTTACAGGTATCTTCGTCAACTCGATCGGTAATGGATTTATCATCGGATTAGTTTCAATTATGATCGCGGACACTATCAGATATGGTACTTCTATGGGTATTCAAGCAGAAGGTGTGCTGGCTTCGACTGATGATTTCGGAGTTAACCTGGGACTTGGACTTGGTGGTTTGATCACTGCTGAATCGCTTAGTGTTGCAGGTTATTCTTCTAATCATGTGCAGACAGCTAGTGCAATATCGGCGATCAATCTCAATTATGCCCTGATTCCTTTGGTTTTGTATGTTGTTATGTTTTTGATTTTGTTGGGTTATAACGAGACTAAGATTACTGAGGCTATTCGCGAAAATACTAACTAGTTTAGTCTATTGTTCACTGCCGCACTTCGGTCAGGTTCCTTCCATGACGTTCGTTGGCGTAGCCAACATTTTAAACTGTTGCGCATGCGCCGAAGGCGACATACGTTCATTCCGCTGCTTGGTCCCCGGCGAACCTTTCCTACGTGCTAGCACTCAATCGTATTTTATTTCAAAACTAAATATCTGTTACAGAACACCATACTGTTGTTGGTTAATTTTTAAACTGCAGCTTTGGTGTTCTTTTTATTTCTTCACAAAACTACGTACTAAAAAAGACATTCAAAATTTGAATGCCTTAATAAGTATTTTAAATATTAATCAAAGTACAAAATATCTCTAGATGCAACCCATTCATTGGTTGACACACGGTAGTACTTTTCACCCTGTACCCACATGTATTCATCTGCGTACCAACCGCTATCATTGGCTAGTCCACGATTAGACATTGTTAGCTTACCGTTGTTATAGTTACGTAGAAATACGACAGAATCGCCACCATCTGAATATACTATAAGAGTTTCAGGGTCTGGAAACTTAGTTCCATCCGGAAAATCTCTGCTTTCTGGTGATGCTTGAACTGTATTAACGTTGCTCATTGCAACAACTGGCGCTACCCCAATACTAAGCATCATAGCAGCTGCTAAAACACCTTTAAAAGTTTTATTAATCTTCATATAAAATACCCCCACAATAAAATGTTTATAAATACGCCTATGTATAATATAAATATATTTATATTTAATATAATAGTATTAATATAATATAAATACAATAATATCTGTGAAGATTTTTCAAGATACTCTCCATATAATAGTTTGAGTAGCATCCTTTGGTGTGACAACAATAGCTGTATCTGTTACCTATTAAGAAGTAGCAGCAAAAAAAAGTGGATCATTCTGACCCACTCTTCCTTTTCTACCTATATGTAGTTATTACCAAGCAACTTTTCCATGTGTATTGCTGAATGTAGCTGTGTCTTTATTATCAAAATCAGTTGCCAATTCGACTGTTCTTGCTACTCCGAAATCAACTGGCTTTCCACCCATGGCTGATACTTGTTCTGGTGTGGCTCCACCGAACTCGGTTGCAACTATTCCTGGGTCGATCGCGTTAACTGTAATTGGCAAGTTTTCTCTCTTAAATTCTTTTGCTAACTGAACTGTGTACATATTTGCAGCTGCTTTTGATGATTGATATCCTACTGCAACTGCGTTGTATACTTCTGATTCTGGATTAAGAGCTTCTGTTTTCGAGCCCATCATACTGGAAACGTTGATGATTTTTGCATTACTACTCTTCTTTAATAGTGGAATCATATTTTCTGTAACGCTGATCAGTCCAAAGTAATTCACTTCGAAATCTTTTCTTACATCATCTAAATTGATCTCTGATGGTTTTTGACGGAAATCAAATACTGCTCCTGCATTGTTGATCAAGCTTGTTAAATAGCCATATTTGTCTTCGATTGTTTTTGCTGCTTTAACTACAGATTCTGGATTATTTACGTCTAGTTCAACGACACCAGCTTGGATTCCTTCATCTACTAACTTTTTAACAGCTTCTTGTCCTTTTGAAAGATTACGTGATCCTAAAATGACAGTTTGTCCTGCTTTAGCTAATTCTCTGACAATCTCCAATCCCATTCCTCGATTGCCACCTGTTACTAGTGTAATAGTCTTTTCGTTCATATTTTTACGTCCCTTCTCATTCAATATTGAACATCCTAGCACGCTAGTGTTACACTAGCGCAAGCGAATATTTAAAAAAAGGTGAATAAATATGTACACAATTAAAGAAGTCTCTGTAAAATTCGATGTTACTTATGATACTTTGCGATATTACGAACAGATTGAATTATTACCACCAATTGGACGTAACAGTCAGGGACAACGAGAATACTCTGACAGTGATATTGAAGAACTCAATAAAGTCATGCACCTTAGAAAACTAGGAGCAACTATCACAGAATGTAAGGATTTTATGACTCTTTTAGGAAATGGCAAAATGGATGCCAAAGATTACGACAACGGAATTGAATTTTTACATCAACTTGATATAAACCTGGATAAACGTATCTCTGAGATCCAAGAGCAGAAGGAATTCCTGCAAAGAAAAACGGATCATCTGGAATCAGAGAAGAACAAACTTAAGAATCTACAAAAGTAAAACTCTCCCAAAACATTTTGGGAGAGTTTTTTTGTAATCTGAACCAAATAAAAAGAGACCTACCAGAAGTATTCTCGAACTTCTAGCAAGTCTCCTTAAGGTAAGATTCTCGTCTCTTACCCTTCCTCATCATAATGAAACACAAGCCGAATTTTATTCAGCTGAACTTATTAAACTGGGTGTCCACACATAGGGCATCTCAATAAGTAGTACTACCAACTAAAAAAGGCTGGTAGGCAACAAATGTTGCTCTATTATCTTATCATAACGAATATGTTTTGCAGCAATTATTACGGTATTTTTGACAATAAAAAAGACACGATCCAACGTCGTGTCTTTTACGGGTAGTATTTAATTTTATATGTTTCGTATTCGCTTTATATTAGTTTACGTGAACGGCGAATGAAGGCATGAAGTAACCAGAGATGTTTGAAACTTTAACTGATTGTCCTGGTTGAGGAGCAGCGATATATTGGTTGTTACCTAAGTAGATACCAACGTGATATGTTGAACCTGAGTTACCCCAGAATAATAGGTCTCCAGCTGAAGCAGCTTGTACTGATTCTTTTGTACCGGCTGATTCTTGAGCTACTGTGTATGAACCAATGTTCTTACCTGTAACTTGTGAATATACGTATGATGTGAAACCTGAGCAGTCGAAACCACTTGGTGTTTTACCACCCCATACATAAGGTGTACCGATAAATGATTTAGCAGTGTTGATCAAGCCTTCTGTAACTGATGAAGCTGAAGGAGCTTGTGTAGCTGCTTGTGTAGCTGCTTGTGTAGCTGAAGGATCTGTTGTAACGTCAGCACCCTTAACCCATTCGTTGTTAGCAACGGCGTACCACATGTTACCGGCATCGTCTTTTGCTGCACCAACTACGGCCCAGTCTGTACCAGATGCAAGTGAACGACCAACTTCTTTGGCGTTGTTGTCTGCAGCTGTGTATAACTTGATATCTGAGTTAGCACGTACAACTGAAGGTACGTTTTCTGTAACGATTGTAGAAGCATCTGCTGTATTAGCGTTGTCAGCTAATGTAGAGATACCAAAACCTGTAACTGCTAATGAAGCAGCAGCTGTAAATGTAACAAGACTTCTTTTTACTGATTTATTCAAAATTAAATTTCCCCCGTAAATGGTTGTTTTTTTTTAATGTTTTAAATTTCATAAATTAAATTACTTTTATCACTCAACGAGGACTACTATACACTCTGAATGTTTCATAATTGTTACAAGAGTTGTATAAGAATGTTACACTTTGAAAAACAAAAAAATAAATACACACAATTGGCTCAACCGTGGTATTTACTCTGTAAAAATTATGTAATTTTATTTTAATTTTATTTCTTCTATTACTCGATCAACGCACTCTTTAGTCTTTTTTATGTCTTTGTTAACAATTTCATAATAATTTCTTTGAAATTCCTTAGGAACTTCTCGATCACGTTGATTCTCTTGGCTTTTGATTCTTTGTTCCAAACGAGCTTTTTCATCCCCACGCAACTTCAATCGTTCAGCCACAGCATCTAAATCTGCTTTCATAAATATAATAATTGCAGAATCACCGTATTTTTCTTGATAGGCTATTGCCCCTTTTGTATCCACTACAATTGAAACGATGTCTGCAACATCCCAAGATTTCTGTAATCCCTCTTCAGACGATCCATATTTATGTCCACTGTATTCGACTCTTTCAAGATAGTGATTATGTTCAAACGTTTCATCAGTTTCAAAATAATAATCTACGCAATTAGCCTCTCCATCACGAGGCAATCTGGTCGTGTGTGTCAAAACTTGTGGAATATTATATTTTTCTTTTAAATAGCGGCTGATTGTTGTCTTACCAGTACCACTAGCACCAGTTATCACTATGACTTTTTTATTCATGATTATCATCCTATTACTTTTGGTTTGAAAAAATCTTTCTACTATATTATGATACTAGTCTGTTAAGTAAATAACTCTAGGGAGTTTGGATATGAAAATAGAAGACGTAAAAATTGGCGAAACATACGACTGTAAAGTCGAAGAAGATATGGATTATGCATTCCAAGGCAAGGTTGAAAAAGTCTACGAACATTCAGCACTTGTTGAAATAACTAAGAATGATCCAAAAGACGACTCAAACAAAATGGAACTAAACAACAAAATCGTTGTTAGTGCTAAGAAAATGACTAAAGCTAAGTAAATTATTCGGAAACTCAGGGGGCTAAACCAAATTGGTTTAGCCCCCTCTTTTGTTGTTGTCTTGTATTATACGAGAAAACTGCTACAAGACAAGTATATTGTTTACTTATCTACTTGAATGAATGATCTGTCAGGAACACGGAGAACACGGTATTCTGATGCAAATCTACCTGCCTTCAAACCAAGACCATTAATGAAGTTATTTTTATATTTTGCTTCAGCTGTAATTACATAAGCGTACTGATATTTTTGATCCATCTTCTTGATTTTCTTCATTGGCCAATCTAAACGAACGCCTGAGACGTTAAATGGTAACGAAGCATCTTGAACTGATGAATCACGGCTGGAAACACTGTATTGCGAATTGTTCAACCAATATTGGTAAACGTTAGTCGACTTGTTGGAATTCTCTTTGTCGATTTTAACGTAGTATCCTTGGCCATCAGAAGTCGTTTGAACGATCATTGGTTCAAACTTATATGAGACGTTGACTTCATTTTTATCATTCAAATTCACACGAGTAAATAAAGTTGTGTATAACATCCCACTAACGGCAGCTATAACAACTAGTATCTCGATAACGTCAACAGCAATTGTTTTCCAAGTTATTTTCTTTCGATCTTCAACTAAAATCTTTAGATGACGATTTCTAATATTAAATACGACGAGAAATAGTAAAACGATGATTATGATCCAAGCAAGTATTCCGATAAAATTCCATGCACTCATTTTTTTCTCCCCTAAAATCTTATGTTTAATATATTACTGGATTGCTATAATTATTGATATGCTAATTTTAACACGAGTGCCCCATTTTTATTAAATTCAAATTTTTTATATCTCGATAAATGGCGACCTACCGCATTTTGACACACCTTATACGGTAGCAAAAATACCACCGACCACAATATATAGTATAAATGTAGTTACTTTTCATTTTAATTGTTTTATACTAGTCTTTGAATCATTCAATAAAGGGGTTAAGCACTATGAACAACGTAATCGTATATAGCAAGAATAATTGCATGCAATGTAAAATGACAAAGAGATACTTAAAAGAACATAACGTCCAATTTGAAGAACGTAATATCAATCAACAACCACAATATCTTGATATGCTTAAGCAACAAGGATACCAAAGTGTTCCTGTTGTTATGCCTGCAGACAGTGATCCAATCGTCGGATTTCGTCCAGATAGCTTGAAAGGTCTTGTCGGTTAATATATGACCGACATCGCTTTTTACTCAATTACAGGCCAGACGATTCGTTTTATGAATAAAACTGGTTTAGAAGGATACCAAATAAATGATGCCGATCCGTTCCACAAAATGGGTCGGTCTTTTATTCTCATCGTTCCTTCATATGACGATGATATGATGGATTCTGTGATTGATTTTCTACAATATGAAGATAATGCAAAAAATTGTGTCGGCGTAGCAGGCGGCGGCAATCGCAATTTCAATACATTATATAATCACACAGCACGCGACATTGCTAAGGGATTAAATGTACCTGTTGTGTTTGAATTCGAGTTCAATGGAACCGATAAAGATGTAAAAAACTTTAAGAAGGTCGTGAGTGAAGTTGGGGCTAAATAACCTAGACGTAACAAATGTAAGTTATTTCAAATTGAATAACGAGATCAACATTCCAGTTGATGACAAGATTCCATTAAACAAAGATCAAGAAGCCATTAAGGCTTTTTTTGATGAAAACGTTAATCCTAATACTAAGAAATTCGATACATTCAAAGATCACATCGACTTTATGATCGATGGCGACTTTATCGAAAAAGAAGTAGTGGACGAATATCCATTTGATTTCATCGAAAGTTTATATAACTACTTATTGGATCAACATTTCAAATTCAAATCATTCATGGCAGCATACAAGTTTTTCAACCAATACGTTATCAAAACTAACGATGGTGACTTGTACCTCGAAAACTATGAAATGAGAATTCTTTTTAACGCACTATTATTCGCACATGGTGACCAAGATCTAGCTAAGTCACTTGCTACAGAAATGATTGCTCAACGTTATCAACCAGCTACTCCATCATTCTTGAATGCCGGTAGAAAACGTCGTGGTGAATACGTATCTTGTTTCCTATTACAAGTTACTGATGATATGAACAGTATTGGACGTACTGTCAACAGTGCCCTCCAATTGTCACGTATCGGTGGTGGTGTAGGTATTACACTCTCAAACTTGCGTGAATCTGGCTCACCTATCAAAGGAATCGACAACTCATCATCTGGTGTTCTTCCAGTTATGAAATTGCTCGAGGACAGTTTTAGTTACAGTAACCAACTTGGTCAAAGACAAGGTGCCGGTGCTGTCTACTTGAACGTTTTCCATCCTGATATCATTGACTTCCTATCTGCTAAGAAAGAAAATGCTGATGAAAAAGTTCGTGTTAAGACTTTATCATTAGGCGTTATCGTACCTGATAAGTATTACGAATTAGTTCGTGAAGACAAAGATATGTACTTATTCAGCCCTTATTCAGTTGAACGTGTCTACGGCGTGCCTTTCTCATATGTTGATATTACAAAAGAGTATGACAACATGGTCAAAGACGACCGTATCAAGAAATACAAGATCGAAGCACGTGAGCTTGAAGATGAAATCAGTAAGTTACAACAAGAATCTGGTTATCCATATGTCTTGAACATTGATACTGTTAACCGCGACAATCCTATCGACGGTAAAGTTATCATGAGTAACTTATGTACTGAGATCCAACAAGTTCAAACACCTTCAGAAATCAACGACGCCCAAGAATACGTAAAAATGGGTACAGATGTTAGTTGTAATCTTGGTTCAACAAACATTCTTAACATGATGCAAAGCCCTGACTTTGGACGTTCAATTCGTTCAATGACACGTGCTCTTACTTATGTCAGTGACGCCTCAAATATCGTTGCTGTTCCTTCAGTCGCACATGGTAACAAGTTGAGCCATTCAGTTGGTCTCGGTGCTATGGGACTTCACACTTATTTAGCAAGCAAGCACATCGAATATGGCTCACCAGAGTCAATCGAGTTTACAGGAATTTACTTCTTGCTTCTTAACTACTGGACATTATTCGAAAGTAACAAGATTGCTCAAGATAAAGGTGAAACATTCTACAATTTCGAAAAATCTGCTTACGCTGATGGATCATACTTCGACAAATACCTTAATAAAGATTTCGCTCCTAAATTGAACCGTGTTAAGGAATTATTCGATGGTATCGACATCCCTACAAAAGCTGATTGGGAAGAACTAAAGAAGAACATCCAAAAATACGGTCTTTACAATGAATACCGCTTGGCTGTTGCACCAACAGGTTCAATCTCATACGTAAATAACACAAGTGCTAGTTTGCAGCCTATCACACGTCTTGTTGAAGAACGTCAAGAAAAGAAAAATGGTAAGTTATACTTCCCAGCTCCACTTCTAAGTAATGACACAATTGGCTACTACAAGTCAGCTTACGACACAGATATGCGTAAAGTTATCGATATCTACGCTGCCGCTCAAAAGCACGTTGACCAAGGTATGAGTTTAACACTGTTCGTTCGTTCAGAAATTCCTGAAGGAATCTACGAATGGAAGACAGATCCTAAACAAACAACACGTGACCTAAGTATTTTGCGTAACTACGCTTATTACCAAGGAATCAAGTCACTTTATTATGTAAGAACATTTACAGAAAATAATGATGAAATCGGAAGTAACGAGTGCGAAAGCTGCTCAATTTAAGGTAAAATATATTAGATTTAAATAGTTATACAGAGGAGAACTGACATGGTTGATACATATTATAAGGCCATCAATTGGAATAAAATTGAGGACCAAGTTGATAAGGCTACCTGGGAAAAACTTACTTCCCAATTTTGGCTAGATACACGTATTCCACTTTCAAATGATATTGATGACTGGCGTACATTGAGCGACACAGAACATACACTAGTCGGACACGTTTTCGGTGGATTGACTTTGCTTGATACACTTCAATCTCAAGATGGTATTGAAGAAATCAGAAAAGACATTCGTACTCAAGCTGAAACAGCTGTTTTCAACAATATTCAATTCATGGAATCAGTTCACGCTAAGAGTTATTCATCTATCTTCAGTACGTTGAATACCGCTGAAGAAATCGAAGAAATTTTCGAATGGACAGATCACAACGAGTTCCTCCAGAAAAAAGCTGAATACATCAACGAAATTTACAAAAACGGTACCGGCTTAGAGAAAAAAGTAGCCAGTGTCTTCTTGGAAACATTCTTGTTCTATTCAGGTTTCTATACACCACTTTATTATCTTGGTAACAACAAGCTTGCTAACGTTGCTGAAATCATCAAATTGATCATCCGTGACGAATCAGTTCATGGAACTTATATTGGATACAAATTCCAATTGGGTTACAACGAGCTTTCTGAAGAGGAACAAAGCAAGATGCAAGACTGGATGTATGACTTGTTGTACAAGCTTTATGACAATGAGGAAAAATACACTCATACTTTGTATGATGATATTGGCTGGACTGATGAAGTCCTTGTCTTCCTTAGATACAACGCTAACAAGGCCCTTATGAACCTTGGTCAAAGTCCTCTATTCCCTGATGGTAACGCTGAGGATGTTAATCCGATCGTTATGAACGGAGTTTCAACCGGTACGTCTAACCATGACTTCTTTTCACAGGTTGGTAATGGTTATTTGATGGGTAAGGTTGAGGCTATGAAGGATAATGATTATGATATTGGTCGTGAGAAGAAGTAAGTAGATAGATAGTAATATTCTTCCCGTTCTACGTCCCGGTTCGGCGGGGGCTGGCTTCCTCGAAGCTTGTTGGCGTAGCCAACATTTTCAACGGTTGCGCATGCGCCGAAGGCGACATACGTTCATTCACGGCTGAGCCCCCGGCGAACCGGGCCTACGAACTAGATTGTTCCATAACCATATTTTTGGGGTTTTGGTATGAGGTTCACTTTGGACATCATTAATAATAAATATTTGAAGCCAGCAAAATACCCACTCGCTTAATCGCTTGTGGGTATTTTGCTGGCTTCAGTTAAGAATATTTTCTTAATTGCCATTTAATATTTTGTTCAACGCCTCTATATTGTTTGCTGATGGTAATCTAATTTTTCCTGAAAGGTCGTCTTCGACTTCTTTCACTGAATCAAGAATGTTTTGATTTGGTTTCTTTAATTCATTTTCCATGGGATCACCTCGTATCTAGTATACTTCCGCCATATCTCAAAAACTTGTAATTGTAAATAATTAACCTGATTCTGCAATTATTTACTTAAATACGGAAAGTTCTCTGATTTTTAAGTTTAATTTATGACTCCAATTGCATAATGAACTTGTTCAAAAGAAGGAGGAACAAATTAATATGATTATTTTAAACTCATTACGTGCAGGTGTTTCTACTGGTATTCATACAGCCGCTAACGATGTTAACGCTGTTGGTCAATTGTTCGATAGCGTCACACGCTTCTAATAGAATTTAGTAACCTTAATCAAGTATTTCATTTATAACCTTTCCCCTGGTTTGAGCTGGTCCTTATGGATCAGCTTTTTTTATTCAATTGTGAATTTACCTGAACTTTGTAGTACTGAATAGTACACATTATTTCCTATCTGTAATAAGTAATCTGTTCGTTTAAAGTCTCGATTATCCAAACGAATTCTATAGTGTATGTGCTTGACGTTTATTATTTTCCACGTTGTTCCCGCTTGTAGCGGAACTATATTGTAATTTCTTCCACTTCCCCATATGAAATTATTGTAAGCCTCTCCCTCACCGAACTCATTCATTTTTAATACTGATGTACCATCTGGATTTACGATGGTTATATCACTATCTTTAACAAACCCGTTTGTAGAAACTCGGAAGTATTGTGTAAAAGCTGATGAATTACTACTATTTGAATTCTGAGTAAAAATTTTATCGGTGTGCCAAGCAGTCTTCGGAGCCAAATGTATGGTTTCATATGGCTTACCATTTGAATCATAAATTGTCGTTAGTGCATTCTTTGTATAGACCGTGCTGATTCCCGCATAATTTGGTTCACGAATATTTGAATCATAAGGAACTATTTCCGTATAATCTGGCGCCATTTTATCAACTATCGTCATCGTAGCTGCACTCACTGTTGTTGTTTCCTCCAATGTAACCAGAGCTACAGCAGCAACTGCTAACATCATCCATTTTTTCATCGTGATTTCTCCCCCCTGTGTATCCTATGTAGAGTATATCAAGAATATAATATTCTCGTCATAATTATTCATATCATCTTCATAAATTGACTACATTATTTTAAGCTCCACCTAAGCTCCAGAAGCAATAATGTAAGACATAGAAAGGAGGTTGGTAGTTACATGAATAACTTCTCAAACGATTTTCACAACGCTGTTAACACAGCGGTACGACACGATGGTAAAGCTGATTTAGCTATTGATCCATTGTTCAATAACATTCAAAAATTACACTAATAAAAAACATTAAACTTATAAAAAATACAATTAAAGAAGGATATCGATTATGAAACAAAATTCCACTAAAACTAATATGAATGCAGAGTCATCTAAATCATATACTTCTGCATCAATCGCATTAATCAAAGAATCAAAATATTTCAAAAACTAAAATTTAAACGACAAGAAGGATACTACTATGAATAACTTCCCAAATGATTTCCAACACACATTGAACGAGGCAGTTAAACCTCAACCACAAAATGGACAACCTCCATTGGATCAAAAGTTAATTAGACATTTTAAATAGTTAGTCGAAAGTTCAGCCAATTGGTTGGACTTTTTTTGTGAAATTATATTGAAATAAATAAAAAATCATCTAATTTATAATAAATTAGATGATTAATTAGTCGTCTTATTCCCTTGTGGGAGTAATATCGACGTATATATATGCTATGATGATTTGGTAGCAAGTTTAGACGGTGGCTAACTTTCACAAAATGAGGGTGATGCCAATGGTTAATAATAGCAAGTGTTGCCTGGAAAGGAAACATGAGTGTGTATGACTCTCTGATGTTGATGATTGCTTTCTCAACATTGGTAGTACTAATACTTACCTTTAAACAAAAGAAATGACCGTCTAGCTTTGGCGAGTTTCCGGTCATTAGTGTATCTGTTTCAAGCCACCGTCTAACGGGCTACGAGGGGAATACCTTAATTGGTGTTCCTCTTTTTGTTACAACCCAAGTATAACAGCATGATATATTAGTGCAATAGAAAATGGCTCTATTTTTCCACTTGTGGATTTGTGCATATATGGACTACTATCAACTTAATCAATCGAATGGGAGAACAGTATAATAGCAAACATTTATGTTCATGTTTCTAAGGATGAAAAAGCTTGGTTACAACACATGGCTACGCTTTATAATACTTCAATATCCGATCTCTTATTAACTTATTCAATTGAAGAGCTCGAAGATTCCTATGACTCTATAGTTGGAGAACTGGCTCACAAAGAATACATTAACTCAGGCAAAAAGACTGTTTCGATGACTAAAGTCATCAAAAAATTTGGAAATGATTAGTCAGCATAAATCCGCAATGGACCTATGCTTTTTTTATTTCAAACAATCGATGCATTAGTTGAAAATGGTGGCGCATTGAGAGTTTCTTTACTATGCCTAATCCTGGGAATTTATCATGGTTGGCGTATTCTATCAACTCTCTTAACGCTGGTGTGTCGTTCAATCCTCGAATATTATTGGGCGCCCATTTTGCCAATTTATTGATTGCCTCGAAAAATTTATCTTTCTGGCCACTCATTTTCTCATTGCTGTCGGAAACGAAATGATGAATTCTCAGGCTGCCATCTTCGGTTGCATAAATTACGTGTAGGGCAATGGCTCTGGATGGCATTCCTTTATCAAAGTAATAGCTGCCGACCATCGAATAATCGCCGAATCCTTGGTAATTATCATTTTGGCGGTACCAGTTAGCCCCTTCGAAAAACTCATCCTCTATGTCCGCATAATCTTCAACATGTGGCACAAAAGTTAATGGATCAGTCAGGGAAATTGCCTTGTCGCCGACTAATTCGTGAATTCGAGCTTCTTCCGGAATCAGAACCCCACTGACCTTTTTCAAAATTCTTGTCTTCTCATATGCTTTTAAAATCTGATAATTTTTAGCTATCAATAAAGTCTTTTGATTCGTTGCCGTTTCTACAAACTCGGTGCTGAAATCAGGCGCCAATATCGCTGTTGGATAAAAGAATGGAATAGTTGTTAAATCCGGTAATGGATATAGTTTTGTGTCGTTCAATCCGTAGACACTAACTTGTGGGTTCGCTACTACGCTAAATGGTTGCTCATGTTCAATCAGTGTCTTTACAGTCTGTTGCAACTCTTTAGAATCACGGACCGGCTCGATTATTGGTACAATATCTGGTCCTAAATCGCCTGCTTCAACTGATTCTTTCAGGGCTAACAAGTCATACATTCGTCCACGCAAATAGGGATAGTAGGTCATACTTTTCCCTCCAAATTTGGCTGGGTCAATGCATCATATCTCAACTTCAACTCCTGGTACTCAGCGTTTCTGGCATCCAACTCTTCTTGCAACGCCGTTACGGCATCACTTTCAGTATCATCAATAAAGTGGTCATACAAATTATGATCTGGATTGTAAACATCATAACCGGTCTTTGCACGCTTCTTTAACTCTTTGAAGAGCTTGTCATCTGAATATAACTGTAGGCCTTTTTCGACACGTTTTGCTTTATCAACTTCACGAAACAAAGAAGCCACGAAATGACTAGTCAGCCCCTTTTCATCGACTTGTAAGCCTTGATACTGGGCCTTTTTTGCTACTGTCAAAAATCCTGGTGCCCGCAATGTTTGCGGTGCGAGATCAACTGCCTTCTTATCAAATGCACGGTAAATAAGCACTCCAATATGACTTGGAATCTCATCCTCAACTTCTTCAAATAATTTCTGCGTTAAAACAAAATAATTATAATTACCAATAAATGACAACTTGGCTTTTGAGTGAAAATCATTCTTTGTGACCTTAAGCTCATAACAGCGCCACTCTATTTGTCCATCAGGAAGCTGTTGATAACTCAGAGTATCAACGATACCTTTCTTATCTGGCATCGATACTTCCTCGACCACATAAGCACCTTGTTCATAACAATATTGATAAAGTGTACTTTCTAAATTACGAGTCAGTTTTGTTTTCATCTGATTTCGTCTCCATTTGATTCCAAAAATCGTTAATTGTACTAGTTAATCTGTCTAGGGAAGGTATCCTCTGATAATTTCTCCAATGCGGTGGGAATAATTGCGTATACCGGTAGCTGGCAAATCGTTGATCTAACAGTAAAATCACCCCAACATCGTGGCTACTTCTGATCAATCTTCCGGCAGCCTGCAGGACATTATTCATCCCTGGCAATTGATAAGCATAAGCAAATCCTTGACCATTATTTTCATCATAATAACCACGGATAAGATTGTTTTCTTCACTCAGCCCAGGTAATCCTACACTAATAATTGCGACACCAATCAGGCGGTTTCCACGTAAGTCGATTCCTTCTGAGAATATCCCACCTAACACACAAAATCCGACTAATGTCTCATCAGGATCTTCATGAAATTGTTCCAAGAATTCCGTCCTGGCAACTGCGTCCATTGAAGTTTCCTGCGTTACTGTTTTGATATCAGGATATTTAGCTTCAAACGCTGATTTAACTTGTCTTAAATATCCATATGATGGGAAGAAAAATAGATAATTTCCAGTTTTTGCCTCAATCAAAGAATGTAGGCTAGCAACTATATTAGGTTCACTGTTAGCACGCTGCGCATAGGTCGTTCTGATATATTGAGTCACCAAAATATCTTGGTTTTCTGGTGGGAATGGTGATGGCAATTGATAAGCCAAACTGTTATCTTCCCCACCCAATACGTTCTGATAGTAATTCATTGGTGATAAAGTAGCGGAGAACAATACAGCACCGCTCCCTAACTGAAGTGATTGATTGAGAAAGTTGCTGGGATCCAGGCACAATTCTTTCACGACAACAGTTGGACCATCGAGCACGATTCTCGTTTTGTAAGTCTTATCGTAGAAACCACCAATTTTTACGAAAGTCAGAGTTTCAAAAAAATAGTCTCTCGTTGCTGTCAAAAAGTCTGATGGCTTCTGCTGTTGCATCCAATCAGTCATAAAATCGTTAAATTTCGACATAGCCTTCAATAAATCATCAGGCGATTCATCCGAAATCTCGTCGACTTTATTCTCATCCATCATGTTACTTTTGATACTGTTATAAACTTTTCTAACTTTCTTCAATTGCTTTTGGAAATCATCAGCTGCTTTAGTATGTTGTTCTTGCGCTTGCTTCAGTAAATCCTTAATAGGCAGGTTGCTAGCAGTCGCTGAATACATGTCTCGTGAACGACTAACTAGGTTGTGAACTTCATCAATCAAGAAAAAGTTATCTGGATCTTCTTCAGTAAAGAATCGTTGTAAATATACAAGTGGATCGAATAAGTAGTTATAATCACAGACGATAACATCACAAAATAACGAAGTATCCAGAGAAAACTCAAATGGATCCACCATATGTTTTCGAGCATATTTTTCAATCACAGCGCGGGTAATTATATCCTCATGCTGCAACAAATCGTTCAAAGCAGGCTTCAAGCGGTCATAGTAACCGACCATAAATGGATTCTCTTCCGGCAACAAATCCCTTTCTTCCGGAAAACGAATCTGGTCCTTGGCAGTTAAAGTAATGCACTTGATACGGAGACCGTCTTTAGCCATCATTTCGACAGTTTCCTCTGCAACGTGGCGAGTACTCTGCTTGGCAGTCAGATAGAATAACCGCTCAATACGGTCTTCACCCATTGCCTTAATAGCAGGGAACAGAGTCGAAATAGTTTTACCCGTTCCAGTTGGAGCTTCAACAAATAAACGTTTCTTCAGGCAAATTGTTTTATAAACGGCACCTGCCATCTCATGTTGACCAGTCCGAAATTCAGGAAACGGAAATGGCAATTCAGAAATCGAGTCATTACGGAGATTACGCAAATCAGAACGCAACTTGAGCCAGTATTCATACTCATCAATTAAGCTTTGAAAGAATTCTTCCAGTTCATCACGAGTAAAACTTTTCTCAGTCGTAGTAGCTTTGGCAGTCGTAACTTGGAAATAAGTCAGCTGCAATTTAACACTATCGAACTTTACTTCATCCTAAAGCAACAAGTAGCCGTATACCTTGACCTGACCCCAATACAGCTCCATCGTGTTGTCAGAAATATCCTTGAACTCCTGATCAGAAGTTTTTATTTCTTCAATAATAGCTTCATCATCATTGACTTGAATTCCATCAGCACGGCCAGATATCAGATAATCTTGGCCGTTCATAGAAACTTCTTTTTTCAGATAAACTTCACTCTCATAATCGACTGGACGGCTTTTTTGAAGTTGCCGATGAATCCTGGCACCCTCAAGAGCAGTATTTTGACTATTTTTGCTTTCATTCAAATCGCCGCTACGCAAAACAAATTCGACCAATTGTCGAATCCCAATTTTAGTCGCCATACTGTCGCCTCCTTCCGAATTCGCTATCTAACATTGTAAAACATACGTTCGAGTTTGTCTTCTGAAAATAAAAATACACCTCAATTTGAGATGTATTCATTTAGAACTATTCGATTTATGCCGCTGATCAAAAAAGTTAGCAATCAATCCAGCTAATGCAGCCATAACTATAATCAAGATGCCGGTGCCAATCCAATTTAAATCAAAGAAATACTTAACAATTGCCATCACAGCCATTGCCCCAAACGCACTTCCCATACTTATCCACAATATTCGATTATGCATTCCGATCACTCTTCTCTGATTACCGTTTGACTTAACAATATCAAAGTTATGCCGATATAGAAACCAAATATTCTCACCAAACACAAAAAGGCAGTTCAATACTAAATTGTATTGAACTGCCTTTTTGTGTTCTAAGTTTCTTTCTTGGGAGAAGACTTAGTTTCAGTTGTTTTTAAAATCCATACAAACTATCGATATTATTAACGTCATATTCCTTTGGCGTAATACCAGAATTAATTGATTTTGTATCCACAACACCATACATGACACTGGTTGTAGGCATATCGTAATTGTCGTTTAATCCTAATGCATGACCTGTCTCATGAATTAATGTTCTCGCCATCATATTATTGTAATTATCAGGTTCAGATAAATTTAAATGAACATCACTTGATGTAATATAGTTGCCCAAAATATGTGAGGTTGTCATACCGGCAGTTCCCTTTTTAGAATTACCTGTTAAGTACTTAATTTGAGCTTGGGAAGGGTCCGTTGTTAGATAGAAATTTAATCTTTGTGCTGCATAGGACCAACTTTGAGTTGCATAAAAAATTGCTTTTTTTTCGGCCGAAGTTAATCCCGGATCAATATAAACATTGATATTAGTTGCATCCTTGAGCTTGCTAAATGTTGGACCATCTTCTGTTGCGGTAGCACCGGTAGATGAATTATATTGTGTAACTTGTCCATTAGACCCACGGTCAAATGTAACTGTAGATTCAGCAGCACTTGCTGTATTTTCCATAGTCGTTGAAGCCGTAATTCCTGTTCCTAACACTGCCATTGCTACCGCAGCTGATAAAATAATCTTCTTAAAACTAAATTTTCTCATCATTAGTTTTCCCCTAAATTATAATTAATACCCATATAAATTATCGATATTATTGATGTCATAAGTCTTTTGAGTAATACCTGACCCCATTGATTCTGCATTTGCAACACCATACATGACACTAGTTGTAGGCATGTCATAATTGTCATCTAATCCTAGTGCATGACCTGTTTCATGAATTAGAGTTCTTGCCATGAGGTTATTGTAATTATCTGGTTCGTGTAAATTCAAACGAACTTTACTGTATAAAATATGTCCATCTGATGAATAACTTGTTGTTTGACCAGCTGTTCCATTATCCGCTTTTTCTGTAACATATCTGATTTGTGCTTGTGATGGATCATTTGTTAAATAGAAATTCAATTCTTGTGCTGCATATGACCAACTGTGTGTTGCATACAGAACGGCTTTGATTTCGGAGCTAGTTAATGATGGATCGATATAAATATTGATGTGAGTGGGATCTTTCAAGCTACCAAAGGTTGGAGTATCCTTTGTTGCAGAAGCTCCAGTAGCTGCATTATACTGAACTACCTTTCCAGATGTATTGCCACTATCAAATGTAACTGTGGATTCTGCACTATCGGCTTTTGCTGTGCTTTCAAAGGAGCTTGTTGCTGTAATTCCTGTTCCTAACACTGCCATTGCAACCGCAGCTGATAAAATAACTTTCTTAAAACTAAATTTTTTCATAATTACTTTCCCCTAATGTCTAATTAAAATCCGTACAAACTATCAATATTATTGATGTCATACATCTTTGGTGTAATGCCTGAATCAATTGATTTTTGTGTAATTACACCATACATTACACTGCTTGTTTCCATATCATAATTGTCATCTAATCCCAATGCGTGTCCGGTCTCATGGATTAATGCTCTGACCATTGTATTGTCATAAGTATCAGGGTGTTGCAAGTTTAGATGAACATCACTATAGGAAATGTAACCATTATGAATATGTGTCGTTGTCATACCTGCAGTACCCTCTTTAGAGTTACCAGTTAAATATTTGATCTGTGCTTGAGAAGGATCAGTTGTTATATAGAAATTCAATTTTTGTGCTGCATATGACCAACTTTGAGTTGCCGCAAGTACAGCTTTAACTTCAGCATCAGTCAGGCCTGGATCAATATATACATTTATATGAGTTGCATCCTTCAGTCTACTAAATGTTGGAGTAGCTTCTTTTGTAGCTGCTCCAGTGGCAACATTGTACATAACAGTTCTTCCAGGTGTACCAACGCCATCATCAAATGTAACTGTGGATTCGGCGGTATCAGCCTTTGCTGTATTTTCAAATGTACTTGATGCTGTAATTCCCGTTCCTAACACTGCCATTGCTACTGCAGCTGATAAAATGACTTTCTTTAAACTAAATTTTTTCATTATGAGTTCTCCCTTTATCTTGCATAATTTGCCGCTTTTGCGACGTTCACTAATATTTGTGGATCCGGCTCCGAGGAGCTTTTAAAATTTATTCGCTGTGAATACAGCATTGATGCTTCATAAATATTTTCAGCTTGTCTCTTTTTGAGATAGTCGTGAATACTTCTCAACTCCGCTGAAATGAACGGATATTTGAACTCCCCCATCGTCTCAATGGTTGGTCCGATTATCTGATCAGATGGTGTTATGAATCCTGATATCAAGGCATTTGATTCAAATGCTTGATATCTCGAAATCAGTTTGTTCAAATCTTTTCTTCCTATAATTGTTTCCATTTCCAGCTCTCTGTACTCATCAGTCTTCTCATCTTCACTTATCTTAATGTATGGAACAGTTACTTCTTTATCAAAAATAAGTAATTCGAGCACCGATACTATAAATGGAACTAAGATTGTTAGTAGAATACTGAACGTCGCAGTATTGCCATTATCTATTAGCACTATCCATGCAAACATCACCAGAAATAGAATTAAATAAGAAATGATTGCTAGTTGAATTCTATGTTTAACCAATTTATTTCTTACTTTTATCAACTTGGCATTTAAAAACCCGGCATCGTGATTCTTCGCTGCTATTTGAAAATTTAACTTTCTAATAGTTTCAATCTTGCTACTTTCTTCAGCCAAGTTGTTTTGTATATCTGTACAAAGATCTGCGTATCTTTTATATTCATTTAGAACTTTCTCCCTCTGTGACATGATCAATTCCCTTCTTTAGCTTGTTATCTATGATTCGATAATATGGCCAAATCACTACAGTCTCAATAGACAAAGCTGGTACATTTGCATGTTCACCGTTATAACGGTGTAAAAAAAGACGTCCATCAAATGATGAACGTCATTTTTATATATCTCGTTTAGAATACGATATTTGCATTTGCCTCAACCCTTCATTCAGGTTAGAGAAGTGACTTGCATAGAACAGATTGTATATTATCCTCGATGGAATTTTGTTTCGAGGTACTTTTCTGACTTCAGTTTTTACATACGATCCTTTATGAACCACGCGGACAAATTCCTGTTTATTACTGTATCCGTTCAATGTAACAATGTTTCCGTCCCCATCCTCGCTATCGACAACGATAGCCTTGTGCTGTCCAGCTTGTGTTACCAAAGCATAACCGGTTCTTTCTTTTAAGAATGGATTGACCATGTCAATATATGGAGAATTTACATTTTTACCTAAAAACGCCACAGCAGTAACCGTGAAACTGACCAGTATTAACGTTAATAGGAAATACAAAGACTGACGATATCGATTTCTCTTCTTAACAACATTTCCAATTTCGTTGTTGACCTGTTCACTATCATTTCCCCAAAATTCAACAACTGGGAAATCCAGAATTTCAGCAACTTTGATCATGTATTCCATATCAGGATGCGATTTACCCGCTTCCCATCTATGAACAGTCTGTCTGGAAACCGGAATTTTATCAGCCAATTCTTGCTGAGTTAAATTACCAGCCTCACGTTTTTCTCTAAGAATATCCCCAATTGGTTTCATATCTTCCATTCCCTCAAATTTTGCTTGGTTAGTTTCAACTTCGGTAGTACTTTTACGATTTTCACTCCAGCCATACAGCACTCCACCGATTCCGTGAAGTAAGGCAATGTATATGCTAGGTCCAATCAACGCTGTTACATCCCGATGAACCAACTGGAATGTGATCATGTTTAATATAAGAAACAGCACGGCCAAAATTTCTAAAACACCGAGAACTAAAAAAATGAGATAGTCGTCTTTAGAAAATCGACTGAGTATCAAGAAAATATATGAAATCGGCACTGAAACTAACAAAACAAACTCAAATAAATTGACCCCGGATAGACTTATATATTCCATAAAACTCATCGTTTTAAAGAACGGATAGTAATATATCCCGTTTGCGCTATTAATTATAATTAATTTTAAGTAAAATAACGATATAATATTAATTATAGAAAGCAATAATAATATAAATTTGTGATTTTTCAATTTGTTGATCATTTTGAAAGTCCTTATTTTGGGGGAATTATTTTAACAGAATATTTTTTTTAAACCATTTAAATCAGCCCAATAAAAAACAAACACATGGTCTGTAATTCTAAATTTACAAAAGGTAAATATAGATATAACCAAATGTTTGCTTGTAATAACTTTAAATTGAGATTTCTTTCTGTTTAAACATTTAATGGGACAATGTGCGATTACTTATTATCACCCAGTCCCATTGAATGATTTATTTCATGATATAGGTCCTTGATAATTTGAGCATCATCTTGCTGAACAGCTTTATTTGTAACCAGAATTTCGCCGCCATCGATCCAACCATCACCATTAAGATAATCAATTTCATCATACAACTCATTTGAATCAATAATTTGATTATCCTTAACAACGAACTTGGCATCAGCCTTGTTGCTTACTACCATCAGCTTATATTTATTATTAGGTTTTGACCCCTGCTCATCATTTACCATTTGTGCCGCACTCTTAAAGTCATTAATTAATTTGGTATTACTACTCTCAATATAATAAGTATATCCACCAGGATCAATAGCTGATATTCTACTAATGTTCCATTGAATAAGAGTTTGTTGTTTTGGAGAATCCGTACTTGCTGCATTAATCGTTCCAGCGGCTGAGACAAAGACAGTTACACCAGCAACAAGTGATAATAGAAATAACTTTGAAAATCTTTTCATGTGTTAACATCCCCTATGTTTATTTATTACTCAATAAAATAATAAAATATAAGTTTATTTGTATTAATATGATTATTATATACACATGCGTAAAAATAATAAACATAAAATCTATCGTTATAACGGATAAACTAAAAATGTACCAGCATTGTTTCTTGAATCACGTGCTGTCTGAAGTAAGCTTTAACCATACAAATAAGAATATGGAGGAATTTCCTTTTATGAAAAAACATTTTAAACTGATAATTTCCATTGCAATAATTGTGTCAGCTGTGATTTTCGGAATTATCTATTCGGCATACAATAGTTATTCAGATACAAATATTAAAACAACTGAGAATAACATTAATAAGCATAACGATAAAGCAGATGCTTCAATCAAAACAAATTCAAATAGGAAAAAAACTAAATCAAACGACAATATTTTCTTACAGGATAAACAAAACCCAGATCGAATACTTGCTATTCATCCTTTCGGCACAAAGGGAGTTTATGAGTTTAGAAAACAAGCAAATGGCAATATTTACCCTGAACACAAATTTTTTGATGGCAAGATAAGTAAGAGCAACTCAGGAAACATCAGTGTTACACCCAATAAATCAAACAATGGTGCAAGAAAAATTGCAATCGAAAAAACCCAGTCAGGAGAATTAAAAGATCACGATTCGGGAACTGCTTATACTGCTCTACAAACTAAACAAGAATCAGATGTAACCCATTACGAATATAAAGACAATTCCACTGGTGAAGAAGGAAAAATATCTGATAACAACGGGAGTCCACTTTACGGTCCGGACTACAATGGGACATTTGAATATAATCCCAATAGCCTTTACCGTGTTGCTCCGGGTCAATTCTATCAACCATCGACTCACACAATTTATGGTCAAGGAGATTTCTATAAAACGTATGATCGTAGTACATTTAATTATCACATAGATGATGATCCAAACAGTGCCATGTATTACAAACAAAATGGGTTACCCAAAGATGATAAAGCTTCCACTGAATTACACGAAATTGAAACCGCAAAATATTATCCTCATGTCTTAGAGTAATCACCATTTATACTCATGAATTTTAAATTAAATTAATTCTTACTTAAGTCAGTCTATCCTGATAACGAGGCTAGACTGACTATTCTTTGTCCACACGTTCATTCTTGTAAAAATCATAGCTGATGCAACATTGCTGAATCTATGGTATCTAAGTATGTATTTGATTCAACCATGCTTGACGATTGATTCATGATTTTTAAAATTATAAAATCAATCGTTATAACGCCAAAAACTAAAATGTACCAGTTTTGATTCTTGTTCCAACACATATCAGAAGTAAGATTTAACTATAGTCAATCAACAAAAAGGGGATTATATTTATGAAGCTTTCCAAAGTAAAGCATTCTATATTAGTTTTATCATTCACACTATTAGGATCTGTTCTAGTAGGTTGTTCAAATTCATCAACTCCATCAGTACCTGAGAAAAACCAAATCTCATCAACAAAATCAGGTTCTGGCAACTCCAACGAAAATGACAATTCTGGTAACAAAACGAAGAGTACTTCTAATAAGAAGTCAGGTGGTTTCTTCGGTTTTGGAGCAAAACACACTTCTAACACTAATAGTGCAGCAACATATTCAAGCTCATGGACAAATGGTGTGCCTGCCAAATACAGAGGTTACTACGGTAGACACTCTGCATATGGCGAAGACAAAGCTATGGACAAATTAACTATTCAGAATAAATCTGTATCTTTTGGCCTTGGAGATACAATGATTATGGATTCGCCCAAGTACATGCAAGTTGCGCCTAATGAATTTGTAATTAGAGGTATCGATAATCATTACGATGCAGAGCATCCAGTTTGCTACATCAAAATCAGATTTACTGTTAAAAATGGTGTAACACAAGCAGGGATTTCTTCCTTATTTTCAAATAGTACTGATAAAGATCCGCTAGCAAAAGCCAAGTCTGCGAACTTAAGTAAAAAGAATAATGTTGGTTGGTACAGCAAATACAAATCAAAGAAAGCTTTAGATGCTGCTGCAGATGACTATGCAAAAGGTGTTAAAACTAAATCATCTTCATCATCAAACAGCGGTACAAAACCATTAAAATACACTCTCACTGATAAAGATGGTAAGAAATATAAGAGTATCTACACAATTGATCAAATGAGAAAGAAGTATGACTTACCTTACAGAGAATACGACAATGACGGGGAACACATGATTGCCAACAAGTAAGAGGGTAATATTCAAGTTAACCCACTAGTTCACGACGGATCAAAAGATGAATCGTATGCTTCTGGTTCACTCAGACTGCAGGGAACTTATGTCTACTTTGGTACTCGCGCAACCGATGGTGCACTGAATGATACTTACGTTTTGATAAATATTGAAAATGGCGAACGTTACAATGAAGATCCGATGGCTTCATTTTAAAGGGGAATAATTTAAATTATGAAGAACACAAAAATAAATCACGTACTATTACTACTGCCACTATTTTTACTAGGATTGATTCTAGCTGGATGTTCCAGCTCATCAACTCCTTCTGTACCAGAAAAAAGTAACACTACTTCACAGCAGAGTTCTTCTAACGACAATGGAAAAGCTACATATCCAAACAAATGGACTGATGGTGTTCCAGCTAAGTACAAGGGTTACTATGGTCGAATGACCAACGCCTATGGTGAGAAAACTTTGGCACCAATGTATTTCTTAGACAAATCTGTTTCTTTTGGAGTAGGTGATGCAACAGTCCTTGACTCTGTTCAATACAAGCAAGTTTCTGATACTGATTACGTGTTGAAGGGTATCGATAATCATTATGATTCCAGTCGCCCTACTTTCTACGTAAAAATTTCCACAAAAGTTAAAAATGGTGTCAGTTATATTGGTACTTACATAATGAGTGATCAAGCACAGGCTCAAGGAATGAGCGATAATTCTGCTAGTTCCTTTGACAAAACTAAGGTGCTTAAAGATGATGGCACTTATACCATAGATTGGTACAAGCATTACGACTCAAAAGCTGCCTTACTATCAGCTCAAAAATCGCCTTCAAGCGACACTTCGTCTGATACAAAATCTTCATCAAACAAAGGTTCAGACGATCTTAAGTACACAATTACAAGCAAAGATGGAAAAACATATAAGAGTAAATATACGATTGATCAAATGAGACAGAAACTTGATCTTCCATATTCAAAAACTAACGATGGAAACTTTGATACTGTTAAGAATGGATATGATGGTCAAATCGTAGAGAACCCAACTGTACACAGTGGTTCTTCGGATGAGACTCATGCTGAAGGATCAAAACAACTATCTGGTAACTATGCAGTCTTCTACAACAAGACTTACGACGGTGGAAACGCCATGGATCATACATTAGTTAACCTAGAGACAGGTGCTATTGAAAAGGATCAAGCATAATACTTATATTTCGATGAGATCAAAAAATCCACGAACCTATCAGGCTCGTGGATTTTATTTTATCTGTTCAAATGCATACAGTTTACAAACAGTACTGCTTGAAGTAACAGATTTAGCTTCATTCCTAAATCATCCAGGTTTCTTGATTTTATATATAGTTCATTGTTCTCAAAGTTTACTGAAATGGAATATATATTTAGTTGAGATTCCAATAACTGACGATTTTTTGTTTCCTTTAAATAAAAATCATTAGATTCTATATCATCCAATACGTATCCCCCATCGGTCAAAATATATGAGTCCCCTACTCTTTTTGTATATAAGATTACTTGGTTTTTATGACGATCATAAAATGGAGTGTCTATTCTCGTATACTCTGAATTATTGGGACTGCTAAATGAAAAAGCATTGGCATAGAACTCCTTAATGCTCTGTTTCAACTCTTTAGTTTCGATTTCTTTTGTCATACTTAACACTCATTCCCATCATGCTAACTTTGCACTGAGCCATATGTAAAATTAAATACAATTGCCATGCTACACAACAATACTCTCTGAATTGAAGCATTACAATTTTAATTTCTCATCGTTATAACGCTGATGTACCAGCTTTGATTCTTGGATTCCTCCTTATTCCACGTAAGATGAAGTTGTAAATTAAATACGAGATAAATCAATTACCTCGTAAAATTTAAAATTATGGAGGATAGAACTATGAAGCTATACAAGAAATTTTTAACTGCACTCGCTGTCGCAGTTATGGCAGTTCCAGTTGCCTTACCTGCTCTAAGCAATTCAGTATACGCATCAACAGATAACTTATTTCCACAGTCGAAATTCTATGACACATTAGATAAGGATGCTATTAATAAGAGAGCTGACTATTTTAAGGGCCGACCATTAGTGCAAGTTCCACAAACAGACAAGAATGGTCAAATGCACTATGTAAATAGATTCTCTGGAATCACACCATCTCAAGATGTGCCATATTGGATTGATTCCCGAATTCCTGCTAAACAACAAGGTATCATCAAACAAGCAATTTCCGATTGGAACGATGCAGCACCTGGCGTTTTCAATTTCTATCAAGTAGACACACCAAAAGATGCTTATATGATGTATGACTTTGATGATCAAACAAACACACCTGGTGGAGTAACTTGGCATGAAGGTAATGATGTATTCACATCTGCGGTAATTCAAGTAAATCACAAACAGTTAACAACTTCGACTGCCAGTCTTGAACTATATGAACACGAAACTGGACATGCACTTGGCTTTACTGATACTGATATAAACTGGAACGATAACTCCGTTCAACAAACTGTAATGGGTAAAAACGTTAAAAACATTACTGATTACGATTCACTTAGCCTTATCCGCATGTATGCACCACTCGCTTTAGATAATGCTATGACAGCTAGCAAATAATAAAATTTCGATGAGATCAAAAAATCCACAAACCTAACAGGCTCGTGGATTTTGTTTTATCCATTATATCCAAATACCATAGCAAACACCAAAATAATCAAAACGGCGGTCGTAATGTAAACGTACAATTTATCGTGTTCTTTGGCGAACGCATAAATCGATACGACGACTCTCAACACTGGCGTCAGGATCAATAAGAAGATTCCTAACATGATCACAGCATACGATTTCAATTGGAATACTCCTTGGAACATTACTCCGAATCTGCGTGGCCATTCGCCGTCAGCATATCCACTTCCACCATTGATGAAAAACAGCAATATTCCTAAAACTATTACGATTGCTGAAACGATGACTCCAATCCGCAATATCTTTCCGATTACTAATTCGACTTCTCGCATTTCCTTTTTTTCCATTATGCGATCACCCCGAATCCTTTAAGGACCATTTGCAATCCCATATAGAAAATAATTGGTACGAAGATCATTCTGATCACTTTTGGCTTCAAGACTTGCATCAACCTGGCACCGATCGTGGCTCCAACTAAAACTCCAATTGCCAATGGTCCGGCGATATCGGGTTTGATCGATCCATTGAAGAAATACACGGTCGCACTAGCTGCGGCTGTGACTCCCATCATCAAGTTACTTGTGGCACTTGATGGTTTGAGTGGCATCTTCATAATTGTGTCCATAGCGATGACTTTAAAGGCTCCACTACCGATTCCTAGCAGTCCACTGGCTAATCCAGCGGCCCACATCATAATGAATCCTCCAGGAATATTTTTCAAAGAGTAATCGACTTGTTTCTGTTCTGCTTTGTCATAATATGAATCGGCCAACTTAAGTTTCTGGACGGTCGAATTCTGCTCTGTATAGACTGCCTCACCCTTTTTACTCATCAACTTACGAATCATGTTGTATGTTGAATAAAGCAGGAAGAAGCCGAATAAGACGTATAGAAAGGTACTGGAGAATGCCCCAACGAGCAGTGCTCCCATGATGGCTCCGACAGTCGTGGCGATTTCCAAGAACATTGCCACACGCAGATTGAGCATGTCATCTTTCAAGTAGGCGATCGTCGAACCTGAACTGGTGGCGATAACCGAAATGATACTTGCTCCGATAGCATACTTGATATCTAATCCCATCATGACCGTCAAAATCGGAGTGATGATCATTCCCCCACCGATTCCGAGCACGGCACCAAGACATCCTGCAGCTAGTCCAATTATGATGTACAACAGCATTGCAGAACTCATCTATTTGGCCTCTTTTTCCTCAGTCTCGTCTTTTTTAGCAAAGTTTTCTACGGATTGCTCGTAGTTTTGGCGCATTATTGCCATTGCATTCTTAGCTTGAGCTTCCGTTACTTCGTCATCTGAAATATGGTCGATATGGAATTTGGACGCATTCAAATAATCACATCTTGTTGAGAGATACACTTTAGTATCAGTCTCTTGTCCATCTTCAAAGAAGTGGATAACTTTCTTGTAATCATCGAATGGTAGATTGATGATGTCAGATTCTAAATAGAAATTGATTTCAAATTCAGCATCTACCACATGGATCATTACTTGTGATAATTTTCCAAGATTCAAATCAGCTTCAATTTGGTCTTTTGCTTTATTGATCGACCATGGGTCTTCTTGCAAAAGGTCATCTTTACTAATGTCTAAACTTGTTTGATTGAATTTACCGTCTGCGATCAAGGCCATAAAATCAGTTGTTGTTATTTTCATATTAACTCCCTACAGGTACTTATTTAGAAAATCAGATACAGTCGCTTGATAACGTGCAGAATCGGTGTAGTAACTACGGATATGAACACCTTTATCAGATGAGTATCCGACCTTCGGAAAGTCTCCTACTGCCATCAATTCATCCCTCATGAAATAAGGCACTGCGTAGTCCTGTTTACCGTGCATGAACAGCATTGGCAGATGATTGTTAGCAAGCGCCTTTCGGCAATCTGCCTGTCCAAAATAGTATCCAGCACGTATTTTTGATACGACTGAGATTCCCTTCAACAATAAGCGTCCAGAAATCTTGTATCGATCTTTCAAGTGAAAGCTCAAAATATCTTCAGTACTAGTGTAACCAGATTCCTCAATAACTGCTTTGACATTCTTAGGCAACGTCATCCCAGAGGTCAACATTACTGTCGCAGCACCCATTGAGGCGCCGAATAAGACGATCTTTTCATCTGGCATTCGACGAACTATTTCCTCTGTCCAAGCCTTCAAATCGATGCTCTCAAGATAACCGAAGCCCATGTATTTACCTTCACTGGCTCCTGCTGCTTGATTATCAATCTGCAAGACGTTATATCCCAAGTTATGGAACATTTGAGCATGGATATTTAGTGAATCGTGATCCACAGCGAAGCCGTGAACCAAAATTACAGTCGTATCTGATTGGTTTTTTGCTTTCACAAACCACCCATTTAATTTATTCCTATTCGAGGTAATTGTCCACTGACTCTTAGGTAATTCTAAATATTTAGCAGTGGCTTCATCCAATCCTGGATCACGGTCTACATGAGGAGCATCCCCACCTAGAGCGTTGTTGCCTCTTTTTTCGAGATACAGAAACAGGCCATTCAGGATAAGAACAATTATCAGTAAGACGATAACAATAATTATAGTTGCTGTCATAGGCTACCTCACTTATTCAATTCTTTGACACTTTGCAATGATACCGCAATGATGATCATCATCACGGTAATTCCGTAAAATAAATGTCCGAATGTTAACCAAGTAGCTAGTAAGCTCCCTACATATGGTCCAACGGCACGTCCGAGCGAACCGAAGATGCTGTACAAGCTCTGTAACGAACCACGATTCTTATTAGTCGACATTTTGTTCAAAAGTGCTGGTATCGTTGGAAATACCATTGCTTCACCAACTGTTAATATCAACATCGACGTTACGAAGGTAAGGTAACTTTTTGCATTTGGTAACAATAGGAATGATAGTCCCATGATGGTAATACCGATCATAATTTGATTCTTTAATAGTTTAAATAATTTTGACATCACACGATTCATAATTGGTTGAATGATCAGCAATGATGTCGCATTGATAGTAAATATTAATCCAAATTGTTTCATTGTCATGCCACGGCTCAGCATATAAACGGACATATTACTGTCCCACTGAGTGTAACCCATCCACATCATAAAAATGGCTCCACTTAAAATAATTAAGTTTAGTCTGAAACGGCGGTCACCAATTTCAATTTTAGGATCGGCTGGTTGGTCGTCGTTATAGTGATCATGGATTTCGTTAGCTTGCTCATTTGTCTCATCGAACAAGTCTGCTTTGAAGAAAACAATGATAATACACGAGACGAACATCAACACAGGAATGAAGAATGTTAGGAAGATGCTGGCGTTGAATATGAAAGAAACTGCCGTCGAACCGATGGCGATACCAACGTTAGCAGCCAAATACATATTATTGAAAAATATTCGGCTGTCTCCGACTGACTGTTCTGCTATATAGGCTGTATAAGCGTTAATAGCTGTGTAGGAGATTCCCATTCCAAATCCTAGCATGACTAACATAAAGATATAACTTGGCCAAACATGATGGAATGACATCCCTATCAAGGTCAAGACGGCGATAAAATACCCAGATTGTAACGTCCACCTTCTCGATGTTTTATCGAATAATACTCCCCCAAGAGCATTACCGATCATCATAAATAACGAATAGACCATTAAGGCAAATCCGGCGGTAGTTAAAGGTTCATGGAGATTTTTGTTAATGAAGACCATGTTGACCGGTAGTATAAATCCCATGACCATGTTAAATGTAATGTTGAGGATCAACAACCACATCTTTTGTCTGCGCATTTTTTCACCCCTCTGTTGCAATTTTTCCAATGAAAAAAACCATGGCACAATCACCATGGTTTTTTAGGTAGTACTCTATAAGAGCAATCAGCTAAGAAGGTTCACACAACTTGCTGAAGATATCGCTCACAATATATCCGGTGAGTGTTGCTTGATATCCTACCTCAAGTGTCGTCATAAAACGACGACTCTCGACTCATCGCATACAGTAATACTAATCTATTTCGTATTAACTTGCAACTACAGAGTAGTTTTTCCAGCAACTTTTTCGTCGGTCCAAATCTTGTAGATCAAGTTGAGCAATCCACCCATTTGTCCGTCGACACCGTTATACATCCAACGATATACACATACGTCGTCTTTTGTTTCATCCTTAGGAAGGTCCGAACTGTTAGCCGTAACAATAATGTCGGCATCCCTAGAATCACTTACGATACTTACATAAGGCAATGCTTCCAGAGTGATTGCCAAATCTGAGTAAACCAAGAAGAATGATTCGAGTTCGAGATATACACGAACTTGGATCTTATGGTTGTAAAGTGAGAAGAAACGATATGCAATAGCGTATAGGGCATCAGAAATAAGTTTTGATTTACCCTTCAATGAACGATATTTATCACGACGCATCAAGTGTTGAACAGTTGATCCGACTTTACTTTGAAGATTCTCATCAGTCAATGTACTCATTGCATCTCCGAAACCGGAGAACAAGTTGAGAATTTCAATATAGTTTTGATCAAGTGCCAATACACCAATGATACATGTCGTTAAATTATACTTATAACGCATGAATTCTTTATGTGATAATGCAAAGTCTGAAACTGTTTGTTCGATGTCATATGGAATCAAGTCCAAGAAGTCATCGATAAAGTTAGCAAACAATGGATTATATTTTACTAATTGTCTTGAAACTGTTTGAAGATACTCTTCTGAAACCTCAAAAGTAGTAGGAACACACATCAATAGAATATAGAAGTCAGCTGATTGGAACATTTGCTCCTCGTAACTTACCTCTTCCTTGATAGCGTGCTTCAAATTTCTAACATCATCAGTATCATTCTTATTATCTTCCATCAGGTAACTAGCACCTTCGAAAATATTAGGGAATGGATAATTGATAACGCTGAGTGCTTCAATGTTTTGCATATGGTTGCCGCCCAGAATACGGTAAGAATGTGCCATAACAATATAAGCGTAAAACAGTTTCGTGATGTTATTGATTGGTTCCAAACGATACTTCTCAAGTGCTACATCAACAACTTTGAAAGCTGTCGTTCTTGAGAACAACTCGAATGGCCATACATAACCTCTTGTAGCATTCCAGTACAATGCCGCAATTGCTATTCTAATTGCTTCTTCATTACCAACAAAACGCATTGGTTCATAAGCGATTCTGACCCCAAAACGCTTCAAGTAACCACGTACAGGTTTTAAGTGACGTAAAACAGTTGCCTTACTACTGTTTAAGTCAGTATAAAATTTTCTGAATGAATCTTCAGACCCTTTCACAATTGCATCCAAAAAACGATAACCATCTGATCTAGTAGTTAAGAATGCGTGGTACTCATCGCGCGAAATCGCGAACATTTCTTCGATTTTATAGTCATTTTTTCCCAAAATTTCTTTAAAATCATCTTGTATTCCCAAAAACGTGTTATACACGCTGCCGTAACTTTTGTTCATTTGATATGCAGCTTTACGCAAGTTAATATCTTTGACTTCGATATTGCGATTGCGATAAGTACCTATTAAATCGGCACTTGCAAGCTGGTTAGTTCTAATTAATTTAATTTTATTGAATAACTGAATCTTTTCTACCTCTGATTTTGACAGAAATAAATCAGTAAAACTATCCAATGCCATCACCTCCCAATTCAATATGATTATATCACGCTATCATTTTTTTACTAAATTGATGTTAAAAAAAATCATATTTAAAATATTATAGGTATGTTTTTCGAGTCTATTTTCCTGTATTTTTCACAATTCTCAAGCTTAAAAAGCCTTTCATATCACGCTTTCATCTATAGTTCATAATATTTTCAGAGTATATAAACATATATTTGGACCAAATATTAAGTTTTTGTAACAAAAATTTTGACATCATTATTGATTGGATTTTATTACCAATTATCTTCGATGTGTCAATAATCGCCTGGATCGATATCCTTGAAATCCTTTGTGAGACACGGATCTCACTCCCCTTTCCTAATCTAATAAATACAGAAACTTCCTATTATATGAAAGAAAATTAGAGCAAAAAAAATAACCACTCAATTAAGAGTGGTTATTTTTATTTTTAGGCTAACTTCAATCCTGCTTTATGATTCTTACGACGTTTCTTGATCTTTAAGATCATTGGTAAGATCATACCTAACAAAATTGTCCATCCGGCATATAGCCAGTTATTGCCTTTATTACCTGTTTGAGGTAATTTAGGATCGCTAACGCCTGAAGCATTAGTGTTTTCACTTGGGTCAGCTTTTGGATCAGCGGGATCAGATGGGTCAACATCTGATGCGTTTGCTCCTTCAACAGCATTTTCCATGCTGTTGGCTGAGTCAACTCCGTTAGCTGATTGTGTAGCACTTGCTGCAGGATCCATACCGTTAAAGTATTGAGGATCTGCGCTAGCTGATAATGGATTGAAACCTGAGAATTCACTTGCACCTTCAACCAATGATTGACCTAATACAAGGGGATCATTGTGTACCCAGAATCCTACTGAAGGGATTGCTTTGGCAACTGGTTGAGGTTCTGGAGTCTCAACGTTGATGCCTGGTACTACTGAACGTGCTGATCTTCCGCCGATGGCACCCATCAATGCGAATGGTAAGGCAATCAATCCACCAAGGATCAATGCTGTACCTACAAGGATGTTTGCAATGCTCAATAGTTGTAATCCAATATTGAACAATTGACTTAATAGTCCAAGCAAGAAGATTGGTAATGCGAGTCCACCTAATAATAGAGGAACTCCGATAATTCCAATTAATGGAATTCCGATTGCCAACTTGAATAGCAATGGTAACAATACTTTGTTCAAGAACATGTTATTGAGTGTTAATAATGGACGAACCAATAAGTTCAACAACAATTGAGGTATCAAGATAGGAAGTAAGGCGTTACCTAATGTGATCAATCCAAGTAATGGTAATGCTAGTAAATGAGGAATCAAGTTATTCAATAACATCAATGGTGTCAATGCTAAGAATGTCAATCCGTTAGCTAATAATGGTAAGCCGAGTACTAATAGTGGTTTGATAAGCATCTTTAGAGGGAGGATTACTAAGTCAAATATGTCTTTAAGTACACCAGGCAATGCCAATAATGTAGCTAGGATGTCGCCTAACAATCTCAAGCCTTTAATCAAGTTTCTCAATAGAGCGATTGGTGCCAAGAGCAATACTGGTAATCCTGCTACGGCTAACAAGATTCCGTTATTGATCAAGAATGGTAACAATCCTTTAACTATTGGAAGTGCGAGATTAGTCAAGAGACCTAAGTTCAATAAGAACAATGGTAATGTAAGCAATCCGGAGATCAATGGTAAGGCCAATGATCCTAGGATATTCATTCCTGTATGAATGATTGGGAATAATAACAATGCAATCAATACAGGAAGTGCTAATTTAGCAAGGTCCTTAAGAACGTTGAACAATGCGATAGGTGTTCCTACCAAACCAAGAGTCAATGTTAATGGTAATAATACTGGAAGTAATGGCCAGAATAATGGGTTCAACATATTCAATAATGTTAATAATCCAAGTCCTGGGATTACCAAAGCGTTGAGTAGATCAATTGGCAAGTTAGCTAATGGTCCAAGAATATCTTTCAATACGTCTCCAAGTTTGAATGGAAGTAACATTCTCAAGATTCTTGTTCCGATGTTTAGCAATGGTAGTAATGGCCATAGCAATGGGTTAAGTAATGCGAATAACTTAGCTAATGGTGCTAAGGCTAACAACAATGGAAGTCCTAACAATCCAAGTAAGTCAAATGGCAATTTAATTAATCCATTTAGGGCACCTAATACTAATGGTATTAAGTTTCCTAAGATCAATGCTAATGGTAAGGCTAATAATGCGTTACCTAAGAACATCAATGGTAATAATAGTAAGTCAGTTAATAACTTGACTGGTAAGTTGCCAAGCAATGCCAACAATGGCAATAACAATGTTAATGCAAGTGGCAAGCTGATCAACTTAGTAGCCAATGTTACTAATGGTAATGTTACTAAGAAGTTGAGTAATCCTGCTAACAATGGAAGACCTAACAATAATAATGGCAAGCCCACAAAGTTTCTAAGCAAGTTATTCAATAGCTTGAATGGTAGAGTTAATAACTCTAGTCCAAGCAATGCCCAGAAGGCAACTCTTCTCAAGATGTTGAGTAATGGTAAGTTGAACCATAGTGGCATTGTCAATAGAGCAAGTACCAATGGAATTACGTTTCTCAAGAATCTCAATCCGGCTCTTAGTAAGTTAAGTGGTAATAATCCTAAGAATGTCAAACCTTGTGCTAGTAATGGTAATAGTAAGTGCAAGACATTTCCGAGCAATACGTTACGTACCAACTTGAATAGGAAGATAGGCAATGTTGAAAGCAATCCAACAATTGGTAAACCAAGTAATCCGATTAGATCTCTTACAAGGTTAGCAACTGGGTATGTTAACAATCCTGCTAATGCACCCCATAGAAGTGGAGCAATCAAGTTTCTCAAAGTATCAAGTAATAGTGGTAAGCCAAGTAATTGTGTTAATAACAATAGTGGTAATGCCAATAATCTGATACCTGGGATAAATGATCCGATAAGAGCAGCTAGGTTAAGTAATGGAAGACCAAGTAATCCGAGGATATCTAGTGGTAATCCGCCTAGAAGACTTCTTAATAATGGTACAAGAATTGCGGCTAATGTTGCTGGGATCAAGCTTGTTAACAAGTGTAACAAGATCAATCCAGGTACTAAGATCAATTTAGCTAACAACTTAGTATTGAATGTTCTTAATAATGCCAATGCTGGAACTAACAACCAGTTGATTGGGTTAAGGAATTGAAGTGGTCCAAAGATTGGTAATAACAATAAGTTCAAACCTAATGCTAATAACAATGGAAGGATGTTGTTCTTCAAGAAGTTATTCAAGAATCTTAGTGGCAAGTTCAATAGGTTCAATAATGATAATCCATTGAGCAATGCTGGGATAAGGAATAGACCATCTATGAGGAGATCAAGTCCAGGAATTAATCCAGGTAATGCAAGAAGTCCTAATAGGATAAATCTGTTGATTGTCTTCAAAAGATCATTGAGTAATCTGATTCCGTTTGCCAATACGATGATTGGGTTCAATAGCAATGAGATTACTACTGGTAAGAAGTTAACGAGCAATGCTGTAAGTCCGTTTGCAATCAAGAATGGTAATACACCCTTGGCAATTGGGAATACAAGCAATGTCAACAATCCGAGGTTCAATAAGAACAATGGCAATGTTAACAATCCGCTTAATAGTGGAAGTAACAATAAGCTCAATACATCATTTAATAGGTTGATCAATGGCAATGCCAATAATGTACCTAATAATGCTAGTGGTAAGGCCAACAACAATAGTTTAGCCAAATCATTCAATGTTCTGATGAATGCTAATGGGATTGCAATGAATCTGTTGAATAATTTGAGTGGTAACAAGAGTGGAATTAATAATAATCCTAATCCTGGAATCAACATAGCCAAAGTACTCAAGATTTGTGCTAGTGGAAGAATCAATAATAGATTCAATAGATCAAATGGTAAGTTTCCAAGAAGATCTCTTAGAACGTCTGCCAATGCTAATGGTTGTAGGAGTAATCCTAATGGCCATAGTAATGGTGTTAAGGCATTCAATAATGGTAGGAATGGTAATAATAAATTGAATAATACCAAGCCAGCAAGTTTAAGAAGATCAAGTGGTAGCTTCAATGCTCTAAGTAATCCAGCTAGTAACAATGGTAATAATAGACCGGCCAAGATTGCCATAGGTAATCCTAGTAGCTTATTACCTAATAGAACAAGTGGTAATAATAATAGATCAAGTAATATCTTAATTGGCAAGATTGGTAATGCTGCTAACAATGGTAATAACAATGTCAACAATAGTGGCAATGATAATAACATGTTGAGCAATGTGACTAATGGAAGTCCTAACAACAATGTTGCTAAGCCGTTCAATAATGGAAGACCTAATAACAATGCTGGTGTTCCTAAGAACAAGTTGAATAAGTTTCTCAAACCTCTGAGTAATGTTAATAACAATACTGGTAAGATCAAGGCTTCTCTCAACAAGTTGATAGCTGGAAGTCCAAGCCATAATGGCAATGTCAATAATGCGATAGCATTCTTCAACAAGTTCAAGCCAAGCTTGATAGCTCTTCTGATCAAGTTGAACAATGGTAATGCTAGTCCTGTTAATAGTTGAGCTAACAATGGTAAGCCGAACAATAACAATGGACGTAGGATAAATGCTCTATTGAATAACTTCAATAAGAATAATGGTAATGCATTCAACAAGCCAAGTAGTGGTAATCCAATCAATGACAAGATGTTATTGATCAAACGTGCTAATGGGAATGTTAACAATGCTGCCAAGTTACCCCATAGAAGTGGAGCAATTAAGTTTCTCAATGTATCTAACAATAGTGGTAAGCCAAGTAATTGAGTTAGAAGCAATAGTGGCAATCCTAATAATCTTAGGCCTGGTGTTAATGTACCAAGTAATCCAAGAAGGTTAAGAATTGGCAATGCCAATAATCCAAGAATATCTAGTGGCAATCCACCAAGGATATTTCTCAAGAATCCTAATAACAATCCGTTCAATAGTGCTGGTAAGAAGCTCAATAAGTTATTAAGCAATAGTTTCAATGGTAACAAGAACAATGTTGATAATAATTGAACATTGAATGTTGTTAATCCTGAAAGCAATGCCATGTTGAGCCACTTGAGTGGGTTCAACAATGAGATCAAGCCGAAGAATGGAATCAAGATGGCAAATGTCAATGCCATAGCTGCTAATGGAAGAGCTAATTGATTGAAGATGTCGAGGATCCACTTCAATGGTGTTCTCAATAAGTTGAATAGTGATACTAAGTTCAATAGTAATGGGATAAAGAATAACAATCTCAATACTAAGTTTCTGAATGGAATTAAGCCTGGTAATAATAGAAGACCTAATAAGATTTGTGAAGCAATTGTTGAAATCAAGTCATTTAATAATCTGATTCCGTTTGCCAATACTAGTACTGGGTTGAGTAACAATCCGGCTAATACTGGTAAGAAGTTTGCAACTAATGCAGACAATCCATTTGCAAGTAAGAATGGTAATACACCCTTAGCAATTGGGAATACTAATAATGTAGTCAAACCTAGATTCAATAAGAACAATGGCAATGTTAGAAGTCCACTTAATAGTGGTAATAATAACAAGTCAAGCAAGTCATTCAACAAGTTGATCAATGGTAAGGCCAACAATGTGCCTAACAATGCTAGTGGTAAGCCAAGCAACAATAGTTTAGCTAAATCACCTAATGTTCTAAGGAATGCTAATGGAATTGCGATAAAGCGATTGAATAGTTTAAGTGGTAGCAAGAATGGAATTAATAATAATCCTAATCCTGGAATCAACATAGCTAATGTACTCAAGATTTGAGCTAATGGAAGAATCAATAATAGATTCAATAGATCAAATGGTAAGTTACCAAGAAGATCTCTCAATACATCGGCCAATGCTAATGGTTGTAGGAGTAATCCTAATGGCCATAGTAATGGTGTCAATAAGTCTAATCCTGGAATGAATGGTAACAACAAGTTGAACAATCCTAATCCAAGAAGTTTAAGAAGATCGAATGGTAGTTTCAAGGCTCTAAGGATACCGGCTAGAATCAATGGTAATAACAAGCCTGCTAAGATTGCTAATGGCAATCCGAGTAAGTGACTACCTAAGAATACTAGTGGTAATAATAGTGCATCTAATAACAATTTGAGTGGCAATACTGATAATGCTGCTAACAATGGAAGTAAGAATGTCAATAATAATGGCAATGATAATAGCATGTTAAGCAATGTGATCAATGGAAGACCAAGCAATAATGTTGCTAAGCCAGCCAATAATGGAAGACCTAATAACAATAATGGTGTTCCTAATAACAATCTGAGTAAGTTTCTCAATCCTCTGAGCAATGTTAATAATAATGCTGGTAAGATCAATGCTTCTCTCAATAAGTTAAGAGCTGGTAATCCAAGCCACAATGGCAATGTCAATAATGCGATTCCGTTAATCAACAAGTTCAAACCATTTCTCAATAGTCTTCTGATCAAGTTGAACAATGGTAATGCTAATCCTGTTAATAATTGTGCCAACAATGGAAGGCAAAGTAATAACAATGGACGTAAGATGAATGCTCTATTGAATAACTTCAATAGGAATAGTGGTAATGCACCTAACAAACCAAGTAGTGGTAAGCCAATCAATGACAAGATGTTATTGATCAAACGTGCCAATGGATATGTTAATAATGCTGCCAAGTTACCCCATAGAAGAGGTGCAATCAAGTTTCTCAATGTATCTAATAATAGTGGCAAACCTAATAGTTGAGTTAGAAGCAATAATGGTAAGCCTAGTAATCTTAGACCAGGTGTTAATGCACCAAGTAATCCAAGAAGGTTAAGCAATGGTAATGCTAATAATCCAAGAATATCTAATGGTAATCCACCAAGGATATTTCTCAAGAATCCTAATAACAATCCGTTCAATAGTGCTGGTAAGAAGCTCAATAGCTTGTTGTTCAAAAGCTTCAATGGCAATAAGAACAATGTTGATAACAATTGTACGTTAAATGTTGTCAAAGCTGAGAGCAATGCCATTCTGAGCCACTTGAATGGGTTCAACAATGAGATCAATCCGAAGAATGGAATCAATGCCAAGAATGTCAATGCCATAACTACTAATGGAAGAGCTATTTGATTGAACAAATCAAGGATCCACTTCAATGGTGTTCTCAATAAGTTGAATAGTGAAAGCAAGTTCAATAGTAATGGAATAAAGAATAACAAGTCTAATAGTAAGTTTCTGAATGGAATTAATCCTGGTAATAACAACAATCCGAGGATGATGTCATCAGCTAAGAATCTTAATCCGTCAAGAAGTGCTACTGGAATAGCAATCAATAATCCAAGTAATGGACCGAATCCACCGAGTAATGCAGTTGTGATGAGACCCAATAATGCTGGTAATAACATAGCGTGTAATGGGAATCTCAAGGCAGTTAATACAATAAAGTTAATTAATGTTAATGGTAATGTGAGTAATCCGCTAATTAATGGAATTAAGAACAAGTTGATAATACCGTTGATCAAGTGGAATACAGTTGATGCAATCAAGAATGTCAACAATGCAGGAACGATGAGGTTAAAGAGATCTTTAAGAACATTGAACAATGCAAGTGGGAATCCAAGAAGACCAAGTGTTAATCCTAATGGTAACAATACTAAGAATAGTAATGGCCATAATAGAGGATTAATTAGTGCGAACAATTCAAGACCGTTGATCAATAGTTTAAGCAATGGAATTGCTAACAAGATCAAGTTATCAAGAAGAAGTTTACCTAATGGTCCAAGGAGATCCTTGATTAGATCGAATACCTTAGCCAATGTCAATAGTCTCAAAATCCAGCTTAGTGGGAATAGTAGAGGCAATAGTGGCCATAGCAATGGGTTAAGTAATGCCAAAATCTTGTTGAATAATGTTAAGGCTTGTAATAATGGGAGACCTAACAATCCAAGTAGATCAAGTGGTAACTTAAGTAATCCAAGCAATCCATTTAATAGAAGTGGAAGGATCAATGCCAATGCTAATGCAGGTAATAATGCTAATAGTCTGTTTGCAAGCCATAGAAGTGGCAATGCTAATAAGTCTAATAATAATTTAATTGGTAATGATAATAAGATAGCTGCTAATGGTAACAATAGTTTAGCTAATAGAGGTAATAGCAATAATTGTAATAGCGCTGTGATTAATGGAAGGCCTAATAATAATGCACCTAAACCAAGTAATGCAGGAATTGCGAATAATGCTAATAACTTCAATGGGTTTCCAATAAATAGATCGAATAGAAGTTTAAGTAATCTTCTAAGGATGTCTAGTGGAACACCAACAAGAAGTGTCAACCAGAATGCTACTCTTCTAATAATGTTCAATAGTGGTAAGAAGAACCAGATTGGCATTGTTAGAACTGTTAATCCAAGACCTAATAAGTCGTTGAAGAGATTCAATAATCTCTTAGCAATACCTATCAAGTTCATAGCTAATCTTAGTAAGTGTTCAACGATTACTGGTAACAAGAATGTTGCTAATAATGGAAGAACAATGTTGTTCAAGAATAAGTTGAACAAGAATACTGGCAAGAACAATAGTCCAAGAAGCAATGGTAACAATAATCCAGAAATTAATGAATTAAGTAGTAATGCTAATGGATATACTGCTAAGAATGTCAATACACTCCAGATCAATTGTCCAAGGAGATTTCTAAGAATATCAAGGTTCAATAATCCAAGTAGTGGCAAACCAAGTAATAACATTGGTAATGCTGCTAATTGAGTCAAAATCAACAATGGTAATGCTAGAAGTCTTAGTCCAGGGATAAGCAATCCGATCAATGAAGCTAAGTTCAATAATGGTAATCCGAGCATTGCTGCAAGAACAGCTAACTTGCCAAGAATATCAACTGGTAATCCACCAAGAAGACCTCTTAGTAATGGAACAACTAATCCAGTGATCAATGCAGGAATGATACTCAAGAGTTTGTTCAACAATTGTTGTAGAGGTACAAGAACTAATGGCAACAAGAAGTTTGTCAACAATAGTGATGCCCCTGCTAGCAATGGAGCCAACAACCAGTTAATTGGGTTGAGTGGATTGAACAAGAAGAAGTTGAGTAATAGTAATGGTAATGCTGCTAATACAGGTAATAACAAGTTCTTCAAAATATCATTGAAGATGTTGAGTGGTGTTAATAGAAGATTTGCGAGTGCAAATGCTCTGATCAAAGCATTCAATAGATTCAATAGACCAAGAACAATGTCTGAACCAATTGTTAATAAGCCTGGGAAGCCAAGTACAAATTGTACAAATAGCTTGAATAGCAAGTGATTAATATCTCTTAGAACTCTAAATGTATCAAGTAAGAAGATTGGCAATCCAAGAATAGCAGCTAGTAATGGTGCACCTAAGTTCAAGCCCATCAATAGAAGTGGTAATAGGATTGGCAATACGACTAAGTTGAAGAATCCTAATAGATCTAATGGTAATTGTAGTAAGAATCCTAATCCAGTGTTCAATAGTAATGGCAATAGACCTAACAATCCGATAAGGAATGCTGTGAGTAAATTCAATGCTAAGTTGAACAATGGTTTGAGAATCAAGTAATTAAATTGAGCGATAGCTGCAGCGATAAATACTAATGGTAGAAGAGTTAATCTCAATACTAAGTTAAGAATTTCAAGAGGAATAGATAATAGAATTCCAATTTGTTTACCTAACAATAGTAATGGAAGAATCAAGTCTACTAATAAGTAGAATGGAGCTGCAAGAATCAAGTTACCTAAGAATGTAAGAATTGTTGTTGTAATATTAGCAATTGTTCCAAGAATAGTTGCGAATATTGCAGGTAAGATCAATTGGAGAATAAGTGGAACTAAGACTCCGATGAAGAATACCGCACCGATAATTCCAATAGCGATGCCAATAGCGACAACAGCTGGAACTAAGAATGGAAGAACTCTGACAACTAAGTAAATGATCCAACCAATCAAGTTAACGACAGCGTCTACTAAGAAGATGATGGCATCAAGCAAGATAGCTACAACACCTACAACACCACCAACGATAACGTTGACGATCAAGGTAAGTACCCACCAGATCAATCCACCCGGAGCACCCAATCTTAAGGTGTTAGTGAATGTGAACATTTCGTGGATAAGTGCAAGGATGCTACCTTGTGAAACAAGTGGCAACATCATTGAAGTTAACAATGGTTCTGCTAATAACTTGAATGCTAATTGATACCAGCCACCTGGTGTTAAGAACAAGATTGGTAGTGAAGCAAAGATACCAAGGAAGTTTTCAATGATCATTAAGATCAAGATAATTCCGTACCAAATCTTGAATGCTGCAACTTCAACGACTGCGGCAAGAACCATACCAACGATCCAGTTGAGTGAGTTCAATGCACCTAATACATATAGGTAAATAACTCTGACAAGAACGATACCCAAGTGAATTGGTAAGAATAATGCACTTAGTGGATTCAATGTAATAAATCCGACTAGCAAGTCATAGAATGCTAACAAGTTAACGATTGGGAATGATGATATTGCTAATGAGAACAACATACGTACTGTTTGAATACCAAGCAATGCGAAGTCGATCATAGGAATAAGAGTAAATCCTAAAGCATTAATACCTGTTGTTTGTGCAGCGATTAATGGAATCCAAGGAATACCGAATGGGAATGCTGAAGCAACTAGTCCAACAAATCCAAAGATGAATTTATTAAGAACTAGGTAAACTACATAAATAACAAGTCCGATCAAGTATCCAATTACATGGTCAATAACATCAAGGATAAACTCGATTGCTGGAATGTTAGTTGTTAATAACAAACCAAGGCCAAGAGCTGCAAGTGGTGTTAATTGAGACAATGAAACGAAGGTTCCTTCGAGCAATCTAATAAATAGATATACAGGAATTTGATTAATTAATAATAATTGGAAGATAAGCATTGTTCCAGCTAATAGAAGCAATGGAACAGATGCTGCTAGTGGATCTAGTAATAAGATTGGCAACAATGCTGCAACAAACAATACAACAGAAATCAAGTCATAAGGTCTGTAGAACAATGTTGGTAATCCAGCTAATACTGTCAATACTGTATTGATTAATGATGGAATGAATCCTAATAAGTTGATAGCCTTGATGAATAAATCAATAACTGTGAACTTAACGAGGTTCAATAAGAATTGAATAAATACGATAAGGTGACCGTTAAGGCCAAGTAGACCAGCTAAGATAGGTCCAGCTAATGGTACAAATAATAGTAAGAATTGATATGCGTAAACTGATGCATCCATGAATAATTGAATAATGATTGAAAGAACGAGTGGATTAAGAATTGCTCTACCAATGATAAATTCAAAGAAGAAGATGATGAAGTTTATAGGCATCAAGAATGTCAAAGGATTTGTAAATGCAAAGACAATTGCAAGTGCGGCGATCAATAATTTGTTGATTGTACCGAATCCTAAGATGAATGTTGATACTGCATACAATGCTAATGGTGTAAATAGAATTGGTCCGAATGACTTAGCCAACAAGATAATGTTGAACCAGTTCAAGTACCAAACTATTGCGTTCTTTGGTTCTAATACTAGTAATGCAATTTGAGCAACAATCAAGTTACCGCCAAGAAGAATTGCACTATTTAGAAGTGTAACTAATGGAGATAATCTCAATCCAGGAATAAGAATTCCAATTAAGCTAATTGCAACCACAATGATTCTGACAGCCAATGTGATCAATGCAAGTGCGATATCAACAATTTCGATGACGTCGTAAATAACTGCATTGAGCCAGCCAACAAGACCACTGATGATTTGTGCAGGAACAACTAATACTCTAAATAATAATAATTGAACTGCGTGGTATAGAGCTAGGTTAGCAATTACACCTGCGTTCCAAATTGTCCACAATACTCTGAAGTATGTGTTTGGAATTAATAATGGTAATAATTGTGCACCGAAGAATACTAAGTTAGAAACTGCGAGTCCTAATACGTGGACGGTAAATGAATGTTTGATAACATCCCAGAACATACCACCAACAGTAAAGAACCAAGTACCTAATCCGATCATGTCATAGTCTTTTGTGATCCAGCCCCAGAAGAATGGAGATGCAAATCTTGAGAATATCTGCAACAAGTTGTAGATAATTCCGATTGAAGCTAAGAACATGATTGGTGTGTTGATCAATTCAACAAGAATCAAGATAGGCAATTGAAGAATGTTTCCGAATAGCAATCCGATTGGCAAGAAGATCAATGCACCAATTGCTGTAGCGATAGCCGTTGGGATCATCATCAATGCGAAGATTGGAGCGCCCAATAGGCTCAACAATACTGTCTTATCGATAATATCGAATTGAAGAATTGCTTGTTTTGCGATCTGGAATACGAATGTATATTCAGGTAGCAATAATACGTTAAATAATGTAAATCCTAATTGTAATGTAAATAGTAATCTACCGAATAATCTAATTGGATCAATCCAGTTCCAGATACTCAATGTTTGGATGAGTGTGAAGATTAGTAGATGTCTGTAATAGTTAACAGCCAAACCAATTGGATTGAAGATCAAATATCTAAAGATTCTTAATGGTGATAAGAAGTTAGGGAATAGATTAATTGGTAATAATGTCAAGATTCTGATTAAGTCGATCAATAGTTGACCAAGAATTACGAATGGTAATGTTGCTGGCATAGCAAGGAATACAGCGAACAATACATATTTAAGAATTGCTGGCAATGCTAATGCAAGTAAGAATCCTAATCCTGGTAACAATAAGCTACTGAAGAAGTATAAAGGAATCAAGTAGAAGAATAAGTATGATGAAACTGATGGTAATAGATCGAATAACATAATACCTGGGAACATGAATCTAATCATGTGGAACATTACGATAAATGGTAATGCATATACTAACAAGTTTAGACCCAAGGCAAGTAAGGCAAGCAAACCAAGTGTTGATAATACGGTTGCTAATAATGCCAAACCGGCGATATATGAAATTACTTTATCTACTACGATCTTAGCTAATGTCAAGATAATCGTATTGATAAAGAAGAAGAATGCGACGATCAAGGTATTAGGAATATTGTTAATTAACCAATCGAGTAAGAACAATAGGAAGAATGTAGCCAATAAAATAATTATTGGCAATGCAACGATTGCTGCAATGATTAGGAACATTCCGTTACCTATTAAGAATCCTGCTAGAAGTCCCATAAGGAGTGGTAGCAATAGGTTAAATAATAGGAAGTTCAATACTGTAAGGATAGGTGCTAATAATAATGAGTTAATTACTAATAATGCTGCTAGTAAGCTCCATGCAAGTCCTAATACGGAGTTAATGAAGTAGAAGAAGTCATTAATTAGAATCAATGTATTAGCTAAGAATCTCAATACTAAGTTCAAGATGATCCAACCAGCGATTGAGTTGAACATTGCGAACCATGTAGCTACAAACAAGTTAATGGCTCCAACGATACCCCAAGCAATTGCAAGGTAAATCAAGTTGAGTGCGAATAAGATTCCGTTGGCTACAATTTCAAACAACCAGTAGAGTTCGAAGAACACTGTGATGGCTGGTAAGAGATTGAGTAACCAGTTAAGAATTACACCAGGAATTCCAAGTACTAAGCCAAGTGCTCCGGCAACTAATTCAGCAATAATAATTGCAATATTTCTGACAATAGTTGGTAGGAAGATCAAAGCGATAGTAAGAAGAATGAGGTTGAATTCATGTAGCAAGATTGGTAATTGCCATAGAATTCCATTAATAAGAGCGTTGATTCCTAATAGAATTAAGAATGTTGGGATCTTATTAAAGATAAATGTGATAACAGCAATGTTAATGTCTCCGAGAATCAACAATGGGTTGATTAGGAAGAAGTTAATTGTGCTGATGATATGCATGATGATCAATGCAATACCAAGTAAGTTCAATAGAACTCTTAATGGTAAGCCAAGTGGTCCGAAGAGAATCAATGTGTTCAATACGGCCATGATGGCGTCAAAGATCAATGCAGGAATCAATTGTAATAATAAGTTTAATCCAACTGATAATAAGAATGGTCCGAAGGCATTCAATAGAATCAATGGCAACATCACGTTCAACAAGTTGAACAATGAAATCAAGTTACCAAGTAATAATAATGGTAAGCCTAGCAAGAATCCTAATCCGAATCCAAGTCCAGCTGCAAGAGCAAGATTTAGAAGGATATGGTTGAATCTTCTTAAAATATCAAATGGTAGTTTGAGTAAGTTCAAGATCATTAATGGAACTGTTAACCAGAACAATACTCTTCTCAACAAGTGCAATAGTGGTAATAATAACCAGATTGGTGATGTTAAGAATGTTAATGCGATGTTGAATAGGTCTAATAAGATCTGACCTAATCTCAACAAACCATTAAGTAATGTTAATAAGAATTGGTTCAATAATGTTAATAGTAATGGAAGTCCTAAGCCAAGTAGCAATGGGAATCCAATCAACAAGTTGAACAATGTTAATGGCAAGAATGATAACAATCCTAATAAGTTAAGGAGTAATGGAATCAATACAATTGCCAAAGCATCTAAGATCAAGTTTGTTAAGAAGTATGTAAATAAGTTAGCTACAATGCTCCAGAAGATTTGATCGATGATGTTCTTAAGAATACCTAAGCCTGTTAATAACAATCCAAGAAGAATTGGTAGGTTAAGTAATGCAGCCAACAATGCTAATGGAACTGTTAACAAGTTAAGTAATGGGATCAATGCTGTTAATAATCCGTTGAGGATCAATGGTAACAACAATAGTCCAGGTAACAATAATGCTAAGTTCATTAATAGGAAGAATGGTAGTCCACCAAGTAATGCTCTGAGTAATCCAACAATGAATCCGGCAATAGCTGCAGGAATTGCACTGATAGCTAAGTCAAGCAATAGTTTGAGTGGTAATGCCAATAATCCAAGCAAACCTTGTAACAATAATGTACCTACAAGTGCTAGCAATGGAGCAAGAATCCAGTTGATTGGGTTCAATGGATTGAACAAGAAGAAGTTCAATACGTTAAGTGCTAGAGCTAATAGTAATGGTACAAAGAAGTTCTTAAGTAAGTCGTTAAAGATCTTCAATGGGAGAAGAAGAAGTTTAAGCAAGCTGAATACTAATAAGAACAATGGTACGAAGAATGCTAAGTCCATAGCTAAGTTCAAGAATGGAATTAAGCTAGGAAGACCTAACAAGATTGCTGCTAGTAATGGATTGAATAGTCCAAGCAATGCGTTAAATAGCAAGATTGGTAGATTCAAAGCTGCTAAGAAGACAGCTAAGGCAGTACCTAATGCTAATAACAAACCAAGACCGTTGATCAACAATGGTGCAACGATGAATTTGCTGAATAGTTTCAACAAGAACAATGGTAATGTGATCAATCCGTTAAGGATCAATTCATTTAGCAAGAACAATGGTAATCCGATTAAGAAGCTGATGATGTGTGAAATTAATCCAGCACCAAGTGCTAATAATAATCCGATCAAAGGACGTACGAACAAGAAGTATGGAATTGTTAAGAAGATCCATGCAGCTAAGTCCAAAAGTCCAAGTAAGTCTAATAATAATTGAATTGGTAATAATAATAATTCGTTAGCTAAGTTTAATAGTGCTAATAGTGCGAATATTGGAGCAAGTAACCAACCCGGTATAGGTAACAATAATGATGCAATTGCTAAGAATGCGTTGAGTAAGCCAAGACCGATATTTGCTAATCTAATGAGTCTTGTAAGATTTCTCAATAGTCCCAAGATGAATGAAAGTACGAATCTTGCGCCTAATCTGAATAATCCGATGAAGAATCTGATTAGATGTACTAGTGCTCTGATTGCAATAGCTGTTACGGCACCAAGTGTAATTGCACCTAGTAATGGTCCAAAGAATAATGCTCCAGCTAATAATGCTAATGCAAGATCTTTGAGTAATGAGCTTAACAACCAGATATTAAATCCGATAAATGCATTTAGAGCTAATAGGAAGATTGTGTTCAATAGTTTTCCAAGTAATAACAATGGAAGAACGATGAAGACAAATCCAAGTGCTAATAGGCCTAACAATCCTAACTTAAGCAAGTTCTTCAAGATATTGTTTAGAAGATCTAATCCGATAAGTGCCAATGTTGATAAGAGTTGTACAGCAAGACCTAATAATACTGATAGTCCAAGTGCTAATAAGATTGGTAATGCAATGTTCAAAGCAGTAAGTGCTAGGAATACGCCTAAACCGATCAATAGTGATAATGGAGCAAATAATAATGTTGCGAGAAGTGGTAAGCCAATTAAGGCTAACATCTTAAGCAAGCCAACAATTACGTTTCTGATGATTCTGAGGATCATCAAACCTGCTAATAATCTTCTCAAGAAGTTGAGTCCTGGAAGAATTGTCCATAATGGCAATGTTAATAATGTAGCGCCAAGTGTTAATAATTCTGCGAGTAACTCTAGTCCCCTTCTGATCAAGTTGAATGCTACTAAGGCTAAGTTAGTTAATAGAGCTGCCAATAATGGAAGTCCGAATAACAACAATGGTCTTAAGATAAATGCGTTCAATGCAAGATTCAATAGGAACAATGGTAATGCTAATAATAATTGTAATGGTAACCATAGAAGCAAGTCTAACAAGTCTTTAGCTAAGTTGAGGCCAAGTTGTGTTAGAAGTGTTCCAACGATTGTCCAAACTAGTTGTTTGAGCAAGTTATTTAGAATTCCAAGAACTACTAATGGAAGACCAAGTAATAATGCTAACAAGCCTAGTGGAACTGTTAATAAGTTCAATCCAGGGATCAATGCTGTCAATAATCCGTTAAGAATTAATGGTAACAATAGTCCAAGTTGTAATAGTAAGAATGGTAGTCCACCGAATAATGCTCTGAGTAGTCCTACTAATAATCCGTTCAATACAGCTGGAATCAAGCTTAATAGGAAGTTATTGATAAAGCTCAATGGCAATAACAATAAGTTTAATAATAATTGAGTTAATAATGTGCTGATACCTGAAAGAATAGCTAAGTTCAACCATCTTAGAGGGTTCAAGAATGTGATTACACCAAGTAATGGTAATAGTAACAAGAATGAAAGACCAGCAACAAGTAATGGTAATAACAAGTTATTAAGGAGATCGTTAAAGATCTTCAATGGTAATAATAATATGTTTAGAAGACTTAGAAGTAAGTTGAACAAACCGAATAGGTTCAATGCCAACATGATCAAGTCTAAGAATGGGATCAAGTTAGGAAGTGCTAATAAGATCAATGCAATTAATGGGAATCCAAGTCCTAATAGTCCAAGACCTAGTAAGTTGATTAATCCAAGTGCACCTAATAACAATGCTAATGGTAATCCAAGAGCAAGAATCAATCCGATTCCGTTGATAAGCAATGGTAACAATACAAGATTGTTAAATGCTTTTAGCAATAATGCTGGAATTCCAAACAAGTTGAACAATGTCAATTGATTGAATAGTACTAATGGCAATGACAACAATGTCATTACGATATCAGAGATGATTCCGGCACCGATAGCTAATGCTACTGAAATAAGTGGTCTAATGAATAACCAGTATGGAATTGATAATAACAATCCTAATAATGTCAATCCGTTAACTAACATTGCCAACAATTTAAGTGGTAATAAGATCAAACGGTTAAGGAATGATAATCCGGCGTTCAATAGATTTAATAGAGCTAGAACTGGTCCGACAATAGGAACAAGCAATGCTAATGGTGCTAATAACAAGTTAGCAATACCATTCAACAATGAAAGTGCTCTTGCAGCGCCAAGTACTAAGTTGACCATTCCAATAATGAATTGGAGAACTAATCTAGCACCAAGTCTAAATAGACCAACGAAGAATCTGATCAAGTGAACGATAGCTCTGATAGTCCACTTAACAATTGTGTTAATTACTAATTGACCAATTAATGGTAATAGTAATAATCCAAGTAAGAATGCACCTACGATCAAGTTATTGATCAATGTTGTGATCAACCATAAGTTGAATCCTAAGAATGCGTTCAATGCTAATAATAATAGTGAATTGATGAATGCTCCACCTAATAAGATTGGTAATGCACCAAGGATAAGAAGTGTGATAGCACCAAGTAATAATAATTTGGCACCAATTTCGATCAATTTGTTAAGTAACATTAATCCGAGTGTTGCAAGCAATGTCAAGAAGTTGACTAACAATGAAGCAGCGATTGCAGCTAACAATGAAAGTACTAGTGGAATTGCCATGTTCAATAAGTGTAATCCGATAAAGTTAAAGATTGTGATTGGTAGTAATAGTAAGAATCCTAAAGCACCAACGAGCAATGGTAACAATAATACGGCACCTAATTCGATTGCAGCTCTGATCAAGTCGAATAAGTCTTTAAGTAATTTGAGTGGTAATGCAACAAATGCTACAAATGCTGCTACCAATTTTCTCAAGAAGTTGAGTCCTGGAAGAATTGTCCACAATGGCAATGTTAATAATGTGCCACCAAGTGTTAATAATTCTGCGAGTAACTCTAGTCCCCTTCTGATCAAGTTGAATACTACCAAGGCTAAGTTAGTTAGAAGTCCTGCCAATAATGGAAGTCCGAATAACAACAATGGTCTGAGTAAGAATGCATTCAAACCTAAGTTCAATAGGAACAATGGTAATGCTAATAATAATTGTAATGGTAACCATAGAAGCAAGTCTAACAAGTCTTTAGCTAAGTTCAAGCCAAGTTGTGTAAGAATTGTTCCAACGATTGTCCAAACTAGTTGTTTGAGCAAGTTATTTAGAATTCCAGCTAATACAAGTGGAAGACCAAGTAATAATGCTAACAAACCTAGTGGAACTGTTAATAAGTTCAATCCAGGTACTAAGGCTGTCAATAATCCGTTAAGGATCAATGGTAACAATAGACCAAGTTGTAATAATAGGAATGGTAGTCCGCCGAACAATGCTCTGAGTAGACCAACTAGTAATCCGTTCAATACAGCTGGAATCAAGCTTAATAAGAAGTTATTAATCAAGCTTAGTGGTAATAATACTAAGTTCAACAATAATGTTGTTAATAATGTGCTGATACCTGAAAGAATAGCTAAGTTTAACCATCTTAGAGGGTTCAAGAATGTAATTACACCAAGTAATGGAAGTAAGAACAAGAATGAAAGACCAGCAACAAGTAATGGTAATAATAAGTTGTTTAATAGATCCAAGAAAATCTTGAATGGTAATAATAATAATTTAAGTAGACTGCTGATCAAGTTGAATAGTCCTAAAACATTTAGAGCTAACAAGATCAAGTCTAAGAATGGAATCAAGTTTGGTAATAATAAGATGAATAAGGCAATCAATGGGAATCCAAGACCTAATAGGCCAAGGTTCAATAGTCCTAATGCACCTAATGTACCGAGCAATAATGCTAATGGTAAACCAAGAGCTAATGCTAAACCTAATCCGTTTAACAACAATGGTAATACAACCAAGTTGTTGAATGCTTTAAGCAATAATGCTGGAATTCCGATCAAGTTGAACAATGTCAATTGATTGAATAGAACTAATGGTAATGACAATAGAGTCATAACGATGTCTGAGATAATTCCTGCACCAAGTGCTAATAATACTGAGATTAAAGGTCTGATGAATAACCAGTATGGAATTGATAATAACAATCCTAATAATGTCAATCCGTTGATCAACATTGCCAATAACTTGAGTGGCAATAGAATCAATAAGTTAAGAAGTGACAAACCAGCATTCAAAAGATTAATTAATGCTAGGATTGGGCCGACAAGGGGAACAAGTAATGAGATTGGAGCTAATAGTAAGTTAGCAACACCTGCTAATAATGAAATTCCGGTTGCGACACCAAGTACTAAGTTGATCAATCCAATGATGAATTGGAGAACTAATCTAGCACCTAATCTGAATAGACCGATGAAGAATCTGATCAAGTGTACAACTGCTCTGATAGTCCACTTAACAGCTGTGTTGATTAATAGTTGAGCAACTAGTGGTAATAGACCTAAGCCTAATAGCAATGCGCCAACTAATAAGTTGTTGATCAATGTTGTGATAAACCATGCGTTGAATGCTAAGAATGCGTTCAAGGCAAGTAGTAATAATGAGTTCAATACTGCCCCACCTAATAAGATTGGTAATGCACCAAGGATAAGAAGTGTGATAGCACCGAGTAACAACAATTTAGCACCTAATTCAACAAACTTGTTGAAGAGCACTAATCCTAACATACCGATAAATGTTAACAAGTTGATCAATAGTGATGCAGCTAATGTTGCAAGTAAAGCTAATACTAGAGGAACTGCCATATTCAATAACTTCAAACCTAAGAAGTTAAGTGTTGTTAATGGTAATAACAACAAGAATGCAGGGATTCCAACGAGCAATGGTAATAATAGCAATGCTCCGATTTCGACGAATTGTCTTACAAGATCAAATACGTCTTTGAGTAATCTCAATGGAAGAGCAACAAGAGCAACGAATACTAATGCTAATCTTCTAAGGAGATTCAATACTGGAAGAATTGTCCACAATGGCAATGTTAATAATGTTGCACCAATGTTAAACAAGTCTAATGCAATTCTGGCAAAGTCTTTAAGGAATGTAAGTCCCCAAAGTAATCCAGATGTTAATAATTGAGCTAATAATGGTAATCCAAGCCATAGAGCTGGGAAAATCAAGAATTGTGTTGTAAGGAATTTGTTAAATAAGATAAGTGGTGTTAACAAGTCTATCAACAATGGAACTGTTAATAATGTTAACAAGTCTTTCAATACGTTTGAAGCTAAGTAAGCTGTAACGAATGAAAGAACTTTCCAGATAAGTCTTCCAAGAATATTGTTTAATAATCCTGCAAGTACTAGTGGTAAGCCAAGTAATAATGCACCTAAGCCAGCTGGTACTGTGAATAAGTTCAATCCAGGAACTAATGCTGTCAAGAATCCGTTAAGGATCAATGGTAGCAAGAACAATGGTGCAAGTAGTAAGAATGGTAGTCCACCAAATAGTGCACGTAACAAACCAACTAGGAATGCAACAACTGCTGCTGGAATCAAACTCATAATTCCATTTATGAAGAAGATCAATGGTAATGAAATTAACTTAAGAGCTAATTTTGTTAAGAATGTTCCGATAAATGAAATGATTGGTAAGTTGATCCATGTTAATGGGTTCAAGAATGCTAATGGTCCAAATACAGGTGCCAATAATAGCAATGTTGTTAACCATACAAGGAATGGAACAACTAAATTAATGATTGCGTCGATAAACATCATCAATGGGATTGCGATGAATAAGTTTAGCAATGAGTTAACTAATGTCATTAATGGTGCTAAGAAGATTGCGTCCATGATCAAATTGAAGAATGGAATCAAGCTCGGTAGTCCCAATAAGAACAATGCAACTAGAGGTAATCTCAATGATAGAAGTAATAATCCTAAGATTGCGATTAATCCTAATGCAGCCAATGCAAACAAGAATGGTAATGCAATGGCGTTGATCAAACCTAATCCATTTAATAGCAATGGTGCTACAACGAATGAACCTAATAGATTCAATAGTAGTAATGGTAGGAAGATCAAGTTAAATAATGTTAATTGGTTAAATAATACTAGTGGTAATGTCAATAATGGCATTAACAAGTCTGAAAGCAATCCTGCACCTAGTGCAATTGGAAGACCTAATAATGGTCTTAGGAATAAGATTGCTGGAATTGACAATAAGAAGAATCCTAATGCTAAGGCATGTGCTAATCCTAATAACAACTTAAGTGGTAATAGGATCAATGTGTTAGCGATTGATAATAATGAAATTAATAATGGAAGAAGTGCAAGGACCGGTCCAACAACAGGAATCAATGCTGTTAAAGCGGCGGCGATTCCACTAACAAGTGCTGTGATTGCTGACCCAGCGGTTGCGGCTCCTGCGAGCAAGTTCAAAAGTCCAAGTACAAATGATAATACTAATCTTGCACCTAACTTGATAGCACCAACAAAGAATCTGAAGATGTGGATAATTGCTCTGATACTCCATTTAACAAGAGTATTGATTAAGAATTGACCAGCTAATGGTAATGAGAATAATGCAATACCAAGTCCGGTAAGCATCAAGCTCTTAGCCAATGTAAGTAGATTCCAGATAAGCAATCCACCAACAGCGTTGGCAATTAATAGAACAAAGAAGTTCAATACTTGAGCTGCAACAATCAATAGTGGTAATCCAACTAAGATTGTACCTGCAACGATCAAGCTTAATACGAATCTGAATGCATCTTTGAGTAAGTCTTTAAGAATCTTAGCGCCTAACAATGCTAAGAATGTTAATCCTGAAACAATTCCACTCAATAATAATGAAATAAAGAATCCAAGTAGTAATGGAATTGAGATGTTAAACAATGTCAACAAGATTGTGTTCAAAATTGCTAATGGTGCTAATGCTAAGAATGTTAATGCCCCTGCCAATAATGGTAGTAAGAATGCATTGAACAATCCTAATCCAAGGCTTAATAGGTCGAATAGACCTTTCAACAATGCTAGTGGTAAGCCGATAAATGATAATGCTAATGCAAGATCAACAATACCGTTAATAACAGCTTTAGCAAGGTTGAATAAAATAAGTGCGTTAAATAATGTTAATTGAGCCAATTGGCTAATTAATGAAACAATCGCAAAGTTCAATACGATTGGTGCAACAAAGTCTAACAATGCTAGTGGTAATGAACCTAGTAATGTGTTTAGAAGACCAAGTCCGACACCAACGATGGTGTTGAATAATGTAATTGGTGCTGTAAGGATCATTGAACCAAGTGTGCTTAAAACAACTGTGTTCAAGAAGTCCAATGGAGCAAATGCTAATTTAGCACCGAGAATCAATGGTAGACCTAATGCTAATGCAGGAAGAACGATTGGTGCAAGAAGCAATGCAGGTGCCAATAGTGCGATAGGAAGAATTAGTGGAATAAGTGGTAATCCAGCTGCTAATACGATTGGAGCTGCAAGTGCTAAACCGGCTGTAGCAACAGGAAGACCTAATAAACCTAATCCTAATAGAGGCAATCCAATAACGGGTGCCAATAATGCGAATGGTAATAATCCAAGACCACCAGCAGCGGCAGCAGGTGCGGCTGCAGCAGTTGTAGCAGCGTTTGAAGCTAAGTTACCTTGTGCTTTTTGTTGATAATCTGAGTAAGCTTTTGAACTTCTCAAGATGTCGTTGTTAACAGCTTGATCAAGTTCACCTTTAGTCATGTTTTTACCTAATGAATTCAATACGGCAGGCATTTGTTGTTCATACTTGTCACCATTTGGCAATACACGGCCATCAACTGTGTAGTAAACAGTTCTGCCATCAGAAGTGTTTAATGCATAGTTAAAGAAGTTACCAGTTTTATCGTTTTTATCTGTCTTAGTTGAGATGTCATTCCAAATAGCAGGTACAGACTTGAGCATCTCGCCCTTTTCGTCATCTGAAGCCCATGGAGTCATCTTATTATATGTATCGTTCTTGATAGTCTCATAAACGGCTTGGCTATCAGCGTTTTTAGAGCTGGTTGTAGAGTCATTTGTGGCATCTGAACTAGTTTGTGTTGAATCTGTTGATCCATTAGCGTTCTCTTTGGCATAATCCAAGAGTCTTTGTGGGTCTACAGCTGCAACATTAGGCAATTGAGTGACACTTGCCCCGTTGTCAGGTGCATCAAGACTAATAGTGGAGTGTTTTAGCACTTCATTAATAACCTCAGATGTACTTGCATTAGAGTCACTTGTAGGACCCGTGTAAGTACCGTTGAGGTAGTCTTGATAGATCTGTGACCTCTTCATGTTGTCGACGTCGACAGCTTGATCGAAGGCACCGGGCTCAACACTTTGGCCCATGCTTCTCAACAGCTGTGGCATTTGTTGTTGAAGAGTATCAGAACTGTCAGGGTTGGCAGTACCGTCGATTGTGACGTATGCGTCCCTTCCAGTTGAGAGTGTAGAATGGAAGTTCCACACTTGTCCGTTGTAATCATTTTGATCAGTGTTCTGACCAATATAATTCCACATTGAAGGCAAGTCTTTGACGATTTCATTGACTTCTTCAGTCGTTGCGCCGGAGTTCTTGTCTTGGATGTGATCGTAGATAGCCTCAAATTGAGAGTTATCTTCATATGTATCAGTATCTGATCCAGCTTGAGTATTATCTTGGGTTGCTGTATCAGAAGTTAAGTAACCATCAAGAGTTGCTTTGGCATCAGATGCACCTTGGTTAGCAATCTCGATATAGTTAGTGTTATTTGCAGCTTCTGTTTGAGTAGTTTGATCACTTGTAGTAGCAACTTGTTGAGGTTGGTATACCTCTGTAGCTTGTAAGTTACTATTTGTTGTTGCAGGTGTTGTAGCTGTAGTGCTGTTTTCGGCTACAGCATTGGCTTGAGGAGTTTCTTGAACAGGTGTTGTATCTGTAGCAAGATTCTCTGAAGCTTGTGTAGTTGTTTGTGTATCTGCAGGAGCAGTTACATTATTTGTTGATGCAGCTGTTGTATCTGTAGATGCATTAGTTGCTGAATCGGCTTGGTCACTGCTTTGATCAGTTTGATCATTTGTAGTAGCTGTCGAGTTAGCTTGGTTGTTTTGTACTTGAGTAGAATTTGCGTTTCCAGAAACTGTTACGGTTGTTCTACTATTAACTGCATTCTCTGCTTGTGAGAATGAAGGTGAAACTTGTTGTTGATTTTGATTTTGTTGTGAAGCTTGTGTTCCGTTAGTTTGATTTTATTGAACTTGTTGAGAAGTTCCATTTTGTGAGTGACTCGCCTGAGCCTCTGAATCATTTGAAGAATTTGCAGCTGATTGAGTAGTTGCTTTTTGTTGTTGTTGTGAATTGTTTGATCTTTGATTATTGTTTGTAGTTCTTTGTGTTTGATTTTGTTTTTGTTGTTTTTGAGGAGCTCTGTAATTTGACTTAATATTGTTGTTATCAATATTTATATTTTTACCGGCGAAGGTAGCTGATGCTTTTGTATCAGCTTTGACATTTTTAGTAGCAATTGCGAAAACTTCTTGGTAGTTACCGGATGTTGAATCCTTCTTGAAGTTTACCAGCAAGTTGTCACCTTTCTTATCGATATCATATAAGCTGTTGTTCTTTTGAGCAGCTAATTCTTTGATCTTACTTGTATCAACGTTCTTCCCATTGAACTTGATATCAAGTTGATCACCTTTCTTAATGACATCGTGTGATGAAGTTGAAATGTTCAACCTCATAACCGGTACGCCCTTCTTAGTGGTCATTGAGAGACTGACAATATTGTCAGGATTTCTCGTAGTTGTCTTTAGTGGAACGCTTGGATCAACGTTCCCATATTTACCTGCGTTGTTGTATATGGCCGCCTCTGCGACCTCTACAGTAGAGTAAGCAACGATTGGTAATACGATAACTATCATCGAAACCCATGTAATAATTTTCTTTAGGAGTGAACCTTCGCCAAATATTGTCATAATTTAAATCTCCCCATTATTTCTTAAGTAGTAATAGATAGAATGCAATTTATGAATCCCAGTATTCATAAAATATGCACGTAATATCTATGGCCCCTTAAAAGCTATATGTCGATAATAGAGCATAAAATTAATTATATCAAGCGTTAATTGACCAGTTTATTTCCGGTTTTTGAGTTTTTATAGCAAATGTAATCACGTGTGACCGCTTATTTATCGAATTATCAATCTTCAACAGCCGCAAATGCCGTGTTACCGGAGTTTGAGACATATTCGGGAAATTATCCTGCAAAATCATAAATTTTTTCAATTTATTTATATTTAATGATTATATATACTACATTTCAGTCTATTTATGGGACATATGCAGTATTTATGTCTTATTTTTTAGGCATATTAAACCATTACTTACAGTTAGACCCCCTATCAGTTTAGATTATGGATATGTTTTGATCATTAAACTGACAAATGATCCGTCCATGTTGCATGTCTGGTCTTACTATAGAAGAAACACGATGAGACGTATTGTAGCAAATTACACATAAACGCCGTTCTTACGGCATTTCAGGAGCTTTTATAAATGACACTGGATTAACTCAATACTTTCCTACTGAATAATTATCTAACTTATATTTGAACGAGTCCTTAGAATTCGTCTGTATAGTCCCCTGTAACTGCGTATATTGATAGGGTTTTGTTTTAGGAAGGATTACATACCTTATCTTCGAAAGGCCATATACACCAAATGTGTTTGTCTTTGATTATAATTATTCTCAATTGCTCTTACGATTATGTAATTGCGGGCAGTTTCGTGGACAATATAAGGAAATACGATCTGTTTTGATTATTTCCTGGGCAATAAACCGGCTCCCCACAAGGGTTCTACTCAAATTGTCGATTTTAGAATAATAGCAATCATGACTCACAAATCGAATTATCCCGTACTTTACCGCCTCATCCTTAACTACTCTGTCTAGTTCATTAACACATTCCTTACCTGTGCCGCATCTTGAGATTCGCTTATCTATCAGTCTTTATCAGATTACCTACGTCTTTTGAGTAATCAGCCATATTTTGAATTATTACTATTCATTGTCCCTTGTACACTGAACTATGCACTTATCTTTGTGTACGAGAACGCTGTTATGTTGTAGACAATCGGCGTCGTTTCAGCGACACCGACTGCAATACTCACTTAATACTACCTCTCCTTTAATTAAGGCAAAGCGGGCATAACGAATGGATAATCTGCACGATGTAGTCGTAAATCGGCTATATGACAGCATTTGTATAAATTGGGCACAAAAAAAGAACCACTCTTTCATGAGTGATTCTTTTTTATATTTAGGCTTACATCCGCCCTATTTAGCAATTACTTTAATGGATCACTCAAGATGAGTGGATCATTATGTACCCAGAACCCTACTGATGGAATAGCGGCATTATGTAGACCAAGTTCTGGTACCTGGTCACCTACACTATTGGCTGGTACTGAGCTAGCCAATGGTGATACTCCGATTGGTCCAAGTAAGCTAAATGGTGCTGCAATAATTCCGGCTAGAATTAGTGCTGGGCCAAGTAGCAACATTCCAAGACTCAACAATTGCAATAATTGATTGAACAATAGGAATGGAAGACTGATCAAGAAGATTGGTAATGCTGGAACAGCAAGTGGTAATGGTATTGCTAACAATCCTAGTAATGGAACCGCAAGGATGGCACCGAGTAAGAATGGTAATAATGGGAATACTAGCTTATTCAAAACGATACCTGTTAAGCCTAATAACGGACGAACCAATAGGTTCAACAATGTTTGTGGTAACAAGATAGGAAGCAATGTGTTTCCTAATAGTAAGACTGGTAGTAATGGTAATGCTAATAATGGAGCTAAGAAGTTGTTCAATAGCATCAATGGAGTCAATGCAAGGAACGTTACGACTTTAGCCAATATTGGAAGTCCAAGCACTAATAGAGGATTAATTAGAATCTTTAGAGGGAGGATTACTAAGTTTAATAGTACTTTAAGTGCTCCTGGAAGGAATAGCAATAGTGGTAAGATGTCGCCTAATAATCTCAAACCTTTGATCAAGTTACCTAATAGAATGAAAGGAATCAATAATATAGCTGGGAAACTTGATAGCAATATAGCGCTACCCAAGTTAAGCAATAATGGGAGAATTGATTTTGCTACTGGCAAAGTGATCAAGGTTGGGACAATCAAGTTCAATAAGAATAGTGGCAATGTGAGTACGCCTGAGACTAGAGGTAGGGCCAATAGTCCAAGAATATTCAAACCTGTATGGATGATTGGTAACAACAATAGTGTTAACAATGCAGGTAATAACAACTTGCCAAAGTCCTTAATGATATTGAGTAATGATACTGGTATTCCTACAATTCCAATTGTTAATGCTAGTGGCAATAATACTGGGAGTAATGGCCAGAATATTGGGTTCAACATACTCAATAATGTTAATAATCCAAGACCTGGTATTGCGACTGCATTTAATAGATCAACTGGGAAACTAGCTAATGGGAAGATATCTTTCAAAACATCAGCTGTCTTGAACAATTGTAGGAGTCCTGATGCTTGCCATAATGGGATCAAGATTGGTAGTAGTGGCCAGAGTATTGGGTTAAGCAATGTGATCACTTTACTAATAATACGTAAGAGTGGTAAGCCTAATTTTCCAATAATATCTGGTAATAATCTAACCAAACCGGTGATATGACTGACACCGAGTGCTATTAAGTTACCTAGCAATGCAGCTAGTGGTAATGTCAATAATGCGTTACCAATCAACATTATTGGTAGTAATGCCAAATCAAGTAATAGCTTAACTGGCAAAGTAACTAATAGCGCCAATGCTGGCAAGATGATCTTCATTCCTAATGGCAAACTGTTAAATAATGAGAGTGCCGTTATAACTGGCAATAGAATCAACATGCTAATTAATATAGGTAAGTTTCTCAATAATTGGAGTGCCTTCAGGATAACGAAGGTAACAACTTGAGCCAACAATGGTAATCCAAGGAATAACAATGGTGCTTTGACAAAGATGTTATTGAATAGCTTGAGTCCGAAGACAGGTAATGTAATCAAGCCGTTAAACAATACTAATGGAATTAGTGATAGTAAATTCAAAATAGTATTGATCGTAGCGAACGTTACAAGACCAGCCAAAGTGCTTCTAAGCAATCCAGGTAAGACATCTTTGAGAGTCTTCAATAAGAATGGTAATGAAAGAAGTTGTGATAGTAACAACAATGGTAATGCTACTAATCTAACTCCTGGTATTAGAAGTCCGACTAATGAACCAAGGTTCAATAGACCAAGACCAAGTAAACCAAGAAGATCAACTGGTACTCCACCAAATAATGAAGACAAGAGTGAAGCTAATACTGCTGGAACTAGACTAGTGATCTTATTCAAGATAAAGTTTCCAATCAAAGCATTAAGTTTGAATAGAACTGTACCTAGAATTGAAATCAATGGAATGTTGATCCAGTTTAATGGATTAAGGAATTGTAGTGGTCCGAATACTGGTAATAGTAACAAGCCTAATCCGGCTCCTACCAACAATCCTGGTAGTCCATTAACAATCAAATCCTTCAAGAACTTGAATGGCAATTTGATTATGTTAAATAACGAAAGTAAGTTGATCAGTAATGGAATCAAGAACAATAGACGTAGATTGAAGTTACGGAATGGTATCAACGATGGTAATAATGCTAAGCCATTTAGGAGTAACTTACCGATTGTCTTTACGATATCTTTGATCAATCTGTTCAAATTGATAATTCCTAATATTGGTAACATCAATGCTCCTACTATCAATGGTAGTAAGTATGCATTAAATGCTGACATTCCATTTGCTAATAGGAATGGAACTGCTCCGGTAATGAAGTTAAGTGGAATCAATAAGCCTAATAGATTTAGTAATACAAGAGGTGCTGTTAATAGTCCACTTATAATAGGAAGGAACACGATTCCTAATCCTACATTTAGTAGATTAATTATTGGGAATAACAACAACGAACTTAGGATTGCTAATGGTAGACCTAGTAGAAGAATCCTTGCTATATCACCGATAGTTCTAATAATTGTTAATGGAATTGCAACTAATCTGTTGAATAATCTTAGTGGCAACAAGACAGGTGCTAATAATAGTCCCAATCCTGGAGTCAATAACGCTACGAAGCTTCCAATTTGTCCCAATGGAAGTAGTAAGCCATTCAATAGATCAACTGGTAAACTTCCGAACAAGTCTCTAGCAATATTTACAAGTTGTAATGGTTTTAGAAGTAATCCTAATCCCCATAGCAATGGTGTAAATAAGTTTAGACCTGGAATAAATGGTAGTAATAAGTTGAATAGATTCAAACCAACTGATTTAAGTAAATCAAATGGTAGTTTAACAAGATGTCTGATTAGTCTATTAATGATGATTGGTGTTAACAAACCACCTAATAATGACAATGGGAGTGCTACTAGTAAGCCGTTGAACAAGATCAATGGTAAGGCCAATAATCCGAACAATAACTTGAGTGGCAATAATGGCAATCTTGCTAAGATGATTGGTAGTAATAATGTAAATCCAAGTACTACAAGTGCTGAGATCAATAACAATCCTGCTCTTGCGATGAACTTAACAATATTTACCAATCCGTTAACTAATACAATTGGTAATAACGCCGCTATGAGAATTCTTCTTAGAACATTGAGTGCTGGTAATCCTAACCACAAAGGCAATGTAATTACAGCAAGTACATGTTTAACAAGATTATTTAATACTCTCAAGAACGTTGTAATCAAGTGTAATGGAATAAGGACAACATCAACTCCAGCAAATGCTGGTAGTAATAACAATAATGGTGCTGTTAATAATCCGCTGATCAATGGTGTGATTAATGGTGCACCGACCAAACCAACTAAGTTTGTAATTGGTAACAATAGTAATGAATTTATTAATGCGATCGGAATGAACAATGCCCCTCTGATCAAATCATTAAATACTTTAATTAATGAGATTGGTGTTCCAATAAGTCCTGGACCCGGTATGAATAAACCACTGAGCAAGTCAATTGGTAATTTGAATAATGGGCCAAGTAAGTCTTTTAGAACATCAGCAAACTTAAATCCTTGAATCTTTCTAGATAGGATCCATGCAGGAATTAGCAATGGAAGTAATGGCCAAAGAATAGGATTCAACAATGTGATTACTTTACTTGCAATTCTTAATAATGGAAGTCCAAACATACCCAATAAATCAGGTAATAATCTTAGCAAACCGGCGACATGACTGAGTCCAAGTGGAATCAAGTTTCCAAGGATGAGTGCGTTGATTGGTGCCAAGAATGCTCCAGAAAGTAATACTAATGGTAATGTAATTGCGTCGATCAATAGTTTAATTGGTAGTAAGAACAACATAAATGCTGCAAATGGTAAACCAATCATGCTCAATAGATCAAAGATCAATTTGAATGGAGTTCTCAATAGATTCAATAATGATAATCCATTTATCAATAATGGTGCTGCTAATATCAAGTCGAGAATTAGATTTCTAAATGGAATCAATCCTGGAAGTGATAATAGAACTAATGCTCCAATATCAATTAATAATCTCAAACCATCAAGTAACATTGCAGGAATTCCAATTAACAATCCAAGGAATGGAATTAATCCGGCTGATAACAATGCAGTGATAGGTGCAAGGATAGCAGGAAGGATAACTCCGTTGTTAAATCTCAACAACAACTTCAATGGAAGTAATGCTAATTTAGCGATTCCTAAGTTGATCAATGCTAGTGGTAATGTGAGGATATTTGTCAATAATGGCAATCCCAACATCCCTAATACATTCAAACCAATATGTACGATTGGTAATAATAGTAATGTAGTAAGAATTGGTAATCCAAGACCAAGTACGTCTTTCAATACTTTAAGTAATGAAATTGGTGTACTGATCAATCCAGGACCAGGAATAAATAATCCACTGATTAGATCAAGAGGTAATTTAGAAAGTGGTCCAAGAATATCTTTGAGTACATCTGCAAACTTAAAGCCTTGAATTGACTTAGATAATTTCCAAAGTGGAAGCAATACAGGTAGCAATGGCCACAAGATTGGATTCAACAATGTAATGATCTTACTTGCAATTCTTAATAATGATTGTCCAATTAGACCTAATAAATCAGGTAACAACTTGAGCAAACCGGCTACACGACTGAGTCCTAGTGGAATCAAGTTTCCTAAGATCAATGATACTGGCAATGTAAGTAATGCATTAGCTAATAACATTAATGGTAATAATAGGAAGCCATTTAGTAGCTTGAGTGGTAATAATGGTAAACCTGCGATGAATAATGGTAGGAATAGAACCAATCCGAGTGGAATGATACCAAGTGCCAATGATCCAACAAATTTGATAATGCGTTTCAAGACTTTATTGAAGAGCTTGAATGGTGTAACGATGAACAAATCTCCAAGTAATGCTAATCTTCTGATCAAGTTTAGAGCTGGAAGAATTGTCCAAATTGGCATTGTCAAAAGTAGTAATCCATTACCAACAAGATTTCTTACAAGTCCAAGAACATCTTTAACAATGTTGAGTACCCATAGTCCTGCTGAAATTAGATGTCTACCTAATACAGGTAATACGATACCGCCAAACAATGGTGCTAATAAGTTTGTTAATAATAAGTTGAAGATGAACAATGGTAAGAATGATAATGCTGGAATTGGTAATAACAAGGTTGCTGCCAAACCATTTGTGATCAATCTACCGATAATATATGAAGCAAGTCCAACTAAGTTTCCTAACAATAATGGTCTTGCTAAGTTTCTGATTAGATTTAGAAGTACTGGTAATGCTGCAAGTTGAGTAAACAACAACATTGGGAGTGCTAATAATCTGACACCAGGAATAAACAATCCGATTAGTGAAGCAATGTTAAGAACTGGTAATAATAATGCTTTCAAGATTGCATTTAATCTAGATAATGGACCCTTCAAAGCGGCTAGTAGTGCCGGGATCAAGCTCAATACTTTGTTCAAAAGTATTTGTAATGGAACTAATACTAATGGAAGAAGTACTGCGTTCAACAATGATAATGCAATGCTCATCATTGGGAAGAACAAGAAGTTGATTGGGTTCAATGGGTTGAATGCAAAGAAGTTAATTAATAATTGAGGTAACAACAATAGTAATGGAATGATGTTATTTAGAATTGCGTCGTTTAGAACTTTCAATGGTAATAACAACAAGCTGTTCAATGCTCCTAAGTTACGTAGCAATGAGAGTCCGAATACTAATGCTGAAACGATATCCGTTGCGAATCTGATAATACCTGGGAATCCACCTAATAGGATGAATGATACGAATAGTTTGAAGATCAATCTATTGATATCACCCAAAATTCTCAAGCTATCGATCAAGAAGAATGGAATTGCATTTAAGTTTGCAATTGTAGGAATTAGGACAATTGTATTGAATTTGATCAATAGTGGTAACCAAATTGGTGCTGTGCTTACCACGATACCGAAGAATACTGCTGCTAATAATCTAGGAATCAATGTCAAAGCACTGATAGCTACGATATTTATTAGATTGAGAATTGGACGGACAATGAAGTGGTTCAATAAGTTGAATCCTGTCCATAATACCCATGCTGTCTTGACTACTGTATAAGTGATACCAGCAAGTACTGCTAATACACCGGCAATAGCTAGCAATGGATTTGTTAATGAAGTTAAATCTTGAAGAATATTTTCAAATAGTAATGCAGGTAATAAGAACATTCCTGTAGCAATTACAAATGTGACGAGCCAAGCAAGAGCCATGGCACCGAGAACAAATGGAATTCCGATGGCTAATCTTATTGTCATCAACTGGAAGATACCAATATTCAATACTAGAGGTAATACTCTCAAGTTCATGTGTAATGACCATAAGTTAGCTGTGTTAATAACAAATAATCTTCTGTTGAAATCAAGAATGTGTCTAAAGACTTCCTCGTTCAACATTTCAAATACTTGTGTTAATTGTAATCTGAGAATGATCAATGCTCTAAATACTAATCTTAGATGTAGACGATAACTTGGTGCAGTTAATGCAAACAATGTTATTGGTGCAAGTAATAAGTAAATAGGAATGAAGATTGGGTTAGCTGCGACCCAGTCGAAGCCAAAGGCTCCTAATACAAGTCTGATTACAGTTAATGTTAGATATGGAATCCATGTCCAAACGCTCATAGGCATAACGCTTAGAACGGTCTCAATATTCATCAAAATCATTAATGGTAGTGGTCCAGGGATCAATGATACTGGAAGAATTCCGATCAATAGTGGGAATACTGGTGGGATCAATCTCCACCAACCAGGTATGATGATTCCTAAACTAAAGTATCTATTCCAAATATAGAATACTTGTGAAACCAATTCGATGATAATTGCACTGTGCCATACCAATGTATTGACGTTCAACATAGTAATTTGTCCAATAATTCTAGGCAAATTGATAAGTTGATGAATTGGTAAGAACAATAGTGTAATTGGATCTAATGTGAACAATCCACCAAGGATGTCATAGAAGGCAGCCATGGCTGTCAAAGGTACACCGGTCAAGAACCATACTTGTATCAATGCCAAGTTATGGATTGTCAAAATAATCAAATCTTCGATTGGTCTTGTAGCGAAGAACAATGCGTCTGTACCGTATACCAACAAGTTAATTCCTGGTAACCAGTTCAAGTAAGGCAATGTGATCAATACAGCAGCCAAACCGATGATTTGTCCAGCGCCAACTACTAAGTTCCAGATAGCAAATGCAGCAGCATTCAATATCTCAAGAGCAACAGCAAGGATCAAAATCAACATTGTGTTGATTGGTGTATTAAAGTTCAATACGCCTAAAGCCCCTCTTAATGAAAGAACAATTGAAGGTGCCATGATCAAGATTTCAAGTAGTCTACCTTGGAACCAATTTCTAACAGTATGTAGAGTCTTCAACATTGTGTTGAAAATGTAAATTCCCATACGTACTGGTGCTACTAATAGATACATGATTGGATTCAAGATATATCCAATTACGAATCTAACAGCTGCTAAACCAAGTGAAATATTATCAAATATTCTACCGAAGATTCTTGGGTTCCCTGCCAAGAAGAATTCAAAGGTATTAAATGCAGCTGGAATAAAGAGAACTAATGAAGCGATAAACAAGAATCCATTTACAGCTAAGTTGATCAATTTGAGAACGAAGTTCAATAACAAGTTAACTCCGTTTGTGATCAAGAATGCTGGTAGTGGAATCAATAGCAATCCAAGTGATAATAATCCTGCTAATGGGAAGTAACCTAATAGCATGAACAATAATTCAGCCAAGATAGCTACTGGGAATGCTACAAAGATTTCTAATCCTTGAATCAATAGAACTAATAGAAGTCCTAAGACATTCAAATTAGCCAAGCTTGCAGCGAAGAATACTAAATCGTTATAAATCAATAATGGAAGTGTTAATACTGGGATGATCAATGCGTTCAATAAGTGGATCAATTGAGCAAGAACTACTGCAACTAATCTAGCTACATGAAGCCATCCGAGTAATCTATTGATTGAAAGTGGTAATGCAAATGTGTAAACAAGAGCCATAATGCCGTTGAATAGAACTGCAATAGCACCCAATCCATAGAACAAGAGTCCTGAAACAACTCTATGTGCTAACCAGAGAACTGTTCTCATTACTGCGAATACAGCAACGATAGCTGATAAGCTGATCAAGTTGAACAATCTATCTATTGCAAATGGTAATGCCAATAAGACAAGACCGATAAAGATAGAGATTGCTGCCATGACGAACAGGAATCCTGGTTGAAGGATCAATGGCATCAAGGCGATCAACAATGCTGAATTCAAAGCGGCAATTCCAAGAGCAGCTGTAACAGTCAATCCTACTAAGTTAAGCAAGATGATGTTATTTACAGTGATCAATGGTAATGCGAGACCAATCAATAATGTAACTGGTGAGTAAGCCATGAACATCAATGTAACTACGGCAGCTAATAACAATAGTCTAGGTGCTAAAGCACTAAATACTAAGTACATTGCTGCAGCAGCGATTGGTGCAAACATGATTCTTCCGAAGAATACACCTGGTAATAGCATCCAGTATTGAACACGTGACCAGATAATCTTTCTACCAATTGCAGATAATAGGAAGTTGAATAATTCTACAACAACAAAGTTAAGAGTATTGATAGCCAACCAAGGTTGGATCCTCAAGAAGAAGTTTAGCAAGTTGAATGACCAAACCATTCTGAACAATCTTCCTGGGAAGATAAGGAATGGTAACATCATTGAGTTTGCAAGTACAAATTGGTTGATTCCTAATCCAAGAACGCCGAACCACCATACCAAGCCGAGACCTGGGAAGACATTAGCACCTGGGAAGAAGAATCTCATACCGAGCTCAATAACATCATTGAACTTGAATGGTAGCATCCAGATTGGTGCAAACATTCTACCGATCAATAGACCAGCGAAGAATAATGAACCGATAAGTGATACAAACATTGTTGGCAATGAGATAAATGGAACTACGATCATACCAATGATATCTAATGGAATAAGTAATTTATCAATTACTGATCCACCGAGCAATCCTCTAAGAACTGGTAACCATGTCCAGAAGAATTGTCCGTTTAAGATATTTAGCAAGAATATTGGTGCATTCAAAATTGTCATTCTGAATAATGCTTCAATATTTGCTTCTAACATAGTAATTCCGTCACGGAATTGTGGAATAAATTTAAATGCTTTGTGAGCAATAATTTGAACAATTGTATTTGTTAAGAATTGAAGAGGAATAAATACATACATGAACAAATTGATTGGGTTTAGAAGATTCAATAATACGTGGCTAGGTAAAATATTAAGTAGTCCGAGAATTAATGAATTTCTATAGAAGTTCACAGCAAGTTTCAATGGATTTAATAAGTATCTGCCGATTGGGAATATTGACAAGAAGTTAGGAATCAATCCATAGATTGGCATTGCTACAGCCAAGATAGGAACTAATAAAATCAAGGCTTCAGTAACCAATGTTGCTGGGAATAGAATTGGGATCGTCAATGCAACTGTGGCGTTCATGATACTCAACCAAACTGGAAGTAAGATTGTTAATAACAATCCGAATCCAGGCCATAATGCATTGTTGATAACATACATGGCACCTAAGTACCAGAAGAAGTATGCGGTAATTGATGGGAATAGATCAAGAAGCATTGTCCATGGGTTCAATAATCTGAACAATAACCATGAAATTGCTGGCAAAATTGTCAATGGATTTACTAAGAATGTAAATACCACTGCTTGTAACAAGAAGAATGCTGAGGCAGTTAGAACACTCATTGCAACAATAAATGTTGTCAATGGAACTGTGATCCAGTCATCTAAGATAGATTTAAGAGCCCATTTAACGAGTGTGATAATTGCGTGCAAGAATCTTGCGAAGACAACATTACTGATGTTATTAGCCAAGAAGTCTGCGAAAGCAATAGCTTTGATGATTGGTACCCAGAATAATGGTACTAAGAAGATCAATACCTGTGTAATTACCAATGTAGCAATGATTCCAGCTACGATTGAGGCAACTAATGCTAAGAATCTAGGTACTGTAATGAAGTTGATACCTAATGCAAAAATGCCGGCAGGTAATGAAATAATTTGTGCAATTTGAATGAATCTAGCAGGAAGAACGAATAATAGTTGTCTTGCTATGACATTCAATAAGTAGAGACCTGGTGAGAATTGTAAGGCAATGAACTGTGCAATAAAGCCATTTACCAATGCAAGAACATTAGCGATAACAAGTTTCAAGATTGTAAATGGAAGTCCTGTAATTAGTGTTAAGAACAATCCAAGTAACAATGATGCAATGTTGGCAACTAATCCAACAATCAACAAGGTTGCGATGGTACCAAAGATAGCTGTAACAAATGTTAACAACGTGATGATTGGTAATAATAATGAGTTGATGATTGCTAAGTTAGCCCACAATGCGATCCAGATACCTAAGTATAGAGGCAATGTGAAGAACAAGATTGCTTTGATAACGTAGAAGTGACCAACAGCAAAGCTGACAATGTTGAACATTACTAAGTTAAATAGAATTGCCAATCTTGAGATAAATCTTAATCCAGTAGCAAGTACTAACAAGAACAATGCAATCTTGAATCCGCCAGTTAATAGTAAGTAACCTGTTTCTAATAATAGGCTGAGTCCGATAACAGCAAGTTCGATGAAGTGTCTGCTAAAGTTTGTAAATAATACGAATAATATTAATGGAAGTAATAAGTTAACAACAGCTAATGTTGCCAAGTTGAACATCCCTGGAATGATAATTGATGCAATAAATGCAGGAACTGTTACAAATACTCCGAGGATAGCTTGAAGGATCATTGCTGCCAAAATATTGATGATGGTAATTGGTAATGCATTGATAAATGCCAATACTTTAACGCCAATTAATCCAAGAACGAATAATCCAGCTTTAAGTAATCCGTTGATCAAAGTTTGAACGATCAAGGCACCAGTTGCTAATAGTGCTAGACCTTCAACAACTTTGACAGCCGCTGTGATACCTGTGAATAATACTGTAAATGCTGGCACGAAGATCCAAATATTTCTTAATAAGAATGATGGAAGTTTGAGTGCTAGATAAGTTGCAATAGTAGCTAGAACAGCTAATACCCTGTCAAGAATCATTGTTAATGGGATTCTGATTGCTAATCTGATAGCAATTAGGTTGAAGATTCCGACATTGAGAACAAGGTTCAAGGTAGTTAAGTTCATGAATAGTGACCATAAGTTGGCAGTGTTGATCACGAACAATCTTCTATTGAAATCAAGAACATGTCTTACGACTTCTTCATTCAACATTTCGAAGACTTGTGTTAGTTGTAATCTAACAATAATCAAAGCTCTAAATATCAATCTTAGATGTAGACGATAACTAGGTGCAGTTAATGCAAAGATAGTTATTGGTGCAAGTAATAAGTATAGAGGGATAAAGAGTGGATTATGTGCAACCCAGTCGAAGCCTACGGCCCCTACTACAAATCTCAAGATATTAAGGATCATGTATGGGATCCATGTCCAAACCATCATAGGCATAACGCTTAGAACGGTTTCGATATTCATTAAGATCATTAATGGTAGTGGTCCAGGGATCAATGAAACTGGTAGTATTCCGATAAGTAATGGGAATACTGGTGGAATCAATCTCCACCAACCTGGAATCAAGATTCCAAGTGAGAAGTATCTATTCCAAATGTAGAATACTTGTGAAACTAATTCGATGATAATTGCACTGTGCCATACCAATGTATTGACGTTCAACATAGCAATTTGACCAACGATACGGATCAAGTTAGCAATTTGGTGAATTGGTAAGAACAATAGTGTAATTGGATCGATTGTGAACATCCCTGCCAAAATATCGTAGAATGCAGCAAATGCTGTCATTGGTACGGATGTTAGGAACCAAACTTGTAATAATGCCAAGTTGTGAATAGTCAAAATCATCAAATCTTCAAGTGGTCTTGTAGCGAAGAACAATGCATCTGTTCCGTATACCAACAATAGAATCCCTGGTATCCAGTTCAAGTATGGCAATGTGATCAACAAGGCTGCTAAACCAATGATTTGACCTGCGCCAACAACTAAGTTCCAGATTGCGAATGCTGCAGCAAAGAGAACTTCAAGCACGATGGCTAAGATAAGGATCAACATTGTGTTGATTGGTGTGTTGAATCCTAATAGGCCTAATGCTCCTCTTAATGACAAGAGAATTGCTGGTCCAACAAGCAATATTTGAAGATTTCTAAGTAAGAACCAATTTCTAACGGTATGTAATGTCTTCAACATAACGTTAAAGATGTAAATACCCATACGGAATGGTGATACAAATAAGTACATGATTGGATTTAATGGATAACCAATTATGAATCTAACAGCAGCCAACAAGATAGAAATATTATCAAATATTCTACCAAATAGTGATGGACTACCGGCTAAGATAAACTCGAATGTATTGAACAATGCTGGGATGAATAATAGCAATGTAGCAATAGTGTTAAAGTCTCTTACTAGTCCAATGGCGAATAAGCCAATGACAGTCAAGATGATGACACCGAGATTCAAGAATAAGAAGATTGTTAATGGTAGTAGCGTTGGTGCAAATGGGATAAGAGCAATCAACATTGTGACAACAAGTTGTGTAATGAACAATGCACCTGAGATCAACAAGCTGAATCCAACTAATCCAAGTTGTGCAGCCAATGCAATAAGTGGAAGAACCAATGGCAATAACAATGTAACTGGTGAGTTTGCCATCCATAATAAGGTGATAAGTGCGGCTCCAAGTAATAATTCTGGTGCCAATCCCTTAAAGATTACGTACATAGCTGCCGAAGCAACCGGTGCGAAAATGATTCTACCGAAGAAAATCATAGGTCCAATCAAGAAGTAAGTAATTTGCCAAATCAATTTTCTACCTAGAACTAATAGAACATAATCGATGATCTGTAGTAATAATTCTAAGGTGATATTCAATGTGAACCATGGTTGAATTCTCAAGAAGAAGTTGAGTAAATTGAATGACCATACAATTCTGAATAATCTACCTGGGTAAAGAATAAATGGTAGCATAACTGCGTTTGCGAAAATGAATTGGTTAAGAACTAATCCAAATACGCCGAACCAGAATGTAATTCCTAATCCTGGGAAGATGTTTGCTCCTGGGAAGAAGAATCTCATAGCTAGTTCCATGATGTCAGAAATCTTAAATGGCAACATGTAGATTGGTGCAAATATTCTTCCGATAAGTGTTGCTGCGAAGAATAGTGAATTGATCAATGAGAAGAACATTACTGGTAAGTTGATAAATGGAACAATCAATAATCCGATAACGTCATGGATGGTCAATAATTTGTCGATCAATGAACCACCGATCAAACCTCTGAGTACAGGTAACCATGTCCAGAAGAATTGTCCGTTCAAGATGTTAAGTAGGAATAATGGTGAACCAACTAGAACAACGTTCAATACTGCAGCAATAGTAGCTTCTAGTTTAGCAATTCCGTTTCTAAATGCAGGAATCAATAATGTAGAAATAAATGCTACAACTTGCATCAATTCGTAACCTAAGAACTGTACAGGTATGAAGACATACATGAACAAGTTGATTGGGTTGAGTAAGTTCAAGATCCAGTGTGTTGGCAATAATTGTAATAAGCCGAATAGAACACTGTTCTTGTAGAAGTTAATAAATAATCTGAGTGGATCAATTAAGTATCTGTGTAATGGCAATAATGAGAAGAAGTTTGGCATTACGAAAATAAATGGTGTGATCAAGGCGAATATTGGAACTAATAATGTTAACAATACTGCAACGATCACTGCTGGTAATAGCAATGGAATTGCTACACCTGTCAATACTTCTAGCAAGATGAGAAGGATTGGGTTAAATAGTGCAAATAATAATCCAGTACCTGGCCATAAAGCATTATTGATTGCATAGAATGCACCTAAATACCATACAAAGTAAGCACCTAGTGAAGGAATCAAATCGAACAATCTTGTCCATGGATTCAATAACTTAAAGATCAAGAATGAGATTGCTGGTATGATTGTTAATGGGTTGATGAGGAATGTGAAGATTGTTCCAGCCATTAACAAGAATGTAGCTAATGTTAGTGTTCTCATAGCAACAACGAATGTTGTTAATGGAACTGTGATAACTTTGTCGACAATTGTGTGAACGATGTACTTGATAAATGTGATCAAGGCATGAACTAATTGAACAAATACTAAGTTACCAATGTTATTTCTCAAGAAATCGAGGAAGGCTAATAATTTTACAAGTGGTGCTAGTAGCAATGGCAATGTGAATACTTGAATCAAGTAAACTGTTGGCCATACAACTAGTCCGACGAATACTCTTACTACTGCCCCGATGAATAATGGAATTGTAATTGAGTTCAATGGGAAGATTACTAAGCTCAATAGTTTAGCAGGCATGAATAAGATGTTTGCCAAAATTCTGAGTGGTAAGAATAGTAATCTGATCAAACCGTGGAATCCAAGGATAACAGCACCGATTGCCAAAGTAATGATCGATAAGATGATCAATCCAGCAAGAACGATAGCTGTAACAACTTTAGCGATAGTCAAGAAGATAAAGTTCTTAATCAAGAACAATAAGATTCCGGCTGTTACTAATACCATTGGGAATCCATTCAATAAGAGTGGAATTACTAATCCTAAGCTGAGGATGCGTCTCAAGATGTGGTTAAGGATAGCGGCAACTATGATTGGTGCAAGGAAGTTGAACAATGCTACGCCGACCCACAATACTAAGCCGATGATTCTTCTTGTTAAGAATAGTAATGGTAATAATGCTAATGTACCTAATAAGCTGATCAAACCAATAATATTTGGAACTATTTGAAGTAGCAAAATGTGGTTCAATCTTCTCAACGTATCAAAGATTTGTTTGATGATAGTTGCAGGAATCAAGAAGAATATGTTGATCCAGAACAATACACGTCTTAACAAATTGATACCTGGTAGAAGTGCCCAGAGTGGTGATGTTAATAATGAAATAGCAATTCTGATCAAGCTTCTTAGAATGCCAAATGCTCTACGAGCAAATGAGATCATCCATAGAATTGCTTTAATAATAAATGCACCAATGATTGGTACGATAATTCCTAATAGAACTGGAAGGCCGATGAATTGATTGAAGATCATCATTGGTAGGAAGTTGATTAGTCCAAGAATTCCTACTGTTAATGGAATCAAGATCAATGCTAAGCCATCTAAGATCAAGTTTGCCAATAGATATACTACTGCAGCCTTGATGAAGCCAACTAATAATTTAACAGCTAGAATAACAGCGATGTTTAGACCAATGAATCCGAGTGCTAATAGTACTGGAAGGTTGATCAATGCGGCTAACAAACCAAGTGGAACTGTAATTAGGTTCAAGCCAGGAATCAATGCTGTCAATAAACCATTAAGCATTAATAATTGTTGTAATAGACCAAATGGTAATAACAATAATCCGGCACCTAGCAATAATGGAAGTGCGCCTAAGAAGAATGTTGTTAAGGCATTTAGTAATAGTGATACAACTAATGGAATCAAACCAAGAATTGCGTTCAATAATAATACGAGTGGTAAGGCAAGATTTGTTAACAAACCTTGAACTATCAATGTATTGATCAATGCAAGAACTGGATTCAATAACCAGTTAAGAATATTGAATGGTCCAAATAAGAATAAGTTAAGTGGAACGATCAATAGTAATGCTAATGCTGGTAATAATGAATTTAATACTAAGTCTTTAATGAATGAAATTGGTAATGTTAATAGATCAAGTAAGTGTTTAACCAAGATCAATGCTGGGATAAAGAACAATAATCTATTATTCAAATTCCAGAATGGAATCAAGCTTGGTAATCCAAGTAAGATAACGCCTAATAATGGGTTATCTAATGAGATCAAGCCAAGTCCGAGTAATGCAGGCAATAGCAATGCGCCAATCAATAATAAGAATGGTACTGCAATTGCTGATACAAGGCCGATTCCGTTGATCAATAATGGAGCGGCAAACAAGTTACTGATTCTGTTTAGTACTAATAATGGTAATCCACCAAGTGTTACTAATAATACTTGGTTAAGAATTACTAATGGTAATGTCAACAATGTCAATGCGATGTCAGAAACAAGTCCTGCACCGAGTGCCATGAATACTGATGTTAATGGTCTGATGAATAACCAATATGGAATTGATAAGAACAAACCAACAAGAGTAACTAAGTTGATCAAACCAGAAATTAGTTTTAGAGGTAATAGCAAGAAGCGGTTAAAGAATGCTAGTCCTGCTCTTACAAGATGAAGTAATGATAGAACTGGTCCAACGACGGGAACTAATAATGAGATTGGGGCTAATAATAAGTTAGCAACACCGGCAATCAATGCGATTCCTCTGGCTGCACCTAAGACTAGATTATTCAATCCAATGATGAATTGTAGAACTAATCTTGCACCTAATCTAAATAGACCAATGAAGAATCTAACTAGATGGATAACAGCTCTGATACTCCATTTAACAATTGTATTAATTACAAGTTGTCCAACAAGTGGAAGTAATGCTAAGCCAATGATGGCACCGATAGTAAGCAAGTCTTTAAGCAATGATGAAAGTAACCAAACATTGAATCCAATGAATGCATTAACTCCCAATAGAATAAAGATGTTCAAGATCATACCGAGAACTAATAGTGGAATTCCAACAAATGTGAACAATGCTGTAAGTCCAAGAATTAGACCAGCTTTCAATAGACTACCGAATAGATTATTTAGTAATGACAATAATGTTAGTACTGCGAAAGTAATCAATTGGTTAAGTACTGTAAAGAAGATAGCTGGTACGACTGTCAATAATAATGGCAAGATCCAGTTGTTAAATAGTCTTAAGTTGACGAATGTTAATAGTCCGATAACGAATGACAATGGTGCTAACAATACGGCAACTTTGACTGGTAATACGAATAATAAGAAGGCTTTTAGTAATTGTACAAGCACGTTTCTTACGATTCTTAATACTAATAATCCGATGGCTAAGCGTCTGAGGACGTTCAATCCAGGAATGATTCCCCAAATTGGGAATGTAGCAAGAGTTGCACCTAAGTTGAATAATTCGGCGATCAACTCTGCTCCCCTTCTAAGAGCGTTCAATAATACAACACCATTGAAGGCTAATAGTTGAGGTAATACTGGTAATGCAAATAGTAATAATGGACGTAGGATAAATGCTTTGTTAGCAAGCTTCAATAAGAATAATGGAAGTGTTGCTAGAAGTAATACGATTGGTAAGCCAATTAAGTCGAGACCATTCTTAACTAAGTTAGATAGTGTGAATGTTCCAAAGCTTCCAACACCTCTCCATAAGCCTTTACCGAACAAGTTTCCAATAATTCCAAGGTTCAATAATGGTTGTGCCAATAATGACAACAAACCAAGTGGAACTGTGATCAAGTTCAAACCAGGAATCAAGGCTGTTAATAAGCCGTTAATAATTGGTAATAATGTCAATAGTTTCAAACCTAGGAAGATTGGGAAGCCACCTAGCAATCCACGTAATGAGGATGCTAATTGACCACCGAGTAATCCAGGAATAATACTGTTGATCAAGTTCTTAATAAGAATCAAAGGTAATGCCAAGAGTGCTAACAACAATTTGATCAAGAATGTTCCAACTGCTGATAGAAGACCTAAGTTGATCCATGTCAATGGGTTCAATAATGCTGGCAAACCTAAGAATGGTACTAATAAGAGGAAGTTCAATCCATAAACTAGAAGTGGAAGAACGACATCCCCTACTACATCAAAGAATACTTTGATTGGTAGTGTTAATAATCTCAAAGTACTTGAGATCAAGTTGTGTAATCCAATTAGGAATAATAGTAAGTGGTTCAAGTTCCAGAATGGGATCAAGCCAGGAAGTCCTAATAGAAGTACAGCAAGCAATGGATGGTTTAAGTTAAAGTTGAGCAAACCAAGTAGTAATGGTGCAATCAACAAACCAAGTGCTAGTAATGCTGGTAATCTTAAGGCTAACAACAATCCAACGCCGTTGATCAATAATGGTGCGGCTAATAGATTGCTAAATCTGTTAAGCAATAGTACTGGTAATCCAGCTAATGCAAGCAAGGCAATTTGATTGAAGATAACTAATGGAAGTGTCAACAAGCTCATAACAACATCTGAAGCTTGGCCAGCTAATAATGTAATTGGTAATCCGAGCAATGGACGTACGAACAAGATAGCTGGAATTGACAATAGGAAGAATCCTAAAGCCAAGAAGTGATTGAATCCTGTTAATAATTTAATTGGTAATAATACTAATGTATTAAAGATTGATACTAATGTAATTAGTAATGGTAATGGTGCTAGGACCGGTCCAACAACTGGGATCAAGGCTGTTAACAATGTAGCGATTCCACTAACAATTGCTGAAACGATTGATCCGGCTGTTGCGGCACCTGTGATTAGATTCAATAGTCCTAAGACAAATGAAAGTACTAATCTAGCACCAAGTTTTAGAGCACCCACGAAGAATCTGAAGATGTGGATAATTGCTCTGATACTCCATTTAACGAGAGTATTGATAACAAGTTGTCCTACTAATGGCAATAAGAACAAGCCAAGTAAGATAGTTGCTGTTAATAAGTCTTTCAAAAGACTTGATAGTAACCAGATATTGAAGCCTACGAAGGCATTCAATCCAGCAAGCAAGAAGAAGTTCAAGACAGCGGCACCGATGATGATTGGCAATGCACCAAGGATCAATAGTGTGATAGCACCTAGAATCAATAATCTTGCAGCAAACTTCAAGAAGCCATTTAGTAATTGAATTGCAAGTAAGACGATGAATGTCAAACCAGCAGCCAATAGTGATAAGCCAATTGATAGTAATAATGCTAATAATACTGGAATACCTAAGTTCAATAACTTCAATGCTAAGAAGTTAAAGATTGTAACTGGTAATAACAATAGGAAGTTCATAAATCCGACTGCTAATGGAATCAATAGTGCTGATCCAAGTTCAACGATTGCACGGATAATATCGAACAAGCCTTTGAGAACTCTTAATGGAACTGCAACTAAGGCAACGAATCCAATTGCTAATTTTCTTAACAAGTTGATGCCTGGAAGAATTGTCCACAATGGCAATGTTAATAACGTTGCACCAATGTTGAACAAGTCTAAGGCAACTCTTGCGAAGTCTTTGGCAAATGTAATTCCCCAAAGTAGTCCAGATGTTAATAATTGTGCCAATAGTGGAAGTCCAAGCCATAGTGCTGGGAACAAACCAAATTGGTTAAATAATAATTTGTTCAAGAAAATCAATGGTGTTGATAGACCTAATAGTAATGGCAATGTAAGTAAGCCAAGTAAGTCTCTCAATACGTTGGCAAGCAAGTAAACAGTTACGAATGTAACGCTACGCCAAATCAATTTTCCAAGGAATTTGTTTAATAAGTTTAATAGGATTGGTAATCCAGCTAAACCAGCTAATAAACCAACTGGTACTGTGATCAAGTTCAATCCCGGAATCAAAGCTGTTAACAAGCCGTTGAGCATCAATGGAATCAATAATGGCAATGCTAATAGTGGTAATGAGATTCCGTTAAATAGTGCATGTAATAATCCAGCTACAAATGCTGCAATAAATGCTGGCAATAAGCTGAGTAATCCGTTTGTTAAGAAGATGATTGGTAAAGCAATCAATTTGAGAGCTAGTTTTGTCAAGAATGTACCGACAAAGGCTAGTAATGGCATGTTGATCCATGTTAGAGGATTGAAGAATGCTAATGGTCCAAAGACTGGTGCCAATAGTAGCATCCCTGCTAACCATACTAAGAATGGAACGATGATATTGATAGCTGTATCAATCAAGAATATCAATGGTAAACCAATGAATAAGTTTAAGACTGATAGAACTAATGTGATCAATGGTGCTAAGAAAATAGCAGTTAAAATCAAGTTGAATAATGGAATAAAGCTTGGGATTGTTAATAATGCTAAAGCAATCACTGGAAGTCTCAAGGCTAATAGTAGAAGACCAAGAATTGCAATCAATCCGAATGCACCAAGTGCAAGGACGAATGGCAATACAATGGCGTTCAATAAGCCAAGACCGTTGATCAATAATGGTTCAATTAAGAAACCATTGAATAAGTTCAATAGTGTTAATGGTAATGTTACTAAACCTTGAAGTGCTAATTGTCTAAATAGAAGTAATGGTAGTGATAATAAACCAGTTACTAAGTCTGAAAGTAGACCAGCACCAAGTGTTATTGGAAGGCCTAATAGAGGTCTTATGAAGAGAATTGCTGGGATTGATAATAATAAGTTTGCAATGGCAATAATGTTACCTAAAGCAAGAACAAGTTTAAGAACAATTCCGATTGCTGTATTAAATACGGCTACTAAATTTATAACGAATGGCAATAATGCAAGGATTGGGCCGGCGACAGGAACTAATAATGCGACTACAGTAGCAATAGCACTTGCAACTACTGTAATGCTTGAACCAATGATGTCTGCTCCAGCAAACACGCTGAGCCATCCGAGTATGTATGTTAATGCAAATCTTGCACCGAGCTTGATAGCACCGATGAAGAATCTAAAGATGTGGATAATTGCTCTGATACTCCATTTGATCAAAGTATTTACAGCAAGTGTTCCAAGTAGTGGCAATGTGAACAATGTGATTGCAATTCCACCTAACAATAATGTCTTAGCTAATTGCAACAATGCCCATAATGCGAATCCACCGACTGCGTTAGCAATCAATAGGATAAAGAAGTTTAATGCTTGAGCTACAAGAACTAGTAGTGGCAATCCAACTAAGGTTACTCCCGCTACAATCAAGCCTAATAATAATTTGAAACCATTTTTAACCAAGTCGGCCAATAATTTAGCACCTAATAAGGCTAAGAATGTTAATCCTGTAATCATTCCACTTAGAATCATTGAAACAATGAACCCAAGTACTAGTGGAACGGAAATATTAAATAATGTCATTAATAATGTATTTAGCAAAGCAATTGGTAGTAACAACAAGCCATTTACGCCAGCTAATAGAATTGGTAGTAAGACTGCGTTGATCAATCCGAGACCTAAGTTCAATAGGTCGAATAATCCTTTGATCAAAGCAATTGGTAAGCCAATGATTGATAATGCTAAGGCCAAATCGACTACTCCGTTGATCAAAGCTTTCGCAATTGTTAGGAATGCAAGTGTGTTGAACAATGTGAATTGTACCAAGTGACTGATTCCTGAAACAATTAGGAAGTTAAGTAAGATTGGAGCGACGAAGTCTAGTAGTGCTAGTGGTAATGAACCAACAAGCGTGTTAAACAAGCCTAGACCGACACCTACTAATGTATTGAAAATTGTTAGTGGTGCAGTTAGGATAATTGATCCAACTGTGCTTAATACGAGTGTGTTCAATAAATCGATTGGTAAGAATGCTAATTTAGCACCCAAAATAAGTGGTAAACCAAGTCCGAGAACTGGTAATGCCAATAATGCTGGTAATAGTACTAGTGCAGGAATAATAACTGGAGCTAGTGCTAAGGCAGATAGGCCAACGATTGGAGCAGCAAGTAAGGCTGCACCTGTAGCAACTGGTAATAAGAGTGCACCAGCGATTGCCATTGGAACACCAATGAATGGTAGTAGTAATGGTAATAAGCCTAAACCGGCGCCAGCAGCGGCTGGAGCAGCTACTGCAGTTTTGGCAGCATTGGTTGCCAAATTAGCCTGACTCTTTTGTTGATAGTCAGCATATTCCTTAGAATTTCTTAAAATATCGTTATTTACAGCTTGATCGAAGGTATTAGGTGTCATGTTCTTACCTAATGAGTTCAATACAGCTGGGAATTGTTGTTCATATTTATTACCGTTTGGCAAAACATGACCATCAATTGTATAGTACATAGTTCTTCCGTCAGAGCCGTCTAAGGCAAAGTTGTAGAAGTTACCTACTTTATCTGTTTTATCAGTCTTAGTTGAGACATCATTCCAGATTGTAGGTACAGACTTGAGCATTTCAGCCTTTTCATTGTCAGAAGCCCATGGAGTCATCTTATTGTACGTATCATTCTTGATAGTTGTGTACAATGCCTGACTGTCGGTGTTGTCATTGCTGTTTGAATCAGCAGTTTGACTAGCTTCACTGGTTGTCTTAGTTGAAGTTGTCGAAGCATTGTCTTTAGCGTATTGCAAAAGAGCGTTAGGATCGACAGCCGCAATGGTAGGCAACTTAGTGATGTCAGCACCATTATTAGGCTTATCAAGACTAATAGTAGAATGCTTGAGCACTGTGTCGATGATTGCAGCAGTATCTGCTGTTTGATCACCGGTTGGCCCAGCATAATTACCATCAAGATAGTCTTGATAGATCTGTGACCTCTTCAAGGCGTCAATGTCGACAGCTTGATTGAGAGCGCCGGGTTCAATACTTTGACCCATGCTTCTCAACAGTTGTGGCATCTGTTGTTGAAGAGCGTCAGAACTGTTTTGGTTGGCAGTTCCGTCGATTGTAACGTACATGTCTCTTCCAGTCGAAAGTGTTGAGTGGAAGTTCCAAACTTGGCCCTGATGGTCATTTTCAGATGTATTTTGACCAATATAGTTCCACATACTTGGCAAATTCTTGACGATTTCATTTACTTCTTCAGTAGTGGCACCGTCAGCTTTGTTTTGTACATGTCCATAGATTGCCTCAAATTGTGAGTTGTCCTCATAATTGTCAGTATCAGTATCTGATTCAGCAGGAATATTATCCTGTTTCTCAGTACTTGTTTCCAAGTAGTTATCCAAAGTAGCTTTTGGATCAGATGCACCTTGGTTAGCTATTTCGATATAATTACCATTTGCACTTGCTTGAGTTTGTGTTGAAGTTGCAGGTGTATTTGTATTATTAGAAACAACTTGTGTAGGTTGTAATTCTGTAGTTGTACTTTCTGCAGGTGTTGCAGGTTCAGTTGCAGAAGTTGCAGCTTGAGTTTGATCAGATGTTGTTTCGTTAGAAGCAGTTGCTTGTGTCGAAATATTTTCTGAAGTTTGAGTTGTTGTTTGTGGATCAGAATTTGTTGAAGCAGGATTTTGTGTAGTAGCAGTTTCTGAATCATTTGTTAATGGAACTGCTGTATTATTTCCTGTTACTTGAATAGTTGTTCTGTCGTTAACCGCATTTTCTGCTTGTGCGAATGATGGATTAACTTTTTGCTGATTTTGATTTTGTGATTGTGTTGCATTGTTAGTTTGATTTTGTTGAACTTGTTGAGAAGTTCTGTTTTGTGAGCGACTCGCCTGAGCCTCTGAATTATTTGAAGAATTAGCAGCTGATTGAGTAGTTGCTTTTTGTTGTTGTTGAGAATTGTTTGATTGATTGTTGTTTGAAGTTCTTTGTGTTTGATTTTGCTTTGTTTGTTTCTGAGGAGCTCTATATGTAGATTTAATATTATTATGTTGAATATTAATATTTTTACCGGCGAAGGTAGCTGATGCTTTTGTATCAGCTTTGACATTCTTAGTAGCGATTGCAAATACTTCTTGGTAACTACCAGAAGTAGCATCCTTCTTGAAGTTTACAAGTAGGTCGTTACCTTTCTTGTCAATATTGTAGAGGCTGTTGCTATCCTGAGCAGCAAGCTCCTTGATCTTACTTGTATCAACGTTCTTCCCACTGAACTTGATATCAAGCTGATCACCCTTCTTAATTACGTCATCCGACGAGGCTGATATATTCAACCTCATAACCGGAACGCCTTTTTTAGTGGTCATTGAGAGACCGACAATTTTGTCAGGATTTCTCGATGAAGTCTTTAGCGGAACGCTAGGATCAACGTTCCCATATTTACCAGCGTCATTGTAGATAGCAGCCTCTGCGACTTCTACCGTTGAATAAGCAACGATTGGTAATACGATAACTATCATCGATACCCAAGTAATAATTTTCTTTAGGAGTGAACCTTCGCCAAATATTGTCATAATTAAATCTCCCCATAACCTAAACATTGAATTATATGCCAACTTCAATCACAGCTGACCTCTGTCGGTCATATTTGAAGTAGCTACACTTGAGATAATATAATACAATTTTATTTATATCAAGATAAATTAATCAATTTATTAAATTTTTTCGATTGGTTTATTTGAATTGAGTTCATTTTTTCGAAAAATAATTCGAGCAAATATGATGTGTTTAAATTAAAATGCCTTTATATCAGGGTTTATGTCAACCATTTAAAATCAGTTCTGATCACATTTAAAGAATCAAAAATAAAATAAATTATTTTTTATAGACTATCGTATTTACCTTTTTTGACCATATATTCGGTAAATGTGTCGTTTATAGGACATAATTGAGGCTTTTTTCCATAATAAGATACTATTCTGGATATGTCCTATTAACTTATGTGTCATTATTAATGCAATTTTAGGTATTATTCCGTTTGATATTCTAATGAGTTACATGATTCATGTTTGTCCCTCCAAATCGCTTCAGCAAGTTATATAGGATAAGTTCCTATTAAATTGAAATAGAGTAGCTGAGATTGTCTTTGATCAAAGTCACTTCATATAGAAGAAACACGTTCAAGATTATGCTGAAATTGGCATAATCAAACTACTTATATAGAAGAAACTGGATTATTAGACAAATTGGAGGTTCTTTTGGCGTATAAAATGGCCTTAACCGGTGATATAACTACGTTCGCAAGCTACTCATAAATACATTTTTATCTCAATACAAACGACTGTTATTACTGACCGTTTTGTAATTACATTGATAATACGTCACCTGTAACCGGTGGTATGAGCGGGTTACAGGATTTTTGGTAATTTTTGAATTTTAATCGTTATATAGCATTTTTTGGACAAAAAAAGACCTTCGAATGGTAAATTCGGAGGTCTTACTTTGCTGTATTTATACTTGCCTTCAATGCATCAAGTGATCCATTTTTGGCTAATGTTTGATATTGATTATAGGCACCATACCAATCACCACTACTGATAGATTGACGTAACCCATTGTATCGAGTATCAGAAAACATTTCTTTAGCAGCTGCTCTTGATTGAGCTGCTGACAAGGTTGTGTTCTTCTGCAATATCGAAGCAGCTTTTGATTCATCATTAGCTGATTGCATTATATCCTGAGTACTAGTCTTCTTAATAGAAGTAACAGCCTGTTTAACTTGTTGATCATTCGTAGGATCATTAGCAGAGTTAGAAGACTTGTTCTTATCCTTATCTACTTTCTTTACCAACTGATCTTTTAAAGCAGCATCAGTAACTGTATCTTTGCCGCCACTGAGTTCTCTCATCGCATTATTAATAGGAAAGAAGAATGTAATTGCTAATGCTATAACAACGAGTACGGAGGCTAACGTGATCCATATAACCTTCTTATGTGTCTTCCTATTATTACGTGTCTCACGCATGTTAATCACCTTCGTATTATATTTAATGCTGGGTTACTCTCTAGTAACCACTTTAACGACTAGTTCTATATTACTAGCTTATAAGGAATAAAAAATTCCTTATATTATAAGAACTTTTGTTAAAAAAAAGAACGATGAGATAATCTCATCGCTCTCCGTTTGATATTTGCGTGGCAACTACCTATCCTCGCGGGCAGTTTCCCACCAACTACTTTCGGCGTTAAGAAGCTTAACTTCTGTGTTCG
>NZ_RHON01000003.1 GCF_003946505.1 Companilactobacillus mishanensis | reverse complement strand
CTCCAAGTTATCGCTCTCGCTCTAACTCTTTGGCGCCGTTGCTCTGTCGCAACAACAAATAATATATTACCAATTCAGTATCGCACATGCAAGCTTTTTTTTTAAAAAAATCACTTTTTCTTTATTTCCTCTATATCTAGTACCTTGTCGATCCAGTCACTACTATAAAAGTCCTCTTCATGGGTTACTAGAATCATTGATCCCTCGTAGTTTCTGAGACCTTTTCGTAAAGCTGCCTTACTTTCGTCATCCAAATGATTAGTTGGCTCATCCATGAATAAGAAGTTAGTTGGTTCGAACATTAAGTCAGCAAGTTTAACTTTTGTCTGCTCCCCACCAGATAATGACTTCAATGGTGACATGATCTGTTGGTTAGTTAATCCAGTTCTTGCTAAAAATTGACGGACTTGTTTGCTATCTGACTCCGGATGGTCTTCACTCACTACCTTAAATGGAGTTTCCATGTTGCTCTTCCATATAAGATCCTGCTTAAAGTAACCTATCTTGACTACTTCAGAAAAATCAAAGTTCCCACCCTTAGGTTGTATTTGTCCTAGTAGTGTTTTGATCAACGTTGACTTACCGATACCATTGAATCCTTTGATTACCATTTTTTCTCCACTAACTATAGAGAAATTAAGCTCCTGGTCAAACAGAGGCTTCTCGTAACCGATTTTTAGATCATTGACCTCCAAGACCATACGTGAACTTGGAATCTCCTGGTATGGGAAATTAAAGCTAGCGATAGTCTTATTACCTGGTGGCGTCAAAACATCCATATGTGATAACTGTTTTTCCCTACTCTTGGCACTCTTCGAACGTGAACCAGCCTTAAACTTTCTAATATAAGCTTTAGTCTTGGCGATTTTTTCTTGTTGCTTAGAGTATGCCTTCATATATGTTTCTTTATTAGCAGCCTTTTGCTTAGTAACTTGTTTCAAACTACCTGTATATTTGGTGATCTTACCGAATTCGATATCTGCAACACAGTTAACGATTCTATCCAAAAAGCCGTAATCATGGGAAATTACAATAAATGAGCCTTCAAAATTATTCAAATAGTCGGATAACCAGTCAATATGATTAGTATCCAAGTAGTTAGTCGGCTCATCCAGCAAAATCATATCAGGGTTTTCCAATAAGATTTTAGCCAAAATGATTTTCGAACGTTGTCCACCACTCATCTTAGAAACATCGTGGTCATAACCAATAGCATCCAGTCCGAGTCCGGTAGCAACTTGATCGATTTTAGTATCTATCTCATAAAAATCATTAGCGTCCAACAATTCTTGGAGTTTTCCGGCTTTTTCCAGGTCTTCATCGTCTGGATCGTTCATATATATTTCGGTCAATTTGTCATTTGCTTCTATTAAGTTAGCAAAAGCAGTTTTCAGATACTCACGGATAGTCATCCCTTCGACCAATTTAGCCTGCTGATCCAAATAACCAATTGTTAAATGTTTTTGCCAGGTGATTTTTCCTTCATCAGGTTCCAATTGTCCTGTCAAAATTTTGATAAAGGTACTCTTGCCGACTCCGTTCTGGCCTGTGATACCTAAATGATCTTCTTTATTAACCTGTAAATTTGCATCATCATACAATTTTTTATCCAAAAATTGTTGAGTTAGATGTTGTACTTCTAAAACACTCATATTTTATTTCCTTTACATAATAAGAGGCTGAGACAAATGCGGTTTGTCTCAGCCTCAAACATTTTTAGTCAGACAATTGGCTTCTAGTGAAGACCTTATATGTCTGTGGTACATCCCCATCGTAATCGAATGAGAATCCTCGTTTTTCATTTTGTTTGTTTAATCTTGTTTCCTCATTATTAACTGTTTCTTGAGGTAAGTCCAATTGTTTTCTCAATTTGTTGGAAACTCTTTGGATTTCCTTAGTTGGTGCTAATTCATATGAAACTTCGCCAACCATTTGACCATATCCTTGCAAGTGATCAGACGCAATGTCTTTTGAGGCAGTACGATAATTGAAGAATATACTCTGCATATCGTTAAAACTCAAGTTTGTTGTCATTGAATCTGAAATACTATCCAAGACATCTTTAAAATGAGTAAAGGTCTTAGCACTAGCAGCACTCTTGATGATAGCAGAAATAATCTGTCTTTGACGTTGTTGACGGCCATAATCACCATTTGGATCCTCATGTCTCATTCTGGCATAGTCTAGCGATTGTTTTCCATTAAGATGCATCTCACCCTTCTTGAAGTGAGATTTTTTTTGACCGACATCCCCATATGAAAAACTAAATGGAACGTTTACGTCGACTCCACCAACACTATTAACGATTTTCTCCAATGAGTTGAAATCAACTTTGACATAATAATCGATCGGAACATTTAATAATTTTTGTGTAGTAACTACGGCACTCTCTTCAGTACCAATGTTATAAGCTGAGTTTATCTTTTGTATTTTGCGTGTATTATGGTCTTCACTCTTCCAAATCTGAGTCATAGTATCACGTGGAACAGAGACCATGGTAGTTTTCTTAGTCTTTGGATTGACCGTAACGACGATCATTGTATCAGAATTACCTTTATAATCCGATTGAGTATCGCGGACACCATTATCAGTTGTATCAACACCTAATAATAGGATAGAAATAGGTTTTCCTTCGTTTATCTTGGCTGAAGTTTGTCTACCCGCCAAGGGTTTGAACGTATTAGCAAGTGAACCTTGTGCTTGAGCATACAATCTGAATCCATATGAGCCAGTTACAAATAATGCGATCAGAACAACTAATCCTAGCAATTTTAAAAATGGCTTTTTGACTTTGCCTTCCCTTACTGATTCAAGGGCATGATTTCGAGATATTTTTCTGCCACGTCGAGAAAAATTGTTATTATTATCCATAAATTAGCTCCAATAAATTTGCCTATAAATCATGGCATGCGTAATAGTACCTATTCCGTAATAAATTATTATTATACAGCTTAACTATAGTTATCGTTAGCTGATTTGTTATATATTAATTATAATCTCAATTGATTTTAAGATATAAATATTTCTAATCATTACTGGAAATTTAACTAATACACCTCAAATCATTATATTAGATTCACATTTTCTGTCAAACGTGGGGATTATCATGGAAAAAATTAAAACTCAAAAGCTTTCTAACTTATGTCTTAAAACTGCTTATTTGCTGATCAACGGTGGTGCAGAAACTTATCGTGTTGAAGATACAGTTGAACGTATCGGGCGTTCACTTGGTAGCAGGGTTGTTTGCTACGTCACTGTGACTGCCATATTTATAGAAGTAAATAATCAGAATTACAAATTCACCAAATCAGTTCTGGGTGGTACTAACCTACAGATGATCGATGAAATCAATACTATGTCTCGTTCACTTGCTGATCGTACACTGACTCCCGAGGACTTCACTCGTCGAATCAACCAATTATATAGAAACAAACGAACTACTGATTTCCGTTTTCCTGTAAAAGCAATTGGTGCAGGATTCGTTTCGATGGCACCTATGCTGCTTTTCCAAATGCCGGGATATTACTTTATTTATTGTTTCATCGTCGGAGTCATTGGTTATTCTGTTTCCTACTACCTATCTCATCTCTCGATGCTTCCTTATGCTGACCTATTTATTTCTAGTTTTGTTATTGCAGTTTTGGGGATACTTTTGAAAAACATGGGACTGGTGACCGAATACCACGACATAATAATCGGGGCAATCATGCCGCTTGTTCCAGGAGTGGCGATAACCAATGCCATTCGTGAGCTGGTCATGAGACAGGCACTAAGCAGCATGGTTCGTTTTCTAGACGCTCTCTTAGTAGCAAGTAGCATTGGTTTCGGAATCGCATCTGCATTAATAATTTTCTAGGAGGTTATCATGGATATTTTAATAAATTTTATCTTAGGGTCCTTGTCCGCCATCGGCTTTTCCATAATAACTAATGCTCCTAGAAGAGCGGCAGGCATTATCGGATTAACTGGCGGCTTAAGTTGGACGACTTTTTACATATTAAAGAATTACTCACACATGCATTTACTGATTGCCAACTTCTGTGGTGCTGTGGTAATTAGTGCACTGGCTTACTATTTTTCAAGAAAATTCCATTTACCAGAAAATATAATTTCTATTCCCTGTCTAGTTAACTTGGTTCCCGGGGGAAATGCTTATCGGACTATGTTATACATGGTTCAAGGTAAATACATTGCTTCCCTTAATCAAGGTATTCAAACATTCTTGATTGCTTCTTTCTTGGCAATTGGTCTATTTGCAACACCGTATATGTTGACACTGATAAAACAAGGAATTAGTTTACGAAAAAGAAAAATCCGTTCTTAATTGATTGAAAATCCTGTATAATTTCTTTGGTAATTATAGGAGGTTATATGATGTCAGAAGGAACGACAAACGCTAAATCCTTCCGATGGTGGAATATCGCACTTGTTGGATTCACCGCTGTTTGGGGATTGAATAACGTAATCAACAACTTTGCCAATCAAGGCATGGCAGTTGTTACATCTTGGATCTTGATCATGGTCCTTTACTTTGTACCTTATACTTTGATGGTTGGACAACTTGGCTCAGCCTTTCAAAATTCTGGTGGTGGAGTAAGTTCATGGATCAAGTTACTATCTAATAACAGACTAGCTTATTTTGCGGCATGGACTTATTGGGTAGTTCACGTACCTTACTTAGCACAAAAGCCACAAGTTATCATGATCAGTCTAAGTTGGCTCTTCAAGGGCAATGGCTCATTTGTTAATACAGCTTCACCTTTAGTCGTGCAATTATTAAGTTTAATAATTTTTCTAGCCTTCGTCTGGATCGCCAGCAAAGGTGTAAATATTTTAAATAACATTGGTAGTATCGCTGGAACGGCTATGTTCGTAATGTCGATGCTATTCATTATCTTGGGTGTTAGTGCTCCATTCATCACCCACTCACAAATCGCAACACCAAATATGGGTGACATTCATACTTATATACCTAAGTTTGATATGCAATACTTCACCACTATCTCCATGTTAGTTTTCGCAGTTGGTGGTTCTGAAAAAATTTCTCCATACGTAAACAAAACTAAGAACGCTTCAAGAGAGTTCCCATTGGGAATGATAATCTTGGCAGTGATGGTCGCAGTCTCGGCTGTCCTCGGGTCATTCGCCATTGGTATGATCGTCAACTCAAATCATATCCCTGCCGATCTGATGGCTAATGGAGCTTACCAAGCATTCCAATTCTTGGGTACACAATTCCATCTAGGAAATCTCTTTGTTTGGCTATTCGCAATCACTAACACGATTGCTTCTGCCGCTGCTTTAGCAATTTCGATCGACGCTCCACTTCGTATGTTGTTCGATGATGCCGACAGCAAATATATTCCAAAGAGTCTATCAAAGAAAAACAAAAAGGGTGTTGCCATTAACGGTTACATCATGACAGCAATTTTAGTTTCAATCTTGATCATTGTTCCAGCTCTTGGAATTAACGGAATGAATGATTTATACAATTGGTTACTTAATTTGAACTCAATCGTTATGCCTATGCGTTACCTCTGGGTATTCGCTGCCTTCATGTTATTATCTTGGCATATCGATAAACATCAATCAGATTACATGTTTGTCAAAAACAAATACGTCGGCTTTGGTCTAGGTCTATGGACATTTATCCTAACTGCCTTCGCATGTATCATGGGTATGGTTCCAAAAGCAAATATGACTTCTGACGCCAGCACTTGGTGGTTCCAATTGGCACTTAATATTGCTACACCGATCGTCTTGATTCTATTAGGACTGATTCTTCCAGCAATTGCAAAACGTTCCAATGATGAACCTACAGTTGAATAGATATAACACAAAAATCCCCTCATTAATTTGAGAGGATTTTTTTAATTGTTGATATAAAGTTTTAAGTCGGGTAACGTTCCGCCATAACTTCTGATCTCATTCATAATGTCGATCAACTTTTGTTTCTGATCAGCCTTATCCGGATCATTATTTTTATAAGCATCTTTTACCTTCTGAAGTTGTGTGTTATATGACGGCATCAATTTGTCGACCATATCTTTGCGCTTCTGATTTCGTTCAGATTGTATCTGGCGTTTCTCCTCATTATATTTGGCAACTTGCTTATTATCCTTTTCGGATTCAAACATTGCTTGTTGTAGATTTAACTCCTTTTGAAGATCCAAAATTTGATCACTAAATTTCTGTTTAGCCTTTTGACGTTTAACGTTGATATTCAAATATCTTATCTTCTGAAGTTCATCAAGTTTAGTCTCATACTGAGATTCTTTTTTCAGTGGTGTCTTGTTGTATTTATTAATAGCACGCTCTACCTTATCTTCACGACGGTACTCTTCCTTCTTAGAAAGGTGATAGATAATTCGATAGTCCATATTGAAGAGACGTTCGGAATTCTTCTTCTCCTGGGTATTGTTAAACTTGCTGAAATCTAAATCGATAACATCTTGGATCGACTGTTTCTTATTAGCATTATCGATACTCAGATTTTTACCGGATACTTTGATTGTACTTGGCTTCTTGAAATCCTTATTCTTTTCTTTTAGGTAATCCACTAAGTACTCACCTTCAGCTTTGAAAGCAGCCATAGATAATCCCGTCTGTGCACCTGTTAATGTTGAAGACTCATCATTACCTGTCCAGTTAGCAATCGTAAAATCAGGAGTCATTCCAACAAAGTACGAATCCTTGGAGTTATCAGTGGTACCTGTCTTACCAGCGGTGTACTTAAAATTATCTAGACTTGCAGCCTTACCTGAACCATCACTTACAACTGACTGCATTGTATTGAGCATCATGTAACTCGCATTAGGATTGTATATCGATTTTTGGAGATGAGTATTCTGATAGATCATTCGTTCATTTGATTCGTCATATATGTTAGTTAAATTACTTGGATGGATAAAGTTTCCACCCCTTGAAAACGAACTGTATCCTGAAGCCATCTCTGTAGTAGTCGTCCCATAAGTAAATCCACCAATGGCGATGATTGGATTTCTATCTTGTGGAGCTAAGCGTGCAAACTCCATCTTGGCCAAGTCGTCATAGAAGGATTTGTTCTTATCCTCTAATGCCAGCTTGTAGGCAACTGTATTAATTGAATCTTCCAAAGCATGTCGTACAGTCGTCTTTCCAATATAACCAGAGTACCAGTTCTTACGACCATCAATTTCAGAATCGACAACTGAGCTTTGAGGAAGGTATCCACGTTCAAATGCAGGTGCATATGCGACCAAAGGTTTAGCTGCGGAGCCTGGTTGACGATATCCCATAATGGCACGATTGACTTGATCACCATCAGTTGTTCTTCCACCTACTATGGCTAGCACATTTCCGGTCTTGTTATCTATAACTGTACTAGAAACCTGAGGTTGTAGTTTACCATGTTTGTCGCGACTAGTCTGATATGCATACGTCTTATCGACTAAGCTCTGAATCTTATCCTGCAACTCAGGATTGATAGTCGTGTGGATACTGAAGCCACCATCCATCAATTGACCATGTGCCTTTTCATACTCTTGCTGGTATCTCGTATTATATGCAGTTCGATCAGCTGCATTGTCGAACTTGTACTTCATGGTAAAGCCTGAAGACTTCATTAGCTCCTCAGTAGCATTGAACACTGCATAACTCAATCCGTAGTTGTTAGAAACATCATTATCAAACTTATGCTCATTGATTTTTAAACCTAACGGTCTAACTCGTGCTTGTTTGTACTGCTTGGTAGAAATCAATCCAGACTTATTCATGATACTTAATACCATGTTGCGTCGTTTAATTGATCTGTGTGGAAAGTTAACAGGATCATAGTAAACAGGGTTGTTAGGAATTCCAATCAGCATTGCTAACTGGTCCAAAGATAGTTTGTTTTGATTCTTGGAAAAATAATAATCAGCAGCACTACTAAATCCATATGAACCATGTCCCATATAAACATCATTAATATAGAACTCTAAAATTTGTTTCTTTGAAAACTTCTTTTCTATTTCCTGGGAAATAACCATCTCTTTGATTTTACGATTCATAGTTTGTGACTGATCTTTCAGCACGACATTTTTGACTAACTGTTGTGTTAATGTCGATCCACCTTGAACTCGATGTTCAAAGATTCGTGAAACTACAGATCTGGCAATTCCATACATATCGATTCCATGATGAACATAGAACCTACTATCTTCTACTTGAACCAATCCTTTTTTTATCATCGGATTGATATCAGAACTCTTTGTGTAATTTGAATTGGATTGAGAAAGTTTCTTGATGACCTTCCCATCCTTATCGTAAATCGTTGTTGAGTTCTTAGGATAGAAATCTTGTTTATCCAAACGCTGACTATATGAATAACCATCAGCAATTGCACTCTTGATGTCGTATCCTTTTTTTGCCCAAAAAATGCCAACAACTAATACTATGACGACAAAGATAGATAATACTATCCATGGCCATTTATGATGCTTTCTCGGCTTTTCTCTCTTTAATCTATCTTCCCGCATACTGACCCCTATTTAACAAAGAATAAAATTCCACTATTGAGACTAGCTTGCAACTGACTTAGGTTTGAACTGTTGACCTGTACTCCATTGCTGTAACTAGTTCCTCCTGAATAAATGAACCCTATAGTACTTCCACTTCCAAAGTATATCGAACTTGATAATGCACTATTGTTCTTAAACCAGAACACTGGATCAGCACTATTGAAATTAGCCGTATCATTATCGCCGTTTGTTATGTTTAGGCCACTCAATGTATCTGAATCAGCATTCGCAATGTACTTTCCAAAACTGCTATTGCTCGAGTCTGTCACAATTGCGGAACTTGAACCTGCGTTTCTGATAATGGCTTTGATACTATATTTACCAGCAGACACTTGTCCACTTTGTACGTTTACATATCCATCACTTGCAACATAGTTACCATCGACATTGGTCATGATTGCCAAGCGGTCTTTTGACTTATCATAGTAAAGAACTTTCTTATCTGTTATTCCAGCATCCTTAAGTGCATCTGAAGCTCCACTAGAGAACTTAAGACTAGATACTATATCGACGTTAGCTGGTTTGTATTTCTCTGTAAGTGGTGAGTTCTTCAATTCCTCAAGTTCTGCTTTCGCCGTCCTCACTTTGCTACTCTCACCCTTGTTCTGTTTAGCAGAACTATTCATCTGCTCTACTGGGTCACTTAAATCCTGTTTAACTTTCTTATTGCGGATCAACCTATAATAAGTATTGAGCATCGACATTTCTTTTATCGAAAGACTGGATTTGTTTGAGTTAAACTTATCCCACATTTTATTGATGTACTTCTTTGCATCACTAGTCTGCTCAAACCAGATTCGAACTGTATCTAACTTGTTCTTTTGTTTCTGATATACATCTTGGTTCTTCTCATTCAACAAAACATTGTCTAAATCATCCAAGCTCTGTTTAGATACATCATCTTGATAATCATGTCTACCATTAAAAAGGTCCGTAACTTCTTTTGATCTATTCTTTCTATCCTGGATCAATGATTCAATCTTTTTGTACTCGTTTCTGTTCTCATTCGTAATTACGACATCACTGGTAGATTTCATAAGCCTTCCAATAAACGCAAGTGACTTGTTATTGGTTTTTGCTTTTAAGACACTCAAGTCTCTATCTTGATATTGATTGGATATTTTATGAGAGATTGCTGCATTTGCAATCCCACGAGAAAGCATAACAAAAAATATAACTGCAGTAATTCCTGCAATTACCTGTGCAACTAACATCAACTTTTTGGAGCTCTTGGTGTTACTCCTTAAATCTTTTTTATCTTTCATTATTTTCCCCGATTAAACTGATTCTTTCGTATACTATATATATTAAAATATATTGCTAATAAAAGGTGACAAAATTGAAAAAATTAAACAAAAAACATATTACATGGATCACGATCCTCGTCATCCTTATATTGGTAATTATCATGTACATTTTTAATATAGCTAATATAAAGAACAAGACTATTGATAGGATATCTGAAATAACCATTCCATTCTCCTTAATAGTCAATCCAAACAATGTAGATAAAAATGTGACTCCCAAATCAATCGATACTAATGTGTCTGATTTAAACAATGAGAAGTTTCATGTAATCAAACTAGTTAATAACCTCGATACTACTTATCAGCAAACTAAGAAGTTCAGCTTTCTGTCTAATGATCAGCAAAAGCAATTGAATGATAAAGTTCACGACCAATCTCATCAATACATATACAAGATAACTTCATTAAACTTTGGAAGAGATTTGAATGGGAAGTATCTGACAATCAGCTGCAACCAATATAATGATACTAAACAAATCAAAAGTTACAGATATAGACTTCACTATAAAGGAAATCAAATCACCACATCTAAATACTTAGGTTCTACTTCAGCAAAATATCCACCCAAATACTTATTAGATGGAATAGTCCTTGGTCAAGATGGAATCAAAAAGTCCAAATCATTTACTCAACAAATCAAAACAGCAATCATTAATTCAAACTTAACTACAAATAGTGCAAGTAATCCAGGAGAATTTAATCAATTAGCAATTAACCTTGGATTAGATCCAGATGAAAGTAATAAAGCATTATTTAATCTTGCCAGATATTCTAACTCGAGATTGACTAACTTTTCTATAATCGGATATGAACTTGCAGATGTACCTCGAACATCTAGAATATATATCAAACAGGTGGATCGAAAGAAAACTAGATATTACACATTGAACTATGACAGAAATAAGGCTAAATATATTTATATTCAAAATGGAATTTCATCAAACAGTCTATCTAAATAAAAAACAGCCACGGAATCAGAAATGATTCTGTGGCTGTTTTTATATTTCCCGGGAAATAATATTTCCATTATTTCCAAACGTCATTAACAATAATTGTTTGATCTCTATCTGGTCCAACTGAAATTGTTGCATATTCCACATCCAGTTCTTCCTTCAAGAATTCAAGATAAGCTTTTGCTGCATCTGGTAGTTGATCGATTGAAGTAGCTTTTGTGATATCTTCATCCCAACCATCAAATGTTTTATATACTGGTTTACATTTTGCAAGGAAATTCAAGTTAGCTGGATATTCATCAATCTGTTTACCATTGAAGTCATATCCGACACAAACTTTGATTTCTTTTAGTCCTGTTAGAACATCTAGACAGTTAAGAGACAAGTGTGTAACTCCTGAGACGTTGCATGAGTGTTTCAATACAACTGTATCCAACCAGCCAACACGTCTAGGACGATGTGTAACTGTACCATATTCATGTCCAGCTTCACGTAAAAAGTCCCCTGTTTCGTTGTTTTGTTCTGTTGGGAATGGACCAGCACCAACTCTTGATGTATAGGCCTTTACGACTCCAATTACTTTATCGATCAACGGTGCACCAACACCTGCTCCAGTTGTAACTCCACCTGCAGGGTTTGATGATGTCACATATGGATATGTTCCATGATCAATGTCCAACATAATTCCTTGAGCGCCCTCAAACAGTACATTTTCTCCACGTTTAAGTTCTTTGTTCAAATATGCTGATGTATCAATAACACGATCTTTTAGTTCTTGACCATATTCATAGTATTTTTCAAAAATATCATCAAAGTTCATTGGTTCTGCGCCATAAACCTTGGTAAATAAGGCATTCTTGCGGTCTAGATTATCCTTTAAAACCTCTTTAAATATGTCTTTATCAAGGATATCTGCCATTCTGATTCCTACGCGCGCTGATTTGTCAGAATAGGTCGGTCCTATACCTCTATTGGTCGTACCGACCTTGGAATCGCCCTTAGAAGCTTCTTGTAATTTATCTAATTCTATATGATATGGCATTATTAGGTGAGCACGGTTCGAAATTTTTAGATTTGAAGTATCTACACCTTGTTCATGTAAGCGCTTCAATTCTTCCAATAGTGATTCGATATTTAGCACGACACCATTACCGATGATACTTGTTTTGTCAGGATACAAAATACCTGATGGAACTGATCTCAACTTATATACTTTTCCATCAATATTTAGAGTATGACCAGCATTATCTCCACCTTGGTAACGAGCAATGATATTTGCTTCGCCACTGAAATAATCTGTAATCTTACCTTTACCTTCGTCACCCCACTGGGTACCTACTACAACAACTGTTGTCATTTACAATTCCACCTATTTATTAATTTTCTGGCATTGGTGCTATTGACGAAAACTTATTGTATGACTTAACAAACAATAGTTTCGCTGTTCCACGCGGACCCGAACGATTCTTGGCAATTATGACTTCTACTTCACCTACATCTTGATCCTCATCATTCTGTGGTTCGGAGTTTCCGTCTTCATCCTCGTCACGATAGTAATCATCACGATAGAGGAATGAAACAATATCCGCATCCTGCTCAATTGAACCTGATTCACGAATATCAGAAAGCATTGGACGCTTGTCTTGTCGGGCTTCAACCCCACGAGATAGCTGTGACAATGCGATTATAGGACAATGTAATTCTTTAGCTAATTTCTTCATATTACGTGAGATTACGGAAACTTCTTGTTGACGGTTCTCTTGTCCAGTACCTTCAATAAGCTGTAAGTAATCAACCACGACCATGTCTAATTTGCCACTTTCTTTCAGCAATCTACGACATTTTGAACGAATTTCAGCCATCTTAACACCAGGAGTGTCGTCAATATACACATTTGTCGTAGACAGACTACCCATGGCAACAACCAAACTGTTCCACTGACTTTCATCTAATTGACCTGTACGTAAGGCGTTAGCATCAATGGACCCAGTGGAGCAAAGCATACGGTTGACCAACGATTCGGCACTCATTTCTAGTGAGAACATTGCGACTGTCGCATGATCCTTAACAGCAGCATTTTCAACCAAATTAAGCGCAAAAGCTGTTTTACCAACACCTGGACGAGCTGCTAAAATAATCAACTCATCAGGATGTAATCCAGTGGTCATCGCATCTAAATCCTTATAACCCGTCGATAAACCAGTAACATCACTCTTTTGATCATACAATTTATCGATTTCAGCAAATGATGATTTAACAACATCACTGATTTTTCTGAAGCCTTGATGACTACGATTTTCAGAAACATCCATAATATCACGTTCGGATGCATCAATGATTGAGTCCAAATCTTCATTTTCATCAAAACTACGATTAACGATTTTCGTTGCAGCATTGATCAATCCACGCAAGACTGACTTCTGCTTAACAATTTTCGCATAGTACTCTGTGTTTGCAGCTGTTGGAACGGCATTTGCTAGGTCAGCCAAATACACGATTCCACCAACATCCTCGAGCTGGTTTGAACGGTTCAGCTCATCTTGAATAGTAACGACATCAACTGGACCGTCATCACGGTCATTAATACTGACCATTGCTTGGAAGATTAGTTGATTTGCATGTTGGTAGAAGTCCTCTGGTTCAAGGTACTCCATAGCTTCGGTTAATGCATCTTTGCTCAGAAAAACCGCTCCTAATACGGCTTGTTCAGCTTCCTTATCATTGGGCGGTATTCTAGTTATATCATTATTCATTGACTACCTACTTCTTTTCGACAATATGTACTCTTATTGTTGCTTCTACTGTATCAAAAATCTTGGCTGGAACATTGACGAATCCAAGTGCTTTGGCACCATCGGTTAAATTCATCTTATGTTTATCAACTGTAATATCGTACTGTTTTTTGAGCTCTTCGGCAATCTTTTTGGTTGTGATCGAACCAAATAATCTTCCATCAGTACCTGCTTTAGCTGGTATCTCAACAACAGTCTTGTCATCTTCGATTTTACCTTTGACAACTTTTGCTTCTGCTAATTCAGCTTCGTAATCTTTCTCTTCACGATTTTGTTCAGCTTTTAATTGAGCCATGTTAGCTTTTGTTGCTTCGATAGCTTTATTATTCTTGATCAAAAAGTTTTGTGCGTAACCTGAGGCAACGTTTTTCACTTCTCCACGCTTGCCTTTTCCTCTTACATCTTCAGTAAAGATAACCTTCACGATGATCTCCCCCGTTTACTTTTTATTTTTAATTTTGCCTAAGACTTCAACTAACTGGTCTTTAGCATCTTCAACAGATGAATCCATTTGAGTTGCGGCATCAGATAAGTGTCCGCCACCACCCATTTCTTCCATTATAACTTGTACATTCACGTTTCCTAAACTACGTGCAGAAATACCCACACGACCGTCTGGACGTTTTGAAATTACAAAGGATGCTTCGACACCATTTAATGATAACAATGTATCAGCCGCCTGAGCAACTATGACTGGATCATAAGGTTTATCTTCCTCACCAGTACAGATTGCCATATCATCGCCAACCATTGTGATTGTTTCTATCAAATGATTTCTTTGAATAAATGACTCAATATTTTCTTTCAATAATTCCTGGATCAATGCCTCATCGGCACCAACTGATCTCAAGTAACTGGCAGCATCGAATGTTCTGGTACCAGTTCTCAATGAGAATGACTTCGTATCGACTGTAATACCAGCAAGCATAGCTGTTGCTTCTATCTTGTCGATCGACTTCTTATTCTTAGGTTGATACTCGAGCATTTCGGTGATCAATTCACTAGTTGATGACGCATATGGTTCGATGTAGATCAACATTGGGTTCTCTGGGAACTCCTCACCACGTCTATGGTGGTCGATAACTACAACTCTCTCGTTGCCTTGTTCAAATAGCTTTGGATTGATAGATATACTCTGCTTAGAGTGGTCAACCATGACTACCAAGGTATTTGATGTGATCATGTTATTAGACTCGTCAGAAGTGATTATATCGTTATTTACTTCAGGATCTTTCTTCTCGATCAACTCAATCAAACGAGCAACATCAGTATGTAATGATTTTTGATCAATAACGATTTTACATGGCGTATTATTCATCTCAGCAATACGTCTGATACCCAAGGATGAGCCAATAACATCCATGTCAGGATGATTATGTCCCATAACAATAACTTGGTCGCTATCTTTCAAAAGCTCTTGTAGAGCTTCACTGATCATACGTGCACGGACACGAGTTCTCTTCTCCATAGGGTCAGTATTTCCACCGTAGAAACGAGCTTTTTCTCCGATACCTTTAACTACGACTTGGTCACCACCACGTCCCAAAGCAAGGTTAAGATTCTTCTGAGCTTCTTCACTAAGGACAGCCAAGTCATCAACGCCATATGAAAATCCCATACTTAGCGTTAATGGTACGTTGATCTGTGAAGTGTATTCACGGATGGTATCCAAAACTTCGAATCCTTTATCTTCAGTTTCAAAAAGCTTTCCAGAATATGCAACTACGAAGAAATGATCATCGTCGATACGCTTCAAGAACATCTTTCCACGTGTCGCCCAGTTAGTTAATTCATTAGTAATGTAATTATCCAAGTTGGAAATATCTCTATCACTCATTGATTGAGTAATTTCAGCGTAATTATCTAAGTAGATTTGTCCGATAACAGAACGGTTATTCTCATAACGATTTTCCATTTCAGAATAATGTGTAATTTCAAATAGGTAGATAACCCTTAGTTCACGTTGAACCTGGACTAAATAATATTTGTGACCAATCTTAATTGTCTGACTACTGCCGTGCTCTGATTCCTCTTCTTCGTCGGTTGTGACGAATGAAAGTAAATCAGGCGAAATGTCAGCAATGTTCATACTATAGATAGGTTCCAAACCTGTTTTTTCAACAAAATAAGGATTGACCCATTGTACTTGCTTATCTTCATCGTATAATAGGATCCCTAATGGATATTCCACGAAGCTGTTGTCAGTACCACGATCAATTCGATACTGCAGATCAGTCGTATACTTACCAGCCTTTTCTCCTAATAATAGGAATAAATATACAAACAGAATAATAGCTATTACTACTAATAGTGCCTGAATGTAGCCACTTACTTCACCATGAATGATTCCTACTATAAAAATTGATACAAGCATCACTATTAATGATGCTGCAGTCAGTTGAGTCGAATGATCGACTCTAGAGAGGAAATATCGCAGATTTGCTTTTATATTTTTCATATCAATTCCCCTTTTAATATACCCTCTAATTTTATCACAGCAGGCCCTCGGACTCACTTATTATTAGTTTTTATTGGACCAGATATAATTATCGTAATGGAATAAATGGGAATAAAAAAAGACCACCTAAGTGGTCTAATTTATTAGTCTTCTGCAACGAATGGTAGAAGTGCCATGATTCTAGCTCTCTTGATGGCAATTGTTAATCTTCTTTGGTTCTTTGCGCTTGTACCTGTAACACGTCTTGGCAAGATCTTACCACGTTCTGAGATAAATCTCTTTAGTAAGTCTGTGTCCTTGTAATCGATGTATTCGATATGGTTAGCAGCGATGAAGTCAACTTTACGTCTTCTACGTCCGCCTCTTCTTTGTTGGGCCATGTGAATATCTCCCTTCTAATTAGAATGGTAAATCGTCATCTGATATGTCGATTGGTTTACTGTTGTCAGCAAATGGATCGCTCATGTTGTTATCAGAATTGTTATTGTTTGAATTGTTAGATTGATTATTGTTGTTACTATTATTGTTGCTGTTGTTACTAAATGGAGACTGATTTTGCGAAGATTGATTAGGAGCTGAATTTTGATTGCTGTTATTGTTGAAGTTATTGTTGTTACCACCGTTACCTTCATTAGCAGCTCTTCTTTCACTTTCAGATCTTGATTCCAAAAGTGAGAAGTTTTCAACTACTACTTCAGTTACATAAACACGGTTACCTTGTTGGTTTTCATATGAACGTGTTTGAACACGACCATCGACACCTACAAGAGAACCTTTATGTGTGAAGTTTGAAAAGTTTTCAGCAGCTTTTCTCCAAATAACACAATTGACAAAGTCAGCTTCACGTTCACCTTGAGCGTTAGTAAATTGTCTATTAACAGCAACGGTAAATGATGCTACCGCAGCTCCGTTGGCAGTGTATCTAAGTTCGGGGTCACGCGTCAGGCGTCCGACTAAAACTACTCGATTAATCATATCTCTGCCTCCTTTAATAAGTTCCACACAAGGTTATTGTGTTTCACTCTTTTGAAAAATTGTTTCACGTGAAACAAATTATTTGTCGTCGCGTTTAACTGTCATATGACGAAGAATGTTGTCGTCGATTTTTGCAAGACGATCAAATTCGCTTAATGCTACGTCATCTGAGGCATCTAAGTTAATAATATGATAGATACCTTCTTTGTAGTTAGCAATTTCGTATGCTAAGCGTTTCTTTTCCCAGTCTTTGGAATCAATTACTTTAGCACCATTATCGTTGATGATCTTGTCGTAACGATCAATAAGAGTCTTCTTAGCCTCTTCTTCGATATCTGGCTTAATGATATAAGTAATTTCGTAATGTGTTTCTGCCATGACTGTGCACCTCCTTATGGTCTAATGGTCCTAGCTAAAGGACAAGGAGTATAAATTATCTACATTTTATACTCACAATGTATGAGTTTACCATAAACACTCCTTGAATTCTAGCTGTTTTTTCAATTAAAAAATCGTTTCTGCCTGACGTGTACCGAACTGGATACACTATAAATTACGCAGAAACGATTATTTTTTTTCAAAACTATTAAATTTTATTCTTCAGAATTATCTGAGTCATCATCATTTGATGGCGCATCATCGTCGGAATTTGTATTTTCAGTTTCATCTGTACTATCAGAAGTATCATCTGAAGTACTTTCCGAATCATCTGCTTGATCACTAGCTTGAGGTGCATCTGAATCTGAGTTTGCTTTATCAGCATCGTCAGTTTCTGCTTCCTCATCTTCGTGGTCAATCAAGGCCATTGTCGAAACAATTGCTTTGTCGTCAACCTTGATCAATCTAACACCAAGTGTTGCACGACCAGTTTGAGAAACGTTCTCAACGTCGAATCGGATCATAACACCTGTATTTGTAACAAGCATGATGTCTTCATCACCAACAACTGCTGCAATACCAGCAATAGGTCCGTTCTTTTCAGTAACGTTGGCAGTCTTGATACCTTTACCACCACGACCCTTAACTGGATATTCAGTAGCTGCAGTTCTCTTACCATATCCATTTTCGGAAATCGTCAATACTTCTTGATCTTGTTCAAGAATTGAAGAACCAACAACGTAATCTTCTTCACGTAACTTGATACCACGAACACCAGCAGCTGTTCTTCCCATAGGACGGACGTCTGTTTCTCTGAATGTTACGGCATATCCACGGTGAGTACCGATAAAGATGATCTTGCTACCATCTGTCATAAAGACATTAGTCAATTCATCTTGGTCCTTCAAGGCGATGGCACGTAAACCGGAATGTCTGATGTTAGCAAAATCGTTAACAGGAGTACGTTTTACGGTTCCATACTTAGTAACGAAGAACAAGAATGAGTTATCTCGATCGACATCCCTATCAACATTGATAACAGTTTCGATTTTTTCACCCTTTTCAATATTCAAAAGGTTGATAACTGGAATTCCCTTGGCTGTACGTCCGTATTCTGGGACTTCATAACCTTTAGTTCTATAAACTTTACCAGTATTAGTAAAGAACAATAGACGGTCATGAGTAGATGTATAAATCATCTGTTCGATGAAGTCATCATCATGAACTCCCATACCTTGAATACCACGTCCACCACGGTTTTGAACTCTAAATTCATCAGCTGAAAGACGTTTGATATATCCATTATGTGTCAAAACGATAAGGATATTTTCTTCTTCAATCAAGTCTTCGTCTTCGATATTTGTGATTTCACTTGCACGAATTTCAGTACGACGAGCGTCACCGAATTTCTCTTGAATATCAAGTAATTCATCATAAATAATCTTATCAACACGCTCAGAGTTAGCCAAAATATCTTTGTAATCAGCAATTTTCACTACTAAATCTTGATATTCTGCCTCAACTTTTTCACGTTCCAAACCTGTCAAACGAACCAAACGCATATCAAGAATAGCTTGTGATTGTTTGTCAGATAACTTGAATCGGTCCATCAAAGTTTGTTTTGCGATAGCTGAAGTTTGAGAACCACGAATGATGGCAATAATTTCATCAATGTGATCCAAAGCTATTCTTAAACCTTCAAGAATGTGAGCACGAGCTTCTGCACGTTTCAATTCATATTCAGTTCTACGACGAATAACTACTTCTTGATGCTTCAAGTACTCAACTAAAACTTCTTTCAATGAAAGAACTTTAGGAGTCTTGCCAACGATAGCAACCATGTTGATACCATATGAAATTTGTAATTGAGTCATCTTATATAAGTTGTTCAATACAACAGAAGCACTCATATCACGACGTATGTCGATAACAATTCTCATACCCTCACGGTCAGATTCATCGTTTAGGTCAGTGATACCTTCAAGCTTCTTATCACGTGCAAGTTCAGCAATTCTTTCGACCAAAGTAGCCTTGTTGACCATGTAAGGTAGTTCAGTAACAATAATTTGTTCTGCGCCACTCTTCTTAGTTTCAACATCGACCTTGGCACGCAAGATAATTGTACCCTTACCTGTTTCATATGCACGTCTGATACCAGAGCGACCCATAATAATACCACCCGTGGCAAAATCTGGTCCCGGGATAGCTTTCATCAAGTCAGCAACGGTAGCTTCTTTATTTCTCATCAAAATATGTAAAGCATCGATAACTTCTTTTAAGTTATGTGATGGAATATTAGTTGTCATACCAACGGCAATACCAGTTGCACCATTGACCAAAAGGTTAGGAAAACGTGCAGGCAATACCATTGGTTCTTTTTCTTCACCATCGTAGTTAGGAACAAGATCAACTGTATCTTTGTTGATGTCTCGCAACATTTCAACAGCCATCTTACTCATACGAGCTTCGGTATAACGCATAGCAGCAGGAGGATCACCATCGATTGAACCAAAGTTTCCGTGTCCATCAACTAATGGATAGCGGTAACTAAAGTCCTGCGCCATTCTGACCATTGATTCATAAATGGCCGAGTCACCATGGGGGTGATACTTACCCATGATATCCCCAACGAAACGCGCACTCTTCTTATATGGCTTGTCAGGTGTAACACCAAGTTCATTCATACCGTATAAAATACGACGGTGAACTGGTTTTAAACCGTCACGTACATCTGGAAGAGCACGAGATACGATAACACTGGCAGCGTAATCAACGAAAGATTTCTTCATGACTTCCGTTAAGTTAACGTCTGAAATTCTTCTATCGTCCATTTAAATTAGTCCCCTCCCCTTAATAGTCAACCTCAGCATAACGAGCGTTGTCTTCAATAAATTCTCTACGTGGAGCAACCTTATCACCCATCAACATTGAGAAAATCTTGTTAGCTTCAATGGCATCATCGAGCTGAACACGATCAAGTCTTCTCTTTTCAGGATCCATAGTTGTCTCCCATAATTGGTCAGCATCCATTTCACCAAGACCCTTGTAACGTTGGATCTTTGGTTCTGGTTTTGCTGGCAATTGTGAAATGAATTCGTCTTTTTCTTTATCAGTATCAAGGTATTTCATGATTTTACCTTGGCGTACTTGATACAAAGGTGGCTTGGCGATGTAGACATATCCTGCATCAACAATTGGTCTCATGTATCGATAAAGTAGTGTCAATAGAAGGGTACGAATGTGCGCACCATCGACATCGGCATCAGTCATGATAATAACTTTGTGATAACGAGCTTTGGCAATATCGAATTCCTCACCAAAACCAGTTCCCATCGCTGTGAACAAAGTTCTGATTTCTTCGTTAGCCAAAATCTTATCCATCGAAGCCTTTTCAACATTCAAAATCTTACCTCTAATAGGTAGGATTGCTTGTGTTAAACGAGATCTACCAGTCTTAGCAGAACCACCGGCAGAATCACCCTCGACGATAAATAATTCTGAAATTGCAGGGTCTTTACTTGAGTTATCTGCTAATTTACCAGGCAAATTACTGATTTCAAGACCATTTTGCTTTCTAGTAACTTCACGAGCACGTTTAGCAGCAAGTCTAGCTTTAGTTGCCAAAGTACCTTTTTCGATGATTTTCTTGGCAATACCAGGATTTTCCATCATAAATTTCATGAAGTGCTCACTGAATAAACGGTCAGTTGCCGTTCTCGCGTCAGAGTTACCTAATTTAGTCTTAGTCTGACCTTCGAATTGTGGATCTGGATGCTTAACTGAAACAACAGCAGTCATCCCTTCACGAACATCTTCACCGGAAAGTTTTTCATTTTCCTTCATAAGCTTATTCTTGTGAGCATAATCATTGATAACACGTGTCAACGCAGTCTTGAATCCGACTTCGTGAGTACCACCTTCATAGGTGTGAATGTTATTAGCGAAAGTCATCAAGTTAGTGTGATATTCGTCGATATATTGCAAGGCAACTTCAACGGTAATATCATTTTGCATACCTTCAAGGTAAATAGGTTCGTCAAATAAGACATCCTTACCCTTGTCGAGGTATTCAACGTAACTCTTGATACCACCTTCATAGTGGAAAACCAATTTTTCAGCAGTATCTTTACGTTTATCAGTAAATGTAAGTTTTAATCCTTTGTTCAAGAAAGCTAGTTCACGGATTCTTGTAACTAAGGTTTTATCATCATATGTAGTAGTCTCGGTAAAAATATCAGGATCCGGAACAAAATGAACTAAAGTACCATGCTCGAATTCTGGAGCAGTACCTGCATCATGCATAGGATTCTTAACTTTACCTTTTTCAAACTCGATACCGTATTTCTTACCGGCACGGGTAACAACAACTTCTAGTGAACTACTCAAAGCGTTAACTACAGAAGCACCAACACCGTGAAGTCCACCGGAAACTTTGTATCCGCCACCGCCGAATTTACCACCGGCATGGAGAATTGTATATACAGTTTCTAGGGCTGGTTTACCAGTCTTCTTTTGAATATCGACCGGAATACCACGACCATCATCAAAAACAGTTATTGAGTTGTCGGGTTCAACAGTTACATCGATTTTGGTAGCGAATCCGGCAAGTGCCTCATCAATACCATTATCGATAATTTCCCAAACAAGATGGTGGAGTCCTTGTCCACTAGTTGATCCAATATACATACCGGGTCTCTTACGAACAGCTTCAAGTCCTTCGAGGACTTGAATTTGACTGGCATCATATTCTTCAGCTTTTTCTTCTTTTGCTTCTAATTCTTTTTCTTTGCTGTTATCAGCCATTAAATTTCCTCCTGTTTGATTTTTCCGTCAATAATCTGTAAAACATTAGGATCTTTAATCAAAGTTTGATCAACATCTTCTAATGATGTCGTGGTAATAAACGTTTGAATGCCTTGTCCGATAGATGCCAACAAGTGTGTTTGACGCTTGTGATCTAACTCAGACAAAACATCATCCAATAATAGAATTGGATAATCCCCTACCTCTTCTTTGATTAACTCGACCTCAGCTAATTTCAAACTCAACGCAACAGACCGTTGCTGTCCTTGTGAGCCAAAATCTTGAACATTTTTATCATTAACTAAGAATTTAATATCATCTCGGTGTGGTCCGAATAAAGTGACTCCACGTTGAATTTCTTTTTGATAATTCTTCTTGAAAGTATCCTTATATAGGTTGTAAAGTGCCTCGACATCTTTGCCTTCAGCATCAAAAAACGTACTATATTGAAGCTGCAATACTTCCTGATCATCAGTGATACGAGAATGAATCTTTTGAATAAAAACTTGCAGCCTCTTCAGAAAGGTCAATCTTGTCATGATAACCTCGGCACAATAGGCAGATAGTTGATCAGACAAGACATCCAGATATACCAGATCCTTTGTTTGATGATGCTGCAATTTCTTTAAATAAGCATTTCGCTGTTTCAAAACTAATCGGAATTGGCTGACCGTCTTCAAATACTGCGAAGATATCTGACCAAATTCCATATCGACAAATTTCCGTCTGATCGAAGGATTACCCTTAACGATCGACAAGTCCTCTGGCGAAAATAAAACTACATTTAAATTACCAATGTAGCTTGAAAGTTTGCGTTGCTCTAAATTATTCAATTTTGCTTTCTTTCCAGATTTACTAATAACCAAGTTCATTTTCAGTCGACTGGAATTGTCCTTGATGACCGTACCGGAAATTCGTGCAAAATCACTTCCCCATTTGATTAAATCCTTGTCATTGGATGTTCGATGGCTTCTGGTCAAAGCTAAAAAGTACATAGCCTCTAATAAGTTGGTCTTACCCTGAGCATTTTGCCCCAAAAAAACATTAATGTTAGGTGAGAACTCTGCTTCTAAAGCCTCATAATTACGATAGTTCTGGAGCTGTAGACTTTTTATATACAACTAACACTATTCAATTTCAAAAGTCTGACCTTCAGCAACGATAGTATCGCCCTTGTGAAGTTTCTTTCCACGACGGTTCTCAGGTTCGCCATTAACATCGATCGAATTCTCTTGTAAATACCATTTTGCTTGTCCGCCAGTTCCAATGATCCCGACTTCTTTCAAAAATTGTCCTACAGTTATAAATTCCGTATCAATTGCTATTTTTTGTGACATATTAACACCCTATTTATTAGATTTATCCATTAATGACATATGTTATATTATAGTGGTTTTGATCATAAAAAACAAATGAAAACCAATTTTCAGACGATTTGAGCGATTTTTGACTATTCCAGTAGTGGGACATTAAATATATACAAAAAACACGCAGAACAAAAAATAATGCCGTCATATTTTAAAGTACGCAAAAAAAAGACCAAATTCCGTGGAAAAACGGGATTTGGTCTTTTTTTTGATTAAAACGTTCTAACTGGTGTAATTAATTGAACAAAATTATCTTTGTTTTCCACAGGTCTGATAGTGAAAGGATGCAATGCTGAAGTAAAACTTACTTCGATATCAGTGCTACCACCGAATGAACGCAAGGCATCTTTCAAATAGTCTGGGTTAAATGAAATCTCAAGGTCGTCTCCTTCAAGATCCTCAAAATCAAGAACTTCTTCAACAGTACCAACCTCTGGTGAATTACCAAAGAGTGTAGCTTTCTTTTCATCACCTTTGATCTCTAGCTTGATAACGTTGTTTCTACTTTCATGTGAAAGCAATGAAGCACGTTCAACTGAAGATAAAAGACTTGATGAATCGAATTTCAAAGTTGTGTTTGAGTCATCAGGAATCAAACGGTCTGTTTCTGGATATCTACCGTCTAATAAACGTGAGTAAAACATGACGTTGTCAAAACTGAATAGTACTTGGTTTTCAGAGATAGCCATTGAAATTTCTTTAACTGAATCATCAATTGTTCTTACCAATTCAGTCAAACTCTTACCAGGAATGATCAAGTTATATTCTTCATCACTTGTGATGTTGATTTTACGTTGAGCCAATCTGTGACTATCAGTAGCGACTGAAGTTAAGCCATCAGGATTGATGATGAAATTAACACCTGTCAAAACTGGACGACTCTCTTGATTTGAAACTGCGATAACTGTTTGATTCACAACTTCTTTAAATAGATCAGTTGGGAAAACTAATTGATCTTCAGTTTCAACTTCTGGTAAATGTGGATAATTATTTGCATCTAATCCATTAATAGTAAATTCAGAAACTCCAGATTTGATCAAAGTTTGATTATTATCTAGTACTTCTAATTCAAAATTATCCCCAGGTAACTTCTTAATGATCTCGTTAAAGAACTTAGCTGGTAGAACAATTGAACCAGTACTTTCAATAGTAAGATCATTGTCTGCATCCTCTTTAGAAATGAATGCTGTTATTGAAATATCTGAATTGCTACCAGTAATAGTAAGTCCATTTTCAGCTAAGTCTAGCTTCATTCCTGTAAGTATTGGAATTGTTGTCTTACTTGATATTGCTCTTTGAACGTTATTTGTCTGATTGATGAATTTTGTTCGATCGATTGTAAATTTCATAGTCTGACTTCCCCTTTAATTAATTAATATATAAATAGAAGTAGTAGTAGTAGAACCTGTGATTTCTGTGGATAAGTGATTCAATGATGTTCAGCTCTAAGAAAAATCTTGTTGATAACAATTGTGGATAACTCTACGAATTATTAAAAGTTTTCAACAGGCTAATTTTTCAACTCGTCTTTTAATTCTTCAACAGCTTGCTTAACTTCTTCATCACTTACGACTAACTCCGTTATTTTATCACATGAATGCATAACAGTAGTATGGTCCTTACCGCCGAACTCCATTCCAATTTGTGGAAGTGATTTGTCAGTCAACTCACGAGATAGGTACATCGCAATTTGACGAGGCAAGACGATGGATTTAACACGTTTCTTACCTTTAAGGTCAGCTATCGTGATGTGATAGTATTTGCAGACCTTACTTTGGATCGTGCTGACGGTCAATCCACTCTTAGACTTCGCTAGTTTCAAGGCTTTCAAAGCATCAGCTGCCAATGATTTATCAATATCGGTGTTCTTCATTGTTGAGTAGGCTTGTACTCTAAGTAATGCTCCCTCAAGTTCACGGACATTGGTGTTGATCTGTTGAGCAATGTACGACAAGGCATCGTCAGGTATTTCTAGTTTTTCAGCTTCAGCCTTATTACGTAAAATTGCGATTCTTGTTTCCAGGTCAGGTGCAGTGATATCAACGGATAGACCCCACTTGAATCGAGAAACTAAACGAGCTTCTATATTATTGATATCGTTGGGTAGTCTATCAGATGTCATAACAATCTGTTTATTGTTTTCATGCAATTTGTTGAAAGTATGGAAGAATTCTTCTTGAGTCTTCTCCTTATTTCCAAGAAATTGGATATCATCTATTAATAGTAGATCTACGTTACGATACTCTTCTCTAAATGCTTTTTGAGTGCTGTGTTGGATAGAGTAAATAAGTTCATTAGTAAAGTTTTCACTCGTTACGTACTTAACGCGCGCTTGAGGATTGTTGTTCATCATTTCATGACCGATTGCCTGCATCAAATGAGTCTTACCAAGTCCCACGCCACCATAAATAAATAGTGGATTATAAATTTCTCCCGGTTCCCCCGCTGCAGCGACTGCGGCTGCATGTGCCATATTATTGGCATCACCGACGATAAATGTATCAAACGTGTACTTAGGATTTAGATGAGAATTTTCAAAAACTTCTCCGCCGTCGTTATTTTGAGCAGCATTGTCGTTTTGTTGGTTCTCTTCTTCAGTAGTAGTTTCTGGTTTTCTAGTATCTTGATCTTCGATCACTGGATTAAGCTCAATACCGTTAAACTCGTATGAATCTAAAACAATTTCGTTGACGAATTTCTTTTGCCAATATGTTTTGTGGAGTTCAGAAGGAACGAGTATATGTAGATTACTTCCTTCTATATATTGAGGCTTTGCAGTTGAGATCCAAGTATCGAACGCTGTGGACGATAGTGATTTCTTTATTTTGTTTTTAAAATAAGTCCAAAAGTCGTTCATTTCTTTTGTAGATGAGTTATTTGGATTTTGCAAAAAGTCCCCTCCAATCTTGCTATATATGAATTGTGGATAAGTTTTCCCCTAAAATGACAAAATATAGTTTATCATTCAATAAAATAGTTTTCCACAGAACAGATGTTTAATTTATATTTACTTAACAAGTTGTTAAAGGAATCGTAAAGAAACTGTGGAATTAGTTTAAAAATTTGACTTGTTAACACACTTATCCACAATTACACACAAGATAAAGTCCTTTACTACTGGGATTGAGAGAACTTATAAACCGAAATCCAAAACCTGTGGATAACTAATCCACAGTAAAAATATTCGGAGTATAAAGCTGTTTGTTATCTTGTTAATAACTTTAGTTATGAATTTAGTCCACAGATTTTCCACAAGCAGTTTTGTGCAAAAACCCCACCTAATAGGAAAATTAACTGTTTAAATTATTAGGGAAACATGATATTATAGTTGAGCAATTGTCTGATGAAGTGATAAATTAATTCAGGAGGTTTATTGATGACTACAAAAAGAACATTTCAACCTAAGAAGCGTCATCGTGAACGCGTCCATGGTTTCATGAAAAGAATGAGTACAAGTAATGGTCGCAAGGTTCTTGCAAGACGTAGAAAAAAAGGCAGAAAAGTATTATCAGCTTAGTTTTGAAGGATCACTAATTTTTGGTGGTCTTTTTTTATTACAAAAAGAGATTAGTCTGGTGACATATGAGAAAAAGCTATCGCATTAAAAAAGAAAATGAGTATCAATATGTCTACTCTAAGGGCCAATCAGTCGCAAACCGTAATTTTGTCCTCTATCAAATTGAGAAAGCAGGACAGAAACACTTTCGCGTCGGTCTTTCCGTAGGTAAGAAAGTTTCACATACAGCTGTTGGTCGTAATCGTATCAAGCGATATGTCCGTCAGTCTCTACTAGAATTAAAACCTAATTTGCCAGATGAACTGGATTTTTTGATTATTGCAAGAAAGCCAGCAATCAACTTAGATATGTTTGAAACGAAAAAAAACATAGTACATTTGTTAAAGTTAGGTAAAATAGTAGAAGAAAAATAAAAAAATATATATTGGGTGTAAAAGTGAATAAAAAAAGCTTAAAGAAATACATAGGTGTTGCACTGTTACTCAGTGTCGTTCTGGTGTTAGCTGGATGTTCCAACCTAAATGAGCCGATCACGAGCAACAGTACTGGATTTTGGGACCATATTGTTCTTTACAACTTCTCAAGATTCATTTTATGGTTAGGTTCGTTAGTCGGTCACAGTTCAGGTTGGGCTATCGTTCTCTTCACAATTATCATCAGAATCATTCTGTTACCACTAAACTGGTTCCAGATCCGTAGCATGAACAAGCAAATGGAAATTCAGCCTCAAATGAAGGCTTTGCAAACAAAATATGCTGCTAAAGATACTGATACACAAGCCAAATTACGTGAGGAAACTCAAAAGTTATATAAAGAAGCCGGAGTAAATCCGGTCGCGGGATGTCTACCATTGATCGTCCAGTTGCCTGTTATGTTTGCTTTGTACCAGGCTATTTACAAGACTGAACAATTACGTAATGGTTCCTTCCTTTGGATGCAATTAGGAAAGCCGGATCCATATTATGTTATGGCCGTACTTGCTGCCCTATTTACATTCTTAGCAACTTATATTTCAAGTATTTCTCAACCAAATCAAAATGCCACAACGAAGATGATGACATACATCATGCCTATCTTTATCTTCGTACCAGCATTAACATTCCCATCAGCTATCACACTTTATTGGGTGGTAACTAACTTGTTCCAAGTTCTTCAGACATTGGCTCTTCAAAATCCGTTCAGATATCGTCGTAAGCAACGTGAAAAAGAAGAAGCAGAACGTGAAAAGCAACGTAAGATACGTCGTGCTAAGAAGCGTATATATAAGAATCGTAAGTAATTTCAATTGACATTTGTCAAAAATCTAGTTAATATATGCTAGAAATTATCAAATACTGAAAAGTAGTCAAAGTGCTTTTCCGCTTTAATTGGCGGATTATGCACTTTTTTTGTGCTCAAAATTAGGAGGAATCGTTATGCCAAGTGCTGTAACAGAATATGATACGATTGCTGCCATCTCTACCCCACCAGGGGAAGGCGGGATTTCCATCGTCCGTGTGTCAGGAGATCAAGCTTTGTCTATCGTCAAAAAAGTTTTCAAGGGTAAAGACTTGGCGAAAGTTGCTAGTCATACCATCAATTACGGTCACATCGTTGATCCACAAACTGGCGATTTAGTCGATGAGGTAATGGTTTCAGTCATGCTGGCACCAAAAACTTTTACTAGAGAAGATGTCATCGAGGTCAATACTCACGGTGGAATCGTCGCTACCAATAAGGTTTTACAACTGATAATTGGTGCTGGAGCTAGAATGGCGGAGCCTGGAGAATTCACTAAACGTGCCTTCTTGAATGGTCGAATCGACCTTACTCAAGCTGAATCTGTCATGGATCTTATCCGTGCTAAAACTGATAAGGCTATGCAAGTTGCTGTTAACCAATTAGATGGAAATTTGACTCATCTGATCGGTGATCTACGACAAGAAATCTTGGACGTTTTGGCTCAAGTCGAAGTAAATATCGACTATCCAGAATACGATACGGAACAGATGACCACTAAGATGCTATTGGAAAAGGCTCGGACTGTTAGTGCTAAAATCGACGAGCTTTTGAAAACAGCTGATAGTGGTGAGATTCTCCAACATGGTCTGGCTACAGCGATTATCGGAAAGCCAAACGTTGGTAAATCAAGCTTATTGAATCGACTTTTGGACGAAGAAAAGGCAATCGTTACTGACGTTGCTGGAACTACACGTGATGTGGTCGAGCAGTATGTCAATATCGACGGTGTTCCTCTGAAATTGATCGATACGGCTGGTGTGCGTGAAACTAATGATAAAGTTGAAAAAATTGGTGTCGAGCGCTCCAAACAGGCTATCAGTAGTGCTGATTTGATTATTCTAGTGTTGGATGCAAGTCGTGAACTCGAAGAAGACGACATTCAATTATTGGATGCTACCCAAGATAAACGTCGGATCATTATTTTTAACAAGAATGATCTGATACCAGTTATCCACCCACTCGATGTTAAACAGTTGAAGGATGACGATATTATTCTCTTAACATCAGCCATCCAAAACGATGGTATCGAACAAATCAAACAAACAATTGGAAAAATTTTTAACGCAGGAATTGAAGACAGTAGTAGCAACGTTATTATCACAAGTGCCCGCCAAGCTGGACTTTTGCGCCAAGCTAAGCAGAGTCTTGAAGACGTTATTTCAGGAATCGAGTCAGGGATGCCAGTTGATCTAGTGCAGATCGACATGACTGCTTGCTGGGATACTCTAGGTGAAATTACTGGTGAAAGCTACCCTGATGAACTGATAACACAATTATTCTCACAATTCTGTTTAGGAAAATAGGTGAAAAATTACATGGAAGTTAAAGAATTTGATTCAGAAACATATGACGTTGTAGTTGTTGGAGCTGGCCACGCTGGTTCCGAAGCTGCACTCGCCGCTGCCCGTATGGGTGAAAAAACTCTCTTGGTAACTATCAATTTGGACATGGTCGCATTTATGCCATGTAATCCATCAGTTGGTGGACCAGCTAAAGGTATCGTTGTCCGTGAAGTCGACGCCCTTGGTGGTCAAATGGGTAAAAATATCGATAAGACATACATCCAAATGCGTATGTTGAATACTGGTAAAGGACCTGCCGTTAGAGCATTACGTGCCCAAGCTGACAAAAATATGTACCATCGTGTAATGAAGGACACTCTTGAACAAGAGCCTAACCTAACTTTGCGTCAAGGAATCGTTGAGAAATTGATCGTTGAAGATGGTGTTTGTAAAGGTGTAGTTACAGGAACAGGTGCCCGTTATCATGCCAAGACAGTCGTTCTAACCGCTGGAACTGCATCTCGTGGGAAAATCATCATTGGTGAGCTTATGTACTCGTCAGGCCCTAATAACAGTATTCCTTCAATCAAGTTGTCAGAAGATTTGGAAAAACATGGTTTCAAGTTGAGCCGTTTCAAGACAGGTACACCTCCTCGTGTTAATAAGAATACGATCGACTTTTCTGTTACTGAGGAACAACCTGGTGATAAGGAACCAAATCATTTTTCATTTGAAACTCCAGATTCTGTTTACTTGAAAGATCAGATTTCTTGCTGGATGACATATACAAATGGAACTACTCACAAGATAATTCGTGATAATCTCGACCGTGCACCAATGTTTTCAGGTGTTATCGAAGGTGTTGGACCAAGATATTGTCCTTCTATCGAAGATAAAGTTGTCAGATTCGCTGACAAGCCTCGTCACCAAATTTTCCTTGAGCCAGAAGGTCGCGATACTCAAGAATATTATGTAGGTGATTTCTCGACTTCAATGCCTGAAGAAATTCAATTGAAGATGGTTCATTCTGTTGCTGGATTGGAACATGCACAATTGATGCGTCCGGGATATGCCATCGAATATGATGTTGTTGAACCATGGCAATTGAAACTAAATATGGAAACAAAAGTAGTTAAAAATCTATTTACTGCTGGTCAAATGAACGGAACTTCAGGATATGAAGAAGCTGCCGGACAAGGAATCATGGCAGGTATCAACGCTGCTCTTCGTGCTCAAAATAAAGATCCATTTATTTTAAGAAGAGACGAAGCTTATATCGGCGTTATGATTGATGATTTGGTCACAAAGGGAACTAACGAACCTTATAGATTGCTAACAAGTCGTGCTGAATATCGTTTGATCTTGCGTCATGACAACGCTGACGAAAGATTAACTGATAAAGGTTATACATTAGGACTAATCAGTGATGACCGTTACAAGAAATTTCAAGATAAATGGAACGCCGTTGCACTAGAATTGAAACGCCTATCAAGAAAAATGATCACGCCTAAGATGGCAGAACCCTTCATGAAAGAACATGGATTGAAGTCATTGAAAGATGGTATTTTGGCTGATCATCTATTGAGAAGACCAGAAGTGCATTACGAAGATATCGTTGATATGATTGGTGAAGGCGGTGCTGAAGTTGACCGTCGTGTTAAGGAACAAGTTGAGATCGACATCAAGTACGCTGGCTATATCAAGAAAGAACAAATGAAGATCGATCGTCTTAAGAAAATGGAATCTAAGAAGATCCCTGAAAGGCTTGATTATACTAAGGTCAATGGCTTGGCTACTGAAGCTGTTCAGAAGTTGAGCAAGATCAATCCTGAGACTATTGCTCAGGCTAGTCGTATTAGTGGTGTTAATCCAGCTGATATCGGTATTCTCAGTGTTTACATAGAACAAGGTCGCATTGCTAAGATAGCTGAATAGATTTTTTTGTTGGCTGTTCACTTCCGATTGCGGAAGGAAATTGATTTTTTCAATGAACGTATGTCGCCTTTGGCGCATGCGCAACCATTTCAAGTGTTGGCTACGCCAACCAACGATTGAGGAAGGGAACGCCGTCGACCCATTTGGAGCCCTTCCAAGTTCGGGAAGGTCTTCAAACTGGCTCTTTTACTAACCCGAGTTCCTCGGGTAAGTAAAATGTGACCACTGAGCCAAAATTTATTTCCTTCCTCCATCTAGATTTAAATAATATATTCTGCTCCCTTCCAATTTTGGTCGGGGGCTTTTTTTCGGCCAAATATTTTTTATTTGCTTGTAACGGTTCACTTTGAAAATATTTATGTTTCATAACGGTATAAAAAAAAGAGTCCTTATGGACTCTTTTTTGTTTATTTAAAATAAACGAATCAATGCCACACCGGCTACCATGATTAATATTCCAATGATTTTGATTGGTGTTATTGGGTTTCTTTGTGATTGTAGTAGTCCGAACTGGTCGATCAATAGGCTGCCGGCCATTAGTCCTACTAATACTATAACCACTGCTAATCCTGTTCCTACTTGTGGGACTAGGTAGACGTTTCCTAATACGTATAACGCTCCGATCAATCCACCGATCCACATCCACCAAGGATTGCCGTTTTCTGCTTTCTTGATTTTTAGTTGTGGATGTTGAATTAGGACGATTGTTATCAGGACTATTGCTCCTACTAGAAACGAGATGAATGCTGCTTTGACTGTTGATTTCAATACTGTGCTTAGATGTCCATTGATTGCGGTCTGCATGGCACTGAACATTCCTGCTATTACTCCTAATAGTCGCCACAGATTGAGATTTTTTTCCTTTGGTACGTCTGAGATTTTTCCATGCATCTGCCCTATTATGCTATCCATCGCTACTATGCAAACTACCCCTAACAATACTAGGATTGCTCCGAATCCTCTTGTGATTGTTAATTGTTTGGTCATTGATGAAAACAGTCCAAAGTTATCGATGATCAATCCCATGATTATTTGTCCCAAAATTGGCATGATAACTGTCTGGACGCTTCCTAGCTTTGGAAATAGTAAGATGTTCGCTGTCAGGTAAACTACTCCCAGAAAGCCTCCTAGCCATATCCACGCTGGTTGGGTCTGGAATAGTGAGCTTGAGAAAAATAGTGAATGGTCGATGATCAGGGTTATTATTGCTAGAAAAATTGTTCCTAAGGTAAATGATGTCAGTGATGCTAGAAATGGCGATCCAACGGACTCTTTGAGTCTTGAGTTGATGCTTGTTTGCATTGGTAAGCCAATTCCGATCACTAGACCTACTATGATTGCTAACATTACGTTTTCTCCTTGCTACTTAGTCACAAAAAAACCTCGAAATATTCGAGGTTAGGAATTAATGATCCATTCTGATAATGTCGGGATCTTCCGTTACATATTCTCCGATATTTTTGGCAAAATTTTGAAAATGTGGTGTAGCGTTATGAGACTCAACTGCTGCTGCATCTTTCCAATGTTCAATGATTTCGTACTCGTCTTCAGTGCCGAGTTTCTTATAATGTCCGTATGAAATGTTGCCTGCTTCATTACTTGAGCCTTCGACTAGTTTTGAAACAAATTCTTCGTATGCTGTTTCTTTACCAGGTTTTACTTTAAGACTAACGTTGATAATTTTCATATCTATCTCTCCTTAGCACATTTGCCTTAAGTATACCGCTTTCATAGGAGAATTCTAAGCAGCATTTCGACGTTTCTTCAAATATGATTTTCCATAATAAACGCCGTAACAAATGGCGATGAATGGAATCATATAGAACAAGGCAGTGCGTTGATTTGGATCGAAGATTATCAATACGCATGATAGAAAACTCATGATGAATGCTGCCCAAGGTACCACGGGATACCAAGGTGTTTTAAACTTTAAATCTGCTAATTTATTACCTGATTTTAGGTAACTCTTGCGGAAATTGATTTCGGATAATGCAATCGCCATCCAGACGATAACGACTGCTAGTCCTGAGATGGATACTAGGACTAAATAGACTGTGGACGCTGCCACGACGCTGGATACTAGGGCTAGGACGCCACCTAACATACTCAAGCATAGGGCAATCATGGGAACACCGCGGGAGTTGGTTTTTGCATATTTCATTGGGATCATATTTTCATGAGCTAGCGACCATAACATTCTAGTTGAGGCATACAATCCAGAATTAGCTGCAGATAAAATGGCAGTCAGGACGACGAAATTCATCAGATCACCAGCAAAGGGGAGTCCGATACTTTTGAAAACTAGCACGAAGGGACTCTGATTCACGCCGGCTTTTTGCCATGGTATCAAGGCTGCCATAACGACGATACTTCCGATAAAGAAAATGACTAGTCTTAGCAAAGTAGTATGGATCGCACGAGGGATATTTTTACCGGGATCCTTGGTTTCTCCAGCAGTGATACCAATTAGTTCGGTCCCTGAAAAGGCAAAGTTAACGGTCAACATTGTTGTAAAAACAGCCTTGAATCCGTTCGGGAAGATGCCGTCTTTGAAGAGATTATGGAACATCGGTGCATGTGAATACCCTTTAATAGGTAAAACTCCGAATATCGCTAAGCCACCGAGAACGATAAAAATAATGATGGCGATAACTTTGATACTAGAGAACCAGAATTCTGTTTCGGCGAAAAATTTTACAGATAAGGCGTTGGAAACAAATATCACTACCATAAATAGGAAACTCCACACCCAAGTTGGAGAGTGAGGGAACCATTGTTGCATGATCAGACCTGCGGCTGTGAATTCCGAGCCCAGGGCGACTGTCCACGTCAGCCAATATAGTATGGCAACGGTAAAACCTGTCCCTGGTCCGATGTATTTGTCGGCGTAGACGTGAAATGAACCTGTCTCAGGCATAGCAACTGATAGCTCACCGAGACAGAGCATGACAAGGTACACAACGACCGCACCAATGGCATAAGCCAAAATAGTACCAATTGGTCCAGCTTGATGGATAGTGTAGCCAGAACTCAAAAATAGGCCAGTTCCGATGACTCCTCCGAGTGATATCATCAAAAGATGGCGAGATTCCATATTTCTCTTGAGCTTGGTATGTTCGACTTGTTCTGTTTGTTCAGTTTCCATGCACGATTCCCCTGCTTGCTAAAAATAATTGATTAGAATATCATTAAAAAAGTCTAATAAAAGATACTGTATACTTTATAATATATAATAACAAGTCGATTTTGACACTACGGAGGGATGTAAATGACAGATTTAATTTCAGAAAATTTAAAAAATAAATCCGCCTTGGTTGTCGATGGTGCCATGGCTACTGAGCTAGAAAAGCTGGGCATAGACACAAATAATGATCTTTGGTCAGCAACGGCGTTGATTGAAAAACCGGAGGCTGTAACGGCTGTTCACAAAAGTTATTTTCAGGCTGGTGCAGATGTTGCAATCACAAACACGTACCAAGCTAACATTAAAGAATTTGAGAAAAATGGATTTAGCGAAAAGGAAAGTGCAGGACTGATAATTAAAGCAGTCGAGGTAGCTAAACAAGCACGGACAGAATACTTTTCTTCATTGTCAGATAGCGAACTATCTACACGTGCCAAGTTTCCACTGATTGCCGGAAGTGTCGGACCTTATGGAGCATATTTGGCTGATGGTAGTGAATATCGTGGTGATTATCAGTTGACCAAAAAGGAATTTCAAGACTTTCACCGATCAAGAATGCAATTATTGGATAAAGCTGGTGTCGACCTGTTTGCGATGGAGACGCAACCTAACTTTGAGGAAGCTAAGGCATTGGCTTCGTTATTAAAGAATGAATTCCCAAAGCAGTCTGCCTGGATGTGCTTTAGTATCAAGGATAGTCAGACTCTTTGTGATGGCACTTCTTTGACGGATGCCGTGAAATATTTCAACATCTATCAACAGATTTCTGCAATCGGTGTCAACTGTACGACTCTTGAAAACATCGAAGACACTGTTAAAAATATCAGAGCTGTCACAGACAAACCAATCGTTGTCTATCCAAATAACGGTGATATTTACGATCCTAAGACGAAGACTTGGCAGACTAATCCTCAAGCGGACACATTTAGTGACCTAGTTCCAAAATGGTTAGCTGCCGGCGCAAACTTAATCGGGGGATGTTGTCGAACAACTCCTAGTGATATTGCTGAAATAGCAGCAATAGTTAATAAATAAATTTGTAAGCCCCAACATTGTGACCTCTGTTTTCAATCAAACACAATATATTGTAGAATGAATGTATGTTCCCACATGATGTTCCATGTGAAACAATATTTCATAATTCAGTCATACCATGATGTTTACGACTTTTTTATGGAAAGCGAGGCATAAATTTGAAACAAGGCTCGATTTTTGATAGTGAAACGCTACAAAGTAGTCCATTAGCTAACCGAGTGAGACCCACAAATTTTGATGAATTCACCGGTCAAAAACATTTGATTGGTAAGGGTAAAATTTTACGAGAACAAATTGATCAAGATAAACTATCTTCAATGATTTTTTGGGGCCCTCCAGGGGTTGGTAAGACTACTTTAGCACGAATTATTGCTCATAAAACTAAGTCACAATTTGTCACTTTCAGTGCTGTTACAAGTGGCATCAAAGAAATTCGCCAGATAATGGAAGAAGCAGAACAGAATCGTGAAATGGGCGATAGAACTGTCGTCTTTATTGACGAAATTCATCGATTCAACAAGGCTCAACAAGATGCCTTTTTACCATTTGTTGAACGTGGAAGCATCATTCTGATTGGTGCAACTACGGAAAACCCATCATTTGAGATCAACTCTGCGTTACTTTCACGTTGTAAGGTATTCGTCTTACACCAGCTGACGACTGACGATATTATTGAATTGCTCCATAATGCTTTGAAGCATCCAAACGGATTTCCAGATTATAAGGTTGAGATCAGTGAAGATGCAATCACGATGATTGCTGAATTTGCCAACGGGGATGCCAGAATCGCCCTCAATACTTTAGAAATGGCTGTGTTGAATGGTGATAAAAAAGCTGGTGCAGTTCACGTGGATCCTGACACTCTCAACCAACTTATCAATACGAAATCTCTTCGTTACGATAAAAAAGGTGAAGAGCATTACAATATTATCTCGGCTTTGCATAAATCTATGCGAAATAGTGATGTAAATGCCGCTGTCTATTGGTTGACCAGAATGTTGAAGGGTGGAGAAGACCCAATTTATATTGCCCGGAGATTAGTAAGATTTGCGAGTGAGGATATCGGAGTGGCAGATACTCACGCCTTGTCGATTGCTGTCGATGTATTCCAAGCCTGTCAGTTCATCGGTATGCCAGAGTGTGACGTCCATTTAACTGAAGCAGTAATTTATTTGTCGATGGCACCAAAATCTAATTCAGTTTACGTTGCTAAAATGTTGGCCGAAAAAGATGTTAAGAAGACTGGTAATGAGACAGTTCCGCTACAAATTCGTAATGCACCAACCAAGTTGATGAAAGATTTGGATTATGGAAAGAATTATCAGTATGCACATGATACCGACGACAAATTGACTTCTATGAAGACGATGCCTCCTGATTTAGAAGGTCATGAATATTACTATCCAACTTCGCAGGGGAACGAAGATAGATTTCAAAAACGTCTGGAATATATTAAAGATTGGCATAAAAAGCACGATCGAAATTAGTTTTTCAAAATGGGGTGGAGTAGATGGTTGTAGAAAAATTTGTTAAGACAAAGAAACTGGAAATGGCATATGAAGTTACTGGTCCAGAGGATGGCAAGCCAGTAATATTGATCCATGGATGGCCAGATTGTCCACGTACCTGGGATGAAGTTACCCCACATTTGCACAATCGAGGATATCGGACTTACGTTACAACATTGAGAGGTTTTGGCAATACTAAATTTTTACAATCTGATGCTCGTAGGACCGGTGGACCGTTTGCGATTGCTTCAGATGTCAAAGAATTTATTGAAGGATTAAATCTAGCACCAGTCGATATAATTGGACAAGGTTGGGGTGCATTAGCCGCCATGACTTTGAGCAGTTTATATGGAACTGAGTTGGTGAAATCTGAAGTAGCCTTGTCTGAGGGATGGCAATTGTTCGATAAATTGTCATTGGAACAGGTCAAGGATTACTGGTATCAGTGGTATATGACAACACCACAAGGCGGAGAATATGTCCGCAAACGTCAGAGCGAGTTCGCACTGTTCATGTGGAAGCAGTGGAGTCCGGATTACCAGCTGACCGCGCAAAGGTCCCAAGTATTGACCAGCTATTTCCAAAATGATGATTGGGCCGAAGTCACGCTGGATACATATCGTCAACGTTGGGGATACAATCCCTTCGATGAAGATTATGCTGATATGAAAGCAAAACTGGATCTGTCGAAAGATATATCAGTTCCAACTTTGAATATTATTGGAAAAGAAGATTATTGTACCGATTATAAGATGACCAGCAGTATGAAAAATTACTTCAAGTCAACTTTTGAACAACAGTATTGGGATGATTGTGGTCATTTCATTCAGCGTGAACAACCACGTAATATTGCCCTTGCTGCAGATGATTGGTTTAAAAAGAATTAAGAAGTATTCTATTTTTGTACGCCATAACAAATAAAGTTACAGTAGGAAATTATAACGAATTGAGGAAGGCGACAGAATGGATAAAAAGCATATCAAACCTAGTTCAGATTCATTATATTCAATTATTGTAAATTTAACGGGGACAAAACCGAATCTCACGTTAATTGTTTCTGATACCAAATTATCTAGAAGTACGGTAAATGATGCTTTATATAAATCCGTGGGTAAAACATCATTTGATGTTGCCACTAGAATTTTAAAATCGACGGATGTTTCCATTGACGAAGTAGTGGAACATCTTGAACAAGAAATAAGAGATCCTAAAACAGAAGAGCTTAAATTCATTAATGAAACGGACTTAAGCACTTTAACAATTATGGGAATCCAATTTAGTACAAAAGGAAATTACTGGAAAACTAGAGATGCCATCATGAATAATATCTATGAAGGTTTCTATCCAACGAAACGAAATGTCGAAGAATCTTATCAAATTCTAGAAAAAAATGCTTCTTCTGAAAAAATCATCAATGATTTTCTTGATGAAAATCGTGAAAATTAATGGATTGGATGGCTGATACTCTTGAAGGTAATGGAACGTTAAAAAAACACATAATTTTAAATTATGTGTTTTTTTATTGCATAAAAATGTAAAACATGTTTTACTAAAAGTGTAAAAGATGTTTTACATTTTATTCTATGAGGTCGGCATGAAAAATCTAATTAGAGAAAAGCGCAAAGAAAAAAAGTTATCTCAAGAAGAACTTGCAAACACTGCAGGTGTGACACGACAGACTATCAATGCAATCGAGAACGACAAGTACGATCCTTCGTTGAAGTTGGCCTTTCAATTGGCAGCAATCTTACATGTTCGTGTAGATGAACTATTTAAATGGGGAGATGTTCGTGATGAGCAGTACTAGAAAGTATCTAATAGGTCGAGCAACAATGATTTCACTTCTAGCCGTATTAGTGGGTATCTGGGGTATCGCAAGTTATTTTGGGAAAGGTGAGATAGCACCATTCTTGGCTATTGAATTGGCTTTAGTTGTAGTTGGTAATCGTCAGAATAAAAAATATGGAAAAGGCAATTTTCTGAAAATAAATCATGAAGGTTATTCCGAAGGGATGCAGCATAATGATGAACGAGAAGCTCGCAATTTATTGAATGCTACCTTTATTAGTGCCAGGATCACATTGTTATTCGTCATGTTGTGTCTGACATTTGCATGCATCTACATTCAAAATTTTGGTAACAACGCTAAACTTATTTTTGACATCAGAGCCTTCGCATTCTTAGGTGTTTTCACAATTATTATTCAACAATGGAGTTTAGTTATTACTTATCTTAGATTCGATAAATAAATTAATAAAGCAGGGTGTAAAAATAATACATCCTGCTGTTTTTATCTCATTTTTAGTCAATCGATGGAAATTAAATTTGAAGTTATTGTGTTTCATATCGTTGGTATAACAGCATTCTTTCAGTTGTATTACAATACCAGCCAAATTTTCATTTATCGATTTTTATATGTTATATTTATTCCGCTTTATTAGGGGAGGATATAGTTACATATGAAAAACAAGAAAAATTTCAAAAATCGTTATTATACTAGCTTAGCTGTTTTATTCTTAGCTGGAACGATTATGACACCTGCTGGCAATGCTTACGCCGCTACAGTTGATGCTAACCAAACTGCTGGGGATGACAAAACTGAGCAAGCAATCGCCGAGGTCAAGAAGACTGGTACAGTAACACTTAGAGGAACTGATCGTGTTGATTTGAAAGCATTGATCGACGCCACAGATCCTGACAAAGTCGCTGATACTGAGACAACAAGTCCCGAGGAAAGTAACACTACAACAACAACTGAGGAAGCTAACGTTACTGGTGAGGCAGCAACGGAAACCAACTCAGACGATAATACTTCAACTGCTGCAACAACTGAGGATGTTACAACCGCTGAAAAACCAGTTACAGTTGATCCAGATACAACTACTGACGAAACTGCAACTGACAACGATTCAGAAAATACTGCGGAACAACCAACAGACACAAATACTGACACAAACACAGATACCGATACTGACACATCAGAAACAACGACTGCGGACACGACCGTTCCTGACGTTATCAACAAAGCCGGCATCACAGCATCTGCAGATGACGATTTGACAATGGCTGATATCGACAGTGCTTCAGGCAAAACTTACAAGACTTTGCTTGGAAAAATTGCCGGTTTCATTGATGATAAAGTTACTGATGTGACAACTGGAATCGCCGCTGCATTGGGATATCCATTGTTATTCAGCCGTTTTGGAACACAAGCATTATCAGATTTCAGAACACTCTTGGATCCAAGCCGTTACGATGTTTCAAACACATGGACAGATTTGGACGAACAATATGATCCAACAACTAGCCAGGCATATTACACAGCCGCCGCTGACTGGTGGAACAACACTGCTGCTAAAGAGGACGTTTCAGTTCCTTATTACAACAATGCCAATAAGGAAATTCGTGCAACATATGTCGCACATCCTGATTCAAAGAAAACAGTTATCATCGGACAAGGTTGGACAGAACGTCCCGACTGGATCGGTGTAGTTTCAAAAGTTTGGTACGACATGGGTTATAACGTCTTGATGCCAAGCCAACGAGGCCAATTTGCCAGTGATGGTAACCTACTTTCATTCGGTTATTACGACAAGACAGATTGGAAGAGCCTAGTAAATAAAGTTAATGAAATGAATGGTGACGATGGTGAAATAGTTTTCTATGGTCAATCATTAGGTGCTAATACTGCACTTGAAGCCGCTTCAGAAGATGGATTAGCTCCGAATGTTAAAGCCGTTGTCGCTGATGCCGGATACTCAACATTACCTGCACTTGGCGCATCACTTTACAACAAAACTTTAGCATCTGCCAATTCATCACTAGGTAAGTTGATCATTCCGATCCACTTCGATAACATCCCATTCTTGCCATATGACAAGATCATGAAACACGTTGATAACATCAATAAATTTTTCCAAGGATTCGGTTTAGATGATGTTTCAGGTATCGTGGCTGCCGCAAAGACAACACTTCCTGCTTACTTTATTTCAACTGAAGATGATGCGTTCATCCCTAACTCACAAAGTGCTGCTATGTATGACGCAAACAATTCCGCTATTAAGAAATTGTGGATCTTGGATGGTAATGTTGGTGGACATGCCTCAGCTAATAACGCTGTGACTGAGTATCAATCCAATATTCAAGCTTTTATCGATGAGGTTAACAAAGCTAATAATTTGAAAGTTAACGTTGAAGTTACTGATGCTGCTGATAAGGCTGCTGTTTCTGAAAATGTTGCTTAATAGTTTGAGAAGGGTCAAAACCTTGTATTGGTTTTGGCTCTTTTTTTGGCTATATATGCCGCCTTCGGTGGGCTGGAATTCCACCTGCTGTGGGGTCGCTTCAGCCTGACAGACCTTCAGGCTTCTCGCTCAACTTGAAGCCGAGCAGTTCTCTCGTCTTCAAGCTTGCCCATGGGCTAGGCCAGCATAGTACGCTGACCAAGTCCATTTTTACAGCTGGTTACATTCCTGCCCTCCTTCGGCTGAGTTTTATTGAAACATTTCATTTTGGTGGCCTGGACTGGATTATTTAGCTCCATTTCCGAGTTTGATATAGTTCACTATTTATTGCAATTATGAAAAATTTTATGCGTTGTTCGAATTCGATTTACTCATTATCACGATGGTTAATATAAGGTATACCTGCGGTTATGATTTGTGCGACAAATATCGAAGTAAGATGTAAATTAACCGGAGGAGGACAGAGGTGGAGGCAGCTGTGACAACGCTGTTAGCTGAGAAGCAGCTTACAGCGTAGGACGAGTTATAAGACTGACAAGAACTTCGTCAGGCTTATAATCGAGCCCACGGACCGCATTTTGGCCGAGGGCGGTCCCACAGCAGCCGTAATCTCTGTCAGCCGCAGGTGACAGTTTTAGCCTTTAGTTATATGATATATTTTATAAAAAGAGGGGGTAGTTAAATGTCAGAATTCGATACGACATTGATCCACGGTGGTGGCGTTGATGACAATAATACTGGAGCGGTCAACGTTCCGATTTACAATTCATCTACCTATAAATATCCAGAATTATTGGGGCAAGTTCGTTGGGATTACGCTCGTTCAGGCAATCCAACCCGTGAATCTGTAGAAAGACTGATGGCACATTTGGAGGATGGCTCTGGTGCCTATGCATTTTCTTCAGGGATGGCTGCCATCCATGCGGTATTTTCTATTTTCAAACCTGGGGATCATGTAATAATTGGTAAAAATATATACGGTGGAACATTTAGACTTATAAACGAATATTTAAAAGATTATGGAATTAAATTTACTTCCATCGATACTAGAGATTTGGATAGTCTGGAAAAATGTATTCAAGCTAATACTAAAGCAATTTATTTTGAAACATTGACTAATCCGCTATTACAATTTTCAGATGTGAAATCTATCGGAAAAATCGCTAAGAAACATGGTTTATTGACGATTGTAGACAATACATTTTTAACACCTTATTTGCAGAAACCATTAACTATGGGGGCAGACTTGGTTGTTCACTCTGCTACCAAATATTTGAGCGGACATTCTGATTTGATGGCTGGTGTTGTCGTCGCAAAGGACAAAGAGGTCGGAGACAAGATATATCAAGCTCAGAACACGATGGGGGCTACTCTTTCGCCACAGGATAGTAATTTGCTCCAAAGAGGTATCAAGACTTTGAGTGTCAGAATGGACCGTCACATTGAGAATGCTAAGCATGTGATCGAATTTCTGAAAAGTGACCCTAAAGTTGCGAAAATTTATTATCCCGGTTGTGATGGGGATGCTAATTTCGACAACATTAAAGATCAATGTGCTGGATTCGGCGGTGTGTTATCGTTCGAATTGCAGCCTGGATTAGACGTTAAGGGCTTTATCAACCATCTACAACTATTTACACTTGCCGTGAGCTTGGGAGCCGTTGAGAGCCTAGCTGAAGTGCCTGCGTTCATGTCGCACTTTGAGATACCAAAGGAAACTAGATTGCAGATCGGTATCAAGGACGAATTAGTCCGTTTATCCGTTGGAATCGAAGATTATCGTGACCTAATTAAAGACCTTGAACAAGCTTTGAAGTTTGCCTAATTATTAAATAAACAGTTAAATGTAACCGAAAAAATGTTATATTTTATACATGATGACATTAGGAAGATTTTTCAAAACAAAGAGATTTTTTACAGATATGACCTTGAAACAAGTGGTCGAAAAGGCAAAAGCTGACTATAATTTTTCTACTTCAACATCTGCACTAAGTTCACTAGAGACCGATAAAACGAAAATTGTTGATGGCCGCTTGATCATGGTGTTGGCAAAAATGTATCGAGTAGATTTAGAAGAAGTTCAACGAATCATATTGTTAAATTTAAAAAAAGAGGGAAATGACTAAGATACAGTCATTTCCTTTTTTCGTGTCTTAGTATATAGTCATGATGTTAAATAAATGGTTTCCGGAGGATATTATCATGGATGCAACGTTCAGAGTCATGATTGGATCAGACAATAAAATTACTGTTCCAAGTGAAATCGTTAAAAAATTAAATCTTAAACGTGGTGATTTGATTAATGTAAAGTTAAATACTGATGGTGAAATCATAATCGACATGCATGAGACCTTATGGGAAAAAGTTGAACAACAGGAAAAGCAATATGGAAATGTCTCAATTTCTGATAAAAATATATAGATGAAAAAAAGAGGGAAATGACTAAGTTACAGTCATTTCCCTCTTTTTGATTACACTTCTTTGATGACCATGAAAACTTCTGGGTTGGCATCGTTTACCAAAGCAAACAATTCAGCGTGTTGATCCATAATGGTCTCAAAGTCTTTAATATCGGCTTTGATGATTATCTGGAAAGTAACGTCCATCCCTAAAACGGTAGTCTCAAAAGTATCACCTACAGCCAATCCTTTAGTAGACTTGGCGAAAGCAAACTTGTAACCTTCCTCATTTGGTACGAATAAATTAACATCTAATCTCATAATTCTCACTCCTGACTTTTTTAAGTTCAAGAGTTTACTGGCAAAAACGAAGTTTTTGCTTAGGTTTGTGGGTCACCGGTTTTGAGAATTTGAGACTAAAAAAAGCAAACTTGGGAACCAAGTTTGCTTTCGGAATTTAATATTTATTTGTTTTGTGCACGGATCGCTTCGGTGATTGAAGCTGCACCTGCTGCGACGCTACGGTCGTCTTGATATTTAGTTAGAGCGGCGATAACTTGTTCTTCTAATTCTCTTGAATGGTTAGCTTCAAAGAAAGGAAGATAAACTCTCTTTTCAACGCCTGATCGTTCATAGGCAAAAACAGTCAGAATTCCACTACCACCAATTGCGATACCAACTAGAAGAACGAATAAGAACATGAAGAATGATTGTCCCATCAATGCAAATGAAGTAAGCATAAGCAATGCACCTAAGAAGATGCGACCTAACTTGTATTCACTTGAAGTACTTACATTTGAAACAGTGTTCAGTGGAGAAGTATCCTTATTTCGACCTGCTGGAATTAATCCAAATAATACAGTGTTTTGCATGTCTACTCTTAAGAAATTGTCATCAACAAAAATATTACCTTTGATCCATGGTGTAACTAAACTACTTGAAAAGTCCTTGTTGTTACTAATTTTTCTACTTTCAACCATAAGATGTATTCTCCCGATATAATATTTTTTACGATTTGACGTGAAATCAAATTATAAAATAAACCCCAAAACATTGTTAAAGTTAAATTGTACTCTAAATATCATATGGGAATAAAAGTATCAGGTCAACGGAAATATCATTATACATTAAATTAAATTTAAAAAAATACACACAGTTATTAAACGAAATAATTGCGTGTATTTTTATTATCTATTAAGCGTAGTAACCGGCTGTGAATCCAGTTGCAGATGAGACTAATGCGTTAGATGGTTTTGTAACGTCACCAGCTTCTTCAACGTTATTCAGTTCAGTTTGCAATGATTTAAGTAGGTCATTGTTTGAATGATATCCCATTGCTAATACAATATGATCAGCGGGAATATGTTCAGTTTTTTCATTGTGTTCAATAACTACTTCGTTGCTGCCAAACTCTTGAACGGTGGCATGTGTCACGATAGTTACCTCATGATCTCTGAGGAACCGTTTAGTAGGTACTGTTCTCAATAGTCCAGCGTTGATATCTCCCGTCATTTCAAGAACAGTAACGTGACCTCGCTCACCATCGGCTAAGAACATTGCAGTTTCGGTACCAACCTCGCCACCACCAACGACAACTATTTCACCGTTCAATGGGGCTTTTCCTAAAAGAACCTCGTTAGCAAAATGAATATTATCGTTATCGATTCCTTCAAGATGTGGCTTGTTTGGATGTCCACCAGTTGCAACTATTACCTTATTCGCACCGAATGCTTTGACGTTTTCAACGGTAGCAGTTTGATTCATTACGACGTTAATGTTGAGAATTTTTAGCTGTCTCTTCAAAAATACTAAGAAGGTTGCATATTCACCTTTTGCAGGTGGATAAATAGCAGGTATAAACTCTCCACCTAGTAAATTGGATTTTTCCCATAAAGTAACACTGTGACCTTGTCTAGTTGCGGCAATTGCGGCTTCCATACCAGCTGTACCACCACCTATGACTAAAACAGTTTTTGGAGAGGGTTGAGATTCGAAGGTATATTCGGATTCGTGACCTATCATTGGATTTACCAAGCAGTTAATAGGCTTTTGTTGGAGCAAGTTGCCGATACAGCCTTGTAAACAACGGATACAGTAGTTGATATCGCCTAGTTGGCCACGAGCAGCTTTTCTTGGCAAATCTGGATCAGCCAATGAAGCACGGGCCATTCCAATGAAGTCGCTAGCATCTTGTTGCAAAATATTCTCGGCCATTGCAGGGTCATTGATACCATTTGCAACGATAGTAGGGATGTTGATGAAATCATGAACCTTTTTAGCGTTAGCAACGTTAAAGCCTTTTGGAGTAAAGGTTGTAGAGATTGATTCATCAGCATATGACGAATATTCACCATTTGAAAGGTTTAGAGCATCGAAGCCTAATTCCTCAAAATACTTTACCATTACCATACTTTCATCCATCGGACGACCATCAACAGTATCTTCAGTAAGTGAGAATCTAGCAGTTAGTGGAAAGTCTGTTCCAACTTCAGCCCTCATTGCATCATAAATTTCGTGAACGATGCGCATTCTGTTTTCCAAGCAACCACCATATTCATCAGTTCTACGATTTTGGCGAGTACTCAAGAATCCTGATAGAAGATAGCCGTGGGCAAGATGTAGTTCGATACCATCAAAGCCGGATTCTTTCATCAATTTGGCAGTGTGACCGAATTCATGAACTAATTCATGGATTTCTTCAACAGTCATGTCTCGAGGGATGTCTTGGTTAAATGGATCAGGTATTCTCGAAACGGAAATTGGTTGAACACCACCATTGACCTTCGAGTTTGTTTGGCGTCCTGGATGGAATACTTGGGCAAACATTTTAGCTCCATACATATGAATAGTATCAGTTAGTTTTTTGTTAGCAGGCACCTGTTTTTCATCGTATAGGCGAACGCAGTTTTTGTATCCAACACCATTAGGATTGACACCGTAGTCTTCGGTGATGATCAGGCCCCAACCACCCTTGGCTTTTGTTTCATGGTATTTGATGAATTGATCAGTGATATTACCATCCTCATCACACATATTGGAAACCATTGCTGGTACGACGAATCTGTTTTTAATTTCACATTGATTGATTTTATAAGGTGTAAACATCTTTTTTAAGTACATTAGTTTTCCCCCTGAACTTATTTTGTTTGTTGCTTACAAGTTCAGTTATAGAGTATGGTGTTACTAGAAGGTCAATGGATTTGTGAAATATTATACAAATGTGAGGATGGATTATGAAAGGTTATTACAAGATTGGCGATGTAGCAAAGTATTTTCATCTTTCTAAAGAGACGATGAGATTTTATGAAGACAAAAAATTGATTAAATCTATTCGTGATCCTGAAACGGGATATAGATACTTTGGATACCCAGAATTGAATCAAATCAAAGATATTGTTCAGTACAAAAGCTATGGTTTTTCACTAGATAAAATCGATTATCTGGTCAACAAAGCTGATTCTAAAGAGATTGATAATATGTTATCTTTGCAGGAAGTAGTAATCCAGGAGAAAATTTTTAGAATGCAAAATTCTTTAAAAAAGATGACTCAACTGAGGAATGATGTTAAAAGAATAAATATCAACTCGAATGCTATAAACTTTACATATAGTCCAGCGTTTATTTTTTATGAGTTTAAGGGATATGGCGGTAACAATGCGGTTCTAGACAATAAAGACGTGTTGCAGTTCCTTTACTCCCCCTCGGCAACACCAGTAGGGTTTATTTGCGACTTAAATGCTTCTAGTGAGGTATGGGGTGTACTGTCATATTACAATGAGGCGCGTAAACAGATGATGTTTGCAAATATTAAAGATAATACCTTTATGGCTCCACGCCAGACTGTACACTTTATTTTTCAAGCCGGAAAAGAAGGGGACTTGCGGGATAATTTGAATTTCATTATTGAGGATCTAAAGGTCAAATATAATCTAGAAATAGTTGATAAACCATTCGGTAGAATAATCTTGAGATACCACAAAGATGGTGTCAGACAAAGATACTTAGAAGCATACATCCCAATAAGCGATGCTTGTTATAATGCCAATACTGCAGAAAATATCAAATAAAAAAGGCTGCTCACATTGAAGTGGGCAGCCTTTAATTTACTAAAAATTAGTTGTTTTGGTTGTTGTTTGGAGCATCAGTTGATTGGTCTTGTACAGGTTGTTGTGTAGGTTGTGCTGGTTGAGCAGCATCTGTAGTTTGATTTTGAACTGGTGCTTGGTTTTGATCTTGAACAGGAGCTTGAGTTTGGTCTTGTACATTAGCAGCAGTTTGATCTTGAGCAGGTGCTTGATACTGTTGATTTTGTACAGGAGCTTGGTTTTGATATTGGTTATTAGGTTGTTGTTGATATTGTTGATTAGGATCTTGGTATTGGTTATTTTGTTGTTGGTACTGTTGGTTAGGATCTTGGTATTGATTGTTTTGTTGGTACTGATTATTAGGTTGTTGTTGGTATTGTTGGTTAGGATCCTGATATTGTTGTTGATTGTTGTATTGATTAGGATTCTGTTGATATTGGTTATTAGGTTGGTATTGATTTTGTTGTTGATATTGATTGTTATATTGTTGGTAATTTTGGAATTGTTGTTGCTGTGACATTCCTTGAAGAGCGTTAGTAATAGTTGCGGCACCGGCTGCAACGTTAGTAGCAACGTTTCTATCATTTTGGAATTTAGCCATTTCAGCAATAACTTGTTCCTCTAGTTCACGAGCGTGATTAGCTTCGAAAAATGGAAGCGGAATAGACTTTTCAATACCGGATTTTTCATATGAGAAGTTAGTCAAGATTCCACTAAGGAATATTGCTGCACCAATAATAGCAAAGATGAATGCAGGTATGATTGCCCCTGCACCGGCAGTCATTGTTCCGATTCCGGCTATAAAGATTACTGCACCAAGTAACATACGTCCCAATTTATATTCTGATGATGTATTAACATTTGAAAGAGTGTTCAATGGTGATGTATCTTTTGAACGACCCGCAGGAACCATTCCAAATAACACTGTGTTTTGAACATCTATTCTCAAAAAGTTGTCATCGACAAACATATTACCTTTGACCCAAGGAGCGACTAAACTTACCGAAAAGTCTTTGTTTGGGCTTAATTTATTACTTTCTACCATATTTATATTTCCCCTATATACTTACATATTTGAGTCTCAATGAAGAAACTATCAATTAATTTAACGGTAATTATAAATAATAAAATAATTATCCTGATTAATGAAAACATTCCTAGATTAAGGTCACTGTAATATCCTAATTTATTCTAATTAAATAATCAATATATTTTTCAATATATATAACATTATTAATAGTATTTTGTGGATTCAGGAACTATATAAAGCTGGATTTAACACTGGTTTCACGTATAATTGTATCCAACAAACGGGGGAGGAACTGTAATGCTAAAGATAGAACACGTTTCAAAGCAATTTGGCGATGTCAAAGCTCTAAATGATGTCAGCTTCAGCATTAACAACGGTGAAATACTGGGTCTTATCGGCCAAAACGGTGCTGGTAAATCTACTACATTCCATAGTATTTTGAATTTTATCAAATATAGTGGAAAAATTCTTTGGGATGGAGAGCCTATTTCTGAAAAACTTTTCGACAAGATTGGTTATCTGCCTGAAGAACGTAGTTTGATGCCAAAACTTACTATTGAGCAACAAATTATTTATCTTGCACGATTGAAAAATAAATCCGTCAAAGAGGTCAAACCACAGATTGACAGCTGGATGGAGAAATTTGCGGTCAAAGGTAAGAAGACAGATAAAATCAAGGATCTATCGAAGGGTAATCAGCAAAAAGTTCAGCTGATCTGCACGATGATCCACCAGCCTTCATTGATAATCCTCGATGAACCATTTAGTGGACTGGATCCGGTCAACTCTGATTTATTGAAGCAATCTATTGTTGAGGCACAACAACGTGGGGCAGCAATAATTTTTTCAAGTCATGATATGTCTAACGTTGAAGAAGTTTGCGATTCACTTGTGATGCTGCGTACTGGTGAAGTCGTTCTTAACGGTAAAATCGATGAAGTCCGTGACCAATTCGGAAAAACTGAATTGTTTGTAACCACTGATTGGACACTTGAACGTTTGCAGGCCTTACCACACGTGACATCTGTAACTCATCAACGCGGGAATCACTACTTTATAAGACTAGAAAATGAGTCGGACGGTCCAGCAATTTTTGACCAATTAACTGACGGACATTATATAGAAGAATTTAGTCAGCGACCACCAACTCTAGATGAAATATTCCGAATGAAAGTTGGGGAGGCTGCTCATGAATAAAATGTGGATCGTAACAGCTCAAACATATTTGCGACAAGTAAAATCATGGAGTTTTATATTGTTGATCCTAACTCCGTTTATTTTCGGTGGTATTGGAATGGGTATTGGATCCATCAGTGCTAACAGTGCCGATCAGGAAGATAGAATTGCAGTAGTTAGTTCTGAAGCTAGTTTACGCGATGGCTACATTAAGCAGAATAAGGACGATGTCGCTAAGAAATACACGACAGTCGATGCTTCTAAAAAAGCACTCAAAAGTAAAGATATCGCTGGATACCTGGTCCTATCGAACTCCGATAAACAAGTAAAAGCGACTTTCCATGGTAATGACGATTTGGACAGTGGGACTAAATCTCGTGTTCAAATCTATTTATCTCAGGTTCAGCAACAGTTTAACCTTCAAAATGCTAAATTAACGGGTGCACAAGCCGCTGCACTTCAAACACAGCCCCAATTTAAACAAGATATCCAAAAGAACGTAGGAAAGCAAAATATAGCCATGCTGATATCATTTTGGGTAATGGTCGTCATGGTCTATATTATATTGATCACATATTCCTCAATCACGGCTCAAGAAATAGCCTCTGAAAAGGGTACTAAGATCATGGAAATAATTTTCTCAAGTACATCTGCGGTCAAATACTTTGTCGGAAAAATCCTCGGGGTATTGCTGGTTATCGTGACGCAGATCTTGGTATATGTGCTTGGAGGCTGGATAGTATTAAATTACGCGAAAAGTGCCAGTTTGACCAAAGACTTTTTCGCTGATAATCAAACTATGATAAATTCGGTCATACATAACTTATTCGGTGTGAACATGCTGTTCCTACTATTAGGCGTGGTCTTGTTCACTATCTTGTCAGCCTTGAGTGGTGCACTGGTTTCTAAGGCCGAGGATGCTTCGAAGGCAGCTCAACCTTCAATCATGTTGGCAATGCTGACATTCTTCTCAACTTTCCCATTCCAAAATAATCCTGAATCAATTTTTGCAAAAATTTTATCGTATGTACCATTTTTCTCATCCTACTTTATGCCACTACGAGTTATCAATCATGCCGCGAGTCCACTGGAAATTGGCTTGTCGTTGTTGATATTGTTAGTAACCATCGGATTGATGGGTTACTATATCGGTCGCATGTACAAGGGATTGATGTTGCAGACTGATACGCATGGATTCTGGAGTAGTTTAAAGAGTGGATTAGCTTATAACAAATAAAAGATAGCCTGACGGCTATCTTTTTTAGTAGTTATTATCTTTAATGTATTGACGTGCCCAAGCAAGCATTTTTTCATCTTCCTCAGCATCTTGTGAAGTCAAAATTACTGGACCATCATCAGTGATCGCAAATGTGTGCTCATATTGAGCAGACCAGCTGCCATCAGCTGAAACGTAATAGATCCAGGGATCGTTACGGTCTTTTACTGAACGATCAGCAATTTTCCAAGTACCTTCGTTGATCATAGGTTCAACGGTAATTGTCATACCAGCCTTCAAACGAAGTCCCTTACCTTTTTGACCATAATGGAAAACATCAGGTTTCTCATGCATTGTAGGTTGAATGCCGTGACCTAACAAATCACGTACATCACCATAATCATGTTTATTTTCTGTGAAATCTTGAATGGCGAAACCAATATCACCAAGACGATTTCCGACGACGGATTCAGCAATACCAAGATATAGAGCTTTCTTAGTAACATCCATCAAGTCTTTAGTTTCTTGGCTAACATTTCCGACAGCGTAGCTCCAGCAGGAATCGGATTCATAACCATTTTTGTTAACAGTCATATCAACTTTAACAAGGTCACCGTCTTTTAAAATCAAATCACGACGTGGAGTACCATGGGCAACTTCATCATTTACATCGACACAAGTTGCGTATTTATATCCTTCAAATCCCTTTTCTGAAGGAGTGGCACCATGTTTAAGAATATAATCGTTAGCAAAAACCTCAATATCGTATGCTGACAGACCCGGTTTGATCATGTTGCGAAGTTCCAAATGAACTCCAGCCAAGACCTTACCAGATTCACGCATACCTTCAATTTCTCGTTCTGATTTTAATGTAATCATAAATATAAATATTCTCCTTAACGTAATAATTGTAAACCAAATATTCGTCAGTACAAAGGTTTATACTTTTAATACCAAACAAGGAGTAAATAGCACATGAATTCAGCCGAATTATTTGCCTATAGACTTTATAAACATGGAATATTAGATCAAAACGATACTGCGATTACTCCGTTTACTAGAGTAGTTGGTATTCAAGCGCAAAACCAACGAGCGGCAGAATTGAATGCAACTTTGCAGACGGGTGCTACTCAAGATGAACTGAATAGCCTCTTCTCTGATAGGAAAATAATTCGTTCTTGGTCACAGAGATGGACGATACATCTAATGACACCAGATGATTGGCGGCTAGTCATCAATGCACGTCAAAAAGAACGTTTACCCAATCTCTATTTTCTAGGTATGAGGGATGAAGTTGAACCAGCTGCAGAATTTGTTTATGAGATACTGCAGGATAAGAAATCATTGACGCGCGACGTTTATGAACAATTGATGACGGATAAATTTGCCTGGTTTACTGGGCGTCCCAAGAATGTCGATTACAGCTTGTTTCAACTACTAGCATCTCAAGGGAAGATGTATATGCAGGCCAATTCCAATCCCCGTAATTTTGAAATGCTGCTGCCCGATAACTTTACTGGAATGAATCAGGTTGAGGCGACGGCTGAATTGATCAAGCATTACTTGGATACCTTTGGACCAGCTTCCATTCAGGACTTTGTTAAATGGAGCGGTATCAAAATATCCAACGTACGGTCAGCCTGGAAGTCGATTGAACCAGAATTGAATTCGATCGAAGTTAATAATGAAAAATTATGGAGTCCGGGACTCGTTGCTAAGGATAAACTGCAAGAGGTTATGGAACAGGTGTCTACTAATACTTATGTTGCAGCAAGATTTAGTTCATTAATGACAGGTTACGTTGATAAGCGATGGTTTATCGATAAGTCCCTGGAATCCAAAATGTGGTCTAAAAATGGGATTCTTATGGCCCCGATTATTGCAAATGGCCAAATCGTCGGGAAGTGGACCTATAAGCTCACGTCAAAGAAAATCAAGTTTATTGTCAGTTCTTGGGGTGATTACAATAATCGACAACTTGAAAAACATTTTAATAAGATTGCTCAATTTTTACAGCACGAATACGATGGAATCACCATCGAGTGATTTTAGCTATAAGTCTGTAAAATTGGCTTTAGAATGAAGAATAAGACGATAGCAACTAGTGCTACGGTCGATAGTATGATCACTAAATTATTTTGATTAATTCTAGATTTTCGAAATTGTAAGAACAGCACAAATATCATCATCAATGCCACAATTATTAACAGGATAGAACCCACATTTTCCACCTCATGATAAAAGCTTTCAGGAAATAAGTGTAACAGATGAAGGTTGATTATAGATTGAAAACAATTATTTAAATGGAAATAGTTTGGAATCAAAAAGTTGGAACAGGTAAGTATACTTGTTGCAGCTTTTTTGGATTGAGCAGGCTGATTTTTATTTTTTAATTCACAAGGAACGTACTATGCTACAATTTAAAATATAAATATATTTATATTTTGGAGGGATAAGGATGAAAAAGATTATTTGGTTGGTGGGGATGTTATCGATCGTACTTCTTGCTGGCTGTTCAAATAACAGCTCAAACGGTAGTAAGGAAAGTACTACAAAGACTACTAAAACAGAATCAGCTACAGCTTATCAAAAGCTAAGTGGTAGCGAGAAAACTGACATTAAATTCAAGGTTATCAAGGGCGAAGAGAATAGCAATAACGCCTATTCGCTATCAATGAAAATCAAGAATAACGGTACGAAAGATGTGAAATTCGACAAGTCAAAATTTTTCTTGATGGTCGATGGGGCTAAGAAATTTAGTACTTCATTAGATGGAAATGTGACTTTGAAAGTTGGCAAGTCAGTTACTATCGATGACTTGTTTAAGAATGTTTCTGCAGAAAAGCTTGATGGAAATAAGGTCAAGATTGCTTACTTGAATAAGAATAATGTCGTTGCTAGTCCTAAGTTGAAGACTAGTTCAGATGAGTCAGATAATGCTACAAGTAATACAGATAACGCTGCTGCAACAAGTCAGAATGCTACTACGGATCAAAATAGTGACTCAAGTGCTGCAGCAACTCCTGCTCAGCCTGATACTTCTAATCGAGTAGTAGATAGTACTGAGAAAGCAGTAAATATATTTAGAGGTGCAACAGGTAATTTTGGTGTTGGTGATATTCAAGCGACTGACACAGGTTCTGGATATTCCGTTAGTGTTGACGGATCTCCTGCAGGATCAGTTTCTTACGATGGAACAATAACTGCTTCAAATGGTGTTACGACACGTGCTCAGTGGGAGAATTCTACTGGATATTCAATGTCAGATTAGTTTTTAAGATATACGAAAAAAAGAGACCGAAAGGTCTCTTTTTGTTTTGGATTTATTTTGGTGGGTTTCACTGTATTAATTTGATATCGATTACTAGTAAATTACCTAGTATTCATTGAAGCCTATTATTAAACTTAGATTCTAGTTCATCCTTTTTGTTCTTAAGAAGAACCTCCATTTGGTCTTTTGCAACTTGATTAAGTTTATCTGTTCTCCAAGCAGAATCTTTTCCATCTTTAATAAATTCCGAATTTAAACTCTCTAAATTTGATAAAACCAATAATTGATAAACATTGGCATTATCTCTAATATTTCCATGTAAATTTGGATTATTAATTTTCCAGTCCTTAGCAGTTAATCCAAATAATGCCATGTTTAATCTGTCGGCCTCGGTTGCATATTTGAAACCAATGGCCGATTTATCAAGCTTTTTTGGGATAAGATGAGATTTTATTGCATCAGTATGAATCTGATAATTTACTTTAGATAGTTCTCTATTCAAGTTCCATTCGAGATTTAGATGACTACTTTCATCAGATTTTAATCTTTGGTAATCCTTAATTAAATACAATCTAAATTCAGCTGAGATCCATGAAGCAAACTCAAATGCAATATCTGATTGTGCATATGTTCCACCGTATCTACCAGGTTTTTATTGTATACCGATAGCACCCGTTTGGTTTATCCACTTAGTGGGCGACATTAAAAAAGAATTTGCGCCAGTTGCGGACAGTATTTTCTCAAATTCCGAATTATTAAAATTTTCATTATTCAATTGCTCCCAGATACCTAAGAACTCTAGGGAACTTCGAGACCGCATCCAATTTCTAATTAATTCATTTGGATTATCTTTTGATCGGTACTTTGCAATACCAGTGAGGCTAATATAATCGTTATTGTTATCGGAATTGTTAAATAAATTAATTTCGACACCTTTTACATTTATTTTTTCGGTTTTATCAGTCATTTTGTTGCCTCTTTTCTCTAAACCCGTCGAAATCGACGGGTTTAGAATCCGAACATATTAATATGTTTTATTATCACACGCAGCTAAGCACGGACACAATATATTGAATAGAAAAAAAGCGCTAGAACAATTCATTTGTTCCAGCGCCTTGGTTTTGTCTAATTTTTACTTTTGTATTTCCTCTAACTTAAATGAAAACGCTAAAATTTCCACTGAGAACTACATGTAAGCTGGACAAAGCTGCGGGGTGTTACGAACCCACTCCGCTGTGTTGCATCTTACACTCCGTTCTCAAGGCGTGTAAATTTTGGCTCTGCTCTAGAACTCAGCATTTCCTGGTGTTCTTGGATATGCGATGACGTCTCTGATATTCTTCATACCTGTTAGATACATAACAAGTCTTTCGAATCCGATTCCGAAGCCTGAGTGAACTGTTCCACCGTACTTACGTAACTCTAAGTACCACTTGTATTCGTCTTCGTTTAACTTCAAATCTTTGATCTTTTGTTCTAGTAAATCAAGGCGCTCTTCACGTTGTGATCCACCGATCAATTCTCCGATTTCGGGAACTAACAAGTCAGCTGCAGCAACTGTTTTACCATCGTCGTTAGCACGCATATAGAAGGCTTTGATGTCTTTTGGATAGTCTGTTAAGAAGACAGGTTTCTTGAATACTTTTTCACTCAAGTAACGTTCGTGTTCTGATTCTAGATCTAATCCCCAGCTTACTGGAACATCAAAGTCGACGTCAGCTTTTTCTAGTAAATCGATAGCTTCTGTATATGTAACTTCGGCGAACTTTTCAGAAACTGTGTTTGAAAGGCGTTCGATCAAGTGTTCATCGATGTTGTCATTTAAGAATTGGATTTCTTCTTTGGCGTTGTCGAAAACATATTGGACAACATATTTTAGCAATTCTTCTGAAACGTTGATTTCATCTTGCATATCGGCGAATGCCATTTCAGGTTCGATCATCCAGAACTCTGAAGCGTGACGGCCAGTATGTGAGTTTTCAGCTCTAAATGTTGGTCCAAATGTGTAGACGTTTCTTAGTGCTAAAGCGAATGCTTCAACTTCAAGTTGTCCACTAACAGTTAAGTTAGTTTCCTTCTTAAAGAAGTCTTCGTTGTAATCAACTTTTCCATCATCAGTCTTTGGAACGTTGTTCATATCCAAAGTTGTAACTTGGAACATTTCACCGGCACCTTCAGCATCACTACTTGTGATAATAGGTGTGTGAATATAGTTGAAACCGTTATGTTGTAGGTATTCATGGACAGCAAAGGCAGCCAATGAACGAATTCTAAAGATTGAATAGAAAGTATTTGTTCTTGGACGCAAATGAGCAATCGTTCTCAAGTATTCGTATGTGTGAGCTTTCTTTTGTAGAGGATAGTCAACATCTGAAGATCCAAGTTCTTTCACATCAGTAGCATGGATCTCGAATGGTTGTTGAGCATCCGGAGTTAATGCAAGTTCACCAGTGACCTCAATAGTAGTACTGATTGGGAATTTCTTGATGTCATCAAAATCATCTAGGTCTTTACTGAAAACAACTTGAACGTTTTTCAAAAATGAACCATCGTTCACTTCGATAAAACCAATTTTCTTTGAACCTCTAATAGTTCTGATCCAACCTTGAATGGTGATTTCTTCACCATCTTTGAATTCTTTAGTAAATAAATCTTTTGCTAAAACTTTTGTCATAACGGATTCTCCTTTCAATATGAAAAAGTACAGATTAATGGGTACTTAAATGTAGACGGTTATGTCTGCTCAAAAAGTTAAGTATCATATGAAACCTACATAATCGGAACGCGAACGTCCTTTCGCCGTCCCCGTAACGTCTTCTAAACATCGAAGATGTAAAACCGACATTAAATGAACGCGAACGTCCTTTGGCCGTTCCCATAACGTCTTCTAAACATCAAAGATGTAAAGCCGACATTAAATGAACGCGAACGTCCTTTGGCCATTCCCATAACGTCTTCTAAACATCGAAGATGTTAAGAAGACGTAAAAAAAGACCTTCCACCCCTGGTAAAAGGGGCGAAAGGTCTTTTCGCGGTACCACCCAATTTGTTTTCTAATGAAAACATCTCTAACAAGCACATCATATGCTTACTGACTGTAACGTGTCAGCGACGTCAAACCCTACTGCTAGTTCAGGCCGATGTAAAAAGATGTTATTCGTAGATACCTGCATGTTAAGTTCGCACTGTCCTTAACTCACTGAGAATAGGGTAAATAGTACTTCTTCTTTTTAAAATCCTATGTATTAAGTTAATGAAAGAATAGCACGTTTTTTTGGTGGTTGTAAAGACCAATTTGCTACTTGGCGCTATCTATCACGTTTCCAACGGCTTTTGTTAAAGCTTTATCCTCTAATTTTTTTAGATTAGCGGGATTCTTGGCTAATGTTGGATCTGTTTTTATCTGATTATGAACATCGTTTTCGACATCTTGTTTAATTGCTAATTGAGTTTTGGGTTCTTTAAGTACCTTACCGGCACGTTTTAATTGTGATTTAGTAACTATGTGCCAGTTAGAATTGAGATTATACGTAATTTCTTGAGAACTCAATTGACCACTGTTGGTGATTCCGGTGAATAGTAGTTTTTGGATCGTATCGTTATAACGATACTTGATATTTTTAATTTCTTTATTTGAATCATTTGAATCTGTATTTATTTTGACCGTTTTTTGTTTATTTAGCACAGTGTGTATCTCAGATTTACCAGGCGTTTTAGTTGCGTATGCCTGATATTCGGTTTTACCTTGTTTGATTTTCTCTTTGACAAGAATCTTGTTACCTTTGATATTGGCAACTGGAGCGATTTGTTCTGTTTGAGTGGCCGTGTATTTGCTGGTTCCGTAATGCTTATTTGCATCGAGGAGTATGAATGATTGGCAGATCAACATGCTGACCAACAGGGTAATTCCTAAGACATGTTGTTTTTTAAACAGGAGAATCACACCAACGACGGCAAATACAACTGTTAGAATTATTAGCATTATGCCACCTTCTTTTCGTGATTTTCACTAAGCCAGAATGCTGGAATTATACCAATCAGTGTACCGACTGAAATCCAGATGAATGCTTGTGAGTAAGCTGTGTTCATCATTGTGGTGCTAGCGACATTTGTTCCAGTAAAACTGGCAATAACGGCAGCTAACAATGCTGTAGCGACAGAGCCACCAATATTTTGGATCATCCGAGTTGAGACAGTTGCTTCAGAAATAAGACTGTTAGGTATGTTACTGTAACTATCAGTCATGATGGGAATTATTCCACTACGGCTCAATCCTAATAAGAACATCACTACAACTAGTAACCAAGTTGGAGTAGATTTGGTGAAGAAAGCAAAAGGAATTGTTGTCAAGAATCCTGCTATCAATGATATTATGACGATCCATTTTGCTCCATAATCGTCAGTCAGTCTTCCCACAATTGTTCTAGTTACTAACATACCGAGACCAAGAGCTATCAGATAAATACCTGACCAGATTACGGAAAGTCCACGGATATTTTGTAAATATAAAGGAAGTACGAACATAACGCCGTTCGACATTAAGCCTGTCATAAATAGTAGAATGGCTGATGCTGAGAAACGAGTGTTTTTGAAAAGAGTCAAAGGTACTAATACTTTTTTAGAATTCATGTAAGCATATATTATGTACAAAATTAAACAATCGATACCGATGAAAATTGGAAATAATACGTTCATTTTTCCGAAAACATCATCAGTACTAAAGTTAGTTATACCTACAACTAGACCTGAAAAGAGTCCAACTAAAAGGATGAAACCAGTGAAGTCGAAGCCCTTATCTGACTTATCTGTATCGAAAGTTGGAAGCCACATTATCACGAAAAATAGTGCAATGAGAATTACAGGAATATTGACATAGAACAGCCAGTGCCAGTTAAGAAACTTGATCAATGCGCCACCAATTGTTGGTCCGATTATTGGGGCAAACACGATTGGTAGTCCCACGGTAGCCATCATTTTTCCTAAATTTTTACCACCAGCTGCTCTTACGATCAAAGTTTGTGAGGCCGAAATTAAGACACCTGCTGCAGCCCCTTGAATGATTCGACCAATCATCAGTGTAGATACGCTGGTTGAGATACCAGACATGATTGAACCAATTAGGAAGGTTACCAGTGAGATCTCAACTAGAAGTTTTCCAGAAACTTTGTCTATCAACCATCCAGCAAGTGGAACAGCTAATCCCAGAGCTAAAACATAAGCAGTTGTGATCCACTGCATGGTGTTAACTGTTGAATTCAAATCTTTTAAGATAGTATTGATACCAATATTGGTCATGGTTGTGTCTAGCATAGGAACAATCATTGCTAGGACAAGGATCATGGCACTTTTCATTGGTGATGGTGCTTTTTGAGTACGTATTGTTGTATAAGGACTAATTTGTTGAGCCATAACAATTCTCCTTTTAGGGTACTTCAAGTATTTAAAAAGAGAATAACACCATTTTTATTAATGTCAATAAATTATGATTACCTCCCCGTAATTAGGTGAAGACCGGATAATTTATGTTTTGATTGATATTTTTTATAGAAATCTGATAGTACCTTAAATGATTGACATTTACTTTAGAAACTATCAGTATTAAATTAACGAATTATTTAATCCCAAAGGAGGCTAATTATGGCTCAAAGACGGCGTGGAAAAGAACTGGAAGATGCGATTTTGACCTCAACTTGGCAATTGTTGCAAACGACTGGCTATACTCCGATGACGATGGATGATATTGCTGGTACTGCTCATACAAATAAGAATGCAATTTACCGTCGTTGGAACACAAAGCTAGAAGTCACAGTTGCAGCAATTAGAAAGTTCTCTCCTGTTGCAGAAGTATTTGCATCTTTAAAGGCGCCTAACAATGGTAGTTTACGTGCTGATCTAATAGAGTTAATGAACATTCCACTTACATTAATACGACCAATTGGCCTCAAGAATATTAAGGGAGCTTTGCGAGATGCTCTGCCAAATTTCTCTAAAGCTAATGCTGAAAGTTATCGTAGGATTTTTGATGAAAATATATTGAGAAATTATTTAATGACCATACTCCAAAATGCATACAAACGTGGAGAAGTTAAGACAGATCCAGAAACCTTTCCAGAAACCGTCATTAATATGCCTATATTTTTACTCATCACACGAATTATTAGTGAAGATCACTATGATCAGGAGACTGTGCTGATGTTTGTCAATAAAATTTTGGTACCTGTGTTTGCGGCACAATAACATTAAAAAGCTACACTTTATCACTGACATGTGGTATATTCATGTTGGAAAAAGGTATAACATTTTGTTCACATGAAAACCCCGGTAGTGGAATACCGAGGCTCTTTTTAGTTGAATATTGCTTGAAATTATACTTGCCTCTGTTATTCAATCAGTAACTTAAGAGGGCAACGAAACACCCGGCACGTATTAACTTCATTTAGACTAATAAGCTTTAGTTAATCACTGACATGTGGTATATTGTTCTTGTACAAAAGGATCGTTAAGAACATTTTGTTTACACAAAAACCCCGGTAGCCGTATACCGAGGTTTTTTATTTGGTTGAAAATTGCCTTGAACTCTACTTGCTTCGGTTATTCAACCAGTAACTAAAAAGTGCAACAATGCACCCCGCAAGTATTGACTCTAGGATCGTTATGAACATCTCGTTCACCCCCTCACTGTTTCCAGATTGAGTAAAGGCAACTTCTAAGTATATCACATGAACTTATAGTTTAAGTGAACTATAAATGTGGATAAAAAAATAACCAGTCATTCGACTGGTTATTTTTGTTTAATATGTTTTATTTATCACTGAAATAGTAAATATTTAGTTGGATCTGATGGTAGTAAGAAATTGAATCCTTCTTCGGCGATAATTGCTAATAGGTTTGCAACTATCAATACTGCGAAGATCCAAATGTTGATTGTTGCGATAACGTTATACTCGTCACCTTTTGGACAAAGTTCTTTTGAGAAGATCATCATAAATGAACAGAATACAATTACAACAACGAAACTTACTAATGCCCAAGTGTACGTATGTAGGCCTAGAACGGCTGAACCGTAACCTGGGTCATTTGGTGCGATATGCAATAGTATTTGTCTGATTGAGGCTGTTGAACCTAAGAAGGCAGCTAATGCTGACAATCCATATCCCCGCATAAATTTTTGTGGATTGATCGTACCATTCTTTGTGGCAATGATGATGTATAGTGGCCCGAAGCTTGCTAACATCATAAAATATCTTTGAATCATACAGAGTGGGCATGGGAATTCGTGTAATGCGAATTGAAAGAAGAATCCTCCTGCCAATACAAAGTTATATCCAAATACGAACAGGTTCGCTAACCAAAAGCCTAATTTTGAGGTAGCGGTACCTTTATTTGCAGTTTCCATAATTATAAATATCCCCTTCTATAGACTTATTGGTAAGGTACTTGTTGCATGCAATTTGAATAGGATCAAGACTAAGACGGCAATTAATGCCCACATTGCGAAGTCGGCCTTTGTCACTTTCCCCTTAATAATCATCCTTAGAAACATGAAGGTAATGATTATCATAATGATAATGTCCATGAAATCGCTTCCTTTCCAACTAGTACTTTACCACTCCCAAAGTGATAAATGAATGGTTTCACTTATCGTTTTTCAAAAATCGCTCAATGAATCAAAAAGTTAAATTTCAGTTTTTATTATGTAATAAAACAAGCGTCCAAGATGATTTTGAGTACAAAAATCATTTTGAACGCTTCTATAGTTATAGATAATATCTGAGTAGATTGTCTAATTGTGTCTTATCAAGGAAGGTAGTAGTGCGATACTCGATATGATCATTTTTTTCAATGATGATAGTTGGTGCGGTCATGATGTCGTATTTTTCAACCAAATCTGGATTGCTGTCGGCATTGATCGTGTAAAAATTTAGCTTACTATCATATTTATCTGCTGCAGCAGTGATTATTGGATTTTCCATATAACATTGTGAGCACCAATCATTGCTAAAATTGAGTACGTTGACCTTGCTTGTATCACGAGATGTAAAATTTTGGGTAGTTAATGTTTTTATCATTTGCCGACTCACTTCCAATTGAGATATTAATATTTTAATACAATTATCTCTGATTGCGGTGGATTTAGCTCTGATAACCTTGAAACTCAAAATACCAATTACAATTTACTTATATTTAAATTGAAAAATAAGACAAAATAACTAAATGTGTTCATATCGGACAATTGAAATACAATCAATACTCATTTAAATTACTTATTTCGATATACTTTTTAATATTATTTTATGTAAGCGGTACCAATCCAACTTGTTTTGTGATATTCTTAGAATAATTTTTATAGGAGGGGAATAACATGAAACATAAAGTTACTTTGAAAAAACGGTATATAACTTCCCTTGCCGCTTTATTCATGGCTGGAACATTTATGGCCACGACTAGTAATGCTTCTGCTGATACTACATCTGGAAGTTCAGCCGATTCAACTAGCCAAACTGAAGCTGTTAGCTATGATCAGACTGCTTCCCAGTCACAAATTAATCAATCTAATGTAGTTGTTTTAAGTGAGGATAATCCAGCTACACAACAGAATACTCAGGCTGGCACCGCAGAATATCAAGATGTTCCTTCAGTCTTATACACTGGGACAACACCTGATGTTATTAATGATGCTAATGTAACGGCGTCTTCTGCTGATGATATGAAAGCTGCTGATTTCAATAATGAACCGACTGATCAGCCAACTACTTTATTGGGAAAGATTGCTTCAGACGTTAATGATAAAATCACGGATGTGACTACAGGAACTGCTGCCAAAGTAGTTTTCCCAATTGGTTTTTCACGAAAAGGCAGTGACGCATACTCCAAACTTGAAGATATCCAAGAGCCTGATCGTTACGATACTTCAAGAGCTTATGGTGGACTAGGTGAGAAATATGATCCAGCAGCAAGTGAGACATTCTATAATGCTGCACAAGACTGGTGGGATAACGTTGCTGACAAGCAAACACTAACTATTCCTTCATCTAGTTTCCCAAACGAAACTAGTACTGCAACCTTTGTTGCTAATCCTGGTTCCAAACAGACTGTGATCATAGGTCAAGGCTGGACAGAGCATCCAGATTGGGTCGGAGTCGTCTCAGGCGTTTGGTACAACATGGGTTACAATGTTTTGATGCCTAGTCAACGTGGACAATTCTCTGGTGACGGAGACTATATTCCATTTGGTTATTACGATAGTCAGGACTGGAAAAATTGGGTAAATGTTATGGACAGTATGGTTGGCCCTGATGAAGAAGTTATTTATTATGGACAATCAATGGGGGCAGCAACGGCCTTAGATGCTGCCGCTGATCCACAATTACCAAGCAATGTAAAAGCGGTTATTGCTGATTGCAGCTTTTCAAGCTTAACATCACTGGGTAATTCTTTGTATAACGGTGCATTGAACAAGATCAATGGTCCTTTAGGAAAATTGATTGTTCCTATTAAACTAAATTCGATTCCTCTTATCCCATTTGACAAGACTATGCAAAATGTCGATAAGATCAATGAAGCAAAACAAGGATTTGACTTAGATGACGCATCACCAATTGACGCAGTAGCTAAAATCACAATTCCTTCATACTTCATCACAACCGAGGATGATGACTTTATTCCTGACACTGAGAGTGTAGCGTTATATAACGCTAGTGTTGCTCCAATCAAGAAACTCTGGGTATTGGATGGAGCAGTTGGTGGCCACGCACACGCTGAAGGTGCGGTAGAACAATATCAACAAAATATCCAAGGATTTTTAAACGAAGTTGATCAAGCTAATACTGCTTCGATTCAAGCAGCATAAACATTCAATTGTGTATACAATGTCATTGAGGTAAATTTCATGACAGATAAAAATACAAACGATTTAGATTTAGCTATAGAAGATATCAAAAATGGTAATATCAGTAAATTGTATGATAATCATCAGGAACTGATAAAGGATTTAACCGATGGACGCGATACAATTTAGCTTCTATTTTTAACATAAAACAGCTCCTGATCTCAATGATCAAGAGCTATTTTTGTGTGATTAATTTAGTGTAACGCCGCTGGACTGTTTAACCCATTCGTCTGTCGAGACTCGATAATATGTATTGCCATTTGAGTCGGTAGCAGATTTGTCAGTTACCCAGGAAGTATCTCCAGCTAAACCACGATTTGCGACTGCGACTGATGAATTAAATAGTGTGTATACAAAACCAGAGGGACCAGATAGATTGACAACTGATCCGGAAGCTAGGTTTTGAACGTTAGATAATCCAGCGGTTTGGTTTGAATTATTATTGCTAGTTCCGACTGGATTTGAGTTGTTGTTAGTATTTGCCGGGATATTGTTATTAGTAGAAACGTTGTTATTTTTTGGTGCAGAGTCATTATTGTTTGTTGGAGTAGAGTTACTGCCGTTCTTACGGCCATTATTTTCGATATTACTGGAACTAGGTGCTTTAGAATTATTATTATTAGAGCCAACAACATCCGCATTTGCTACAGATGATCCAACCGCAAACGCCTCTGCAGCCGGGATCCATGCTAAAACTACGGCTGATGCGATAACTAAGGTTCTTGTTGATTTCTTCATAATTGTAAATCCTCCTTGATGCATATCTCGTATGCTATAAGGGTATATTAGGATAACGAAATTAAATGGAGCTTAAAAGTATATGTCTATTTTTCGTATTTTCGTCAAAAAAATACCTTAGGAATTAATTATCCTAAGGTACGATTTATTATTTAATAAAAATTATCTAGCCAAGCCATCTTTGGGCGCTGGTTGATTGTTAGCAGGCTGTGTATGAGCAGGGACTTGTTGTTTAACCTGTCCTTGTTTTGCAGGCTGTGGTTGTTTAGCAGGTGCTGGTGTAGTAGCCTTAACAGGCTGTGCGGGAGCTGGTGTTGATACTTTTTCTGGAGCAGGTGCATTATTTTTTGACGGTGCTTTAGGTGCTGGAGTCTGTTGTTTTGCGGGTTGCTTTGCGGGAGCCTTTCGAGCAGGTTCGTTGGCAACTGCGGCATTGGCTGTTGATGATCCGACTGCTAGTGTTGCGGCTGGTGCCAATGCCAAAACGGCGACTGTTGAGATAAGTAATGCTTTTCTTGATTTCTTCATAAATGTGAATCCTCCTTGTCGCATATCTTGTATGCTGAGACCAATATTAGTTATAAAATAATAAATGGAACTTAAAAATAGATTACAAACATTGGAGTTATATTTCGCTTAAATTAGCTTCATAGCAATTAAACGGTTTAGAAAATCTCCAAAGTATATTAAAATTGATACAAAGTCTTTTAAAAAAGAGGAAAATAATTTGGAACAAAAACTTTTTACATCAAATGGTGAAGTAAACGTCAAAGTTACTGGTGATCTTGCTAGCGACAAAGAAATTATCGTTCTAGTTCATGGAATCGATGCTTCTCTAGAGTACTTCGATGAGATAACTCCATTCCTAGAAAAAAGATTTACAGTTGTAGCTGTTGATTTGTTGGGACACGGCAAGTCAGATCCAGCTAAAGATGAAAATTATCAAATGGATAGCGAAGCCTGGGCAGTTTGGGAAGCTATCGCAAAACTTAGAATCGTTAAGGATGTAACTTTATTCGGTTACGGAATCGGTGGCTTGATCGTCACACAAATGACAGAAATGCATGATATTTCAGTTAAAGATGTCGTTATGTTGAATACACCAGCCAACGAGAAATACGCTTATATCAACACTATGACAACACGTCTAGGTGGAATGATGGCAAGTTCTCAAGTCAAAGCTAAATTGTATTTTGCCAAAGGATTTGATACATCAACATTGAGTAATCCTAAAGTCGTTCAAGAAGCATCTAAACAAGTAGAACGTAAAACTTCAAAGCAGTTGCAGAAAATTGCTCCAGCATACTTGGAAGAAAAGTCAATGAACAAACGATTGCGTGCACTTCCTAAGCCAGCCTTGTTGTTATACGGAACAGAGGATCAAATTCTTGGCGAAGATGGTATCAAAGATGCCAAAGCCAGTTTGGAACGAGTTCCAGATGTTAAGATTCGTGATATTGAAGGTGCCGGACATGCAGCAATGTTAGAACAACCTGAAAAAATCGCTAACGAAATCTTCTCATTCAATGATATTGTTACCAAAGCTAAAGAAAATTAATTTTACTGATGAATCTGTTATCCCTTTTGGGGATGATGGATTTTTTTGTTCAACACCAAAAAATTGTATTGGTTGTTAATAAATACCGATGTTTTAACTTTTTTACAATTGAAACTATCTCAGTCATCATAATCAACGTCGCTTGTAGTTTAAGTTTGTGCCATAATTTAATAACTAGAATAAATGTTAGAAAGTGGAAAATATGTCGTTAGTATCGTTAGAGAAAGTAATGAAGCAAGATGGCGGACAAGTTATTTTGAAGAATATCGATTTAGAGGTAGCCTCTGGATCTAAAATTGGTATAAAAATGACCCATAAGGAAAGCTTGGTTCTTTTTAAATTGATAACTGGCAAGATGGTTCCTACTAGTGGTCACATCGTCGCCGATAATACTAATACGATTCTGTCTGAAATAATTGAGGACGGACTATATGACAGCTTAACTGTTAAAGCTTATTTGAAATTTTTTCAAACGATTGTCGGAAAAACTGACGACTTGGACAAATTGAAGACACATTTTTCACTTGAAGATGTTTGGAAAACCAAAATAAAGCATTTAACTGCCAATCAAAGAGAGCGTATCAACTTATTTAGAATGTTTATGTTTTCTCCCAAGTTAATTTTGATTGAAAGTCCTCTAAGAAACTTGACTAATGATGGAATTGAATTGTATCTAAAAGCACTAGATTACGTTAGATCGAACGGTATAACGGTGTTATGCACTTCGTATTATACTGAAGAATTGATTATCTTAAGTGATACGGTTTATCGGTATAATCAAAACGTTGGCTTAGAAAAAACTGACTTGAAGCAGAATGTTGATGTTAGTGATGATGATTCCGAGGCATCATTTATGCCCAAGCGTGTCTTTAAAGTTGCCTGCAATATCGCTGATAAGACAGTTTTCTTCAGCCCTGATGAGATTGATTTTATTGAAAGCGTCAATGGCGTTAGTAATATTAGGATCGGTAATGAGTACTTTCCATCAGCTTTGACAATGAATGATCTCGAAGAAAAGCTGAATCATTTTGGGTTTTATCGTTGCCACCGTTCCTATCTGGTCAATTTGCAGCGTATTTCGGAGTTGATCAGTTATTCTCGCAACAGCTATACTTTGATTTTGAAAGGTAAGTCTAAGGAGAAATTGCCACTGTCCCGCACTAGATTAGATGAATTGAGGAAACTTATAGAAAACTAGCACAATTCAACACTTCGAGCGCACAACTCGTGGAAATTTTACGACATTCTCACTACTTTTTTCTAAGATGGATTTTGTAATCAATTAAAGGAGAAAGTAATGACACAAACAGAGGTAATTAAGGTTGACCATATCTCTAAACATTTTAGAGAACAGTTGGCACTTAAGGATTTAAGCTTTTCCATTAAACAAGGTGAAATTTTTGGATTCTTGGGACCATCTGGAGCTGGAAAAACGACTACTATTAAAATATTAACTGGACAGCTGGAACAGACTTCAGGGGATGCGATGGTATTAGGGCGTTCGGTTAATAAGATAAACGAGAGTATCTATGAACAAATAGGTATAGTGACACACAATAGTGGGATTTATGAAAAACTGTCAGTTTATAGTAATTTGGAAATCTTTGCATCAATTTTAAATATTGATAAAAAGCGCATCAATGAAATCTTAAAGAGAGTTGGATTGTATAAAGATAGAAAGAAAAAGGCTAAAAAGTTATCTCAAGGAATGCGTCAACGTTTAGTGTTGGCAAGAGCAATTTTGCATGAGCCAAAGGTATTGTTCCTTGATGAACCAACTAGTGGACTGGATCCTAGTACGTCCATGCAGATTCATAAGCTACTGATTGAATTGAAGAACAAAGGCACAGCTATATTTTTAACTACTCACAATATGGAAGAAGCTGCCAAACTTTGCGATAACTTAGCTTTGTTAAATGATGGAAAGATTGTTGAAGCAGGAAGCCCTAAGGATATTTGTTTGCGATATGACAAAAATAAACGTTATAAAGTATTATTACGTAATAATGAAGAAATGATATTGCCGCAATCAATTGAAACTGCTGAAAAAATTGATCAATGGATGGGTCAAAACGATCTGCTAACGATTCATTCCTGTGAGCCAACTTTAGAAGAAGTCTTCTTAGAAGTAACTGGGAGGGAATTAGTATGAATTTATCAATAAGAAAAATCAATGCAATTTTTAAATTAAAAACACAGTCAATCTTCACTAATATGTCAATTATGGTAGCGCCATTAATGGCAATAGGATACGTTTTGATCATGAAATTAGTAATGCCAGACACTGGTTTTACTGGAGCGTACTTGTTAGGTTTTGGGGTTCTTTTCAACGTAATTTTGGGAGGAATCATGATGGGAAGTTACCCATTATCTGAGGAAAAAGAAAAGAATACTCTAAGGGTATTGATGACGTCTTCTGTCAATGGAATGGAATTCTTGATTGGTAGTCTATTACCATCAATAATTTTGATAGTTGTTGTTAATATAATTTTAGTTCCTATCAGCAGCATCTCAATCAGTAAAATAAGCTGGGGGCCATATTTATTATTCACTACTTTGGGTGGGCTGATCAGTCTCTTATTAGGTTATGTTATTGGTATTTATTCTAAGAGTCAGATGCAATCAAGTAATATAAGTATGCCATTCATCGTACTGCTCACATTTACACCAGTTTTTCAGGCAGCAAATAAGAGTTTAGCTCATATTATGTCTTATACGTATTCTGGGGTAATCACAGAATTTATATCGAAGATGCTGACGAGCGGAAAATATAATTTTGATGTTAAAAATATCGTTGTTATGGTCAGCTGGTTCATCATATGCTTAGTTGTATTCGTTTACGCGTACTCTAAGCACGGGCTTGACTATGAATAGAACAAAAAAAGTATAGTTTACGATAATCCCTTTATGGTTGTCAGATGGAATAATGTAATCTCATCCGACCGCTATGAGGGATTTTTTTGTATAAATAATTTGACTGGAAAATTATTTGAGTGATAATGTACTATCGAAGCATCAATGCGGGAGGAGGTTTTTGGATGAAGAATGCTGAAGTGAACAGATGGCTTGATTTCAACAAGAAACGTCGTTTGATCGAAGATAAATTGGACGAACAATTGGCTATTCAAGCACATAAATTATCATTGAATGAGTTCTATGCCTTGTACTTTTTAGGCTTGAAAGATGACGAAAAGCTGCGTTTACAGGAACTCCAAGCTCAAGTCGGATTGAGTCAAAGTGCCATGTCACGACTTGTTGTCAGACTTGAAAGACCAGAGTGTGGAGCAATTGAGCGTACGACCTGTGAAGATGACAAACGTGGTGTATATATCCATCTAACTAAGGTTGGTGAGGATGTTTTAAAGAGTACACTTCCAAACATTGAACCAATTATTAAAGAAAATTTGTAATTGAGGGTTGCACTTTTATTTTTTTGTAATAGTATATGCATGTGCATGCAACTAATAAAAGAAAAGAAGCTTTTTAGGAGAATTGATATGACTAAATTAGATGAAACATTAACATTTAAGAGTGGACTTACTTTGAAGAACCGCATCGTGATGCCACCTATGACAACTAAAATGAGTTTTTATGATGGTGTAGTTACTAATGACGAGATCAATTATTATTCACTACATTCTGGTGAAGTTGGTGCCGTTATAACAGGCGCTGCTAATGTTCAAGATGATGGAAAAGGCTGGGATGGCGAGCTTAGTGTCGCTGACGATAAATTTTTGCCAGGATTAGAAAAGCTTGCTGCAGCAATTAAGAAAAATGGAACACGTGCTATTTTGCAAATTTTTCACGCTGGTCGTATGACTGACTCAGGCGTTTTGCATGGTGTTCAACCAGTTTCTGCAAGTGCGGTTGCTGCTGAACGTCCAAACACTGAAACTCCACGTGCAATGGAATCTGCCGAAGTAAACGAGTTGATCGAGAACTTCAAGAAAGCCACAAAGAGAGCAATTGAAGCAGGATTTGATGGAATTGAGTTACACGGTGCAAATACATATATCATCCAACAATTTTTCTCACCACATTCAAACAGACGTGATGACGAGTGGGGTGGTAGCCTTGAGAAACGTTACCATTTTATCGATAAATTAGTAGATGGTGTAACTGGAGTAGTTAAAGAATCCGGAGTAAAAAACTTTGTCGTTGGCTACCGATTGTCACCAGAGGAATATGAAAATCCTGGAATTCGCATGTCGGACACAATGTATTTAGTCGATAAATTGACAGACAAGCCATTAGATTATCTACACATTTCAATGGGCGACTATAAGCGAGTTTCAGTAAGTGATGATTACAAAGACAAGCCAATTCTTGCTTATATTAAGGATCAAGTTGCCGGACGTATGCCAATTATTGGAATTGGGGATGTCAGAACAAAAGCTGATGCTGAAGAAGTATTGGAAAATACCGATTTAGTTGGAGTTGGACGTTCATTGTTACTCGATCCACATTGGACAGAAAAAGTGATGACAGGCCATGAAGACTTGATCAATAAGAGCTTGTCACGAGTTGACCAAGATGTCTTGATGATATCAAATGGTACTTGGAGCTTCTTGGAAGGCAAGATGCCAGATCGATTGGTTGACTAGATGTTTAGAATTTTAAAAAGGATTCGCCTGTTTTGGGGCGGATCCTTTTTTGCTGAATGTAGTTCTAAGGTGGTTAGATGACTTAAAACTAAAACTTGTCAGTCAAAATAGACTCATTGTATTTAGGTTCTTAAGTAATTGAGATGACTTAAATCTAAAACCCACTGTCTTAGACATGTGTATGTTGCCTGGGTTCTTAAGTAATTGAGATGACTTAAATCTAAAACCGTCAGATTTGTGCTATTGAAGATTCAACCGGTTCTTAAGTAATTGAGATGACTTAAATCTAAAACGCTTTACTACAAGATTCCAATTTGAAGGCAGGTTCTTAAGTAATTGAGATGACTTAAATCTAAAACTTTACGTTTGATTGAGTATAATTACCTTCAGGTTCTTAAGTAATTGAGATGACTTAAATCTAAAACCATTTGTGGAGTCGGGACATAGACAAGTTCGGTTCTTAAGTAATTGAGATGACTTAAATCTAAAACTTAGTGTATTGACCTGGGGCGTCTAATGTTGGTTCTTAAGTAATTGAGATGACTTAAATCTAAAACTTGTCACAGCGACGATGAACGGCTCACACTGGTTCTTAAGTAATTGAGATGACTTAAATCTAAAACGAAGAATTAGACGTCACGATAGTTTACATGGGTTCTTAAGTAATTGAGATGACTTAAATCTAAAACTTTAGTGACATTATTAGTGGCTGATTTCTCGGTTCTTAAGTAATTGAGATGACTTAAATCTAAAACCGTCCTAAATTAAATTTTGCTAATAATCGAATCTGACATGATCACTATCAATTGAGAAAACCTTGCAATTAAGACCTTCAATTTTAGTAGACATATCAAATGATTCGAAACTAACAATAGATAATTCGGTGGTTTTAAGATAATTGTTCATTTCATTCACCTGTTCTAGATTTAGTAGTTTGTGTAAATCATGAAAAATTAGTAATTTCTTATCTGTAAAGTCCTTGTAAAAACTGATTACTGATAACATTTTATCATAGTAGTTTTGCCAATTACCCACATCAAACTTTAATAATTTGAATTTCAACATACTTTCAAATGTCGACATATTATCAAAATCAAATGGTCCATCAAAGGGGCAACTAGAGTCAAAAACCAACTCATTTAACTTCAGGTTTATTTTTTCAAACTCGTCTTTATATTCGACTTTTGAATTTTTATCAATGTGATCGTAAACAAGTTTCAAGTTTGGCATGGAGTTTATATTGTAAGTTTGAAGAGACCCAACAAAATCCATTTCCTTTTGAGTACTGGTTTGCATTTGATCGTCGATATAGAAATGTATAAATTGATCAGGATCATCCAACAATCTAATCTTTTCCTTTAATTGATAAAAGTTAAAGATATTCTTTGAGTATTCATCTTGGTTTTGAAAGTTAATGATGTTTAAACCACTATCAAGTTTAAATGGATCATACGGGAAAATTGTAACTGATAGGTTTTCATTCATATGACAGTCAACCTTTCAAATTTGTCGTCGATGTCATCTTTACTTTTACCCGTGATGAAATTGATAGCAGTATATTGTTTTTCAGTTACGATCATTGTCTGAATCAGACCTTTCTTGGGAGCGTAAAGAGATATCTTTTTTTCGAGTAGATCCGCGGATTGTCTGTCAATTAGAATACAAGTATATATTGATTCCTGCATCATAATAAATCCATCGTTAATCAGATATTTTCTAAATTGTCGATAATTCCGACGGTCGCTGGATGTAAGTGTCGGCAGATCAAACATTACAATAAGTCTCATAACTCTATACCTCATTTGGCATCACCACACTATGGATGGAGTCTCTTTCGCCGTTTAAAAATTCTAAACAGTCATGAACGTGTTTTGTGATTGCATTTCTTAAGTGATAAGTTTTTCCAGCATATTTGATTTCTTTATTTAATACGTCAATAAGTTCGAATTTAGTGTATTCATTGAATTCAAAATCTTTCTTTTCAATCACTTTTAAGTCAATAAATTGGCGGAAGGGTTCCATTAAATCACTAGAAAGGTTGAAATCATTGATCAAACTATGATGATGAATTCCAAGTTGTGTCAGATAACCCTGTGCCACAATCTCTTGGTTCACTGTTGATAGCAAAATAGTGTATCCATAATTCAACATCGCGGTAATATTGCTTTCTGTTCCACGAGTGTAATCCTCACCGAATAAACGTTGAAAATATTTTCTGGCAATGACTGCCTCACGATTTGATTGATCATTTTCAACTACGCTGGATAGTTCTTCTTCTAAATCTTCAGTCTTACTATTATTTAGTTTTAGTAGATCAATTTGATTTCTCATTTTATTCGTAACAATGTCCATCCATAAGTTTTCCTTAGATGGCAATGACCAAGATATCTGCATATCTATATTTTTATTTCGGTTATTGTTGCTGTTGTATCCGCAAAGTTCTGCGCAAGGATTATGGTTTTCTGAACAGAAAATTACTTTAATGTCCTTTTCAACCAGTTTAGCTACGAGATAACCTGTAATAACAGCTTGGGTGGTGCTAATTACCACTGAATCAATTTGGTTTAAAGACATTTGCTTTGTTTCAGTATTAGTCTGAATCAATAAATGATTTGATTTATAAGATAATTTTGATTTTGAAGCGATATAAACAGTTCTCCAGCCCATAAGTGCCCCTCCAGATATTGCTTGTAAAATTACTAGCAATCATATATATTAGTAGTGTCCTTAAGTAGTTGAGATGACTTAAAGAATTAAAATCAACATTTATGTTAATTAACCTTTTTAGGTTAGGCCCACAGGGGCCTATTTTTTTTGCTCTTTTTAGGATTAATCTATATGTTTTTTGGTTGTAAATAGTCCTGTTGGAGACTCGTAAATGAAGTCGACATTTGATAATTCGTTACCATTAGGCTTTCTTCCAAATCTTTTATTTGAAAACGATCCAAGCGTAATATTTCCGTTACTAGCATTTGCTTTAAGCACGATTAAAATTTGTTGGAGGATATTAACTTGATCAGCAAGATTTAAATCTTTGAATGAATCAAAGTTATCAACAAGTTTTTCTCTCTCACCCTGGTAGAACGGATAGAATTTCTCCATCTTCTTAATAAGGGTCGAGAAAATATCTGACAGAGTATTTTGAGGGTAATTACTCATAATATCTTCAAACTTATCAGGACTATTCTTCTCAAGAATTGTTAACAGTGCAACCGTTTTGCCGTCCAAGTAAAGTTGAGTATTATTTATTAGCTCGGTTGCTGAAGGTAACAACAAGTGTCCCTTACTCTCACTATAAATATGCTGATTAACCGGAACTCTCTCCATAATTATGGATAGAGTTTTTTTGTATTTAACGTTTGACTTGATCCATTCTTCCAGATTAACTTGCTTGTCATTGATTTGATTAGCTATACGAACAGGGATGTTAGCAAGCTTTTTCTTGCCATCAATATCAAGCAGTACTGAATAAGCAGTTACATCGTTGTTGTAACCACCATAAATTGAAGGGTCTAAATCCTTCTTAAGTGGTATCAATTTATCACTCTTTTTAGGATTCCAAATTGTTTGATTAAATAACACTCCATGTTTTGTGTACGTCTGGCGAACAACGTGATATTGCTTGTAATTAAATGCTTTACGGATGTTGTCTTTAATAGTTTGATCCCAAATTATTTCACCATTATCATCAACTTGAGTTTTGCCATCGAACATGGATCCAATAATAAATCCATTTTGGACATATCTTGGCATTTTACCGTTTTTCTTTCGTGTATCTTTCTTCAGATTTTCAAGAAAGGCGGAGTATTGTCCATAAACTACTTCTGATTTGTTCTTGATGTATTTTTTAATCTTGTACTGTCCAACAATACAAGCTAAATAGGCATCCTGAGCATGATGAAAGTCATTAACATTTCTATTCTTAACGAATTCAGGATATTGATATTTGAAATTTTCTTTGTCGAGATTACTGAAAGCTTTTCTAAATTCACTTGATAATCCGGCACGAGTCTCGATACATTCAGTATCTTTATAAGTTTCATTCAAAATGTTAGTAACGTTTTTTACCATTTGAGATGTTTGAACTAATTGACGATTAATAAATCCTTTCATCTGGTTATCTGAGATTGAAGTTCTATTTAAATTAGAATATTTCTTCAATCCCATCAGGTTTTGTTCCTTCAGGCTATCCCAAAAATTCTTATTTCGACGAATAATTACTGGATCCAGTAACAGTGAATCGATTTTTCTTTCATTTTCTTCTGCTAACACTAATGCTTTGTTTTCTAGAGAGTCGTCTTTGATGAACGATTGAGGCAAGATATGATCGACATGATATTTAGCTGTATGAATCTGGCTGATATCAATAGGTTGATTACTGTACATTCCTCTTCCCATTTGTAGGAAATACAACATCAATCGCTCATTGCCAAGCTCATTTTTGTGTTCTTCAAGTTCCGTTTGCAATCCTTTAATTGCTTGGAACTCTGAAGGTAGAGTCTTTACAGCGTTAGATATTTCCTTGTAGCGATTATTGATTCTGGAATATCTAGATTGGGTAATCTTGCTGGCTTCGTCACTACGTGTGAATTCTAAATAAATTCGGTTAGGATCGTGTCCCATGAATTTAACGATATCCTTTACCACACTCAATGACTGACTAATTCCACGTTTTAAAGCTGGTGATCCATGAAGTTCATTTACCATTTCAATCGGAGACTTATCATTATTTGAACCAACGTTGTAGTCGTTTATTTGTGATTCAAAAGTATATTTGTCATTCCGAATCAATTGCATGAAATTCAGTTGTGTTGACCACATTAATTCAAGAATGGTGAAATTATTCTTTTCCGGAATATCAGCCAACTGAGTCTCTGTTCTGAATTGAGTAAGTAATCTTTTTGAGAGCTTGCCCCAACCTTGGAATCGCATAGATGCGATTTTATTGATTAGATCATTAGAGTAGTTATAGTTAGAATTCTGTAACTTCATTTTCAAAACTTTTTTATCTTCAAAGACTGTCAACCATTCTGCTAGTTCCTCTAATTGTGGCAAGTTTTTGGGATCAGCAACGTAGTCTTCACCGAATAATTTTTTGAAGTCGTTAAATGTAGACAGGCTGGATAGGTATTTGGTTTTGTCTGCCAAGCCTTGGATAATTGGTGCTTGATAAATACTGTTCTTTACCAGCCAATCTTTAAGTGCTTTCACAGAAACAGTTTTCCTAGTTCTAAACAACTCATTGTAAATTCTTTGCTTTACATCAACATCTAGTGATTGTGGTCGTTCTCCAGCTTCAATTACACGAGTATTATTTAATTCACTGAGAACTTCGTAACGTTGATAAATCATACTTTGCTTTGGCAAAACTGGTTCACCTATCAAATAGGTATCGGTTGCTGTCATTCGCTTGATAAATTTATCAGATGATTTTTCTAAATCCACTTTTTCTGTGAAATTCCATGGACGGATTGGACCATCAGCTTTTCTTTCCATCCATGCAAAACGGCTTTTTTCTTCTGTTTGTAGAGGTCCAACGTAGTAAGGTATACGGAAGTTGATCAGTGATAGAATCTTATCCCTATTCTCAGCTAGAAAAGGATAATATTTTTGCTGATTGTCCAAGATTGCAATTAATTCATTCTCATTCAATTGATATGGAATAACAGCATTATCACGACTTCTTTGTTTTGGAAGATAAGTATGCAATTCTATTTTTTCTAAAGCTTCATTTGCTAATTCTTCTGGTTGAGCTTTTTTTAGGAATTTGGTGATATCTTTGTAGAAATCATCATATTTAGCATTCACGTATTGATCATATTGTTGACGTGACTTCTTGACCAGTTTGGGATCATCTGTTGCCATCCACATATCTTTTAATTTCTTCAAATCATCTTTATGATCAAGATAACTTTGTACCTTTGCTTGACTGAGATATTTTGAATTTCCTAAGAATCCTTTTAGAACGATCGAGCTGTAGATAATGTTTGCAGATTCTAAGATTATTTTTTGATTGTCATCAATAAATTCATCAATATCTGTAAATGAGTCTTCAATAGATTTAGATGATAGGTTAATTGTGACTTTTTCACTTGTTTCTAGATCGAATAGTTTTACCAGATTTCCAGTATTCCCAACTAACAAGCTCAACATATTTTTTACTGGCTGTTTTTGCTCTTTAGAAGGGTTAATAATTAACAGGGCGTCGTCAACTTTCTTACTTGGAGTTCGATTGTTTTGTAGTAGTTTTTCGCCCAGGGCTTTATAATCTGTGCCTTCTGCAACTTCTATGCCGAAATCTGATAATGATTCTACAAATTGTTTAAGTGTTATGGCAAAGTCTTCATCCATTTTTGAAACATCAAACTTTTGATTCTCAAATGTGAAGTTACCACGATATTTCAAAATATTATGTATGGCTAAATAAACTAATCTAATATCCTTCTTTTCGGGATTTTCAATTAGCTCCTTTCGTAAATGGAAAATTGTTGGGTATTGGTTAAAGTAGTCAATATCATTGAAACTAGGGTCAATAAATAAATTAAATGGATCACGACTTCTAGTTTTATCTTTTTTGGAAACCCAAGAATTTTTCATCCTAAGAAGAAACGACGAATCTGTTTTCTTAAGCTCCGGAGCAAAAATTTCATCTAACCAGTTCAAACGGTTTCTTCTGCGGCGATATCTACGTCTCATTGAACGTTGTAGTCTAGTATCAGCTGCAGTTTCCGCTTGCTTAAATAGTCGGACTCCCCAGAGATTTTGTTTTTTTATATTCAGTAAATTATAGTTGTTGTCAGTAACTGCCCAACCAACAGAGGTGGTACCAATATCTAATCCAATATTGTAATCATTTTCTCTTTTAGTCATAGTTGATTCTCCTTAAAATTACAGTCAAGTTAACTTTATCACGAGCTTCAGTTAATACCTAAACATTTGTTGCTGTGTAAGCGTTCATAGAACTAATTCACAGTTTTATAAATCAAAAAGTAAATAAAAAAATCAGCCATTTTCATGACTGATTTTTTGCTATCTATTACGTCTATCGCGTCTATCAACGAAGTGCATCAATACTAATAGTGTAAGAAGAAGGATACCTACGAATACTGACAAACCAGGATTTCTATTACCTGTTTGTGGTAATTTACCAACTCCAGGTGTGTTATCTACACTTGGATGTTTCTCGCTGGTTGTGTTTTCGCCAGGTTCTGGAACTGTTGGTGTGACTGGTTTTACAACAGGTGGTTCTGGTTCTGGTTCAGGTTCTGGAACTTCGGGTTCTGGTTCAGGCTCGGTAACATCTGATTCATCAAATGTATCGGAGACTGTCAAAGTGGTCATCTTGCCAGCTGTGATTGTGAATTCTACTGGGGCTTTGTTGTCCAAGTAGCCTTCGGGTGCAGTTACTTCAACTAATGTATAGCTTCCATCGGGTAATCCATCTACGACGATTTGGCCTTTATCATCAGTTGTAAGATTACTTTTTACAACTTTACCGTTGGCATCGAGAATGTTGAATACGGCGCCTTTTAATGGGTCATTTGTTGCAATATCAACTTTCAAAACAGTCAATGAACCGGTTGTTGGTAACTTTGCATCTTTGACGGTAACTGAATTCTCTTCTCCAGCTTTAATTTCAAAGGTAACTGGTTCTGAGTTGATTTCATAACCCTCAGGGGCTTTGATTTCAACTAGGCTGTATTTGCCAGGTGCTAAGTTTGTTAATTCCAAAATACCTTGATCATTGGTTACGAGTTGTGATGTAATAACATTTCCATCGGCATCAAGTAGTTTGAATTCAGCTCCTTGCAAAACTGCATTGGTATCTGCATCAAGTTTAGTAAGTGTTTCTTGACCTGTCTTGGGATCTTCAGGAATAGGAACGTCGATACCTGTGATACGAACTGGCTCATTTACTCCTTCGACAATGGTGAATGGCCATTCGTAGTTACTACTCTGCATATAGCCATCAGGAACTGTTGTCTCGATCAAAACGTAGTCGCCAGGGGCTAAGTCATCGACTTCGATAATACCTTCTTCATTAGTGGTCAAATCCTCTTGAATGACTTTACCGGCGCCGTTAACAATTTTGAAAACAGCTCCCGGAATTGGTGCATTAGTTTCACCGTTGACCTTGGTGAAAATAACTGAACCTTTAGCACCTTCACCAGTACCAGCACCGCCCCATTCGATGGTGTTTTCTGCTTCGGCCGAAATTTGATCAGCTGTCAAAGTAGTTTTATCATGCCACTTGTTAACGCCATTGAGGTTAACATTTTGGACAGTTGTTTCATATCTTAAGTCAATATAGTTACTTACTTTGTCGAACTTGATAATAAGTTGATTACCAACTAGTTCAACACTTGTTGGTTCGATAGAACCTTGTTGGATATATTTTCCGTTCAACATATAACCGTAAGTTGCTGTGACTGAGTTTTTAACAAATGTCTGACCTGGTTCAATAGTATCGGTCAAAACAACGTTTGTTAGATCTTTAGATGCGGAGTTGAAAGCAACGTTCCAAGTTAAACTGCTGGGAGCATGCTCTCCATCAGTTGTTGTTGTTCCGTCAGAAGGAACGACTGAATTATTGATCCAACCATATTTATTGACGATAAAATCTTTATTTTCAGTTTCATCGGAAGTACCTTTAGCCGTAAATTCGATGGTCCCTCGACGTCCAGTGGTTGTATTCTCAAACGCATTGTTGAATGTTAAAGTACCAGTTTTTTGCCCAGGCAAGATAGTAAATGTCCCGATAACAATGCCTTTAGGATCCGTAACATCGAATGTCAACGGATTATCTACTTTAACATTGTCAGGAATTGTAAATGTAGCTGTATCACCGGAGTTTATTTGTACGTAATCTGGGACGCTCCAGTTGAAACCAACGCTATAATTTGTCCATGATTGAGTTGTATCTCCAGGATTAATAGCTGTGCCGCCGAGAGTTACAGTAGCATCAGCTGCGGTATTACCCTTCATAGGGATTTCCTTTGAAGGAATTGGAGAATCTGTCGCTGTTGATGGTGCAGAAGCGGCTGTAACTGGGGATGTTGTCGTCGTGCTAGAACTTGTTACAGCAGTTGCAGGATCACTCGTAGTAGTCACACTAGGTGTGGCTATCGTACTAGTTGGGGTCACTGCGGTGGCTGTTTGTGTAGTTGTCGGACTAGTTACTGCAGTTGTTGTAGAAGTTGTTGGAGACGCTCCAGTAGTTGCAGCCGTAGCCTTGCCAGGTGGTCCAAGTACATTAAAGACAAAAACAAGCATTAATGCTGACATTATTGATACCAGAGAAATGATAATTTTTTTCCTCATAATATATTCACCTCTTCAATAATGGCTTTTTAATTCTTTTATGGAACAATTGCATTATATATTCATACAAGTCAATATGAGTAGGCATTAAGGTATTTAATAATGTATATAAGATAAAAAACTAGTTATTTTTTAGTATGATTCAAATAGTTTTCCCAATAGGTTGGATCTTGCTGAATAAGTGAATCCTTGAAAGCCACGTAATCAGGGTATGGAACCTGTGTTTTCAACTGTTTAGTTCCATTGAGAAAGTCGACATACTTAATTCTTTGATCGTTGGCGATACTATTTTGATACGACTTTACTTGGAAATTGCTGGCCAAAATTACTAAAGGTATTACTAATAATCCAATCAGGACTTTTTGAGGTATAGCCGAAACTGCCTGGATGAAAAAGTTTGCGGCAATCATAAATAGGAAAACGTAGGTCAGAAATTCTGGACGACAGGATACAGGTGACTCTATTGGTAACAGAGGGATGACTGACATTGCAGCAAGAATGTAGTAAACGTACATTAACGGTTCATTTTTAAACAATATGAAGATCGACACTCCGAGAAATAATAGGAATGCTAATCCGACTATCGCGTCTGGAGTCGAAAACTTTTCTGGTAGTCCAATATACATTTCCGTTGGATCAGTTTCGAAGTGGCTTAAATAAATTTGTGCGCCAATGAAGTAGATCAGGAAAATTGAACTAAGAGCAATCTCAAAAATCTTCAGAATAGTCGGTAATTTGTGACGTATCGATAAAATCACGATTGAAGCACAAATTGTAATATTTACCAGCCAATTGTATGTTGTTAACCAAAGATGAATATATTTAGTAAAAATACCCCAAATTTGAACTGGATCAGTAGTTGTTCGACGATAACCTGATTTATTTTGGATGTAGTAGGAACGATTGCTGAACATTATCAAAAATGAGAATATGGTTCCAGCTAAATATGTCCAATGAAATATTCTTGTTTTACCACGGAAATAAACAACGACGATCACAGCTAAAATTACTTGTAGAATTGTTGAATTTTCAACGAATAATCCTCCACTGAGGCCGAGAATGAATGTTATCAAAGCCAGTGTTCGTGAGTACTTATATTTGTCGTCGTTCCAATTCCTACAAATGGCTAAATAAGCTAAAAGTAGTGCCATAGGTGGAACATATACGATGAATCCATTATTCCAGAATAGAATATTATTCAAAAATGGTGCGGCCATAGTCATCGGAAATAGCATTGCTACAATTAAGGGAAGTACCGTACGATGGTTTTTCAGAAGTTGCCAAATTGCCCAAATTAAAAGTGTCCAGAAGAATGCATAAAAGAACATCGCAATTGGACGACGATGCATCATGATTATTTCTATAAAATTTGCTAAATATCGTCCGTTTACACTTCCGCCATAGATAGCGTTGGTGGAGAAAAAACCATGTTGTAGCAGATAGGTACCTTTTTCGCCATACCAGAAGTAGTCGTCACCAACGGGAATCATGTAGTAACGATAAATAGCGAAATAAATAAAAATACACGTAAATGTGAAAGAAGTAAGAATCTTTGATTTATTGATTCTCATAATTATCATCTTCTAGCCGTAGGAACTGTCAGTACCAGGAATTAGACACATTATTTATCGACTGAATTGTAATGTGATTTCATAATTAGAGTTAACCAAGATTGGATAATTTAATTTGCGGGTTTTATATAGGTATGAAAAAAGTCAGAAGACATTATTAGAGTAATATCTTCTGACTGAGGTTGACCAAGATGGTTGTTGGTCATGTTGATAAATAATATTCTCATTTCTGAGAAGTCCTATTGTATTCAATCAATTTAGAAAAAGTAAGAAAAGTTTTTGGCGGATTTTTTGGAGAAATTTTCATTCTCCAAGGGCATTATATCCACCATGATGATGTATGACAAACAATAAGTCACATTTGACCGAATTAATTATAGAGTGGCTGTGACACTAGCATCTTGAGAGAGTTTGATCCAGGCGTTATTTCCAATTCTTTGGAAAACAGAAAATCCAACAAGACCTTCTGGAGCTATCATGTAGCTCATATCTACTCTCCATGATGAGTTAGCTGGAACAGTCGCACCAGTTTTGTCACCAAAATCGTTGTATACGGGAGCAGCTCTGTTATTTATTTTTATTATTTTTGCATTGATAGCTTGGTAATTGTCGACTTGAGCATCGAGAATATGATTGTGAGATTGTTTGATAACATTAACATTATCTTCAACCCATTCATTTGTTGAAACTCGGTAATAAACGGCATAAGAGCCATCTTTTAATTCAACTGGATAAGCTTGATCTGAATACCAGGCAGTTTTTTCACCAAGTGATCTGACTTTGGATTGAGTGAAATTGCCATTGTCGTCTTTGACATACAGTGGAGTCAATTTGTTGACAGCTAAAATAGTATCAACCTTAGAGACTTCAGCGTGTGCTGTTTGGATATTGAATAATGGAATTAATAATAGTACGGCTAAAATTGAGACAATAATTTTCTTCATGTTTCCCTCCGCAATTCATTAATAGGTTAATTTAACTTTATCATGTAAATGCATTAGTTTCATTGGAATAACTAAATACAATTAATTAGTTAAAAACAATAAATGTTTTTCTTGTTTTCCATTTGACACAACTACAATAAACATCAATAATTTAACTAACAAATGTTTCCAGAAAGCGGGTATGAATATGGCTTCACATCAAGCTTTACTGATTATTGATTACACAAATGATTTTGTTGCAGATAAGGGTGCACTGACTTGTGGTGAACCTGGCCAAGCTATAGACGAAAATATCGTCAAGTTGGCTGATTATATGCGTAAGGATGGGGACTGGGTCTGGTTCCCAACAGATCTTCATGTACCATTTGACCACTATCATCCAGAGACAAAGCTTTTCCCAGCACACAATGTTAGTGACACTTGGGGTAGAGAATTGTATGGCAAAACCGGTGATTGGTATGAGAAAAACGCTGGTAAAGAGACTGTAAAAGAATTTGCCAAGACGCGTTATAGCGCCTTCGCTGGAACTGATCTCGACTTGCGTTTACGTGAGCGTGGTGTTGATACAGTCCACCTTGTTGGTGTTTGCACCGACATCTGCGTGCTTCACACAGCAATTGACGCCTACGATTTAGGATATAAAATTGTTATCCATAAATCATGTGTCGCTTCATTCAATCAAGCTGGACATGATTGGGCATTGAATCATTTTGAAAATGTTCTTGGAGCAAAAGTAGTTAAATAGTTCGAAAAAAATAATAGCGATAGAAATCTTATATGAGATTTCTATCGCTATTTTTCATATCTGGAAAAGTAAAATATATTAAAATGATGTGCAAAAAGTTAAAAATAAATTTGTGTATTTTTCAGTGGTTATCTTTTGAATTCATAAAAATATCGCCATATAATCACGATAACCAGATGAAATATTACTAAATTAATTCTGGTGTCAAAAAAATTTAATATCTGTCTCGATTGGATCTTGATGGATGTCGAGTATTACGACTGTTGTTATGTTGACGTTCTTGCTCGAGTTTGAGTGATTGAATCTCATTTTCGATCTCGCTCATAACTTCAATCTGCATCTTCTCGATATCTAGGATATGTGGCCATTGCACTTCGTTCATTTGATCGATCTTCTTATGCAAGATGCGAATTTCCATCTCGGATTTTGTGTTTGTACGATAATCATTTTCAGCGTCGAAACGGTCACGTTCAGCTTGCCGGTTTTGGCTCATCATGATAATTGGTGCTTGGATTGCTGCAACACAGCTTAAAAACAGATTTAACAAAATGAATGGGTATGGGTCAAAGTTCACTCCGAACAAATGGACCACGTTAATTGTCATCCAAACTACTAAAATTACTGCGAATGAGATTATAAATCCCCAGCTACCACCGAATTTCGCAACGGCGTCCGCCATCCTTTGGCCTCTAGTCAATTGACCATCAGCGGTATCGTTCAAGTTACGAATGACGTAGTGATCACTTGCAAGTTCCTTTTGAAGCTCAGCGTTCATCTTACGATCCTTTTCTAAATCTTGATCGATTATTGACTGCATATTCTCCAAGCGAATCTGTTGCAGGTCTTTTAAACAGACAAATGACGAATTTCTAACAGAAAGTGCTCGGTTGAATACTTCCTGTTTCAAGGTGTCATTTAGGTCTCTAAGAAATAATCCTTCAGACGCAGAAAAATGTTGGCCGCAGATAACGCAAACTTGATTTTTTTCAACAGACATAATTAGCCTCCCTTATTGGGTATGACCTAATTATAAGACATAAATGAAATATTGGGAAACGTTTTCAGAAAGTCTAATTGGTATACATTTCAGATTCAGGTGCTAAAATGCACTTTAAAATTTAATGTAAAGGGAAGTGGAGCAACATGGATGCTGCTTTTATGATACTGTCAGTCCTATTGGTATGGGTCATGACTCCTGGTATTGCCGTCTATTACGGTGGATTTATACCAGCAAAAGATAGAACTAAGATGTTATTGGAAATATTCTTAATGTTTGGAGTAGTTGGACTACTTTGGTTCTCAGTTGGATATCCATTATCATTCTTGGGAAATCGTTTCGGAATTATCGGTGATATCAAACATGCCTTCTTAGGTGGATATAGCTTAACAGCCTTGTATCCTAATACTAAAATTTCAAATTCAATCTTTATTTTGTTCCAAATGATGTTTGCAATTTTAACACCCGGACTATTTTTAGGTTCGATTGCATCAAAGAAATCAACAAAGTATATCGTAGCTTTCGTAGCCATTTGGTCATTGTTAGTTTATTATCCAATGGTACATATGGTTTGGTCTAGCACAGGATTTCTTGCAAAATTAGGCGTTCTCGATTTTGCTGGTGGCACGGTTATTCATATTGATGCTGGTGTTACAGCATTGATCCTCTCAACATTCGCCGTTTCAAAACATAAGGGAACAGACGATGGAACACATGGAAATGCATTCTGGGTTCTACTTGGTACAGTTCTCCTCTGGATTGGTTGGTATGGATTTAACGCAGGATCAGCCTTGGCATTAAGTGCCCAAGGGATTCAAGCATTCTTCACAACAACCATGGCTCCAGTTGCCGCAATGGTCACATACGCATTGCTAGAGAATCATTTCAAGAAACAAGTTACAATGAATGGAATCTGTACAGGTGTTATCTGTGGATTAGTTGGTATCACACCTGCAACAGGATTCGTAACATTGCCAGCTTCATTGATCATCGGATTGATTTCAGCAGCTGGTAGCTATTTCTTCATCAATGTTCTAAAACAAAAATGGCACGTACATGATTATCTAGATATCTTTGGATCACACGGTGTCAGCGGAATTATCGGTTCACTCGCTACTGGATTATTTGCTACAAAAGCAATTAATCCTGCGGTTGTAAACAATGGTTTACTTGAAGGTGGCGGACTAAAGCAATTTGGTTTGCAAGCCTTTGCTGTAGTATTTGCCTTTGCTTTCATCTTCGCAATGAACTTTATTATTGTTAAAGTTTTGAAGAGAGTGTTTAAAGAGAGTTCCAGCAAGTCCAAGGTTGACGCTCCTGTTCATGCTCATGCTTAGATTCCGCACTTCGGTAATGTTCGGCGGGGGATGGGAACGCTGTGAGGCGATTTCGAACCATTTCAGAAACCGAAATGTTTTGAAACTCGCCTTCATTCTAATCTCGCCCGATGGCGATGGAACGTATGTCACCTTCGGCGCATGCGCAACCAATAAAGAAGTTGGCTGCGCCAACGAACATCAATGAAGGGCTGCACCCCCGGCGAACATTACCTTCGTGCTAGTCTTGTATGAACTGATTTCGTTGCTTTTTATTAGTTCACTTTAAATTTCGGAAGTATTTAAGTTAATTTGAGACTTATCCAGTTATGGTAGGTCTCATTTTTTTATATATTTGAGAACATCATAAGTCGAGAAAAGAAAATTCTATAGAGTAGTTTTAATATTAATTTTGATTCTACTGAATTTAGACTTAAGGTGGAGCAGGAAGGGCAAACGCAGTGCGATTCTTCTTATGACGGCGAATAGCCGGAATTAGAAGAAGGAAATAATTTGATACCGCACTATGGATCAAATTTTTCCCACAGCGTGACCACCCCTTCCTGCGTAACCTTCAAACGGAATTATAAACCCGTTTGAAATCATTTGAATCTTCTTTATAATCAAACTATTAAATAAATCGTGAAATAAAAGGAGTCATTATGGAAAAAATTGGTGTAATTGGATTAGGTAATATTGCTCAAAAAGCTTATCTACCAGTGATGGCAACTTTACAAGACCAGTTCGAATGGCATCTCACAACTAGAAATGTCGACAAGGGAAATCAGCTTCTTGGCAAATATGGATTCAAACATCTACACCAAACTCTTGATCAATTAATTGCTGAACAACCATTGGCAGTTTTCGTGCACACTCCGACTAAAACTCATGCGAAAATAATTGAACAGCTCCTAAATGCGAATATAAATGTATTCGTAGACAAACCAGTTTCAGATGATTTCGAACAAGTTGTGAAATTATATAATCTTGCCAAATCTAAGAAACTGTTATTAACATGTGGATTTAATCGCCGATTTGCTCCGTTCTACGATGAACTTCACGAACTAACAGATAAACGTACAATTAACGTAATCAAAACTCGTGAGAAAGTTCAGCAGACTCCTAAAGATGCAATTTTCGACTTAGCAATTCATTCAATTGATACTGCTTTGTATTTGTTAGGTGATCAAAAAATTGAAGATATGAATTCAAGAATTATTACCGATTCCGAAGGAAATTTAGCTCAACATTATTTAACCTTAGATACTAAAATGACACGAGTCAATGTCACAACTAATATGGAAAGTGGCGTAAATCTAGAGCAAGCCCTAGTTCAAACGACAACATTGCGAGAAAGCGTGACAAATTTGACCACACTCGACAAAATCCAGAGTAATTCTCAGCAGCAAGTTCAACGTCCGGACTGGGAAAACACCTTGTATTCTAGGGGATTCGAACCAATGATCAAAACGTTTTTAAATGCAGTAGTAACTAAGGGAGCCAATCCAGTTTCACCCGAGTCAGCAATTTTAACTCATAAAATTTGTAGTGATTCATGTAAATAGAAAAAAGGTGTCAATCGGGATTAAAATACCCGTTCGGCACCTCTTTTGTTTTAATTGTTCAAAGTATACACATGGTTTAACTCCATATAAGAATAAAGCTCAATATACGACCACCAACAATTAGACTGCACTTAAAACACATCAAAATACATTGACACCAAGTATATTTGCAGTATCTAGTCTGGAGGTGGAGCAATTCGGGGCAAACGCCGTGACGTTCTTCTTATGAAGGCGAAGCCTGAATTAGAAGAAGGCAATAATTTAATACCGCTTTATGGATTAAATTTTGCCCACAGCGTGACCACCCCCTTCCTGCGTAACCTCCAGACGGCATTCAAAGCAAAAAAAAGACACCCATCCGGATGTCTCAATCTATATATTAAAGTGAACCCTTTTTAAGTGCAGTCTTAAGACCACCCATTTCAAGGAAACTGCGGTCAGCAGCAACATGTTTCATCAATGAAGCTACAACACCCTTAAACTTCTTGTTTCCGATTTGAGCGATACCATGGTTTTGACCAAGAGATGCAACAGTACCAGCTGATTTGTAAACAAATGGTTTCAACTCTGTACCAGCAATAGCTGATGCAATATTAAATGCAGCATTTGTACCTTCAGCAGTTGCCAATTGACCAGTTGTAGGCAATGGACGTTCTTCACCAGAAGGGATCATTGCTGAATCGTCACCGATAAAGAATGCTTCTGGATGATCCTCAAGGTTTAAGAATTCAGTTGTCATAACACGGTTTCTTCTTGCTTCGAGACCTGAATCTGTAATAACGTCTGAACCACTAACACCAACTGTCCAAAGAATTGAACTAGCTTCAACACGTTTTTCGTCATCGCCGTCCATGTAAACAACAGCGTTTGATTCAATTTTAGTAATCTTGGCACCTGTAAGTAACTTGATACCATTCTTTTCAAGGTATGAAACGGCATAGTTAGCAAGATCTTCGTCGAACATTGGCAAAATACGTGTTGCCATTTCTAGACAAGTGATCTTGATTTCAGGAACGTTATATTTAGCCTTCAAAATCTTGGCTGTATCAACTAATTCACCAAGTACTTCAATACCAGTGAATCCGGCACCACAAACAGCGATTGAAAGATCTGCAGGATCTTGTGACTTCTTGTAGTTTGCAATATTTTGGTTGATTGTCTTGTAGATATTTTGAGCTGTGTCAATGTCTTGAAGGATGAGGGCATTCTCACTAGCGCCCTCTAGACCGAAGTCCTCAGAACGGAATCCTAAGGCTACGATAACGTAATCATATGAAATGTCATCATGGTCTGAGAATGAAACTGTCTTGTTTTCTAGATCGAATTTACTTACTGTTGCTTGGATAAAGTTGACGCTTGAGGGAATAACGTCGCGGATGTCAAAACTTACTGATTCAACTTTGCTTGTTCCTGCTGCAATTGTGTGCAATGCAGTTTTTTCAACGTGCATTGTGTTCTTGTCGACTAAGTCGATTTGAGTATCAGCAGGTGTTGTTTTGGCTAAATCACGAGCTGCCTTTAAACCACCGTATCCTGCGCCTAAAATTAAAATATGTGCCATATCTACCTTCTCCTTCATATATCAAATATTGTTAACGCTTGCAAAATTATTATATAACTTTTGACAATTTTGCGGTACTTATTTAGCTAAATCGGGTTCTTCCCAATCGAATGTTTGAGGAAAAACGGAGCCAATATAGTTATTAGTATAATACTGATGATAACACTTGAATAGTACTCTTCTGAAAGCAATTTCACATTAAAGCCAATTTGAGCAATTATCAAGGCCATCTCACCACGTGAAATCATTCCAGAGCCAATAACGTAGGAGTCTTTCATGTCAAATCCAGATATTCTAGCTCCGAAACCTGCACCTATTAATTTACCAATTATTCCGGTGATTGTGAAGACCATAATCAACCAAAAATCTTGTAGAAAGTTATTAAATTCCAAATTAATTCCTATACTAATAAAGAATATTGGAATGAAAATCGAGTATCCGATGATCTCGACATTGCGATTTATTTTCTCATCGAAATTAGGTGCGTTAGAAATAGTAATACCTGCTACGAAAGCACCTAAAACGGCATCTAGTTGTACTTCATCAGCGAAGAAAGCAAAGATGAAGCAGACTAAAATAGCCATGATAGTTGGCGCCTGAGATGCTTCTATAAAGTTCGCTAACTGCATGATTCCTGGAATCAACCATTTGTAGGCAATCACAGTAATGATAGCGAAGACGATCCACAATCCTAATAACATTCCTAGCTTGGTAATTGAGAAGTCACCAGTCAAAGTACCTGACATGACACTCAAAATTGCAATTGCCAAAATGTCATCAACAACTGCGGCACCAAGAATAACGGTGGATGAGTTAGTTGATAAATAATTTAGACTCTTTAAAACTTCTACGGAAATTGAAACTGATGTTGCGGCGAAAACTACGGAAATAAAAATACTTTCACGTAAATTGATCTTGAACAGTATGGCTGTTGCTAAGGTCAATGCGACCGGAAGGATAACACCAAAGATTGCCACGTTGATGCTGGGTCTCAGATGCTTCTTGAGCATCTTGATGTCACTTTCGAGTCCAGCTAAGAACATAAGCAAAATAACCCCGATCTCGGCAAACAGCTCGAGTTCGTGGGTAGGCTTGATGATATTTAATACACCTTTACCCAAAATGACTCCTAAAATCAGCTGGCCGATAACTGCAGGTAAGTTAATTTTGTTGAAAAAATGGCTGACTACAAGAGTCAGGAAGAGCATTAAGGCTAAAAGCGTTATAAAGTCCATATATTTTTCCTAGTCCTTCTTAATACCATGAATAAAAATTTTTACCATGGTACCTAAATTAGCGATGTTTCGTTCTCGCTTAGCATCATTGTACTCTATATAGGGAAGTAATATAGTAAGAAAAGTCCCGACTTGTGCAGGCAAGGGTAGGTCTTTACGAAGCTCATCCTTGTGGTCCTGAAAGACATTGTTTAGTACTTTGTAGTATCCAATGTCCCAAGTCTTGCCGATGGTTTTTCTCTCTTCATCAGAGAAAAATGTATTGATGTCATGCATCATCATGAAGTAGTTTATCTTAAAATTCTCTATCATGAAAGTCGAAATCATTAAAAGTAATTCTTCAAATGGTTTTTCCTTGTTGTCATCATAGGTTTGGTATAAAGCTTGACTAAATCCACCGATGGCATGTTCGATCGACTTGATATAGAGAACCTTTTTGTTCTTGTAATAATGATACATATTTGGCTGAGTGATGTCCAAAGCCTGAGCAATTTTTCTAGTTGATGTTGCTTGATATCCTTGCGAAAGGAAATTTTCTGACGCAACTTCTAGAATTGCATTTTTTGTTTTTTCTGCTTGTTTATCTCGTGAATTCATTGCTGGTATCACCTTCTACATATTCAACTTTCATTATACATTAAAAACGAATATAAAACTTAATCATTTATCAATTGATAAAAATGTATCAGCAAAATTAATATCGAGTTGAACGATATTTTTGAAAACATTTACCAAATGATTTGATTAGGTGTATTCGATAAAAAAATTTATTTAAGTGAAATAATTATGACAGATAGTTCATTTTAAGACAATATTTTTTGTGAAATTTTTGTTTCAATGATAAGCAAATCATTATATAATTGATAAACAAAGTGAAAAGAGAGGACACGATATGATTTTTGTTGCGTTTACCGCCGTTATATTGCCCTTGATTTTAATGGGTATTTTAAATATGCCCGCTACCAAGGGAATGTCGATCAGTGCCGCCGTAGTATTGATAGAAGGGTATTTCCTCTGGAAAATGCCACCTGACGCTCTACTTGCTTCCGTACTCCAAGGAGTCCATAAAGCGATTCCAATTTTGTGGATTCTGTTTGGTGCCATGATGATGTTGAATACACTTCAAAAGTCTGGTGCCATCGATAGAATCAATGCCGGATTTCACAATCTTTCAGCAGATATGCGAATACAAGTAATATTAGTAGCATATCTTTTTGGAGGATTGATCGAAGGAGTTTCCGGATTCGGAACACCAGCCATGGTTACAGCACCATTGATGATAGCCTTAGGATTTACACCAATGGCAGCCGTAACACTAGCATTAGTGGCAGATTCCACAGCCGTTTCATTCGGAGCTGTCGGAACACCACTAACAGTAGGATTAAGTAACGTAAATGGACAAACCAGCTTCTTGAACGCAGTAGGACAAAAAGTTACGCAATTAGACTTGTTTGCCGGAATCTTTATGCCATTGATCTTAATATTCTTACTAACATATTTCTTCGGTAAGAAAGGCAGCAATCGCTTCAAAGATTGGCTACAACTAGTACCATGGACATTATTCATCGGACTAGTATATAGCTTAATAGCCCTAACAATGGCAACATTCGTAGGCTATGAATTCGTATCGATCTTGACACCGTTCTGTACAATAATCGTAGCAATTTTAACAATAAAACTAAAATTCTTATTACCAAAAGCCGTAATCGAACAACCATGGACCACATCAACCAAAGAAATCAAAACAGGCAAGCAGTCCATGTCATTGCTGAAAGCTTGGTCACCGTACATAGTAGTAATCCTGTTACTACTAGCATCAAGAGTTTCAGCACCACTAAAAACATTTTTAACAACAAACGTAAACCTATCCTGGAAAGGAATAATGGGCTTCTCAAAGATAAATTCAGATTGGGAATTCCTATATTCGCCAGGAACATTACTAACAATAGCCGTAGTAGCCGGATTAATAATCCAAACCAGATCAATGAAAAACTTCTTACCAACAGCAAAAGAAGTAGTATTTTCAATGAAATCAACAGCCATAGCGCTAGGCGTAACATTGATAATGGTACAAGTGTTTACCAACTCAGCAATTAATATCAAAGACCTACCAAGCATGCCAGTATACATAGCACAGTTCATTTCAAAATACATGTCATCAGTCTGGATATTAATAGCACCGTTCCTAGGAGAATTAGGATCATTCGTGACCGGAAGTGCCACAGTATCGACCCTAACCTTTGGACAAATACAGTCAGATATAGCCGCAAATTCAGGCCTAAGCAGACAATTAGTATTAGCAGCACAACTAATAGGAGCCGCAGCCGGAAATATGATCTGCGTTCACAATATCGTATCAGTAAGTTCAGTAGTAGGAATGACCGGACAAGAAGGAAATATCCTCAGAAAGACAATCGGACCAGCAATGATCTATTGTTTACTAGCAGGATTAGCCGGACTAGCTTTCTCACTATTCGTTTAATATAAATAAATAAAATCCTATGCAAAAGCATAGGATTTTTTTCGTATGCATTAAATAGCGGGAAAAGAGCAGAATTGAAGGAAGACAGAAAAGGTTTTGAACTTAAACTTAGTAGCAGGAATAGAGCAGAACTAAAGGAATGCAGAAAAGGTTTGAACTTAAGTATGAATTAAACATAAGAATGTAGTAGTCGGTTCACTGCAATATAGGTTTGGATCAAAACCAGAGTCAAAAGCAACGAAGCAAATGAAAAAAGTGGTACCGTGCAAAAATACGCACAGCACCACTTTCAGTGGATCGCAATAAGCGCAACCCGGAAAAAGAAAAGAATAAAGTTATATTAAATTTAGCAAGGCAGGTGGAGGAATGCGGGGCAAAACGCAGTGAAGAACATGGAACGAACGTCTCCTTTGTCGCGTTCACAACCGTTTGAAATGTTGGCTACGCCAACGAACAATCAAGGATGCCGCCTTACGGCTGAGTTTTTGCCCACAGCGTGACGACCCCGCAGGCCGTAACCCGCCTTGCGGAAGCCAACCACCAACCACACAATAAAACATTACTTCTTGTCTTTTACAATATAAATCGGACGGTGTTTAACCTCTAAGAATATCTTTCCGATATACTCGCCAAGAATCCCAATACAAAGTAACTGGATCCCACCGATCAGCAAGATAATAATAATCATAGAAGCCCAACCATCAACCGAACTCATAGGATTAATAATTTTTCTTATCAAAACAACAATAATAGTAATAATAGAAGTCAATGAGAAGAAAGATCCAAGCCAAGTAGCGATAGCAAGTGGTCTTTCAGTGAAGTCGATAATACCCGTGATAGCGTATTTGAACAATTTCCAGAAATTCCATGAAGTTGTCCCTGCGACGCGTTCACGGTTCTTATATGGCAAATATTTAGTTCTGAAGCCGACCCAGCTGAAGATACCTTTAGAAAAACGGTTATATTCAGTCATTGAACGGATGGCAGTCACCATCTGTTGGGTCATCAGACGATAATCACGAGCACCAGGCACGATTTTTGTTTGAGATATTTTATTGATCAATCCATAGAAAGCATTTGAGAAAAATGACGTGATTGGGTTTTCACCTTTGCGGTCCATTCTAGCTGAGCCGACACTGTCATATTCTCCTTCTTCAAGAATATCGAACATTTCTGGCATCATTTCAGGAGGATCCTGCAAGTCGACATCCATGACGGCGACATAATCTCCCTTGGCTTCAGTAATACCAGCGTATAGAGCTGACTCCTTACCGAAGTTTCTTGAGAAAGATATGTAATGTACTTCGTCACTATGTTCATGTTGAAGATCTTTGAGGATGGCAAAGGTCTTATCTGAAGAGCCGTCATCAACGAACCAGTATTCTAGCTCGAATTTATTAGCTTCTTCTTTCATTTTGGTCATCGCATCATAGTAAATTTTAATGGATTCTTGTTCATTAAAACAAGGAACGATAACAGAGATTTTCTTCATCATTAATTTCCGCTTTCTTTAAGTCCATGAGCTGTTTTGTCCCAACTATTATGCCCAGTAATGAAGTTCCAGAAGGCGATGAATACGATTGGGATTATCAAAATCATGTAGATATAAAAATAGAAAATGCAGCCGATTGCTTTTAGGATAGAAATATCTGCGAATCGGTAGTACTGAATTACAGAAAAGACGACGAATGCCAGTCCTAAGATGAGGGTCGCAATCATCCACCATGGTGCGGAGTAATTTACGATAGTCAATCCCAGAATTATACTGACAAGCGACAAAATATTAGTGATTATTATTATTAAACTTAATAATGTAGAACACATAAATAATATCATTTCTAGCTTCTCTAAAAAGTTCAGATTACTAGAAATAGTTTTACCGCCAAGGAGTTTCAAACAGTCTAAACTACCTTGAGCCCAACGGGCACGTTGACGGACGAAACCAGATACATTTGAAACTGGCTCCTGCTTTACTAGTATATCTGGTACAAAAGTTGTCTTTTGATCATTAACAAGTAGCTTGGTACTGATTTCATAGTCCTCTAAGAGTGCATTTCCCCAAGGGGTACGCTCTTTTAAAGCACTCATTCTGAAAAATTGTCCGTTACCAGCGCCGGCAGCGTTGCCAAAATTATTACGCATATTTTGTAATAAAGAATTTGGTACCAAGAACTCGAAGTCCTGTAAAGTTTCCAACCAATTCTTAGTTCTGTTCATGGCCACTCGGCTTTGGGCCATAGCTAGTTTATTGTCTTGGTCGAAAACATTGACCATCTTATTGATGTCAGTGATTTCCATTGAGGCATCAGCATCGATGACTCCAACGATAGTTTTATCAGGAGCCCAATCGTTGTTCTTCCGAACGAAATCGATCCCAGCGTTAAGTGCAGCACCTTTACCGTGTTGAGCAATTGGGAAAGAACGCTTTAGCACGTGGAAATTTTTGTAAGTATTATTGAGGCTTTTGAGGATATCGGTTGATCCGTCAGTACTACGGTCATCTATCAACACTAGATGGACGTTATTTTTGTGACTGAAATAGCTATCGTCAAAAAATTTATCGACGGTCTTTTTGATGACGGACGATTCATTTAAGACGGGCATTAAGATATAGACTTTGTAGTCGGATAAAAACTTTGCGGATACCGGTTTGCGAACGGGGAAAAAGAAAGTTGCAATGCTCATCAGCAATGTAAACAATGTCGCAAAAAAAGAGATACCCAAAATTATTTTCAAAATAAACATGAGTACCTCCTTTGAACAAGAACTATAAAGTTAAATTTTGAGCGATTCTGGTAAATACATTTCTTCATTTGTTACGGATTTTATTGAGCTGACACTAATGTCACGGTCAGTTGTATTTTCGATAGCATGTAAATCTTTTTCGTATTGAACGAAGATGTTATCGATCAATGGTTCCTTGTGTAGCAAGGCTTTGATACGTCCAATATTACTGTGAGCATTTTCAACAAATGTAATAAGTTCAGTATTTTCTTGATCACGAATTCCAGCGACCACTTTGTAAAGCAAGTCGGTACTGCTACCAACGAAGACGATATCTGACTTACCTTGATAAAGTTTGTTGATCCACCAAGTAACAAGTTCTTCCTTCTTATCGAAGTCTTGTTGGAGAAGTCCACTTTGGTCGAAGACTTGGAAAGTGTTAGCAACGCCAGATTCATACATGATAGTCAAGACGATTGATCCATCTGTACGATAGAAGTTTTCTTCAGTGAGCTTTTGACTCTTGTCGAAAATTTCTACAGATGAAAGGATACCATCTGCGTTATAAATGTTAGTCTTAACGATTTTAGAATTCTTGAAGTAGTTGATACGGTCGATTTTTTCTTCGAAATGTTCAACTGTCATCATTAAGTTTTCTTGTTTGTCGTAAATCAAAGTATTTTGAGTTTCGACGTCAGTTCTAGTGATCCAACTGTCTGATTCAGGAATGGTAACTTTTTTGTCTGAAGGATTGTCGGATTTTTGTAGATCAGCGAACAGATTGATTACTTTAGGCTGGTCGATACGCATCGATTTAGTATAACCATCGACGATACTCTGGAATTTATTGTTGTAGAAACTGGTTACGATAGTAACACCAGTATTCATCTTACGTTCTAGGAAGCCGATCATATCGAACAAGTCTGATTCTTTTTGTTCGTTGTCGATTGAGTTAGAAACAACTAAATATTCTTTGCTGCTATCTAAGTAAACCTCACGGACAAGGTATGCGGCGTGGAAGACGTCTTTGATGTATTTATCAACGTATTCGATATTGTCGTTAACATTCTTGAGTTGAAGTTCAAGACCATTGATCTCGTTGTTGTTGGTCTTGCTACTAGCTTGTAGTTGAGCAATAAGTTGTGAACGACGAGCCTTATTATTCTTGATATTTTGTTCTTGTTGGCCGATTTTAGTTTTGAGTAGACTAACAGTACTAGAAATCTCATTGATGTTGATATTGACATCGTTGAGATCTTTTTTGCTTACGCCGATCTCATCGCGAATCTTACGCAAATCTTTTTCGATATTTGTACGATCTTTGTAGATTTTATCAACTTGAGATTTTTGTTTTTCCATCAAGGACATCATCTTTTGTAAATCAGTTTCGTTCTTGATAGAAGCCGAAAGGTCGGTTTCTTTCTTTTGGTTGGCATCTAATTCAGCCTGTTTCTTACTACGTTTAGTCTCGCCTTTTTCAATCTTTTGGGCGAGGTCTTTTTGTTGTTCTTTATATTTGTAGAGCAATTCATTTTGATGCTTTTGGTCAGCACGAACTCCAGCCAAGCGTTCAGTCTCCTTGCCGTCATTTTCGTTTTGATTCTTTTCGATGTTATCTTGAACTGCTTTTTCGTTCTTTTTAAGTGCGTTCAGTTGCTTAGTCAGACTGTTCTTTTTGTTTTGATAATCATCACGTTCACTAAATAGGTTCAATTTAAGTTTTCCACGTAATTGAGCATATTCATGTGATAGGCTATTCATATCGTTTTCGATTTTCACACGTTGGTCGTGGACAGAGGTCAAAGCTGTTGTTTCGTCATTCGAAGAAGTTGAGGTCATATTATTATTTTTTGAATGTTCCTTTTGGGATGAGTCGTTTTGGTTTTGATCGTTGTTATTTTTAATCGAATCGTTGGAATTTGATTGATTATTAGAATTTGTGTGGTTGTCTGATTGGGCTTGAACATTGGCGTTACGGTCGTTATCGTCCGAAACGTCTTTGAGTAATCTACTAAATAATTTCACGAATGAAATACCCCCCAAAAAGACTTATAATAGTTATTACAGAGTATCATTATTTTAAAATAGTGTCAAAGCTGGTGTGAAGCCGATTTGAAGAACTCTAGTATGTTTGTAAGGGAGAATTATGATGAAGATAATGTCTATAAATGCAGGTAGCTCTACTTTGAAATGGAAACTTTTCGAAATGCCTGAGAAAACAGAAATTGCTTCAGGAATGATCGACCGTTTAGGATCACCTAAAGCTGTTTTCAAACTAAAATACAATGGTAAGAAGACTGAACGTGAAGAAGCTGTTGAGTCCAATGAGATAGCCGTTCTATCGATTCTTAGCGCATTGAAGGATGCCCATATCATCGAACATTTTGAAGATATTACCGCATTTGGACATCGTGTTGTTGCTGGTGGGGAATATTTCAAGAAATCAGAAATAGTGACAGAAGAAAATCTCGACCGTATTCTCGAATTAGCAGAGTATGCTCCATTGCATAATAAAGTGGAAGCATATTACATCAGCGTCTTCAAAAAATTGGTACCAAAAGCTATTCAGGTAGCCGTATTTGATACTTCATTCTTTGCTGATATTCCAGAAATAAATTACTTATATAGTATTGATTTAGATTATTACAAGAAATATAAAGCACGTCGTTATGGTGCTCACGGTACTAGCCACAGATTTATTGCTCAAAGACTAGACCAAATTGTTGACGGTGGTATCCAAGATAAGAATGTTATCGTACTTCACTTGGGAAGTGGTGCTTCAATCAGTGCCATTAAGAACGGAAAAGCTTTCGATATCTCAATGGGATTCACTCCTATTGCCGGAATCACAATGAGTTCTCGTAGTGGTGACCTTGATGTTTCAGTTATTCCATACTTGATGAATAAACTTGGGATCATGGACGTAAATAAGATGATCGATATCTTTAATCACAAATCAGGTCTACTTGGTATTTCCGGTATTTCTGCTGATATGCGTGATATTGAAGATGTTGCTGCCAAAGGTAACAACGACCGTGCTCAACTGGCATTGGACATTTATCGTAACCGTATCATCAAATTTGTTGGATCATACATTGCTGAAATGGGTGGCGTTGACGTCATTGCCTTTACAGCTGGTGTTGGTGAAAATAGTGCTGAAGTTCGTGAAGATATCTTGAATGCATTTGGTTATTTAGGCGCAAAAGTAGACACAGAGAAGAATGCGGTTCGCGGTAAAGAAACTAAGATCACTACCGACGATTCAAAAATCGCAGCCTACCTTGTGCCTACAAATGAGGAACTTATGATTGCTCAAGATACTTATGGATTTGCTAAAATTTTGGACTAGAAGTGAATCAGTACTCCAATAAAGAAAGTTACAACTTCAGTTAAAGTTATCAAGAACAAGTTTTTGATTATCATAGGAAAAGTCTTTTTCTTGATAGGATTCTTAACGAATGCTTTGGTGTTTTTGTAGACGATCGGTGTGATCAGAAGAACTATCAACATAGTCTTTGGAAGTAGACCGATTATGATCGAACAGATCAAAGCGAAGAATCCTAAGATATAAAGTGATTTGAGGATGAACATTGAATTGCCCTTACCGAGATAATAGACAATTGTTTTTCTTCCCAAATCCTTATCTTCTTGCTCGTCAGCGATGTTGTTGGCAAGTAATAAGTTAGAGATGGCGAAGAATGTCAATAATGACGAAAGTAAGGCATCTCCGTAAAATTTGAAGTCAAGAATAGCTTCTGGAGAATTGAAAACATTGGTATAAATTGCTATCAAATAAATAACGAATCCCATCGTGAACCCGGCGAAAAATTCACCAAAGGGTCCACGATTTATTGGTTTTGGACCTCCTGCGTATAGGAATCCTACAGCGTATGAGAATAGTCCCATATATAGTAGTGGTAATCCAGTTCTGTATACGATAAAGAGTCCAATAATTGCGGAAATCAGAGTGAACGAGAAATCAATCCAACCAATCATATGGATGTTAAGGTGATTGACACCAATTACGTTAGTTTCACGGCGAAAGCTTTCTACTCCGGTAGCGTTTTTATAATCCCAATAATTATCGTTTATATCTACGGCCATATTAAATAGGAACATTGCCAAGAAGAATAACAATAATTCCAGCAAGTTAATAGAATGCCAGTGGTAGTACGAGTATAATGTTCCCATTAGAAACGGGAAGACGCTGGCTGTCTTAGCTTTTATTTCAACCAGTTCGAAAAATACTGAGGGTTTCAAGAAATCAGTCCTTTTTGTTTGATAACATATATTATAGAATTACTTTATGAAAATAGACAAGTAACAGCAGTAGAGGGGAATTACATGGCAAATTCGATTTGGAAAGAATATCCAAAGATGGGGAAGCGGATAGACCGGACAACTGCGTATATTCACGATAGTTTGGATATGCGTAACGAAGCGATATCAACTATGATACGTGATCTTACTTCTGGAGGTAAGATGCTACGTCCAGCTTTTTTCCTATTGTTCAGTAGTTTTGGACCGAACAAAAAAACAGACGAGGAACTTATTCCATTGGCATCTTCTTTGGAATTACTGCACGTAGCTACGCTGATCCACGATGATGTCATTGATGATTCACCACTACGTCGTTCAAAACCAACTATCCATACAAAATATGGTAAACGCAATGCAATTTATGCTGGGGACTATTTATTCACATTGTATTTTGAAACAATTTCACGTCACTTACCTGCACAGAATCAGATTCTTTTGAATGCTTTAAGTATGAAGAAAATTTTGATTGGCGAGTTAGATCAATTGTTGATCAACTTCAATGTGGATGCGACTGCAAAAATGTATTTCCGTGAAGTTGCAGGAAAGACAGCTGAATTATTTAGCTTGAGTACAATGATGGGTGCACTAGTTTCTGGTGGGGATCACGAGTTAGTCGCACGTGCCAAGAATATTGGACATGAAATAGGGATGTCATTCCAAATCATGGATGACATATTAGATTTCGGTGACAGTCGAGATACTGGTAAACCTAACTTTGAAGATTTGAGAAACGGTGTTTATTCGTTACCATATATTCTTGGACTTCAGGATCATAATGCTGATTTAGTCGCTGTTTTGTCTAAGAATGAGTTGTCTAATGAAGATATTAATGAAGCTGCCAGGATTGTTGTTGAAGGTGGTTATCTTCAAAAGGCTAAGGATATTGCTAAGACTTATAGTCGACATGCTATGAATCGAATTAAGAAATTGCCTAAGGGTCGTAATCGTCGGGCTTTGGAAAAAATAGTGGAAGAGCTGCTCGACAGAATCGAATAGGGTGTGTTTGAAGTTCTATGCTGCCGATTCCGAAAGCCAATTGATTTTTTTAGGCTGGAACGCCCTGGGCATAATTTCGAGACTTACTTCGTAAGTCTTGAAACTTAGCCTTGGTCTAAGTGTACTTCGTACACTAAGTCCAATTTCAGGGCTGAGCCAAAAATCAATTGCCTTTCTCCATCTAGATTTGTTTTTCCTATTCTTTTGAAATGGGGATGTTTTATCCGGATGGCTATGTTGGTTTTTGCTGAATTTAAAATTAAATCAAAATCTTGTTTAGAGACTGTCTTTTGACAGTCTCTTTTTGTTTACTGAAAATTCTTATTGTATTTTCAAATTTATTTTGTTTTGACCGTTATAAGTAAAATCCATGAAAAATTAAATAAAACTTGGGTTTTGGTTGATGTTATTACGGTTAATTCTGTAGCGTTATAATTTTATACAATTTATATACAATCCTTTGTTATCTTGTGAAATAAGGGTGTGAACCCTTGTTTTACATTTATACTCGGGGGATTTTGATGCAATATGATTTCACTTGATTACTTACGGAGTATCTCCTGCAAGGATTGGAATGGTCACTCTCATACTGAATTTTGTCCTCATGGTGAGATTTTAGATACTGAGGACATGATCAAGCGTGCCATTGATGATGGGTTCAAAACTTATTCTATTACGGAGCATTTTCCGATGCCGCCGCAGTTTTATCAAATGGCTCGTGGTGCTGAACATGCTATTGCTACAGCTGCTATGGATTATTCTGAGCTACCAGCATACTTTGCAAAGATGGATTATCTTAAACGCAAGTATGCGGACAAAATCAATATTCTTATTGGTTTTGAGGTGGACTACATTGATGGCTGCCAGGAGTGGACTAAGAGTCAGCTGCTCAAGTTTGCTGATCAAATTGATGATGCTATTCTTTCGGTTCATTTTTTACCTACTAATGATGGTTTGAGATCTGTTGATGATAGCTACCAGGACTTTTGTGATGGGGTTTTGAATTATTATCGGACTCCAGTGAGTGTAGCTAACAGATATCTTGAAACTGTGCTTGAGGCACTGAAGTGGGAGTTTGATTGTAAGCCCGTTAGATATGGTCATGTAACGCTATACAGAAGATGGAGAAAGAACTTTTCGCCGGAAACCGTTTGGGCTGATGACCAAACTAATAAACTACTCGATAAAATTTTGAAAAGAGTCTGTAAGAAGAATTTGATGCTGGATTGTAATATGTCAGGTTTAGGTAAGTATAGTCAGGGGGAGTCGTCGCCTTCTTTACCTATTCTTGAGAGTGCAATGGCCAAAGGCATTACATTAGTTTATGGATCTGATGCCCATGAAATCGATAATATTGATCAAGGTTACAACGAATACTTAATCCAACAATTATATAAAACTAAGGAGCATCATGAAATTAACAGTGCACGATGATCGACCTTTACGGATTTGTCAGCTAACTGACATTCATCTAGGCGAGTATCCTTTTTGTGATGAAGATTTGCATACATTACAGTCTTTACGTAAATTATTCACTCAAAAGAAGTTTCACTTAATTATGATTACAGGGGATATTATCCAGGGGAAGGATAATCCCACAGCAAAAAAGAGTTTATCGGTCTTTTATGATTTTCTGAACTCTCTGAAAACACCAGTCGCCATAACATACGGAAACCATGATGTTGAAGGAGTAATGAAGAGAAGTGATATGCGTTCAATGGAATCAGATCTTGAGTTTCTAGTCGATCGCCATAATCAGTTCTTGAGTTCAAATAGGGAAAGCTACACGTTAGAGGTAAATGACCGTCAAACTGGGGAGTTGAAGCATGTCATTTACGTCTGGGACAGTGGATCGTATTCTCACTGGCCAAAATTGGACCACTATGCGGCAATTGAGCCTGAGCAAATCGAATGGTTCTTGAATTTGCCATATAGTCGCAGTAATGAACATACTGATTTAGGCTTCTTGCATATTCCGTTACCCGAATATCGTATCGCCGCAAATCAGATCACTTCTGGAAACTTCGGAGAAGAAGTATGTGCTCCGAGAATCAATTCCGGATTATTTTATGCATTAATGAAAAAGAAGAATGTTAAAGCCATTTTTGCTGGACATGATCATGACAATAATTTTTCAAGTAGTTTGTTAGGTATCCAACTTAATTACGGTAATACTACAGGATATAATTGTTATGGAAACATTCCACGAGGATGCGTAGAAATTAATTTACACCCAAATAGGATCGATAAGTTTGTGATCAGCTTTGAATCAATGGAAGAAATGATTATGAGTTAATAGACAAATAAAACCTTAGGATGGTTATCCTAAGGTTTTTTGTTTGTTCCTAGATGCATCGTATATTTCTATGCAGTAGTTTTTTTGGTTACAATTTGGACAAGTTAGTTTTCTAGCACGAGGATTATGTGGTGCCCAAAAGAATTTTGAAAAACTTGTTTGGAAAGTCGTATGGCAATTTGGACAAATATAATTTGTTCTATTGAAGTAGTAAAAGGTCATAATCGCAGCACTGATTATCATCAATATACTTACTAAAACAAATGGAATCCAATTTTTGGTCATTATCGTATATATACCTGCAGATACTTCAACTAAGTCTAGGAATATACCAAAGAGAAGCATGTTTCTGTGAACTTTAAAAAGTGATTTTTTGTTATCCATAATGCTATCTATGTCGTTGAGAGAATTAAGGGGATAGTTCTCTAAGTATGGTAGGTTACGTTTAACGTTCTCGATAGTTTTAAGCTGCTGCTCGGAATTACCAAGTTCAGCACGGATCTCCTTTTCTTGTTCATTAAGCATTAATCTTAAAATCTCGTTAGATTGATTACTCTCGAGAATTTCTTTTATAGAATCGAGCTTTAATCCCATGCTTTTAAGTAGAAGAATTAATTTTAATTTTTTCAAGTCTGTAGCGTTATACTGCCTTCTGCCGGATTCAGTTTTACTAGAAGGAATCAAAAGTCCCTTCTTATCGTAATATTGAGCTGTTCTAACTGAAATGTTTCCAAGTTTGGCGAATTCCCCTGTAGTGTAGTTTGACATAGATATCACCTCCTATACTGTCTTTATACATTATTACCTAACGTCGCAATCAAGTGTTTTATTCATTATATAAGAAAAATAGCGGTAACTGCATAAAAGCAGTACCGCTATTTTGTTTAGGATTCGGATGTAAGTCCTTGATCCATTTCGTAAAGCTCTTTAAAGTGAGCATTTGTCTTATATAAGTCTCGTGGGTCGCCTTGCATTTCAATCTTTTCATCGTTAACGAAAACGACGTGATCGACGTGTTTAACACCTTGTAGATGGTGGGTTACCCAGATGATTGTCTTATCTTGTAAGACATCAAAGAATGTTTCCAGCAAATCATTTTCTGTGATTGGATCTAGTCCAACGGTTGGTTCATCAAGTAAAACTACTGGTGCATCTTGCAATAAGATACGTGCCAAGGCAATTCTTTCTTGTTCCCCACCGGAGAATCGTGATCCATTTTCACCGACTAATGTGTTGTACTTGTCTGGTAATGAGTCGATCAAATCTTTCAATCCAACTCTTGCTAGAGCTTGTTTTACTTCGGCATCAGATTTGTCTTCGTTACCTAAACGAACATTGTTCATAACGGTGGTATTGAATAGGAATGGATTCTGGTTCAATACTGAGAAAATAGTTTCACGTTTCTCTTGGATTTGTTGAACGTTCAAATCATTGACCTTGATTTCCCCTGATTGAGGCACTAGGTCACCTAGAATAAGTTGTAGGATAGTTGTCTTACCGATACCACTTGGTCCCAACAACGCCAATTTTTCGCCTTTGGTGATCTTTTGACTGAAGTCTTTGATCAAGATAGGTGAATCACTGGCATATTCGAAGTTTACATGATTCAATTCGATGCCATTGAAGTCTTCAGGAGCCAATTCTACTTGTTCTGGAAGGTTTTGGTCGACAGGCTTAACAGTATTCAAACGTTCGATAGAATCACGGTACTGAGGCCATTCTTCAAATCCTTGGCTGACAGGTACGAATGTATCTGAAAGTTGTAGGACGGCTAATACTAAAGCAGCTACGAAGTTAGCTTGTTCTTGTCCGTTGGTCATTTTCAAGTTAGTGAAGATGATGAATACGACAACGATACCTGTAAATAGCACTTGTAAAATGAAGTCTCGATAACGTCTGAATGCTTTAGATTTGTTCTTTGAGGAATCTAATTCTGAAATTGTTTTAGCAGATAAGTCTTTGAAGTCTTTCTCGCGTCCTGAGATCACCCAGTCGTCAACCCCAAGCACATTATCGGTCAACTTCGTATACAAATCGCTCTTTAAAGCCTTTTGACGCTCACGTCTGGCACTTTCAATTGATACTGATACCAATGGAACGATAACAATTTCAATCACACATAATAGAAGCACGAAGAATCCAAATGATGGGTTGAAAACTCCTAATGCGAGTGAGCCGATGATTGCGACTATATAGGCAATAACAGTTGGAAAGACAGTTCTTAAGTATAGATCTTGTAAGTGGTTGATATCTTCAGAAAGCAATCCCATGATATCACCAGTCTTGTGACGCTCATTAAAGAATGAGGCATCACTTTCCAAAGTTTTATACAAGCGAGTTCTCAAATCAGAAGTGATTTTCAAAACCCAGTTGTGACTTCTTAATCGTTCGATGTACTTGAACACTGGACGACCGATACCAAATCCACGAGTCAAAATGATTGGTACGTAAATCAAAAGGATATTATATGGATGCGTCGCAGCCTTATCGATAGTATAACCAGCGGTAAACATTAATGCTGTGGCTGAGAATACGGTCAAGAATCCGAGGATCAAGACGGAGATCAACAGGCCTTTATACTGTTTGACATAAGGTTTTACCCAAGTATCGTGTTTGAATGTTTTGAAAAAGTTCACAGTTGATCACCTCGCATATTCTCGATTAAGTCTGAATAAGCACCTTGGTGTGAAGATAGTTCTTCAGGTGTACCTTGTTCAGCAATGAGTCCGTCATCCATAACGATGACATAATCCATCTCCTTGATCCAGTGAAGACGGTGGGTTGCGAATATAACAAGATGGTCCTTGAATAGTTGTTCCATAGGTTTCTTTAAAGCATACTCAGTTTCGATATCCAAATGGGCTGTAGGCTCATCGAAAATCAAAATGTGTCTGTCATCAGCTAGAAAGGCACGGGCGATCATGATTCTTTGTTGCTGACCACCTGAAATGCCACGTCCACCTTCACCGATCATCGTCTTGTATCCATCTTTAAGCGTATCAATAAAGTCTTTCAAACCCGCTTTATTAGCAGCAGCTTTGACTTCTTCTTGACTAGCTTCTGGACGATAGAAGGCAATGTTATCAGCTAATGTGCCAGAAAACAGATATGGAGATTGTGGTAAGAAAGTTAGCTCCTTTTGCCAATTACGTTGAGTAAAATGAGGAATTTCCTTACCGTTTATTTTAATATCAGAAGATTCTTCAGGAGTTAAGAATCCACCGATCACTCGGATAAGTGTTGATTTACCAGATCCAGATTTACCTATAACGCCGATATTGTGGTAACCGGATAACTTAAGATGGTCAACATCCAAACTGGCATCGACATTCTTATCTTCATCGTCGTAGTTAAATTGAAGGTTATTAACTTCTAAGTTAGAGTTTTCGTCCCATTGAAGTGGCTCTAATTCGTCGGTATTCTTAGTATCTTTATGTTCCAAGATACTAAAGATATTTGTTAAAGCGTTTTTACCATCTAGAGTTGCGTGATAATCACTTGAGAAATCACGAAGTGGTAGGAAATACTCTGGTGCCAAAATTAATGTAACTAAGGCAGGGAAGAGTATCATTGTGCCGTTAATTAGTGAGAAACCTAAGAATACGGCTAGAATGGCAATACCTAATGTAGTTAGCCAGTCTAGGGCAAACGTTGATAGGATGGCGATTCTAAGTGTGTTCATAGTTCTTCTACGATACTCATCACTAACGGTATAAATATTTTTTACATAGCGCTTACTTAAACCAAGCATTTTTAGTGTTGGCAAGCCTCTCAAGGCGTCTAAGAAATGATTTGATAGAACAGTATATTGTGCGTATTGTTCATCGGCCTTAGATTGCGCAGCATAACCCAGCAATATCATAAATAGAATGACCAACGGCACGATGATAGTCAAAGTAATACCTGATGCTACATCTTGGAAATAGATATAGATCAACAAGACTGGTGGGATGATAGACATGTTCATCATCTTTGTAAAAATCAGCTTGAAGTAGTTTTCAACTAAGTCGATACCATCTAGGGATGCTGTAACCAAGTTACCAGTACCACGTTCTGAAATCATTTGTGGACCAGAGTTGTAAAGTTTGTCTAACAACATTGAACGAATTTCTTCAGACGTGTTGCTGGCATAGCTTTCAACAACCTTAGTGTTAATGAGATTAATGAAATGTCGGACAATAAAAGCCGCTGCAAACAGCGTCATCGGTAGGATGATAGTTTGCAGTGGTTTCATTTTCCATGAATTCACTAATGCTTCTGCTAAATACTTACCTTGGAATAAAATAACAAATGCTTGCAAGAAAGTTAATCCTGCAAGCATCAGTAGAAGTTTTTTTGTTCCTGGTAAGCGAAATAATCGCTTATCAATCATAATTAATATTTCACCGTATTATCCTTAGGATTTATTCTCTTGGTGAATAGAGTGTATGACCAAATGAAGTAGATAAGAATAATTGGTACTAAGATACATGCGACAATTGTCATAACTGTCAATGTATAGTGTGAGTTAGCAGCGTTTGCAATTGAAATACTGTTACCGTTTGTACCGATCATTACACGTGGGAACATACCATTAAAGATTAAAACAATAACAGTACTTAGTGATAATCCACTACCTACGAAACTCCAGCCCTCTCTATCCTTTAGGACTCCATAGTAACCCAACAATGAGAATAACACAATGAAGAGAATGATAATCGTTGTTGATACAGGTTTCTTAGTAAAGAAGTCTGTTTGGAAAATTACTAGAAGTGCGAAGACAACTTCGCCGGCGAATAGAATAGGATAAAGAACTTTGTTTAATTGACGAGCACGGTCACGGATAGGACCTTCCATTCTAAGACGTAGGAAGTTTAATCCATGGACTAGTGATAGAAGTACACCAGCAACACCACCAACAAGTGATAGCCAGTTAACAACGTCGAAGAAACCAAGTCCAATAGCATCACCGTTAGCGTTCAATGGAACACCTTGGATCATGCTTGTTAGCATCATAACCAATAGGAATGGTGCGAAGAAACTACCGCAGAAGAATGTCCACATCCACAATTTTTTACCAAATTTTGTTTCAGCATGTTTTGTGAATTCGAACGAAACACCACGAATAATAAGTGAAACTAGAACTAACATTAATAAGTAATAGTAAGTTGAGAACAATGATGCATACCAGATAGGTAAGGCAGCGAACATTGCACCACCAGCTGTAACTAACCATGTTTCATTTCCATCCCAGTGAGGGCCGATTGAAGACATGATTGCTTCACGCTCTTGTTGATCGTGAGCAATTAGTTGTGTTGACATACCAACACCGAAATCGAAACCTTCCATGAAAACGAAGATGGCAAAAAGTAAACCAATTATAAGGAACCACAATGTACTAAGTGTCATTATTTACCGAAGGCCTCCTTTGCAAAAGGATCCACGTTTTGCTTAGAATCCTTGTCCTCGAAATAAGGACCTTGATGCAATGTCTGTCTGCTGTACCAAACCATGACACCACCGAGGAATGTAAATAGTAAGAAGTAAAGAATGTTACTAAATAGCAAGCTTCCAATGGTTGATGAAGGTGATACGGCTTGAGAAATTGTGAATAAACCATAAACAATCCAAGGATAACGACCAAATTCAGTTACGAACCAGCCGGCTGAGTTACCAATAAATGGAACCCAGATACCAATACCGAGAAGATGTAACAACCATCTCTTGTTTTCGATAGTATCCTTGTTCTTACGTGAGAACAATAGTCCAAGAAAATCAAATACTAAGACTATGAATGCTACAAGTGTCATAATTCTGAAACTCCAGAACAATGTCTTTGCAGGTGGATAAAAGTCGAGTTCTGAACCCATTTGAGTACCGAACTTCTTGTTACCATATTGATCATTAAGTTCTTTGTTAATGGTATTCATACCTTTAACTGAACCTGATGTCTTGTGATATGTAAGAAGACTCAATACCTTAGGTAGTTCAACCTCGCCTGAAGTCTTGTGACCCTTAGCATCGATTGTTTCAATAACAGTCCATGGAGCTGGGTCTTTGGTATTTTGATAAATACCTTCTGTTGCAGCGAATTTCATTGGTTGATCTTTGATCATTTGTTGTGTTTGGAAATCACCAGCAAAGATTGTAAGGATTGCACCAATTAGTCCAACCCATAGACCATATCTCAATGAAACTTTGAAGAAGTGATTTTCACCCTTCTTCTTACGAAGTAATCCGTAAGCACTCATACCGGCAATGACAACACCAGCTGTCATAATAGCAGCGATAATTAAGTGAGGGAATACTCTCCACAATTGTGGGTTAGCGATAACGTCACCAAAGTTTGTCAACTTGATACGTGTACGTCCACCCATCATTGCGATTGTGAAACCTGTTGGATGTTGCATGAAACTATTAGCAGCCAAAATCCAAATAGCTGACAACATAGTACCAATTGAAGTCATCCAAATCATAAATGCATGCCAACCTGGTGAGAATCTATCCCAAGTAAACATCCAAATACCGATAAATACAGATTCGATGAAGAATGCAAGTAAAGCTTCGATAGCTAATGGTGCACCGAAGACATCACCCATGAATCTTGAATACTCTGACCAGTTCATACCGAACTGGAACTCTTGAATAAGTCCTGTAACAATACCGACGGCGAAACTAAGTAGGAATATCTTCCCCCAGAATTTAGCCATGTCGCGGTAAACTTTGTCTTTCTTGACTGCGTAAATTGTTTCCATAACAGCAACTACGAATCCCATTCCGATTGAAAACGGAACGAAGAAGAAATGGAACACGGTAGTCATAGCAAATTGGAAACGAGCCAATCCGACAATGGTTAAACCAATACCGAACATATAAATAACCTCCTCCTATAACTTTATAGATAGAACATCTATAACTACGTTTATCATATGATTAATTAATCAAAATATCAATAGTGCTCAATCATTTATCACGATATAAATTTCGATAAAAAAAAACAAGCCTGAAAGGGCTTGCATTAATGTCTGCTACGACGGCTTTTAGAAGGATCATAGCTAGGAGAACCATTTGAATTATTTTCTGAAGAATTGTTTAAGTTGTTGCTCCGTTGTCCACCGTTGTAAAAATTACCAGCTTGTCCGTTTTGACCATATCCTCCATAATTTTGAGGATTTGGATTGTTAGGATACTGATTATCGTTGGTTGGCTCATTATCTTGCTCATAATTTGCCCGATTTTGATAATAACGGGAATGTACTTGTGATTGACCATTTTGGTCGTAATTGTTTTGTTGATAACCACGAGTACTTTGCATATTGTTGTTTGCGCCATTACTCATGTTGTTATCTGCACCATTACTATAGTAGGTTTGCGAATTCTGGTTAGGTGTATCTTGGTAATTATTTCCAGTATATTGATTATAATTTTGAGGTTTGTTATTATTCATGCCACTTCTTGAACGAGTGTAACCACCATTTTGATTTTGTGGATTGTAATTATTGTATGGTTGGTTTTGATTATAATTTTGCGGATTATCCTTTGGAACAGGATTCATGATCAAATCGTAAATACTGATTGCCACAACTACGACCCCAATGATAATTCCAAGCCATGACCAGACGACTAAATATTTTGTATCAGGTAAGCTTGAATTAAATAATCCCATCAAACCACCAAGTATTAGAATCACTAAACTAATGATGTCAGGTACTAAGCTATATGTTCTGTTTGTCAAAATATAAATTGCGGCAGTCACGATGTAAGTGATGGCAATCAATATTCCAGCTGCAGCTCCAATGGCACCATTTCCAACTAGTGCGGCAATAAAGCCTTCGAAGCCAGATCTAATCATAAGAATGATCGACAATATAAGCAACAATGTACCTGCTGATATTTTTGTAATACGAACCATAAAACAGAGCCCTCCAGTGTGCTTTTCTTCTATTGTATATCATCTTTAACGAAATGATTAATTGGACCGAATTTGTGACCAACATCAATTTCATTTTTAATAGCGTTATAAGTAAATGTCTTTGCTGTACGGATAGCGTCTTCTAAAGAATCACCCTTAGCAATTTCTGCAACAATGGCGGATGAAAGTGTATCACCAGTACCATTGATGTGAGTTGTCTTAACGTAAGGCTCGGAGATCCAGAATGATTGGCCATCTTCTAGTAGTACAAAATCTTCGACCTCATCGATTGTATCGTCGCTATGCTCACCCTTGATCATAATATTCTTAGGTCCCATTTTTTGAAGCTTATGTGCAGCTTCGATGATTTCTTCACGACTATTTAATTCTGAATCTGCTAACTTTTTAGCTTCATAGAAATTAGGAGTGATAACGTCAGCCAATGGGAAAAGTTCATCGATCAAAGTTTGATAGGCGTCTTCTTCCAATAACATTGCACCGTGTTTAGTGATTATGACCGGGTCAAGGACGAATGTACCAAAAGGTTTGTCTTTTATGGCGTCAGCGACTGTATGAATGGTTTCTGAATCTGCGAGCATTCCGGTTTTAAAAGCTGAGACTTTGAAGTCATCTTTGATGTCATTGATTTGGCTAATAATAAAACTAGGTGCCATAACAGTACTGTCATGAATTCCGTAAGAGTTACCCGCAACGGCAGCCGTCAATACAGACATGCCGTAAACTCCACGTGCCATAAATGTCTTTAGATCTGCTTGTGCTCCGGCACTTCCGTCAGAATCAGATCCAGCTATTGTCAAAACTTGTGTAAAATCGTTCATATAAACCACCCCTTCAAATTTAAATTACTTAAATATTACCAGTAATACGCCTAAAGTGTTACTATTTTGAAAAAATATTGACTTTAACGTTACGTCAATCTATATCCTATTAATTGTCAGGAGGAAAGTTATGGAATATTCAATTAAAGAACTTGCTAATATTGCAGGTGTCAGTACGCGTACACTGCGATATTACGACAGTATCGATTTATTAAGTCCATCTGGAAAAACTGAAGCTGGCTATCGAATCTATCAACAACCGCAAGTAGATAAATTACAGCTGATAATGTTTTATCGAGAGCTGGATTTTAAATTGGAAGACATTAAAAGAATTTTTGATGATCCAAATTACGTAGCGTTACAAGCAATGAAGAATCAATATCAGTTATTAATGGATAAACAACGTCAGCTTTCAAAACTCCTCGACACCTTAGACGCAACTATAAAAAATTATCAAGGAGACACTATTATGAAGAATGAAGATAAGTTTGAGGTATTCAAGGCTAATAAAGTAGTAGAAAACGAAAAATTATATGGCGATGAGATTCGTCAGAAGTATGGTAATGCTGAAGTGGATCAATCAAATTCACAATGGAAGAATATGTCGTTGGAGCAGTACCAAAAGATGGAAGCTATTGAGGCGGATATGATCACTAAACTAAAGGAATTGTCAGAGGACGTGGATCTAGGCTCTCAACTTGCCAAGGACATCTATAATGACCATAAAACTTGGCTGGAGTTTTCTTGGACTTCTTATAATAAAGGAATGCATCGAAACTTAGCAGATATGTATGCTGCAGATGCACGCTTTGCAGAATATTACGATAAAAAGGCGGGACAACCCGTTGCCAAATTATTAAATCAGGTAATTTACAAATATACCAAGTAAGTATCGTAAATATTTTTTAACTATTTTCTTATATGAAAATACTAAAAATGTAAGCCAAAGTGGTATGAACCAAAAAATAAGTCATACTTTAACCTAATATCAATAATATAAATACTGTTATATATATCTAAAACAAATTTCACATTGTGGTTATTACTAACATGAGTATTTAATTATTCAAATCAATTGTTTTAACTTATCGATCGATAACGTAATGTAGATATATCAATAAGTTGAGCAAATGCTGCTATGAGCGTACTTTATCAGTTGATCAATTGTTAGGTTGCGGACCATGTGACTTTATGAACAAAAATTCACAACTGTCCAATCAAATTTGAAGGCAAATATACTCAAAAAACACACTTTTATAACAAGGTGTGTTTTTGTTTACTGTTAGATAAGGGCTGAACTATGTCATTAATTTGTAATGCTGTATTAATATAATTGAAATTTTATTTGTGAAAACTGTTGAAATAGGACAAATGTTAGCGTTATTATTTGGAGTAGATATAAAAAGTTATTTTTATATCAACTTTTTAAAAAATTTAAAAAGAGGGGGGAAACGGTATGTCATTGTTCAAAAAGGCTGCTGTGTATTTATCAGTCGCTGCTTTGGCAGCACCAGTTATTGCTTCCGGGAGCGTAGGGATTGCTTCCGCTGCAACAACAGCTGCTAATAATGTGAAAACAACTGAGACCGCTAAACCAAATTCTAATTTGAAAGTTCCACTAAGAGATGCTAATAACATCTTTAAGATGGATCTTCAAAAGCAGAAGAATGGTTATGTCTTAGTAACTGATATTGCTGCTTCAGGTAATAATGTTATTCAGAAAGGCGAGCAATTAGTCATCAATCTTGATAAGACTAATGTCGACTTGGCAAACAGTGCTGTTGTCAATCAAGATGGTGTAATTCCTTACACTACCAAGAAAGACGTCAACAAGGGTACAGTAACTATTACTTTCACGAGAAATGTTGATAGTGGTAATTACCAAACTGCTGTTGGAATAGCAACTAAGAACTTGTATACAAAGTCGAACGTAAAGGCTACCTTTGAAGGCGCTGCAATTAACGTTGCAAACAACGGAATTACTTCAAAATGGTATCCAGCAACTTCAACTAATTCAAATTCTTCTACTACTACAAGCAAGCAATCGTACACTACACAAAACTCAAGTAGTCAAACTTCAACAACTCAATCTGTTGCCACAAAAGCAACTACACAGAGTTCAACAAGTTACACTACAACAACTGGTTCAACTACATCACAGGCTGCACAATCACAAAATGGTTATACACCTACATATGATGAAGCTGAAAAAGCTGTCATGGGACGTACGACAATCAATATTACGGGTAGCTTAGCTACACCACTTAATACTGAGACATCAGCAAACGTTGCAACTAATGCAACTACTGATAATACATCAACTGCTGCCACAACAACTGGCGATACATCTTCTGGTGCATCCGGAACAGCTGCTACGGCTCCTAAAGCAACACAAGCTACAAATGATTCAACCGCTTCAGGTAGTGTAGCGACCGCTACAAATAGTGATCAAGCTACACAGACAGCTGCGAAAGACGCAGATGTATCACAAGCTGCTACGACAACAACTGGTGACACAGCATCCACAACGAATAATCCTGTAGCATCCACTGCAACTGCAGATGGATCTACAGCAGTTCAAGCTGGTGCTAACGCAAACAATGTAGTTCAAACACCAAATGGTGTCGCATCTGATCCAGAAAAAACATTGCAAGATGTTTTGAAAGATCAAGCTGACAATCCACAAGGTGACAAGACGACTTACGAAAGCAATAAGACTTTCGAAACGACAAAGAACGATATTATTGCTAAGGCTCCAAACGCTAATGCTGAAGAACAAGCAGAGTTAGTCAAAGGCACACCTTGGATTTGGCACTATATTTCAAATGCTCCAAGCCAAGATCAAGTCTTTAACTTTGCTACACTTCTTTCTACTGGTAGAACTGCTTACACAACAATTAACGGTGTAGGTAATGCCAGCAGCAGTAGCTTCCTTGAACAACAGATGCCACAATTGCTAAAAGTATTCGGCGAAAATGTTACTGCTGATGCTTTTGATAAAGCAATGGACATCGATGTTTTGTTAGACTCACAAGTCTATCAAGATTATTTGGCTGGTAAGTATTCAAAATCAACTGAAAAGCTTGATGCAAATGACGCATGGAAGAACATGAGAGATCGCATTACGATCACAAAAGTTGATTCAGGCGTTAATACTGACGGTGCAACTACACTTGATAAAACTTATTACAGTGCAAAAGTAACTCTTGATGATTTAGCATCTCAAGCACTTGTTAAGAAACATTCTGACGGATCATTAGATAAAGATGTTGATAGCCAAGCTAATGTAGCTTCGACTAGTGATAGTCAACAATCAAATTCTGGATCTGCATTGTTCTCAACAATTCAAAGAGATATTAATGACAAGATGGCTAATGCATCTATTGATGATAAGGCTCAAGTGTTAGGTTCAATTCCTGACGTTTTGAACAGAGTTTCGAACGCTACATCTTCTGCCGAAGTAACTGGTGGAAACTTTAGCTTCGTTAAACCAACCACAGATGGCAACTCATATTTGATCAACATCGATACGAGTGCTGTTACTGGTAGTTCAAATAAATACTTGGCAAACATGCCACAGATATTTAAGTCATTTGGTGACAGTTTGAGAGCCGGAGATTTCGACAAAGCAATTTCGACACAATTGATGGAAAACTCACAAATTTACCAAGACTACAAAGATGGAAAATATGTACCTGATGTTCTAAAAACTACTACCACTCAAAAGAACGATAAGAGTGACTTGTTAGGTGCAATTATTCTTGCAATAATTGGAATTCCAGTACTTGGTATCTTGATGCCAATCGCTGCTGTAGTTCTTGCTCCATTATGGATTCCTATCGCACTATTAACATTTACAGTTGTATTTGCTCTTACAGCATTGCCAATCTTAGCATTGACACTTGCAATTGTAGCTGCTCCTATTATTCTTCCAATCGCTGCCATTATCGCAATTGGTGCTGGATTGTTAAGCTTGATTCCAATCCTTAACTTAATCACAATTCCAGTTGCACTTATAGCTGTGGTTGTTACAGTAATTTCTGCTGTAAACATCCTATTATGGCTACCATTGGTAATCATAACTGGTTTAGTTGTATTAACTGCTATTATCGTACCAATCGTTATGTTCGCTGTATTGATTGGTATTCAAGTTATTGCCGGAATTATTGGATTCGCACTTGCATTCTTGCCATTGCTAATCCCAATTCTTGCAGGTATTGGTCTTATTATCGCAATGATCTTTAGTGGATTAGGACTATTAGCATTTATCCTTTCACCATTACTAGCATTTGTATTACCACTAGTATTGTGGGTAATCGCCGCTGCTGTTCTTACAGTTCTAGCTGCTGCATTACCTTGGATCATCGGTGGGTTCTTAGGTACATTAGTTGGTATAGTCTTGATTATATTAGCTTGGTACCCAATCTTTAACCTAATCGCATTGATCGGTGGAGTACTATTGTTCTTAGCTCTAGTTGTACTTATGCCTCAATTCTTGATTCTTGGCTTCTTGTTCTGGTTCATCGCCTTCGGATTCATGGCATTGATTCTAACTCCATTAGCAGTTCCTGTACTATACATCGCAATTCTTGTTGGTGCTGCAATGATGTTATTATTCATTCCTGGATTGTTGATCGCATTATCATGGCCATTCTGGATGAGTCTAGTATTATTAATTTCTGTTCCTATTATTACAGTATTAGTAATTGCCGGATTAATTCCAATTGTTGGTTGGGTAATGGGACCTGTTGCAGGTATCGGTATTCTTATCCAAGCTGGTTTCTTGATTGCTTCAATCGCAGTTCCAATTATGATTGGTTTAGCAATGATGACAACTGGTATTATCGGATTTGATATTGCAATGGCTGCAGCTGCAGTTCTTGAACTACTCAAAGATAAGACAGTTACAAAGATTGAAGACGTAGATATTGATACAAGCTGGCGTCTAAGAATTCATCCAGTTGGCTTCTGGTCAAAGAATGATCCTTTAGGCTTAGCTCTAATCTAATATTTAAGTAAACAAAAAGTGTGAGGCGTTTATAACGCTCCACACTTTTTTTGTGTCTTAAACTATTTTGTCATTATTATCGATCAAATCACGGTAGAAGTTTGCCATTGTTAGGTTGTAGTAAGGTACGATCCATATCAAGGCGATTCCAAATGTGACGATTCCTAGTAGAACCCAACCAAGGAAACTCAGCTGTAGTACAAAGTAATCTGCTTTGTGACCATCCATCAGTTGACGACTCTTAGTAATATAATCGGATATTTGATATCCACCAGCCTGTCCTTTATCTCGCAAGTCCTTGTAGATGTAAAATGCTTGCGAGTAGGCAATACCCTTAATAATACCTGGTATTATTAGGAGTAAACTCCATAGGAAAGTAAAAACGTAAGTTAACAGTGAAATCAGGATAACTTTCCACCAGTCCGGATTTCTGAATAAGCTGAAGTTACTTTCTAATGCTTGAAATTGTAGCTCTGGATTGCGGACCCAATCGATTCCTCTAAACATTGCTCCAGCTGCTAGCAGCATTACGAACATTGAGATAAGAAATGTTCCAACGCCGGTTGTTGAGTGATATGTCGGTCCATTTACTGTCACCCAGACGTTTCCTGAACTAAGAATGAATATAAATAGATACGGTAGAATGAATAGTAAGATGCCGTCACCCCAACGACCAGCAAGCAAACTCTTCACTTCTTTTTTAAGTTGATAACGAGTTTTATAATTTTGCATATAAATTCCCCCTCTTATCCAAAATATTACAGAATTTGTCGTTTAATGCAAATTATTTTTTCAGAATTGCTATTTTCTCAAAGCCTGATAAGGATATAATAAATTAGAACAATTCATAACAAAATTTATAAAGGAGTGGAGAATATGATTGGTTTTATTGGTGCAGGTAATATTGGTGGTGCAGTGATCACTGGACTTGTTAAAAATGGATTCGACTCAGACCAAATCATCGTTAAAGGTGGAAAATCCAATACAGCTAAGGATCTTCAAGACCAATTAGGCTTCAAGATGGTCTCCAAGATCAAGCAAATGGCTGATACAGACGTGATTTTCATCGCAGTCAGCCAGACGGCACTTGATAGCGTTATGACGGAACTCAGTTCAATTGCTGAAGGTAAGTTAGTCGTTGCGTTTACTGGAGGAGCTACGATTGCTCAGTTGAAGAAAAAGCTAATTGGTGCAAAAGTGGCAATCGCTATTCCAAACACTCCTGTTAAAGTAGGTGCTGGCTTTACCGGAATCAGTTATTCTGATGTCTTTGAAGAAGCTGACAAGAAGAAAGTTTGCTCGATTCTCGGATATACCGGACAAGTAGTTGAGGTTCCTTCTGAACAATTAGGAATTCTTGGTACAGTCGCTGGTTGCAGCCCTGCTTTCTTGGATCTGTTTATCGAAGCATTGAGTGATGCAGGCGTTAAACATGGCTTAAATCGCCAATTAGCCTACGATGCTGCTATTGGTATGGCAATCGGTGCTAGCAAATTGGCAAAACAATCTGATTTAAGTGTTCCAGAATTGAAAGATGAAGTAACTTCACCGGGTGGATCAACAATTCGCGGAGTTGCAGCTCTTGAAGAATATGGCTTCAGAAATGCTGTAATCAAGGCTGTTGATGCTGCCGAAGGTAAGTAAAAATACAAATAAATGAGAAATAGCGACCGAAAGGTCGTTATTTTTGTTATATTATTAAAATTTTATAGACTATTATTAAGCATTTATTGTAGACTCTTTGTTATAGAGAGGGAAACAAATCATGCAAAAGAAAAAAGCTTACAAAACTGCCATATTGGGGATTTTGATGGCAATCATTTTCGTACAGTCAATGGTGCCATTTTTGGGATTTATTCCAACTGGTTTTGTTAACATTACAATTATCCATATCACCGTTATAGTTGCCGGTATCGTATTGGGGCCTGTTGACGGTGGTATAGTCGGATTAGTTTGGGGAATCGGAACAATTATCCGTGCCTTAACAAGTCCAACATCAATCATTGATACAACAGTATTTACCAACCCTGTTATCGCAATTCTTCCTAGAGTATTAGTCGGATTGATTGCAGGTTGGATCTACCTATGGTTCAAAAATCACACTAAACAACAAGTTGTTGGAATGGGAGTTTCAGCAGCTATTGGTTCCTTAACGAATACAGTTTTAGTATTAGTACTAATGAGAGTTATGTATTCAAGCACCATGGCAAAAGCCTACGGAACACAGACTGATTTACTTAACAAATTATTGTTAGTTATCGTCGGAACTAATGGTGTCCCTGAAATGATTGCCGCAATCATCATTGCACCAGCGATATCGATGGCAATATTGAAGTCAAATAAGTTCTTGAGATAGAAAAAGAGTCATACTTCTACTACAATAGGTGTATGATTTTTTTTATTGGGGGATATTATGAAAAAAATGAGGAATGTAATAGTGCTATTGGCACTAGGTTTAATAGTTGGAAGTGGAATCACTAGTCCAGCCTTTGCTGCGGATGACAGCAATTCTACTGGAACTGAAACTGCAACAGAAACTGATGATAGTAGTGCTGCGGTCAAAGAATTATTTGATAACTACGTCAACAAAAAGATCAACACTGGTTACGATGTAGACTTTGGACCAGCTACTATGATGGTCAATTATGGAGTCCCAATGAGTCTTGATGATTTATTGTCAAAAAATGCCAAAGTACAGAAATATATTTTTAAGAGTGGCATTGATCAAACTTTGAAGGATAGATTATCAGGGGTTAAATTTACAGTTGTTGCTTCTAATTACTACAGTTACGGTGCTACACCTGACATTCAATCCCTGTTAGGTATGGCAGGAGATGCATCAAGATTTGATACATTACATTTATTAGCATATAAAGGTGATACTGAAATTGGTGACCAAATAATAGATGATTATTCAACTTTGGAAGTGAGTGACGCAAACAGATATACTGTGGTCAATATGAAAGGTGTCGTCACAAACGGTTACGCAACTCTTCCACTTATTAATGATGAGACCAAGAGTAATAGGGGTGTCGCACCAAACAGTGGTTGGATCACTGATAAATATCGTATCGATAATTCTACAGGAAAAATCCAATACAGAGTTTCCACTCATGAATGGCTTCCAGAAGAGTCAGTCACACTTAGTTCAAATGCCAATTCCGGATTTGTCTTAAGAAACTTCCAGGATGTTGATTCTGGAGTCACGATTAATATCATGGATTTCAATCATGCTAGTGTAACGCTATACAAAGCAAATGGTGATATCTGGAATTACACATTGCCTGCAGACAGTGATTGGAAGATAACTAAAGTTGCTTACGATCAATATGGCGTGTGTTACTATCAAGTTTCTAATGATGCCTGGTTACGTCAGGTAGAATATGGTAGTCATCCATATCAAGCAGATGGCTCTGGTGTAGTAATAACTAAATAATAGAAAAAAAGGCTGGAAATTTTTTCCAGTCTTTTTATTTTGCCATTTCAGCCATACGTTCTTTATGAGCAGTGATAATTTTTTCAGCAATAGCTTTGGCGATATTTTCATTTTTCAAAATTGGCCCATGTGAATATGAACCGATCGTGTTCTTGTAACGCATTCCTTCAGCTTTATCTTCAGGATTGTTTCCGTAACCTTCGATCATTTTACCAAGTGGTTTCAATTTATCTTTGTCATCGAAATAAGTACGACCACTATGGTTTTCGAAAGCATGAACAGTTCCCCATTCAGTCTCGTAAGTTGTATCACCGATCATACGGCTATCAGCTTTGAAAACAGTATGCATTGGGAGGATGTCCATACATTGGATAGTGTCTCCACCAACAGTTTCGTAGTATTTACCAAGGAATTGATAGCCACCACAGATGCACAACATTGGTTTGTTAGCTTCGATGTAATCCTTGATAGTTTCACGATTACGAACAAGGTCTTTAGCAACAACGGATTGTTCGAAATCTTGACCACCACCGAAAAATAGGAAGTCGTAGTCGGCAGCGTTGAAATTCTTGGTATCGATACTGATGTTATCTACTTGAGAATCGTAACCTTGTTCTTTTAATAGGAAACTGAGAATTTTAACATCGCCACTGTCTCCATACGTGTTCATTAAGTCTTCATATAGGTAAGCAATTTTAATCGTTTCAGACATAACATTTCTCCATAGGTTGAAAAGTATTGTAATATATTTAGTTAATGAGGTGATTAATTTGACTAAAGAAATCAATAAAGCTAGTTTAGCAGATTTTCAGGCTAACTTAAATCACGACGTTTCAAACAATGCTTTGAAAAACGCCGTGGCAGAAGTTGGAATTTTTAAAGCCACACAAAATTCTGACGCAAAAAGTAAATTGAATCCAGTGTTCAATATAGAAGTACCAACAGGTAAAGTATCAAATCAGAAGCGTTCTGGACGTTGCTGGCTGTTCTCCAGCTTAACTAATCTTAGAACAGAATTCGCTACTAGATACAATATGAAAGATTTTGAATTGTCACAAAACTATCTTTCATTCTATGACCGACTAGAAAAGGCAAATTATTTCTTCCAAAACATCGTAGAGACAGCTGATCTACCAATCACTGATCGAAAAGTAAATTGGTTGTTCACAAGCCCCAGCGGTGACGGTGGACAATGGCAATATGCTGCTAATTTGATCGAGAAATACGGTGTGGTTCCGGACTATGTAATGCCAGAGACTGTGGCATCAGATAACACATCCGAGTTCAATTCGACTATAAATAAGTTATTGAGAAAAGATGGCATTGAGATACGTGAGATGATCAAGAATAATCAGCCAACTGATGAATGTATCCAACAAATGTTATCAGACATCTATCGTATCTGTGTATACTCATTTGGCCAACCTCCAGTTGAGTTTGAATTATCATTGAAAGACGATGATGGGAAAATTATTGAAGAACCAACAATAACACCATTAGACTTTTTGAAGAATTATTTCTCATTAGATTTAGATGACTATATCGGCGTTATGAATTCTCCACAAGAATCAAAAAAATATAACCAATCATATACCATTGATACACAAGGAAATATTGTTGGTGGAGTTCAGGAGAAGTTCTTCAATTTGCCAATTGAAAGATTGAAGGAACTTACAATTCAACAATTGAAAGGCAATGACACAGTTTGGTTTGGGAATGATGTTGGAAATCAATCAGAACGTCGCCAAGGTTTGTTGTTTGGTGATATGTATCAATATGATCAACTCTTTGGTATTGATACTAAAATGACCAAAGGTGAGGCTCTAGATTACGGGAATGCTTCAGTTACACATGCGATGGTGTTTACAGGTGCCAATGTGATCAATGATGTTCCTAATCGTTGGAAAGTTGAAAATTCTTGGGGTGAAGAAAATGGAAACAAAGGTTACTTCACTATGGACGATGAATGGTTTGACAACAACGTCTACGAGGTAGTTATCAATAAGAAGTATTTCACTGATCAAGAGTTAGCTGCTTATGCTGATGATCCGATTGTATTGCCTGCTTGGGATGCTATGGAGTAGGTTTTTCCTTTCCACCTTCGGAAGACAGTGACTGCGGTGGCTGTGGGACCGCTCTCGGCCAAAGTGCGGTCCAAGGGCTCGGTTTGGAGCCTGACGAAGTTCATGTCAGTCTTCAAACTCGTCCACTCTGTAAGCTGATTCTCAGCTAACAGAGTTTTCACAGCACCTCCGTCTCTGTCTTCCTTCGGTTGGGTTTGGTGCTGACTGCAGTGTCAGTTTGAGTGAGGTAGGATGATGTTTTTCATTCTTGATGTTCAAATTGGGGAATTATAAGTTTATGGATGAATTTGGAATAAATGATTAATTCTTAAAAACTAGAGTATAACCAAACAAACTCAGCGGAGAAGACAAGGGATGTAACCAGCTGTGATAATGGACTTAGTCAGCGAACCATGCTTACTTAGCCCATGGGCAAGCTTGAAGACGAGAGAACTCCTCGGCTTCAAGTTGAGCGAGAAGCCTGACAAAGTCAGGCTGAAGCGACCCACAGCAGGTGAAGTCCCTTGTCTTAGGAGCGACAAAAAGATAAAAATAATAATAGTGCTACGCAGTTTTTTGTATACTGCATAGCACTATTTTTTTATATCAATTTCGATAGTGAAAAAGATTGAATAAGAACTTGTTTCCACTTATAATTAAAGCCAACTCTAATAGATTGTTAGTTTAATAACTGACTAAAAGGAAATAAGCATATAAAGAAGATAATATATAAAACTCAACAGGAATTAAAAGATCGACCATTCACATTACTAGTAATTATCGCAATTTTTTCGTTGATTCTAGTGTTGAATATTCTGACCTTATATTGTGGGGATGACTACGTATATAGATTCGTCTATCAGAAGCCAGTTCCGACGTACAATTCTCAAATTATTAATACATTATTGATCCCACAGTCTCAAATTAATCATTACTTCAATTGGAATGGCCGCTTTGTTGCCCATACTATCGTTCAATTTTTCATGCAATTTAATAACAAACTGATTTTTGATGTATTCAACAGTGTTGCTTTTATTGGTTTGATAGTGTTGATGAGCCTTATAGTTAGGACCATAACTGGTAAAAAACTGAATGCATTTTTACTTATGGTAACTTTCGTTTACCTTTGGTATTTTATTCCAGATTTTGGGCAAACTGTTTTGTGGATATCAGGGTCTGGAAACTATTTGTGGACGAGTTTGATTTATTTAGGCTTCATTCTATTCTGTCTCAAAGAGGATAAATCAAATAAATTAGCGATCATTGTTTCTCTGTTGCTAGGTTTTTTGGCAGGAGCCACGAATGAAAATTCAGGGCCGACTGCTATTTTGATTGCTTCAGCAATATTGGTATATCGCCTACTCAAATATAAACAACTAGATTATGTGGTTGGCGCAGGCATTATGTCAGCTATTTCGGGGTTTGCGTTGATGATACAATCGCCTGGGTCATTGCATCGCGCACATGTCGCAACAGATGAAAACTTTCTATTAAATAATTTTTTGAGTATCAATAAAATGATGCTTCATCAGTTCTGGATAATTTACTTGATAATGGCGACGTTATTTATTGCAGGCTTGTTGTCTAAAAAGATTGATCGACAAAGTTTGATGTTTATTGGCATGTTCACGTTAGCTCATCTCGCTTCTATATATTCAATGGCATTATCGCCAGTCGTTCCCAAGAGGACATTCTTCGGTGGTGCCGTATTTTTAGGAATTGTTTTGATGATACTGGCTTTCAATGTTTTTGAAAATTTTGATGTGGATTATTTGATTATGTTTGGTGTCGGTTTGGGGATGATATTTCTGTTCAGTTATCATCAGGTTCACTCCGACATAAGTACGACGAATCAAGAGGTTCATAACCAATACAAAATTATTCGACATAGCAAAGCCAAAAATATGGATATTGCTAGGGTTCCAATGATATCAGAGCCTGAAACTTCCTATAACGCATATAAAGGAACTGCTCAGATTCATAAAGAGAGCTACGATTGGATGAATATCTGGATGGCTAAACACTTTGGAATCAATCGAATTGAAGGGTACTAAAATCTGATTTAGGGGAAAAACGAAATGAAGGAAAATAAAATTTCCCAGACAGAAAAAGGGGCATTATCAGAGGCTTCTTTAACAACAGCAATTCCTAAACATAGATTTAGGACAAATACCGACGAAAAAGTGGTGTCAGGTAGCAGATCGGTTTACATTGATTATCTGAAAGTTTTGGCCAGTTTCGGCGTTATACTCTCCCATTCTCTGGCAACTCCATTAACTGAAGCTATGTTCACAACAAAATGGTATGTCGTAAATGTATTGTTAGGGATGGTCACACCATGTGTGGGAATATTTTTCATGATCAGTGGAGCAATGGTTTTGTCCAGCCACAACTCACGTAGTATCAAATATTTATTTACTCGAAGATTGCCGAGAATTGGAATTCCCTTTCTGATCTGGGCAGGTTTAACGATGGCTGTTTTTAGTGAAGTGGGGCACAATTTTAATTTCAATGTTTGGTTGGAAAATATGTTGTCAATGTATTATCAGTATCCAACAGTTGCTTTCTGGTTCATGTATCCACTGTTTGGATTTTATATATTATCGCCACTGATGAAGGTATTTGTAGATAACTCCAGTTTGAAAATGGTTGATTACATTCTAGGCATATGGTTTGTGACTAATATGTTATTCCCATTTATTGCGGTCGTCGTGCCAAAGCAGTACGCAGGATTCTTTAGTTATTTGCCAGCTTACAACATGATTTTTCTGGGTCAGGTATTTGGTTACTTCTTATTGGGATATCGACTACATAAAGCACCAATAAAATATAAATCGACCTCATTGAATTTTACTGTGATTGCTGTAATAGCAATCTTTACGATATTGATCAATATTCTCAATAACAAACACATTACTAATATTCCGGTCGTCGGAAGTGATTCATTAGTAGTTATGTTCTTTGCGGTATCAATATTTTGGGCGATAAAAAAATGGAGTATCAATCATCCAATTTCACTTCGAGTACAGCAGTTCACGACAACACTATCCAATTTGTCATACGGAATATATTTGACTCATGGAATCGTGATGATGTTTGTTGATACTATTTGGGGAGTTAAGAACTTTTTCTTGGTCTTCCTTATAACGTCGTTATTCTGTGTGATACTGACATATACAATGAGCAAAATTCCCAAGATTAGATACATTTTACTAGGAATCAATTAATCCATTTTCTGAAAAGAAAGTGGATTTTTTCGTATCAAAAAAGTTCAACCGTTAAGGTTGAACTCAAAAATTTATTTCTAGGGAGTGGTTTAAACGAAAAAGGCTTAATATCTGTTTGATGACTGGAGTTTAATATCCATGCCACCCATGTGTTGTTCCTTCGGGATCTTTAGGTGCGGCAAGTTTTGAAAAAGGTGAGATCAATTTTCCATTTAATGTATAGGCATCACCATTGAAAGTCATTATGAAAGATGAATGTCCTTGTTTTGCATAACTGTCGATAGGGACCATTTTAAAACCATTTGAAACTTGATAGACCCTGTAGTAATCATTTGGGTAGTCTACATTATTTGCATAGGCCCATAATGATGAAGCTTCATCCTCATTTGCCACCATACGAACGTTGCTTCTGGCAGGTGCAGACTGTGTATTGGATTTTGCAGGTAATTTGGTAGTAGTAGCTTTATGGCTCGAACTGTAAGTTGTCCCATTCTTTACTTTCTTTGAGACGTTTGGAGTTTTATTTACTTTAGATGATTGTCCAGATGATTTAATATCAGTCTCCTGTTCTTGATCATTGTTATCATCATCATTTTCATCATCGGTGTTAGAATCTTTTTTATCAGTATCCTTGTGGTCAACTTTCTTTTCTTGCTTAGTTTTATCATGAGTTTCTGAAGATTGCTTATTTCCACCGCAAGCGGTTAAAGAAATCATAGCTATCAATGTGAATAGTAGAATTCCAAGTTTTCTGAAAATTTGCATCGTATCCCTCATTCCCATCCTCAATTAGGATGAGTTGAATATAACATTAGTTTTATGAAAATAATCCACAAATAAGTAAATAGTGTATGCATAAAATTTGCCGACTTTTGAATCCTATCGTATTTGATGGGATGAAAAACCCCTAATTATATCGATTAAATAATTAATTATTGATTCAGTATTACTGTGTAGGAAAAATGATTGTGTTGATTGCTTGTATTTACCGTGAAGTCTTGTAAATAAAATGTTTATATAAATGATGAATCATATTGAAAAGCAATTAAATCAATAATATTAATGATTGGGTGAATACGCCTCAAAGATATATTTAACAATTAAAAATAAGTTGGTATCTTGTTATGAATTTTGAATAATATCTAACAATTAATCTTATTTCGAATAATCGATTAATGATTTGATGATGGTGAGAAGTATTGTTCTATTAGTTGATTATTCAATTTTAGAGTATAAATATTGCACAGGAAAATCACTTTGAGGATTATCGTTATTTATTAATTAATGTGGATTTTCCCCAAACTAAAATATTAATCTTTCAAAGTTATGTATAGATTGATAAGTTTAAATCACTAAATTATACAAACCTAATAAATTAAGGCTGGAATAATTGTCTAATGCAGAAAGTTAGTATTCGAAATTCAAATGTCGAGTTGTTACGAATCATTAGTATTGTTCTGATTACTTTGCATCATTTTAGTCTTTGGGGACAAGGTGAACGAAGTGATCTGCTATTAAAAGGTGGGAAAGCAATCGATGCGTTCAAGCTTCTGATTTACTTGCCTTTAGGAGATATTGGAGTCTATGCGTTTGTGATGATAACCGGATTTTATATCGGGGGGGGGTACTCAAAGCCTTGAAAAATCGCGTTTTAGAGCGTTCAAAATATATTCACAAGCATATTTTTACAGCCTGCTATTTTTAGCTATCGGACTTCATTATCGATGGCCACTAAATAATTTTCCCAATATTGTGGATCCATTAATGCCATTGAATCATGCACCTAATATATTGATGTCTGTAATGCCAATATTATTCAATCATTATTGGTTCATAACGGCATATATTTTACTTATGTTATTCCTGCCAATCATAAATAAAGGGTTAGGAGGATTGAACAAAGGTGAATTTAAATACGTACTGGCAATAATGATCGTTATCTGTAGTATTTTTCCACTATTAAAGAATAATGTTGCCTCTGAATCGGTTGGACTTGGTATAGTTATAACCTCCTATGCAATAGGGATGTATATTAGAAAGTTTGTTAAGCTTAAGCCGATTTTAATTTTAAAAGCTTTGATCCTACTTTTAGTCAACTTACTGATTATTTATTCGGTTTCCTTTTATGACATTGTGTATTTGAAATTCAGATATATAAATATCTTTACTGGATTCTTCGCATTGATGGCAGCAGTTGGTCTATTTGTGGTATTTATTTCGCTAAAACCACGATATTCAAGTTCAATAAATAAACTTGCCGGTCATATGTTAGCTGTCTATTTAATTACTGAGAACATTTTTGTGATTAAACAATTATGGAAATTTGTCAGTTTCAAAAATATCGCAGATTATAAACTAGTAAATCTATACGGATTCTTGTCAGTGTTACTTATAATGTTAATTTGTTATGCAATTGATTTAGTACGAGAGAAAATATTTGTCGTATCAAAATATGTATTCATCCGTTTCAAATATTATTTTCGAGGAGAAAAATACTCTCCAACAGATGAAAAAGTGTAAAAAAAAACGAGGCCTAATTTTTAGGCCTCGTTTTCAAATTATAAAGCTTTTCTAATCTTCTCCCAGCATAATCCAATGATTCCAAGGATTCCTACGCCGATTGCAGATAAGATATCAAATACTTTATTTCCAGTTTGAGGGAATTTCTTTGATGAATAAGCAGGTGATGAAGGTAATGCGCTTGATTTTCTCAACATTTTGACTTCTTCACGGGTTGTTGGTGACTTTGAAGCGGGTGCAGCGGTTGTTGTTAATACTTCACTGCCTGAACTTGAACCAGAACCAGGTTCAGATGCTAGTGTAGTTGCACTAGGTTCAGAAGTTGTCGTACCTTCGTCATCTTCACTCCCGGTTGCAGCTTCGACTTTGGTGTAAGTCATTTTCACTGGGCCTTGGTCTGAAGCGGCAACTGTGATTGAAGCTGTAGCGTCTTCCGGTTGATAACCTTCAACCTCAGGAGCAGTCAAAGTGGCTTTTTCTCCGGGTACGCCAGATGCAACTTTGACAGGATCACCAATTGAATTGCCTTCAGCGTCAATAGGTTGTACCCACAAATCAACTGTCGGAGCGGGATTCTTTGTATAAAGTACAGGGATAGGTCCTTGATCAGCAGCAATTGTTATTTCTGGAACTGTACCGGCAGTATATCCATCCAGAGTTGGAGCAGGAACAGTGATCTTTTGGCCTACAGTACCGTTTCCAGCAGGAAGTGGTTGCCCGATAGGATTACTATTTGCATCTACAGGTTGAACCATCAATGCAACTTCCACAGGATTCTTTGTGTATGCAAGGTTCACAGTGGCTGGTGTATCAGCAGCTATAGTGCATTGCTTTGGTGCATCTGCAGAAATAGTATAACCTTCAATTGTTGGTGCGCTGATAGGAACTGTCTGTCCTACAGTACCAGAAATAGTTATAGGTTTTGCACCTGGAATTGCAGTCCCATTTTCATCAACAGGCTGCAAAGTAATAGTCTTTGTTTCAGGATTCTTGTTGTACATCATTGTGATAACCGTACTCATACCGTCAGTAATGTTAACATCTTTGGATGCCAAAACTGGAGTATACCCGTCTACTGCTGGTGCCTTCAAAGTAATTTGGTTACCAACAGTTCCGGAACCGCCAGGAAGTGGTTCTCCAATCTTTTGGCCTGATGAAGCATCGACAGGTTGGATTGTAAATGCTACTAGATTCTTAGTATAAGGAAGTTGTACAGTTCCTTGATCAGCGCTGACAGTAACTGGTGTTGTTACGTTAACAGGAGTGTAACCGGCAATTGTTGGAGCGGTAATTGTACAATCTGTGCCTACTGCGACAGGGCCAATAGTTATTGCTGTGCCAATAGATTTCTTAGTTACTGAATCAATTGGTTGAGCTGTGAAAGTAACTTGAGCTGGAGCTACAGGAGTATAAATAACATTGATTGGTCCTTGATCTGCGGAGATTGTAGTAGCAGGAACTTCACCTGCTGTGTATCCATCAAGCTCAGGAGCAGTAATGGCAGCTTTTTCACCGACGATTCCTGTACCTGCAGCAATTGGTGCTACTCCGCTAATTGGGGTTGTGCCATCTGATTCGACAGGTTGGACTTGTAAATTAACAGTATTACCTGTGTACATCAAATGTGCGGTAACGGTTGAGTAGTCTTGCAATGCTTGACGATAGTCGACGTCAAATCCTTGAACAGTACCGTTAGTTACGAATTGGCTATATTGATCGGGCGAGAAATTGAACGCTAATTCTTCGTCAGCTGCACCGGATTTGCTGCCAGTAGCGGAAATTTTTACACCGCTGATTGCGTATCCAGGAATTGTTGCATCGGCAACAGTTGGTAAATATGATTTTGCAGTAGCGATATCAGCAGGAAGTCCATTGGTAACAGGTGGAATTGTAAATGTTTTAAGTGTGGTGCCGGATCCGTTTTGTGCATCGAGAGTTACAGTTGGTGCTGCCGCAGGTGTGTAGTAGAAGTTTTGAGTTATAGATGCCGTGTCAGGCCAAGTTGAATATGCTATTGGTGTTACACCGCCACTTTTAGCTGTGTCCAAAACATACATGTCATTATTGAAAATAGTTCCGTCTGGTCCAAAATATGGCAAATCAGTCGTTTTTGTTGCTGGAGTGTCTGAATTATCGCTGATTGTTGCAGTAGTTGAAGTGAATGTGGCTGCAGCCGGGCGGATTCCAGTTTGTTGAAAATTACCAGCAGTATTTGTATATGTATAACTATTAGTTTCGGTTAGAAGTGTTTTATTCGTACTTTCATCAATAAAGTTGTATGTAGCTGTGACTTTGAGAGGGACGAATGCAACGTCAATTGTCTGAGGAGTTGCTGTCGTTACGATATTTTGGGTGCCAACGTACTTAGCGGGATCGGCAACTGTATAGTTTGCTCCTCCGCCAGTAATTGCATTTTGTAAAGTTGGTAGGCAGGTTGCCCAATTGATTGAGACGCCACTGCCAACAGCGGCTGTACCTGCAGAAATAGGTCCTGATGTTAATGATTTGCCGGTGGAATCGACAGCGTTAACAAAGACTTGACCTTGCGCAGTTGGAGTTTCACCACCAGTTTCAGTCCCGTCTGCAGTTGTGGTTGGATCAGTAGATAACGTAGTACTAGAATCAGTTGAACTGCTTATAGTTGCGGTTGGTGTAGCCGTCACTGTAGGAGCAGCAGTTGTAGTTGAAGTAGTACTAGGTTCCACAGCAGATGTAGTAGTTGGACTAGTCGTCGAAGATGTAGACGTCGTATCAGCTTTTGCAGTCGCAGGAAGCATCATCAAGAATGCCCCATTCAAAGCCAATGCAATCGCCAAATCACGATAAGCGCCCTTTTTTGTTTTTGGTAACAAGTTAATTTTATTTGGAAGTTTGTTTTGACTCATATCATTACCCCATAATTTGTATAATCTCCTAATATTTCATTAGATTGCCGTTTATTAGGGTGATACTAGTTCATGGCGCACTTAAATAAAAATAAAATGCATTATAAATTTACTAATGAAAAAATGACGGATTTTTTAAAATAGAAGCTTAAAGATGTAAGCAACATTAAAAAAATAGCCATTTTTTGCATGTTGAAAGTAATATTTGGAATCAACATTAAAAAAACGAGCATTTTTTGCATGTTAAAAGTAATTTTCGAGATCAACATTAAAAAAACAGCCGTTTTTTGCATGTTAAAAGTAATATTTGAAAGTAACATTAAAAAAACAGCACTTTTTTGAATGCAGATAAAAGTAATTAATTCATCATCAGGTGACAAAAAAGAGTCTCGAAATATAAATCGAGGTTTTTTCTCTATTATGTATTCCTAAAATCGACATGACATTTGTCATAAAACTGAAAGTAATATCAATTTTTCCTATATAATATAAGATAAAGAAAATTAACAAGTCATTGAATTAAACTACTATTTAATATACGATTAATAGGTGTGAAACATCGTGTTTCACGGCTGGAGGAACTGAATGAAACCTGAAGAATTTTTTGCAGCACTTTCTGAAAAGGGTATTGTTTTAAACGACACTCAAAAGGAACAATTTGAAACTTATTTTCATGAACTGGTTGAGACTAACAAGGTCATGAATCTGACTACTATCACTGAGAAAGAACAAGTTTATTTGAAGCATTTTTATGATTCTTTGATTCTTGATTTCTTCGATAGTGCATTGATTACAGATACTATTTCAATTTGTGACGTTGGGTCGGGTGCTGGATTCCCTTCGATTCCTCTCAAAATTGTTAATCCTAATTTGAAAGTTACAATTATCGATTCGCTCAATAAGCGTATCAATTTCTTAAGTGGATTGGTTAAGAAACTTGGCTTGGACGATGTAAACTTAGTCCACGGTCGAGCCGAAGAATTAGGTCAAAATAAACAATACCGTGAACAATTTGATTTGGTGACTGCTAGAGCAGTTGCATCAATGACTGTTTTGACAGAATTATGTCTACCTTTTACCAAAAAAGGTGGCCAATTTATTGCCATGAAGGCTGATAAAGCCACAGAAGAATTGGATTCAGCAACTTATGCAATCACGTTATTAGGTGGCAAAGTCGAAAAACAAGAGTCGTTCGAATTACCAAATGAAGCTGGTTTGCGTAATTTAATATTTGTAAGTAAGACTAAAGAAACACCTAACAAGTATCCTAGAAAACCTGGGACACCAGCCAGAAAACCATTAATTAAAAAGTAGGGGGTAGTGGATTTGGCATTTAAATCTTCAGAGACAAAAACCCAACAAAATGGTGACGTAACTCGAGGAAAGGTTATCAGAGTTGGTTTAGATAGAATAATCCCTAATCGTTATCAACCTCGTACAGAGTTCGATGAACGTAGCATTACGGAACTTTCTCAAACAATCAGTGAGCATGGATTACTTCAACCAATGGTCGTACGTAGTTTTCAAGATGGAAAATACGAGATCATCGCAGGAGAACGCCGTTATCGTGCCCTCAAGAAATTAAATTGGACTAAAGTACCTGTTATCGTCAAAGAATTGGATGATGAAGAAACTGCCTCAATGGCGTTGATCGAAAATGTCCAAAGAGAAGACCTGAATCCAATTGAAGAAGCACGTGCATACCGAAAAGTTCTCGACAGTGAAAAGATAACCCAATTGGAACTTGCAAGTAGAATCAGCAAGAGTCAATCATACGTTGCCAATAAACTGCGACTTCTATCATTAGACAAAAAAGTTATTGAAGCTCTCGCAAATGACAAGATCAGTGTTCGTCATGGTCGTGAATTGTTGAGATTGAAAGATGAAAAAGCTCAAGAAAAAGCCTTAACAAGTATTTTAGATGGCAGTTTGAATGTTAAACAAACTAAAGATTTAGTCGATAAATTGACTAAAACTAAAGAGTCTAAAAAAGAAGAGACAACTAAGTCTGAGAATAAAGAATCAAAATCAGCTGCACCTAAAAAGGCTAGTGATTTTGACGTAAATACGACGATCGATAGTTTCAAACAAAATATTGATAAGATGAAGAAAAACGGTACTTCTGTTAGCTTTGTTGAGAATAAGAAAAAAGGATTTTATGAGATCGACATCCGAATTCATGATGACGACCTTAAGGAATAGGGGAATATAATGGCACGAAAAATATCCATTGCAAATCAAAAAGGTGGAGTTGGGAAAACCACGACAACCATCAACTTGGGCGCCTGCTTGACTAATATGGGACAAAAAGTCCTTATTATTGATGTCGATCCCCAAGGTAACGCAACTAGTGGTTTGGGCATCAAAAAAGCCAATGTTGAGAAGGATGTCTATGATGTCCTTGTTAATGAATTTCCATTAAAAGATACTATCATCCATACGAAGCATGAAAATTTGGATATCGTTCCTGCTACTATTCAATTAGCTGGAGCTGAGATGGAACTTACTTCAATGATGGCCCGTGAAACACGCCTGAAGTCTGGGATAGATACTATTGACGACCAATATGACTTTGTTCTGATCGATTGTCCACCTTCATTGGGACAACTTTCGACCAACGCATTTACTGCTAGTGACTCGATTCTTATTCCTGTCCAAAGTGAATACTATGCGTTGGAAGGTTTGAGTCAATTGTTGAACACGATTCGTTTGGTTCAAAAACACTTCAATTCTGACTTGGAAATTGAAGGAGTTCTATTAACTATGCTTGATTCAAGAACTAACCTTGGTAAGCAAGTTGTAGATGAAGTTAAATCATATTTCGGTGACCGCGTCTATAAATCAATCGTTCCTCGTAACACAACATTAGCTGAAGCCCCAAGTTACGGACTTCCTATTATTGATTTCGACGATCGTTCACGTGGTGCTGAAGCATATATTGCATTGGCTAAGGAGGTGCTAAAACGTAATGGCATCAAGCAAAAATAAAAAAGGCCTAGGTAAAGGTATTGACGCTATTTTCTCCGAATTTGAAGCAATTGATGAGAATTCTGAGAGCGTTGTGGACCTTAAGCTAGACGAAATCAGACCGAATCCGTATCAACCAAGAAAAACTTTCGATGAACATGCATTGAACGAATTGGCCAAATCTATCGAACAAAACGGTGTTTTCCAGCCTATCATTGTTCGTGAGAGTGTTAATGGCTTTGAAATCATTGCTGGTGAAAGAAGATTCCGCGCTAGTAAAATAGCTAAGAAAGAAACTATTCCCGCAATCGTCCGTCCTTTGAGTGAATCAGGGATGATGGAAATCGCCGTGTTGGAAAACTTACAACGTGAAGATCTAACACCACTTGAAGAAGCTGATGCTTATCAAACTTTGATCTCCAAATTGAATTTGACCCAAGAACAAGTTTCACAACGTCTCGGAAAAAGTCGTCCATACATCGCAAACTACTTGCGACTATTGAACTTGCCTGAATCAACTAAGCAATTAGTACAAAGCGGTTCTCTTTCAATGGGACAAGCTAGAACATTGTTGAGTTTGAAAGATCCAGATCAAATCGAAAAGCTTGCCCAAAAAGCCGTCGATGAAGATTTGACTGTTAGACAGTTGGAACAATTGGCTACTGATACAAAGCACGATAAAAAGAAAGCTAAAAAAGCTACCAAATCAAAATCACCTTTTGTCAAAGCAACTGAAGATAAATTGGTTGAAAAATTCGATACACAAGTCGCTGTTAAAACGTCTCGTAACGGACATGGTAAATTGGAAATCGACTTTACTAACACAGATGACTTAAATCGTATTTTAGACATATTAGGAATCCAAATAGATTAGAGGAATCGTATGTTTAATTTAGGAGACATTATTGCAATGAAAAAACCTCACGCATGTGGGGAAAATCGTTGGGAATTAATTCGCATTGGTGCAGATATAAAAATCAAATGCATGGGTTGCGGTCATATCGTGATGATACCGCGCGGCGAATTCAATAAAAAATTTAAAAAAGTTTTGACACAGGCTGCTGATGTTGACGAATCAAATGAAGAATTTTATTTGAAGAGTACACAGATCATGCAACCAAATATGATCAACAAAAATGAGGAGGATTTATAATGGCCTTAACTGCCGGAATCGTAGGACTACCAAACGTTGGTAAGTCAACATTATTTAATGCCATAACAAAAGCTGGAGCAGAAATGGCGAACTATCCTTTCGCTACTATCGATCCAAACGTCGGAATGGTTGAAGTTCCTGATAAGAGATTATCAAGAATCGATGAACTTATTCCTGCAAAGAAAGTTATTCATACAACTTTCGAATTTACTGATATTGCGGGAATCGTTAAAGGAGCAAGTAAGGGTGAAGGATTAGGTAACAAATTCTTGGAAAACATTCGCCAAGTTGATGCTATCGTTCATGTTGTTCGTGCTTTTGATGATGATAATATTACGAGTGTTACTGGTACGGTCGATCCTCTTGATGACATTGAAACTATCAATCTGGAATTAGGAATCTCCGATTTAGATGCTGTTAACAAACGTTACGCTAAAGTTGAAAAACAAGCTGTTAGTGCTAAAGACAAGGATGCTATTGCTGAATTTGCTGTTTTGAAGAAGATCAAACCAGTTCTTGAAGCTGGTGGTTCAGTTAGATCAATCGAATTCAACGAAGATGAAGAAAAAATCGTTAAAGGTTTATTCTTGCTTACTTCAAAGCCTGTTTTGTACGTGGCTAACATTGCTGAAGATGATATGGGTGATCCTGAAGGATCTAAATATTACAAAGTTATCGAAGACTACGCTAAAAAAGAAGACGCCGAAGTTATTGGTGTTTCTGCTAAAACTGAAGAAGAAATCGCTGAATTGGATGACGATGAAAAGTCTGAATTCCTTGAAGCTGAAGGTGTTACTGAATCTGGTTTGGATAAACTTATCAAAGCTAGTTACAAGCTTTTAGGTTTAAGAACATTCTTCACTGCTGGTGGAAAAGAAACACGTGCCTGGACATTCCATAAAGGAATGAAAGCACCTCAAGTTGCCGGAATCATTCATTCAGATTTCGAACGTGGCTTTATCCGTGCTGAAGTTATGGCATTCGATAATCTCGACAAATATGGTAGCGAACAAGCCGTCAAAGAAGCCGGTAAGCTTGGGCTTGAAGGTAAAGACTACGAAGTTCAAGATGGCGACATCATTGAATTCAGATTCAACGTTTAATCAGGGGGATATTAATGTCTGACGATGTAAGAGATAGAAATAAAAAAGCTGCTGAAAAGCAAAAACGCAATTCTGAAAAACGCGAAAAGCATGAAGAAGTTCAAGAAAAGATATATAATTCCGATGCTGACAAGTTGCGTGAGCAATTAAGTAACAAAAACGAAGAATATGTATTTAAATTGAACAAACGACTAGTCGACGATGACTTTACTGAAGATGAGGCTAAAGAGGCAATTGATAATCTATTGCCAGATATTATTGCTAACCAAATCAAAGGTGTTCCAGCCACAACTTTATATGGTCCCGTTACCAAGAAGGCCGGAGATATCGCTCATCCTGTGAAACCTAAGAAAAAGGATCCATTCTGGGCATTATCCGTTGATACATCGTTGTTGTTCTTTGCATTATTCGGTGCCTTATATGGTGCAGTCGGCGTATTTTCAAAGAAATCAAATTCACAAAACAATACCGGAATCTTAACTTTGATTGTATTAGCTGTAATGTGGGGATTCCTACTCACATACTTCAATCTACAAATGAAGAAACCAAAGAAAGAACGTCCAAATATTTGGAAAACTTTGGGATACATGGGTGCTGGTTTGATCTTTATGTTTATCTTCTTAGGCGTAATGCAATACGTACCTGCAGTCATCAACCCAGTTCTAAACGGATATGTATACCTAGTCCTTGCCGTAGTTGCATTCGGAGGACGTTGGTTATTTAGAAGATACATGGGGATAACAACTAGAGGGTTCATCTAAAGACTGGAGGGTCTACCGATGAATTTACGAAAATCTAAGTTATTTATAGTCACATATTTATCCACATTGTTATTATTTTCATACGAAATATTAGATGAAATAGTAAAAAAAAGTACAGTAGCACGAAACATTGTGGACGGTTTAGGCTCAAATACAATAATCGATCATATACTGGCAACATTACTAACGACCGCATTCGGATTTTTAGTAGTGCTAGTGCTATATTTGATTATTAATCTGGCAATCAGAATTTCGCTGGCAAAAGATTTCAGTGGAGTAAATAATGCCGTGTTCAACGGCTTATTTATGAGTGCCACCGCAGCCACGACCGTCTCAGTGTTTTTGAAATTAGTGATCTCAATGAGAATGATCACAATATTCTATCCAATAATGTTCATGCTAGTCTTCGACGGAGTATACATAGCTCAGTTCAAAGGCGCGCGCGAAAGATATATCCCAATAGTTATAGTAAGTGCAGCATCATTAATTGGATTTTATTATGTTGTGACACATTTTTAGAGAAATTTTGGAATGAGGATTTTTATGTCGACAGTTAAGAAAATCATTGAAATGGTGATAATTTTATTATTGTTCATTCTCAATTACTATTTGGGAGATAAGAACATTATTAGTAATAATGTTCAATTTATTATCAGCTTAGTGAAATCGCTTATTATTTAGGGACTATAAATTCTCGAAAATCAAAAAATAACTAATTTAATTGCGAAAAATAGGACACAAAAAATGGCCAAAGTGAAAACTTTGGTCATTTTGTATTTGAGCATGTTTAAAGTCAAAAATCTAAATCAAAAAAGAATATGTGGTTGTAACCAAACTAGATGTAGGACAGAAATCGATTTTGGCTCAGCCATCAAATTTGTCTTAGGCTCGGAACGAGACTTAGACAAAGAGCCAGTTTGAAGACTTCTGGTCTTTGGAAGGCTCCAAATGGACTCGATGGCGTTCCAGCCGAAAAAATCGATTTCTGTCCGGAATCGGGCGTCTTTACTTAACCCTAAAGAATTGAACAACCGCATATAAAGCAAACCCACCGCAGGCAATCTTTAAAATCTGGCCAGTGAGTTGTACGTTTTGGGCGGTCAATTTAGGATCGTGGGCAAACTCCCATTGAACAAAACCAAGTATAATGACAGAGAACAAAAATATTAAAATAAATCGTAGTCTTTTTTTCAAATAATCCATAGATATTTTCTTTCTTTTAGCGAGTTAGGAATTATGTAACTTCTTATTGTATAATAGTAGCATATATATAAATCAGTGTGTTATAGCGAGGTTATTTATGAAGATTCTAGTGGTAGACGACGATAAAGAAATTGTTGAATTACTTAGTATTTATATCAAGAACGAGGGTTACGAGCCAATTACGGCTAACTCTGGACAAGAGGCTCTCGATGCGCTGGCTCAACACAGTGATATTGCCTTGATGGTCTTAGATATCATGATGCCAAATATGGACGGTATCGAAGTTACCAAGACTGTCCGTAAAGATTCACAAATTCCTATTATCATCGTTTCAGCTAAGACGACTGATATGGATAAAATCCAAGGATTGATCACTGGTGCTGACGACTATGTCACAAAGCCTTTCAATCCTTTGGAAATTATGGCACGTATCAGATCTCTCTTACGTAGAAGTGCTCAACAGACTTCTAAGAATGTACCTGACAAATTGGAAGTTGGACCAATTACAATCTATAAGGACTCACACGAAGTTGTCACGGACTCGGGGAATAAGGTCCAACTGACAGCTTTGGAATTTGGTGTGCTCTACTTATTAGCAAGTCATCCAAATCGTGTCTTTTCAGCTGATGAAATTTTTGAAAGAGTTTGGAAACAAGAAAGTGTTGTTTCTGCAAAAACTGTTATGGTCCATGTAAGTCACTTACGTGATAAGTTAGAAGACGCTACTGACGGCGAGAAAGTTATCGAAACCGTTTGGGGTGTTGGTTATAAAGTGGAGGTTTGATCTTGAACAAGCGAATCAAACTAAATAATAAAGAAAAAGGTGTCCTCCTACTTGAGGGAATAGGCACCTTTCTTTTGTTTCAATTAATTAATGTTATTTTGGTTATTACATCTAATGTTTTTTTCGGAAATAATCAACGCACCAATTTCTTTCGATTGATCCAAACTGATTCTTCTCGTGCTGGATTCTGGCAAGTTTGGTTCTTTTTCTGTTTAGTTTTAGTGTTAGAAATTTTCATTTCTTTTCATGTAGTTATGAAAACTTTCAGACAATTTGAAGTGGAAAAAGTCGAACGTGAACTTGCCAAAATTGCCGATGGAGATTTGAATCAGCAACTTCATTTGGAAGTTAATCCAAGACTCCAAGGTATCGTAAATAGTATTAATTCTTTAATATCGAATACAAATAACCACATTGCTGAACAACGTCGTTCTGAAAAAAGTAAAGACGAACTTATCACCAATGTTAGTCATGATATTAGAACACCACTGACCTCAATTATTGGCTATTTAGGATTGATCGAGAGTAAGAATTATGAAGACCTCGACCAAATATTGAAGTATACTCATGTCGCCTATAAAAAATCACTAGAAATGCAAAATTTGGTTAACGATTTATTCGAATATACCAATGTACAACATGCAAATAGTACACTATCAATGACGAAATTCGATATGGCTCAAATGTTGGATCAACTTTCAGCTGACTTCGAGTTGGAAGCCAACAAACGTGGTATGGAAATCGTTGTAAATACTTCACCAGAAAAGATTTTGATGACTGGTGATACAGATAAGTTGGGACGTGTATTCAACAACTTGATTATGAATGCGTTCAAATATGGAGATGGCACAACCCATTTATGGTTGGAAGCTAAGCAGACACCTCAAGAGGTCGTCGTTCGAGTGGCCAACAATGGTAAACCAATTCCAAAAGAATCGTTGGATCATCTATTTGATAGATTTTATCGAGTTGAAGATTCTCGTTCAAAAGAGACTGGTGGTACTGGTTTAGGACTCGCCATTGCTCAAAGTATGGTCAAGATGCACGGTGGTCAAATCAGTGTCGAATCAAACAATGACCGTACAGCATTCATAATTCACTTTCCAACTATCAAGCAAAAAAATAGCGAGGAATAATAATGAAGAAATTCCTAAAAAGATTAATAATAGTCTTTGCAGTTTTATTGAGTTTACCTATTTGGAATTTCCAAAATGTCCAAGCTGCTGAGACTCCAGAAACAAATTCAACATCTTCACTCGCCTTCGACGAAAAGTCGGGGCAAGTTTTGTATTCAGATAATGCTGACCAAAAAGTTGCAATTGGATCGATTACGAAAGTATTGACCTTATATTTGGTGACGAAAGCTATTCACCAAAAAACTTTAAGTTTTGATGACAAGATCTCACCAACCAAAGACCAAGCAGAAATGACTCAACATGATGAGCTAACTAATGTAAGTTTGGATGCTAGCAAGACATATACTGTCCGCCAATTATACGATGCAGCCTGGATAGTTTCATCAAATTCAGCAGCCATGATGTTAGCTCAAAAAGTTGGCGGGACTGAACAAAATTTTGTTAAGTTGATGCGTAAAACTGCCAAAAGTTGGGGTATTAAGGACGCTGAGATATACAATGTTTCAGGTTTAAATAACTCTTACCTGAAAGATGATATGCACCTTGGTGGCAAGAATGCCGAAAACAAATTGTCTGCGAATGATATTGCCATTATCGTGAAGCACATTTTGGATCAGTATCCAGAAGTGCTTCAGACCACTTCTAAAAATGAGCTGACATTCCCAAGTAATCAGGGTGAAAAGACGTACAAATCACTTAATTTACTATTAAAAGGTAATCGCGATTATCAAGAAGGCTACGAATTCGATGGCTTGAAGACGGGTACAACTAAACAAGCTGGAGACTCTTTTGTCGGGACTTATCCAATTCACAACACTAGAGTGGTTACAATTGTGATGGATGTTAAGGGTAACCAGGACGATAAAGACAAGCGTTTCCGTAGCACACAGAATTTAGCCCATTACGTGAACGAAAATTTTGAATATAAAAAAATAGTTAATAAAAACCAAGATATTCGAGTAACTAAGACGGATAGTTTTAAGTCTAAAAATGAAGTAAAAGCATGGGTCAAAAATGATTTTAATTCTGATTCTATTACCTATAAGAAATCAGATAACGATTTAGGATTTGCAGTTAAAGATGGCAAGAAGCAAACAAAATTGATAGCTACGAATTTACCTGAAGGCAACATTCCTTACGCCAAAGTGAAAAATGGTATCAAAAAAATCGAGCCTAAGAAGACTGGTACATCAGTGTGGAATAACATTGTTAATTTCTTTAAACATTTATTCTAGGAGAATATTATGAGTTTAAAAATAAGCGCAGCAATTGAAATACTTAAACAACATGATTTACTTGTTTCAAATCACTTGAACGAACCAGATTTAGTTGTGACAAACATCAGCTATAATTCTCGAGAAGATCAATCTAATGGAATCTTCTTCTGCAAAGGGAACAATTTTAAGGCTGAATATTTACAACAAGCTGTTAATTCTGGTGCAGAAATTTATGTTGCTGAAAAAGAATTCGATAGGGACTCAAATAATATAATAGTAAATAATATTCAAAAAGCCCTAGCAATTTTAAGTGCTGCCTTCTTTGGTAACCCTGAGAACGATTTATTTATCATTGCTTTCACCGGAACCAAAGGTAAGACGACCACGTCGTATTTTATTCATGATATTCTCCAAAAAATGTATCCTAAAAAGGTCGCTCTTTTCTCAACGATTGACCGAATCGTTGGACCAAATCCAGAGGATGAATTTAAGTCCGATCTAACTACTCCAGAATCTCTCGATTTGTTCCGTGACATGCGTCGCGCTGTGGATAACGGGATGACTCATTTGGTTATGGAAGTTAGTTCTCAAGCATATAAAAAGGACCGTGTTTACGGATTAAACTTTGATATTGGTGGTTTCTTGAATATTACTCCAGATCATATTGGTGCAAACGAGCACCCAACTTACGCTGACTATTTATTCTGTAAAAAACAACTAATGATCAACTCAAAAGTGAATATTATTAACCGTGGAACTAATGATTTTGACACAGTTTATGAAGCCGCAAAACAAACTAGTGATGATAAAGATATTTACTTGTTTGCCCGTGATATTGAAAAATTCGATGATATTGATTTTGAGTTATCTAGCAAAGAAACAACATTAAGCGATAGTATTTTCAACTTGAAAGCTGTCTCAGATAAAGCTAAGAATTTGCATGTTGATCAAGATTATAAGTTAGGTATCGTTGGTGATTTTAACGAGATAAATGCCACTGCTGCGATTATTGCTTCTGGACTGGTGAACGTACCTGATAAAGATATTTATGATGGTCTAAAAATGGCGCATGTTCCTGGTCGAATGGAACATATCAATACGAAATCACACGGAACTATTTTCGTTGACTATGCCCACAATTATGCTAGTATGAAAGCTTTACTAAGCTTCCTCCGTAATGAATATCCAAAGTCCCAGATCAAAGTTGTTGTTGGTAGTCCCGGTGATAAAGGAATTTCTCGCCGAGCTGGTTTTTCTAAAGTTTTAACGGAATTGGCTGACTCTGCTATTCTGACGACTGATGATCCTGGATTTGAGGATCCAGCTGACATTTGTAAAGAGATCGATGGTAAAATCGACCATTCAAAAGTCAGCACCAAAATTATTTTAGACCGTGCTGAAGCTATCAAAGAAATGATCGACACTAGTAGTGATGACGATATTGTCGTACTTGCTGCCAAGGGTGACGATGCTTATCAAAAAACTAGAGGCAAAGATGTGCCTTATCCAACTGACACTGTCGTTGCGAAAAACATTCTAAAAGATATCGAAGGTGAATAACATGAAAGACTTTTTTACGGTTATCGGTGGAATGGGAACTATGGCGACTGAGAGCTATGTCCGTATTCTCGACCAACGAACTCATGCAAAAAAAGATCAAGATTATTTAGATTATATTGTGGTCAATCATGCTACTGTTCCAGACCGGACGGAGTACATTCTTGACCACAGTAAGCCAAGTTTTTTACCCCCACTTTTGGAAGATATAAAACAACAGAGTTTACTAAAACCAAAGTTTATGGTTATAATTTGTAACACGGCACATTACTTTTACCAAGAATTACAAGACGCGACAGACATTCCAATAATCCACATGCCTCATTTGGCAGTCATGACGATGAAAAAACAATATCCCAAGGCTAAAAAAGTTGGCTTAATTGCTACAAAAGGGACCATTGCTGATCATATCTACGAAGATGAGATTAAGAATGCTGGATTCGATTTAAGTTTGGGTGATCAAGCAATTCAAGATGAAGTAGAAAGCTTGATATATGACGATGTCAAAGGCAAAGGTGTTGCAGATAAGGACAAGTACCATTCGATTTTGAAAACAATGCACGATAAATTCGGATGTGACGTAATAGTACTTGGTTGTACTGAACTTTCATTTGCACAGGAACAGGCACCTGATCATGAATATGATGTAATCGATGCACAGAGCATTATTGCAGATGTATCGATTGATTTAGCAAAGAAAGTTCGAAACGGCGAGGAAATCGATTTTTCTAAGATTTATTAATGTTCACTTGATATTTATTGAATAAAATCGTAAGCCCCTTATAATTTAAATTACAGGAGGTACTGGATACCATGTTAAAAAAATTATCAATTACAACAGTATTATTAGCCGGTCTGTTATTGACAGGATGTGCCAATAACCAAACTAGTTCTAGTGATTCAAAGGATAATACTGAACAAACACAAAAGAGTACCAAATCCACTGACTCAAACAAAAATTCATCAACTAAATCAAATGCAGATAATGACAAAGCTACTGACAATGAAAATGATTCTGAGGGAACATCTTCTGACCAAGATACATCATCAAATGGTTCAAATTCCGCATCAAGCAACAGCAACGGAAGCAACAGTAGTAGTAGCCAATCAACTGGCTCAAATGGTCAATCGACACAAGCTGGTTCAAGCTCATCTACATCAAACAGTAAAGCAACTATCGCATCAGGTAGTGCCGCTGTTTCATACTTAGGTGATCAATTATCTTCAAAATATGACCGTTCAAGTACACAATATGTTTCAAATGGTAAGATCACTTGGAACAATGTACAGGGATACCAAGTTAACGTTTATACCAAAGGATCAGATTCACCAGCTGGTAGTTATTTAGTAGCTGCTAATGGTCAATATTTCCAAATTTGGTAATCGACTTGATTTGTCTCAAAGGGATAATTACGCATTAAAATTAATAGAGGCTGAGACGATTTGTCTTGGCCTCTTAATTTTTGGAAAAAATCTATAAATTGGAGGGGACTTTATGGGTAAAATTAAATATTTATTGGTTGCGTCACTAGCCTTTCTATTAATTTTGGCGGGGTGTACGCAGGTCAAACCAAAGCAAAATGTCATAACGACAACTGTAAATACTTATTCAGAACCAATAAAAAGTGTTGTTGGGGATAAATATAAAGTAGAATCTGTCATTAAGTCTGTTAATGTCGATCCACATAGTTTTTCTCCTTCAACCAATACCTCTAAACAAATAGCTGAATCCAAATTGATCGTCGCTAATGGTCTCGGTTATGATGACTGGGTCAATAAATTAGTTGCAGCAAATAGCCAACAAGATAACTTGATAGATTTCTCTAAAGACGTGCTACACAAGCAAGATGGGGACAATGAGCATGTCTGGTTTGGCGTTAATAACATGAAAAAATTGACCAAAGCTATCTATAATCACATGATTAAGGTTGACTCAGATAGTAAAAATTACTATTATGATAACTATACAAAATATTTGAAAAAACTAGATAAACTTTCTGTAAAGGAAAAATCAATCAAAAAGTATTCAGATGGCAAGGTGGCATATGTTACAGAACCACTACCTGATTACCTGTTGAATGATTTGGGAGTTCGTGTTGCCAATCCACACTTTGCAAAATCGATTGAGGAAGATACTGATCCATCAATCAAGGATATCAAGGATATGGAAAACGGCATGAATCATCACAAAGTCGATTTTATTGTGGTAAACAAGCAAGTTACCAGCAGTATCATCACCAAGATGACCAATCTAGCGAAGAAAAACCACATTCCAATCGTTTATTTCACTGAGACTCTTCCAAGTGACCTTGGGTATTATGACTGGATGAATGGTAATTTAAATCAAATAGAAAGGGTAGTTAAGGAATAGCTTGTGATCGAGGTAAAAAATCTTACTAAGAAGTTTGGTAAACAAGTAGTTTTTAAAGATGTGAATTTCAAAATTGAAAATGGTGAGTTCGTCAGTCTCGTTGGTAGAAACGGTGCTGGTAAGACTACACTTGTCAAAATTTTGATGGGCCTTGAAAAGAAAACTAGTGGTGATGTCATCATCGACCACAAACAAAAAATTGGTTACGTTCCTCAATTTCGTAATATTGATTTAGATTATCCTTTGAATATTGAACAATTCATCAGATTGAATTTGAAGTGGACAATGAGTCCTAAACAACGTGCTGAAGATACAAGGGTAGTCAATAAAATTTTGAAGGAAACAAATTTGATCGACTTGAAGGACCGAGCACTCGGTTTGGCTTCAGGTGGTGAAAAGCAAAAGGCCTATTTGGCTCAAGCGTTGGTAAATATGCCAGGCGTTTTGATATTGGATGAGTCGACTGCCAGTCTGGATGTTGACGTTAAAATTCAATTGATGGATCTAGTTCAAGAATTGAATGAGAAATCAAAATTGACAGTTATTTTTATTACTCATGATTCTGAATTAACTAAGAGATACACAAAACGTGCTTTATTGTTCGAAAACAAAACCGTTCGGCCTATGAGTGTCGACGAAATTTCAGAAGATATGTTCGAGTAGGGAGGATAACATGTTTGGATATGAATTTATGCAAGAAGCCTTTATTGCCAGTACTTTTATTGCAATAACAGCCGGAATCGTTGGCGTGTTCGTAGTTTCAAGAAATATGTCATTTCTTTCTCACACGTTGTCTGAAATAGGTTTTGCTGGTGCAGCTTTTGGGATACTTGTTGGTATTTCTCCATTAGCAGGGATGATAATTTTTACCTTAGTAAGTTCGATTGCTGTAGGTAGTTTGAGTACTGAATCATCTCGACGTGAAGCATCGATCAGTGCGATATCATCATTATTTATTGGTTTAGGAATATTGTTCCTGTCGCTGTCATCAGAATCCAGTAGTTATGCGACAAACATCTTATTCGGTAGTATCGTTGGTATCAGTGCTAAAGAAGTTCACCAGTTACTAATTTTGGCATTATTCGTTATCGTGATTTTTATTATTTGTTATAAACCATTGGCGTTCGATTCATTCGATCATATTGGTGCTCGTGCATCAGGACTCAACACACGATTGTTATCAGTGATCTTCTTGATTACTTTAGCGTTAAGTGTAAGTATCGGTGCCCAAATTGTAGGATCATTGCTAGTGTTTGTTTTACTAACTTTACCTGGTGCAACCGCCAGATATTTGGTACACTCAGTTCCGAAGTTACTTATGGTTTCAGTTGGATTGTCACTAGCCGGCGTTTGGTTAGGCTTGTATTTAGCCTTCGTAACAAACTGGCCAGTCACATTCTTCATATCAGCCTTTGAAGTTATTGCATATTTCTTAGGTCTATCCTACAAAAATTGGAAACTAAGTCACTAGGGAGAATCAAACGCTTTATGATAGAAAGATTATGGATTAAATATAAAGACGCAATACCCTATTTGTTTTTCGGAGTATTGACGACATTAGTTAATATTGGATGCTTCTGGTTATTCACTTATCCGTTGAAATGGAATTATCAAATTGCTAACGTAGTGGCATATTTCCTATCCGTTTTATTCGCATATGTGACCAACAAACTTTGGGTCTTCGACTCCCATACAGAAACACGCAAGGCGTTCTTGATCGAAATGGGATCATTTTTCCTATTCCGTGCCGCATCATGGGTCATCGATCAAAGTACTATGACAATTGGTGTTTCGTTGCTACATGGTAATGAAATGATCGTCAAAATTATTGCGAACGTTGTTGTTGTCGTCTTAAATTATATTTTTAGTAAATTTATTATTTTCCGTCAGAAAGAAAAGTTTGATAGAAATGAAAAATAACAGAGTTGAGATTATTATCTCAGCTCTTTTTTTGTGGAGAACTATTTCAAATAGTTGCGTAATTTATTGTATAAACAATCGAAAGGAAAAGTTTAAAAATAGTTTGATTATCAAAGTAATGGTTGTACAATATTTTGTACAACGAGGTGAACGTTATGGATGCAGTAAACTATTCTAATTTTAGACAACAATTGAAAAAATATATGAAGAACGTAAATGATAATAACGAACCGCTGATCGTTACGAGCAAAAATAGTGAGGATGATGTTGTTGTGTTGAGTAAATCTGATTATGATTCGATGATGGAAACAATGGCAGTATTGTCCAACAAGTATTTGATGGATAAAATTAACTCAGGTGATGAACAGTTTGCGGCAGATAAGGGTAAAGAGCACAAGTTATTTGAGGTAAATAATGAAAATACTGTGGACTGAGGAAGCTTGGAATGACTATCTTTATTGGCATCAACAAAATCAATACTCAGTCATTAAGAAAATAAATAGATTGATCAAAGATATCAAACAGGAACCTTTTGAGGGTATTGGTAAACCAGAACCTTTAAAATACAATCTTTCATCAAAATGGTCGAGAAAAATCACGAGTGAACATAGAATGATTTATAAATATGTCGATGACACATTATTTATATATTCTGTTAAAGAACACTATTAAATTGATTAAAAACTAAGTGACAAAGGTAACTTTCCCTTGTCACTTTTTGTGTTTTTATAGACTAATTCTTACCTAAAAGCTGTAATTGACAAATGTAAACGCATACCGTAGTTTTATAGCTGAAAACAGTTTTGAAAGGGGTAAGTAATGAGTAAGCATAATTGGGGAAAATATCTGATAAGATTTTCGACTGTCTTGGCGGTCGCGGCAATGAGTATTCCTGCCAACTTGGTCTTTGCGACTACCACGAGTGTCTCGGCACCAGCACCAGAGGAAACTGGATCGACTACAGCTACACAGAACCCTGAAACAAATGCTTCAACTGATATCAATACGACTAATACTGCAAAAGAATCAGCAGTATCAGATTTTACATTGCAGGACTATGAAAACAGTACTGCGACTGAATTGGCTCAAGCTGTGCGTAGTGGAAAAGTCACTAGCGTACAATTGGTCAATTTCGCCTATCAAGAAATCGCAGCTAAAGATCCTGAGTTACATGCGATGATCACGCTTCGTAAGAATCAAGCCTTGCAAGAAGCGTCTGAGTTAAAAGATACAGGTCAACCATTTTATGGAGTGCCACTTTTACTTAAGGGATTGGGGCACAAAATAGTCGGCGGTAGTGCATCTAACGGATTGATTTATGCAAAAGATATCGTTGCTGACAAAAATAGTGATGTCACCAAGGCATTCCAAGATGCTGGATTCATCATTGTTGGTCAGACTAATTATCCAGAGCTTGGTCTAAAAAATATTACAAATTCGAAACTATATGGTCCGACAGGTAATGCTTGGAATCCAAATTATCAATCAGGTGGTTCATCTGGTGGGTCAGCCTCAGGAGTTGCCGCGGGATATGCTCCAGTAGCTACGGGTAGTGATGCCGGTGGTTCAATCAGAATTCCTGCATCATGGAATGGAATCGTGGGACTGAAACCGTCCCCTGGTATCATGAAATGGAGTAAAGAAGTTCATCATGTTCAAACTAGTCATTTTGCTGAAACGAAGAATATGACTGACACGGTAAAACTTTTCAACAACCTGGTTGATGTGGATCTACCTGATGTTCCATTCAAACCGGATAAAATTAGAATTGCTTATACAACGCAGTCTCCAGTTAAAACTTCAGTCAGTTCTGACGCGGTAAAAGCTGTGGAAAACGCAGTTAAATTTTTACGAGATAGAGGATTTGAGGTGGATAAAGTTGCCTATCCAATTGACGGTGTAAAACTTATGCACAACTACTACACATTGGGTAGTGAAGGGATGGACAGTATTGATAAGTTGTCGATGGCTCAACAAAAACGTCATCTGCAAATAGACGATGTTGATTGGACTACTTGGGCTTTGTATCAATACGGGAAAGATACAGACGAAGCTGATTACAAAGCTGCCTGGGATTCTATTGATGCTGCGACTGATAAAATGGAGGAATTCCACCAGAAATATCAACTGTTCCTAACACCTACAAACGCTTATACGGCACCAAAAGTTAACGATACGATTATGAAAGATTCTGATATTTCAGCTATCAAGCGAATCGACAAGATGACTAAACAGCAGAAATCTGACCTTGTGTATAAGCAATGGTTACCTGCTTTGACTTATACACCGTTTACTCAACAAGCTAATTTGACCGGAGAGCCTGCTATTAGTTTGCCTACTTATGTTTCTTCTGATGGACTGCCATTGGGGATACAGTTTAATGCTGCACGTAACCAGGATCGACTTTTGTTGTCAGTCGGTCAGTATTTCGAATCAAACGGCCAGTTTAAAGTTAAAGCTGCTGCTTTGGGTGATTAAGGATGCCGATTCCGAAGAATGGTGTTCAGCAGATGCTTTAATTTACTTATTAATGGGTATGCATATTTTATTTTGGATTTAGTGTGGATACTAATATATAGAATCTGTGATAGGCTAGAAAAAATTTACATACAAAAAGAGCAGAATTTTCTGCTCTTTTTTTTTGTGTTCTATTAATGTACATACTCTTTTATCTTAAAACTGCACAGTAGTTTGAATCTGGTATTGGCGTCTTTTAAATCTATTGCGGTCAATTCGTTTATTCTTTCTAGTCGGTTGTGCAATGTGTTGCGGTGTATGTAGAGTGTATCGGCTGTGTGGGATAGGTTTCCGTCTTGTTGTAGGTATGTTAATAAGGTTGTTAACAATTCTGTTTCGTTTTCCACATCGTAATTCTGCAATGTTTGGATTGTTGGATCTATGAAGAATGGCAAGATTGCGTCGTGGTTTATTCTGGCTAACATTAAATCGAAGTATTGGTCTTCACAGAATATAACTGGTTCTGGTGATTGTGATAATTTCATAGTTATTTTGCAGACTACGAAGGCGGCTTTTGTGTCGCTTGGATTGTTGTAGAATGTTGAGACGAAAATTTTACATCTGGTATCTTTAGCTATTTGTTCTAGTAGTTGCTGGAATTGATGGCTGTGATATTGGGTCAGTGTCAGTGGCACTAACGCTAATAGATGATGTTGATAAGTTGTGGACAGTGTATCTGGGAATTGCATGCTCAAATGTCGTTTTACTTGTTGTTGCACGCCATTCAATGGCTGCTTATTTAGTGGTAAACAGGTTAAAACTACCATTGTCTTCGGTAATTCCATGTGCTGTGCGGCAAAGATGTTTCGAAAGTTTTGAGTTTGCTGTTCTGTTAATAAGGTGTTTAAAAGTCTATCTCGGTTGTTTTCTGTTGGGGCGGCCACGTGGTTACGCACAAGTTCCCCAGCCAATATTTGACCGACTTTTGGCAAAATTTTTGAAGTGTTATCGGCGAACGGTGTGTGATCATCGAACATCAGCATGAATCCCAATAGCTTTCCTTTGTTATAAAGGTTGGTGACTCGACGATGATATGGTGATTTGGGACAGGGAACATCGTAGACGGCTAAATTACTGTCCGATTGAGTTCTAATTATGTGTTTAACGGCGGCAATGAAGTCATAGCTACAGTAACCCTGATTTATGATTTGACTCCACAGAGGGTCAGAGAAGCCGAATTCAGTTGAATGCAACAATACTTGATAATTGGGGTCAATTATCAACAGTGAATTATGCACAGTCTCAGCAGCACGGTTGATGCTTGTTTGTAAGTCATCCGTTACGGCATTCATTGCTAAATTGGCGATAACTGACGAAGTATTTTGGTCGTTTTCCAAAATGGTATTGGCCTGGTTAAAAATTTGGATCAATGGTTCGTTCGCTAACACACTGTCAGACTGGTTGACCTGACAAGGACAGAGAACCACGGCAGAATTTTCGATATTGTTAGTATAATTTAACAGCTCAAGTGGTCCGCCTTCTACTTGATTACGACCAATATAAAGAATCCCAGGATCCGTAACGCTAATTTGCTTAGGTTTGATCTGGATTTTATTGATATCAGTCTCGGTGTCGATCTTTACGTGACCAATGATGAAATGGTGTGATAACAGGCTTATTAGCTCGCTCAGCTTCATTTTAGTTACTCTCCTTGATAAAGATTTCACTATTTTAATTTTTTTTTGAACAGTGAGAGTCGTTGTCGGACAAGAATATTGTGCAAACTGCACAGTCATGACTATAAATCCTTGTTCAGTAAGTATCTTTATAATACCTTTGGCCAAATGTATTGTAAAGACAGTGATGAAATCGCATTCATGACAAGGAGGTAGTTTAAATGAACCAATTTAAAAAAATGTTCACAAGTGGTCGTATTGGTAAATTAACTTTAAAAAATAGAGTTGTCATGCCGGCCATTGGAGTGTCATTAGCCAAGCTAAATGGTGAAGCTAGTGATGATATGATTCGTTATTATGAGGAACGTGCGCGTGGTGGAGTAGGCTTGATCATTACCGAAATCACACGTGTTGATGATGACACAGGTGTTGGAACTTACAAGCAATTGGCAGTTACTGACCCCAAAGTTATCCCTCAACTTCAGAGATTATCAGATACAGTACATAAGTATGATTGTAAAATTTTTGTACAATTACATCATCCAGGTCGTGAAACTAGTGAAGACTTGATCGGTGGCCAAAAGATGATTGCTCCTTCAGCAATTGCTGACAAATTCGTTGGTCAAACACCTCGTGCAATGACAACTGAAGAAGTTGGCGATATGGTCAAGAAATTCATCAAAGGTGCCGTTATTGCTAAAGCTGGTGGCATTGATGGTGTTGAGATCCATGCTGCTCACGGATACTTGATCAACCAATTCTTGTCACCTTATTCAAACCATCGTACGGACAGATATGGTGGCAGTTTCCACAATCGTTTGAGAATTCTTCAAGAAATTATTGCCGGAATCAAATATATGAACGGTCAAGATTACCCAGTTAGTGTTCGTATTTCAGCTGATGAATTCGTTGATGGCGGACTTAAGATTGAAGATTCTGTAAAAATTGCTCGTACTATTGAGAGCTACGGTGCAGATGCTATCAACGTTTCAAGTGGTATCTACGAAAGTGCTCCAACAATTATTGAACCAGGATCATATCCACAAGGATGGAAGAGAAATCTTTCAACTCAAATCAAGAAAAATGTTTCTGTTCCAGTTATCGCTGTTGATAACATCAAGACTCCAGAATTCGCTGAAGAATTATTGGAATCAGATGCTTCAGACTTCATCGGAATTGCCAGAGCTAGTTTGGCAGATCCAGCATGGTCATACAAAGCAAGAACTGGTCAATCAGATCAAATTACGACATGTATCGGATGCCTACTTTGCTTCCAGGCTCTTAGTGAAGGTAAACATGCCATCTGTGCAGTTAACCCAAGAATGGGTAGAGAACGCGAATTCTCATCACTTGCTAAAGACGGAAATGGTCAAAATGTAGTAGTTATCGGTGGTGGACCTGGTGGTATGGAAGCTTCCAAGACACTTGCTGATCGTGGCTACAAAGTTACATTGTTCGATAACCAAGATCAATTAGGTGGAACTCTTAATATTGCTATTGTTCCTCCATTCAAAGACAAGATTGAATTATTTAGAGACCATTTGATCAACCAAGTTGAGAAGAGAGAAAATATCGACGTTCATTTGAATGAAAAAGCTACAGTCGAAGCTGTTCAAAAACTTGATCCAGTTGGCGTATTTATTGCTGCTGGTGCTAAACCAATTATTCCAATGTTACCAGGAATGGATGGAAATACTGTTGTTACTGCAGAAGACTACTTAGCTGGCAAGGCTGATGTTAAAGGCAAAGCAGTTGTTGTAGGTTCAGGAATGACAGGACTCGAAACCGCTGAAAAATTGATCGGTGAAGGTCATGAAGTAACAATCGTTGAAAAACTTAAATCAGTTGGACCAGGAATGAATCCTACTCTATTGATGGATGAAATGAATAGATTGAAGAAGATGGATCCAGCTCCAACAATTATGACAAACGAGCAAATGATCGGTGCTAGCGACCAAGGTATCAAGATTCTTAATAGTATTGATCACTCAATGAAATCAGTTCCTGCTGACACAGTTGTACTTTCACTTGGTGTAAAACCAGATGCAACTGGTACAGAACCATTTGTAGAAGCATTTGATCAGACTAAATTGATTGGTGATGCAAGTTCAAGCGGTCAAATCGCTGACGCTATGAAAGATGGTTACACAAAAGCTTATATTTTCGGACCAGTTTCAGTTAAAACTAGGGAAGGAGAGGTAACAGAATGAAAGAATTTAAAGATAAAGTAATGTTCATCACTGGTGCTGCCCACGGATTTGGTACAGAAATTGCCAAAGAAGGTGCCCGCAGAGGGATGAAATTGGCATTAGTAGATATTGATGAACCAGCTTTGAAACGTGTTTATAAGGAAATTGCTGCCATGGGCGCTCAAGTTGAGATGATCCCAGGTGACGTTACAAAAGAAGAAGATGTTGATGCTGCAATTGATCAAGCAATGAAGAGATTCAATCAAATCGATTTGTTGATCAATGATGCCGGTATCGCATTACCAGGAACTGTATGGCAATTACCAAGCCGTGACTGGGAATGGATCATGCACGTTAACTTGATGAGTCAAGTTTATGCAATGCAAAAAGTCATTCCTATTATGTTGAAACAAAAGACACATGGCGCAATTTTGAACGTTGCTTCCATTGCGGGATTGATCGATACACCGGGAATGCCAGCCTATCACGCAAGCAAATTTGCCAGTGTCGGTATGACAGAAGCTACAGCATATGACTTACAACGTCTGGGTGCTGATATTGAAATGCACGTAATGTGCCCAGGATTCGTTCAGACAGATCTGTATCATACTGAATCACATAGACCAGCTCAATACACTGACACGAGTGATCCATATTACACAAGTGATGTCTTTAAAGGCGGACAACAAGTATCTGAATTTGTTATCAAGAATGGTATGCCGATTGATTCAATTGCTTTGACAGTATTTCAAGCTTTGGAAGATGAAGAATTCTATATCTTGACTCACCCAGTATTTAACACAATGATCGGTGATCGTGTAAAACGTATCGTAAATGGAGACAAGCCAGATGTACACGTTATGGATGGTTTAATGTAAAGGAGGTATGACAAATGGCAAGTTTTTTAGTACCAGATGATGATGTAAAGAACTTCTTAACGCTGCCATCAATGAATGACCAGGAAGGTATAATGTTCGCATATGCAGCACCAGAGAAAGTTTTGAAGAAGCTATTACCAAAGCCTTTGAAATTAGTTGCCCCAGTAATTTGTGGATATACAGTTCAAATGGGTAAACCTAGTTTTGGTCGAGCATATATGGAAGCTGTATTATATGTATTGGCAAATTATGATGACAAAATGATCGGAGCTTATCCATTCAACTTAATGTTGCATGGACCAGGTGCTGAAGAGGGAGTTATAGCCGGACGTGAAGGTGCCGGTATCCCTAAGAAATTGGCAGATAAATTTGAAATCAGAAGAAATGATAATTCAGCTACAGCAATTGTTGAACGTCACGGAACAAGATTGATGGAATTATCATGGGAGAAAGGTGACTACAACGAACCAGATTTGGCACATCAAGTATTCGATGCTCAATCAGTTCTAAACTCACAAGCTGAAACAAGCAGTTTCTTCTATACATGGGACATGGATCAAGTAGAAGACGGAAGCAATGTCTTCTCAAATGTAAAATTAGTTGCAACACAGAGTACAACAGTTACAGATAGCTTTGAACCAGGAAAATTAAGCATCAAATTGAACTCATCAGACGATGATCCATTTGGTGAATTAAAAGTATTGAAACCACTTGGAGCAGCATGGTATCACGTTGATACATCAGTAATGCACAACACATTGAAGTTGGCTGATGTTGACGCAAAGAAGACAATGCCATACTTACTAACAGGACGTTATGACAGAAGCATGATGAATCCTAAAGTAAACACATTTATTATTTAGAATTTATTATGAATACACAAAAGGAGACCTCGATTGAGATCTCCTTTTTGTGTGCTTACCTAAATGCTCAGAGGCTACCGTTTTATTTTTCGCTCTGAATTATTCTTGTAGTTCGCGTATTGCTAAAGCAAAATCGCCTAATGTTGCTGAGCCATTGTCTTTTACCAATGGCATAGTGATGTACTTCTTCAAATCGCCAACTTCGACGTAACCGTTAAGTAGTTCTTTGAATTGTGCACGTACTTTGTCTAGGAATGGTTCACTGACAACTCCACCACCGAAAACAACTTTATCTGGACGAAGGATCAATGTAACTTGAAGTGCTGCTTGGGCAACGTAATAGGCCATAATGTCCCAAACATGATCTGATTGGGGTACATCTTTACCAGGTTTACCAAGACGAGCGTCGAATGTTGGTCCAGCTACTAGGCCTTCTAGACAGTCACCATGGAATGGACAGATACCTTTGAAATCTAAATCGTCAGGATGGCGTTTTAGTAACGTATGTCCCATTTCTGGATGTCCAACAGTACCGACGAATTCGCCGTTCTTGATAGCTCCACCACCGACACCAGTTCCGATAGTGTAATAAACTAGTGATTCAATTTTTTCGTTTGAAAGAGTCGACATAACGTATTCACCGTAGGCAGAGCCGTTAACGTCAGTTGTCCAAAACATTGGTACATTTAATTCCTTTTTGAGAGTTCCCACGAAATCAGTATTTTCCCAATTTGGCTTGGGAGTCTTTGTAATGTAACCATATTTTGGAGAGTTTTTTCTTAATTCGATTGGACCAAATGATGCGATACCAATTGCTTCAACATCGAATTTCTTGAAGTAATCAATAGTTTTGCGGAGAGTTTCCTCTGGCGTTGTTGTTGGGAAATGCACACTGTCTTTAATACGATAATCTTCATCACCAACAGCACAGACAAACTTTGTCCCACCGGCTTCTATACTACCTACTAGCAAATTTTCTTCCTCCTGATTATTGACCTTTGAAATAATAAAAGATTAACATTGTGATATTTTGCCGTCAACTTGTAAAAAAAATAAGCCATGTGGCTTATTTTAGTAAATTTCTGTGTTACGGATCTTTTTGAGAATTTGTAGTGCTCCAGTTTTGTAACTTAACAGAGCGTAAACTATGATTCCGATGACGGCACCAATCGTTAATACAATACCAGAACCAACTTTACCAGCATCAGAAATCATAAAGGTAATTCCGAAGACTGATGCACCGACTAGAACTAACATGATCAAACTATTTACGGCAACGATTATCAAACGTTTGCCTAAGGCTTTATCGACGATATCGTATTCTTTATTCAATAGTCTGAAAGCAAAATGTCCCATAACCATGAATGCAATAGTTGAAGCTAATAGTGGACCATAAGCAGCTAAGTAAACTGTTAATGGGAGTTGTAGAACCATCTTAATCAAATAAGCTATACCGAGGTAATACATCGATTTTTTAACGTGATGTGTGACCTGTAAGATGTTTTCTAGGATCATGAAGATGCAGTAGAAAATAGCTTCAGCACAAGAAACAATAAGAATGTAAGTCCCTTGGAAACTTGGAACATAAAACAGAGTCCAAAGTTGACGACTAATAGCAATCATACCGAAAGTGGCAGGTAAAATAATGAAAATCGTAAACTCAACGATATTTCTCATCAAGTTTTGAATTTGTTTTTTCTCTGATTTACGACTTATCAATGCTGAAAGGGCAGGAATGATAGATGCGGAAACTGAAATGGCCAATGAAACTAAAACCATGATAAGTTTGTTAGCCTGGAATCCAAACATACCGAATAGATTATCAATCGTATGTTTACTTGCGTGTAGGATGAATTCATAAATCCATGAGAAAGTTGTTTGATCAAATAGTTGTAAAACAACCATTATTGTATCTACCAGTAAGAATGGAATAGCTGATTTAAGCATTCCATTGAAACTTATTTGAGGTCTTAATGCCTCATCTGTAACCTTTGTTTCAGGAAGATTCTTGCGAGCACGGTGACGAATCCAAAGTAAGAAAATGTATGCCAATGTGGCACCAATAAACGAAGCTAACGTTGACTGATTGATGGCATCCAGGTAGCTACCTTTACTGATGATCATGATTGTATAGGTCGTATACAACATGTAGGCAACACGGGCAATTTGTTCAATAACCTGTGAAAAAGCAGATAGCGAAATCAAAGCATATCCTTGAATATATCCTCTTAAAATACCCAATGCGGGGATGACTAACAGAGCGATACTCAAATATTTTATTGGTGTGATAACACGAGTATCACCTGCTGCAAATATTATCGAAACGTATTTTGCTCCGAAAAACATAATAGCAGCCAAAACGACACCGATAAGTGTCATGTAGATACTATATTTCTTCAGTATTTTTTCACTTTGGTCATATTGCCCAATTGAATTCTGGGCCGCGACTTCTTTTGAAATTGCCGATGGAATTCCGGCAGTGGCGATTATCAAGAATAGATTGTATATGTTATAAACCTTGGCGTATATAGCGTTGGCAACAGTGACGTATGCTAGTCCTGCTCCGGCACCGATCCAAATATTCCAAGGAATAATGTAAACAACAGCTAAAACTCTTGAAAAGATTCCACTTAACGAAATCCAAAGCGAACTTTTTAATAATGAATCTTTTTTCATCAAATTGTATCCATTCTAAATAAAGTATTACTTTATTATAGTTTAAAAATCAGCTTGTCCATTATTTATTTTAACGATAGAAGAAAAATACTAAGATCAATCCAATTAAGGCAGGTAGTCCTTGCATTAAAAGAATTTTTTTGGTTACTGTGAATCCTCCAAAAATGGCTACGATAACGATAAATAGCATCATCAATGTGAGAATAACTCTTAAAATTCCGATTGGGAAAATCAAGATAAATACTAGTGTCAAGATTCCTAGCATTGCGTTGTAGATTCCTTGGTTAGCTAATGCAGTTTTGGCGTTCTTTTGAGAAACGAAGTCTTCAGGCATATCGAATGCTTTGGCTTGTGCTTGAGTATTTCCAAAAATTTCGAATGCTCCGATTCCAACGTGTTCAATTGCAATAAGTGCAACGATAAATAGGGCAACTAAATCCATATAAATATCCTCCAAATGTAATTATATTTAATGATAAACTGTTTTGTGAAATTTCACAATCTACAGTTATATGTATAAGAATAGCCTAATTCAAATTTAAGAACTAAGCAGTTTGGGGATCATCATCAGTTATCATAACGATTTTTTCTGAGAAGTTTCCCTTTTGAGTATTTTTTGATTGGCGAATGCTATCCATTTCTTCATAAGTGATAGATGCGTCGTCCAAAATTGCACGCATTACTTCTTCTAGGTCCCCTAATTCTTCAACTAGATTGGCACGTGAGTCGGCTTTTTTTACTTCCTTTGCTTCCTCAACAAGTTTGTCTCTCAAAACTATGCGATATTTTTCATTCGATAAAGTTTCAAATTCTGCTTTATCCCCAACGATATTTGGGATTTTATTACGTACTAATTTTTCCATATAAATCCCCCCTAAAATGGTTGATACCAATAATACCATTATGACGGGAATAAGACAAAATAGTGAATCTGGAGCAAAATTCTAAATATATCATTTTAAAATTTTGAAAATAAAAAAAGCCAATACCTCATTTGAGATATCGACTTATAATATTAAAGTTTAATTTACGTCTGAAGCAGCAACCCATTCGTTAGTTGAAACACGGTACATTTGTGTTCCGTTGATGTTTGCTAACTTATCTGTAAACCATGCGCTACCTGGAGCAAGTGATCTATTTGATCTTGATCCGTCTGTTGCGTACAAGGCTTTGACTGCACCAGAGTTAGTAGTGATTGAACGGTTTTGTCCAGAATATTCGTAAACTTGTGAGGCTTTTACCCATTCGTCAGTTGATACACGGTAGTATTTTTCACCGTTGATAGTCTTAGTTTGGTCTGATTGCCAAGCTGAGTCCGCACCAAGTGAACGTGTAGATTGTGTACCTTCACCATTGTATAGAGGAACTACACCCCCATTAGGGAATGTAGCGATTGTTCCTGAAAATGGAGTGGCAACTGATGAACCAGATTTGATAACTTGAACAGTTTTAGCGTTAGAACCTTTTTGCAATGTAACAGAGCTGTCAGAGCTGTTTACAAGGTCATAGCCTGATGGAGCTGTGATGTCAACAGATTGACCGCTAGCACCAGTAAGTGTTGTAGTGTCAACAATTTGGCTAGTTGAAGCGTCTTGGAAGTTAACAGTTAGATTGGCATCAGCCTTAACAACGTTAACAGTACCAGTAAATGTAAATGTGATAGGTTCGCCATCAGCACCTAATGAAGGATCTACACCTGTATAGGTAACATTTTGTGAACCAACTTTACTTGTATTTACATTTGAACTAGTTAGATCAAGAGCTTGTCCAAGTGAATCTTGAGCAGTAGCTTTGTTTGAGCTGCTCCAATCTGAACCTTGAAGAACAGTTTGGTTAGCGTTTTGAATAGTTGCGTCAAGAACGTTAACAGTCAAAGTAGTTTCTTCACTCTTTGTTGAATCGTTAACAGCTTGGACAGTGATGCTGTATGTACCAGGATATGCGTAGTTGAAACCACCATCGCTGATTAGTGTAGCAGTAGCATTAGGATCGGACATTTTGTAAAGAGTTTGATCGTCCTTCAAACTAATTTTGTCACCCTTTTTAGTATTTAATGAAGTTGCTCCATTTGCAAATGTAATCGATGAAGCAGTCTTATAGTCTACTTCTGCATTCAAGACAATTCCGCTAATACCTTGAAGTGCCTTACCAATTGAACCTAAATTATCAAAGTCAGGGCCAAAATGAATTGTACCCGTACCATCACCCTTATCATCAACACTAGTTACTTTTGCAGGAATCATGCCATAAAAGGTTGGTGTTCCCCCAATAGCAGCTTCAATGGTTGTGGAATCATTAGGATCTGCACCTGCAGGAAGTGTGATTGTCTTCAATGATTTAACATCAATTCCACCTGTTGTTGAAATGCCAGAACCAGCACCACTAAAGATATTTTGAATATTGTCAATGATTGATGCTTGGGATGTCTGTGATGTAACCGCAGTAGAGACTGTTCCCAAAGCAAGACTAGCTACGACGGCGCTAGTTACCAAAATGCTTTTTGATTTTTTCATGTCGTAATCCTCCTCTAAAATCCGAATATAACCCTCAGTTGTTATATCGATATTTCGTCTTTAATAATAGTATTAATACAGTTTCTAAACCATGACATGAATATTAAATTTTGAATACAAAAAAATAATTATCAATTAATTGAATTTTAGTTAAAGTTATAGTTTGGTTTAAATTTATCGATACTATTAATAAATAATTTTTTAGAGGCACGAGAAAAGGCGGTGTAAAGTCGATTGCTTCCAACTTTACCGGTGTAGTAAGAATTGTTAACGTTTGCAATTATTACATTATCGAACTCCAAACCTTTGGCCAAAGTCAGCGGAAGAACGACGATTCCTTTTTCAGGTAAGTTGCTACGGTCACTTGCGACCATAATGTTCGGATTATCCAGATATTTAACAATATTTTGTGACTCTTTTGTTTCAGATGTAATAATTGCAGACAATTTATTTAGAGAAAATTGTTCGATCTGAGATTTAATATTCTCAAAAAGTTCGTCTTCATCTGAACTTTGGAATAATTGTGGATTTTCTCCATTGGTCTGAATTATTTTGACTTTATTAATTAGCTCAGGGGATCCATAACTGACAAAAGTTTTCGTTATCGGACCACTTGAACGATAACTCGTTACTAGGTCACGCTGTTTAACTTTAATCGAATGAGCTTCGAACACCTTTTTTAACTGATCAAAGGTTAGCGGTGTCTTGGAATCTTGAATTGATTGAAACTCGTCGCCGACCAATGTCCACGAAGCTTTTGGATATGCGGAGATAAGAAATTTTATTTGGTCGAGACTGTAATCTTGAATTTCATCGATCATTACGAATCTTAGAGATTTGTTAGTTAGATTCTTTAAATATAGATTTGCATATGCATAATCCAATTTATTTTTTGTATTTGTCTTTGTTAAATTATCGACGATAGTTGGAAGATTTAACCAGCTCATATTACTCAAAACTTTACTTACTTTGCGAAATTGCCATTGAAGCATCAACTTGGTCGCTTGTTGGACTTGTTTGTCCGAGCTGGGAGTGATTGTCTTACCGAATATCTTTTCCTGCTGAGATTCTGTCAATTCACTTAATTCAGCTTGTTTTTCATCAGAAAGTGAATCGCGTTGGATGGTGTTTTCCAAAATTGATATTAGTGTGGAAGTTAGGGCAGTCAGACGTTTTTTTAATGTGAGGGTCTTAGGAGTTTGGTCAAAATACTTCTTAATAGTAGTTTTTCCAAAAAGTAACTTTCCATTTAGCTTAATATTTCGGAAATTGTTGGTATCTAATTCTAGTTTAGGTAATTCTTGCGAAAGCAATTCGACATGGCTTCGATTACCTTCAAATTCAGTTTTAGTATCAACAAATTGATCCAACAATTGTTGGAAGGTCATTTGTCGAGGCGATTCTTCACCTAAGCTTGGTAAAACACGATTGATATAAGTTGTGAAAAGGCAGTTTGGCGTCAATAATAAGACATCATCAGCGACAAGATTTTCTCGATAACGGTATAGCAAATAAGCTATACGTTGTAGGACGACCGATGTCTTACCACTTCCAGCAATCCCATTCACTAGTAACGCTTGGCTATCGGTGTCTCGGATAATTACATTTTGTTCACTTTGAATGGTGGCTGTGATCGACCCCATTTGATTACTTTTATTTTCCTGTAAAGTTTTGACTAACAGTGGATCTTGAATCGCTACATCTGAATCAAAGATATCATCGAGCTTATTTTGGTGTAACAAAAATTGCCGACGAGTGTCCACCGAAACTTCAACGTCTCGATTATTTGCCAGATAGGATGTTTGTCCCATTTTATTGTTGTAGTATAAATCAGCAATCGGTGAGCGCCAGTCGAGAATCATTGGATCTTCTGGAGTTGGAGAAAATCCGGCTGAACCAATGTAGAAGGGAATTTCTTGAGACTCATCAGGATATTTCAAATCGATACGAGCAAAATATGGAGCGGGAAGGAAGCGAGTTATTTTATTTTTAGTAGTTTCCATTTGCTCCTGCTTAAGGTTGTAGTAATCGATTTGTTTGTTCATGGTTTCCATAGCTGCGAAGGTATCAAGATTGTCGGCGTAACTGTCAAAGTTGAGGGCCGTCCTTTTACCGGAATCTTGTTTGAATTCTCGGGCAGTCTTGGCGTTTTCCTTAAGAGATTTGTCGATCAATTCAAAAGTGGACTGTAACGTGTCATAAACTTCTTGGAGATGATTTTGTTCGGCTTGAAATGTTTTGTCAGACATGCGAATACCCCCTTATTAGGTATCCTATGTTATTACGTATTCTCTTCAAATAACAGTCTTGTACTTCATCCAATTTTCGTTCATAATTAAATGTGGGAAGAGAACTAACATATTTTTGTATATACGAAAAGCAGGACAATTGTCCTGCTTTTTTTCTGTTTAAATTAACTAATATCCGAAGCTTTGATCCATTCATTGGTTGAAATTCTAAACATTTTTTGACCGTTGATAATTGCATATTTATCAGTATACCAAGCTGTATTTGGCGCAACAGATCGAGTACTTCGTTTGCCTTCTGAGTTATATAGAGGCTTCACATCACCCGAACTAGCATTAATAGTTCCGACAGATGAAGTGTATTCTAAAACATCACTAGCTTTAACAAACTCATCTGAAGAAACGCGATAATAAGTTTGACCATTAATGGTAGCTTTTTTATCGGTCAACCAATCAGTATTTCCGGCGAGTGAACGAAAAGCTTTTAATTTACCAGTTTTACCGTATAAATTAGCAGTTTGCTTACTTTTTACCATCACCGTAGATTTAAATGAAGAAAGATTAATGCCATCATTACTAGCTTTAACAAGGATTGTTCTATTAGCCTGACCTTTGATAAGCGTGAAAACAGAATCAGAATCGTTAACGGGTGAGTAACCAGTTGGATAATCAACGTTTAATGTTTGGCCAAAACTACCAGTTAATTTGTAATGACCCACTACTTCATTAGTGCCTTCTTCAACAAAAGTTAATTCTGTCGAAACAGCATTATCGTCTTTAACTATATCGATTATTTGAATGGCACCATCATATTGCAATAAATAAACTGAACTTTCGTGAAACTTCAATTTATACCCGTCTGGAACTTCGACGGAAACTCTCTCGCCAATTTTGCCGGTTACCAGTTTAGTCACCAGATATGATCCAGTTGAGTTGGCAATACGGTAATGAATTGTATTTGTGACCTCATTTTTTGCCAAAGGTGCGCGTTTTACATAGACATCTCGACTAGTAGGTCCCTTGATCAGAGTGTATTGACTGTCGTTGGGATTGGCACAGATGTATAAATCAGGAACATTTAAAGTTATAGATTGCCCTTCGTGACCACGTAATATTTCAGTCTGGAAAACTTGATTTGTGTCAGAATCTATATAGTTTATCTTTGTTTCGATGTGAGATTTATCAGCTTCTGCTAATTTAACGAATAGACGTGAGTTGTTGGCATCCAAAGTAATGTAGTTTGGTTGTGATGACGCAAGTGAGTATCCTGAAGGGATTTCGAGCGCCCACTTATATCCACGTACTCCATGGACCCTTTGTGTCGTTACAACATGATTTGTGCCTTCAACACTGTAAACGATCGTGTTGTCCACGTATTCCATATATTGCGAGTTGAGTGTGGCAGCGAAAGTCAAGACCGGTGTGGTGATAGTTGTGCCGATCATTAGACTGGAAAAAATTACTCCAGCTAGTGTGATTGGTTTTACTTTATTCATCAATATTCCCCTAAATATTTAAATTTTTGCCTGTATCTGTTTTAAGGACATAGTAAAAATATAAACGGAAAATACACCTCATACAATAGCCGTAACAGCATATGTCAAAGTTATGTAAGGTACTATAAAACCGGTTATAAATTGATTTTTATGAACCGTTATTTTTCGAAATAAGCAACCAACGATATTGGTATATTGAGAGGATATATTTGGAATAGGAGTTCTATAGTTAAATAATTATTGTTAGCTAACTAAAGAAAATGAATTTAACAAATTTCAGAAATATAGTAGTTTCCTAACTGTATATATCGAATTACGATAATTAAGTATTATTTTTAAACGAAGTAAATTGATAATAATGTTATCAAGCAAACTATATTTTGGTGCAAACACAAATTATCTCGAGATTAATTATCAGTTATAAATAATGAATCACAAAGATAGGCAAAATAAAAAACAGTTTTTCCTATTATATTAACTAGAAAAAAACTGTTTTATATAAATTCAAAAATTAATAAGGTAGCTAATTTGAGAACTTCAATCCGATCACAGCGAAGATGATCAAAAAAATGAAGAAGAATCGTATCCAACTTCTTGATTCGCCAAATAGCCACATATTAGTAATAGCACCACCGGCTGCTCCAATACCAGTCCAGATCGAATAACCTATCGACATTGGAATTGTTTGTAATGCTAAGTAAAGAAAGGTGAAACTGAATGTAAATGAGACGATCAGTGCTACTAACGCCATTATGTGTTTCTTATTAGAATAAAAGCCTAATGAAGTAACACCAGCCATTTCACCTAATCCTGCTAAAATCAAAAATATCCAATCCATTATTTTGCCCGCCTTTCTTCATAGTCAGTCACAAATTTCAAACCAACTACGCCGACTGTCAACAATATAATGAAGATAAGTTTTTCCCAACTAAATGCTTCGTGGTAAACCAACACGCCTGCAATCACAACAAATAATGATCCTAATCCGACATAAACTGCATATGTCGTCCCGGCAGGGATGTTTTTGCTCGCATCTATCATCAAATAAAAGCTCAATATAAGTATTGCAATGACGAGTACAAATGAGCCGATAGAGTGATTGTGTTTCATTGCGGAAACCCAGACAACTTCTAGTATTGCCCCGATAAATATTTCTAGCCAACTTTTTGTCATGGCTTCACCTCCACAAAGAAAAAAAGCAAACCGCCTGGTTGGGTTTGCTTGGTGTCTTCTACTATATTTTACTTTAAATTTTTTTGAACGGCAATCTATTAAGTTAAACGCGGTGTTTTGGGCAATTTTAGCAAGTTTTATAATTGACTAGACCACTAAAATCAACTATCATTACTATAAATTTTACCCAGAAAATGGGCAATAAAAATAGGAGGAATTTTTTCATGTCGGCATGGGATACAAAATTTGATAAAAAGGGATTCACGTTTGATGACGTTTTATTAGTACCAGCAGAGAGTCATGTTTTGCCAAATGAGGTTGATCTATCAGTTCAACTAGCTAAGAACATCAAGTTGAACACACCAATTTTGAGTGCAAGTATGGATACAGTTACCGAAGCTCCAATGGCTATTGCAATGGCCCGCCAAGGTGGACTAGGTGTCATTCACAAGAACATGAGCATTGAGCAACAAGCTGATGAAGTTTTGAAAGTAAAACGTTCTGAAAACGGAGTTATCATCGATCCAATTTATCTAACAGTTGACGCACCAGTTAGTGCAGCTGAAGATTTGATGCACACTTATCGCATCAGTGGTGTTCCAATCGTTTCAAATACTGACGAACTAAAATTAGTTGGAATCATTACTAACCGTGATTTACGTTTTATTAGTGATTATTCTGTAAAAATCGATACAGTAATGACAAAAGAAAACTTGATCACAGCACCAGTCGGAACTTCTCTTGAAGAAGCAGAAAAAATTCTTCAAAAGTATAAGATCGAAAAACTTCCACTAGTAGATGGCCAAGGTCGTCTAGGTGGATTAGTAACAATTAAAGATATTGAAAAAGTAGAAAAATTTCCTAATGCCGCAAAAGATAAATATGGTAGATTGCTAGTAGCAGCCGCAGTTGGTGTTACCAGTGATACCTTTGAACGTGCCACAGCCTTGCTAGATGCCGGAGCAGATGCAATTATTATTGATACTGCCCATGGACATTCATCAGGTGTGTTACGTAAAATTACACAAATCCGTGAAGAATTTCCAGATGCAACTTTGATTGCAGGAAATGTTGCTACAGCTGAAGGTACAAGAGCATTGTACGATGCCGGAGTCGATGTAGTTAAAGTCGGAATCGGACCAGGATCAATCTGTACAACAAGAATCGTTGCCGGAGTTGGTGTACCACAACTGACAGCCGTTTATGATGCAGCATGTGTTGCTCATGAATATGGCAAGACAATCATTGCTGATGGTGGTATCAAGTACTCAGGTGATATTGTCAAAGCCTTAGCAGGCGGTGGTAACGCCGTTATGCTAGGATCAATGTTAGCCGGAACAGATGAAGCCCCTGGCGAATTTGAAATTTATCAAGGACGTCGTTTTAAGACATACCGTGGAATGGGAAGTTTAGCAGCCATGTCACACGGTTCATCCGACAGATATTTCCAAAGTGGAGTTAACGAAGCAAACAAGTTAGTTCCCGAAGGAATCGAAGGACGAGTAGCAGCCAAAGGAGCAGTTGGCGACGTAATTTATCAACTACTAGGTGGCTTACGTTCAGGAATGGGATATGTTGGAGCAGCCAACTTGATCGAGTTGCAAGATGCCCAATTCATCCAAATTTCAAATGCCGGATTAAAAGAATCACATCCACATGATGTAACAATTACAAAAGAAGCACCAAACTATTCAGTACAATAAAGTATAAGTTAATGAAGGCCGAAAACTTTAAAATTTTCGGCCTTTTTATATACTGGCCTCAAGAATAAAATTATTTGTTAGATTCTAACAAGTTTTATACATCGTTTAACACAAATAATTATAAATAGTTATATCGAATATGCAGTATGAAGTAGTATAAACAAGATGTTACAGTATTAATTAGGAATAACTAATGTCACACTTTTCTGGATGGAAAACACCAGGAGTTACGGCCCACGCACAACAATGGATTGGAAGTGGACATGCAGTTGGATATTGGAATTGTAGATAGAGAGTGAAATTTATGAATATTCGAAAGATAATAAACCTTTCGATAAAAATAAGTATCGTCATTCAAGCAGTTTTATGTTTGTTGTTGGCGATATTTTTTTTATCAGATAAACTTCAAACTAATGTTATTAATTATGGTTCTACTGAAAAATCGTCGGTTACTGTCCATATTAATAAAATAAAAAGAAATAATAACGAAAAGGCAGCCAATTTTCTTTTATCTCAGCCAGCAGCGATAGTAAAAGAGAATTTAGAGGTCTCTCAGAATAAGAATCCAACAATAAGGGTGTCTATCGGAGGAGACAAAAATAAATTTTCAGCGCTATCAATCGACAATATTACGTATATTCAAAAAAATGATTTAGTAAGACTTTCGGAGAATAGTAATCCGAAGGCTATTATTGGTGAGAACACGGGATCAGTTAATTCAATAAAGAGACTTCCTCATATTTTGTTTAGTCCCAACATTTATGTAGATAAGCTTGAAAATAACATTAATGATAATATTCTTGGTAACTATAATATTGTAGGTTTGAATTATCAACAACAAAAAAATTTTTTCAAAAGGTTGTCAAAAATAACAGGTGAATCAGTATCAGATCTGCATGAAGAAAAGTCTGGATTTTCAATTGATAATGGCACTACAGGTATAATTTTATTGAGCTTAATTATACTTGATTTACTGATTCTGGTTATTTTATTAACCATTTATGTGATTTCCTCGTTAAAGGAACTAGGAATCCTATCACTTTTAGGATGGGGGAAATTAGAGTTGGCTTATGGTTTATTAGGAGAGTTCTTTAATTTTAGTATATTTACAATGCTTATAAGTATTGCTCTAGGAATTTCCATATCTGGAATTTATTTACATGGAATTTATTATTATTTATTATCTGGATTCCTTAATATTTTCCTAACTATCTGTATACTTCTTGTTTCAATAATTATGATTATCGGCGTGGATGTGTTGAATGCAATTAAAGGGAAATTACCCAAAAAGGTACTTTATATTTTTGCGGTAAGTTTATATTTGGTTTTGAGTATTGGATTAGTATTTGTATCTGTTGCACTAGATAAACCAATTGATACTGTGAAACAAAATGGCACAATGTTATCCAACTGGTCCAAAGTTTCAGAATACGAAACTCTAAAGTCTGTAGAAGCAGGGAATAATCAAGGAACAATTTCGGGTCAGGATGATGTTTTAGATACTGAGATGTGGAATTGGTATAAGTCTATCGAAGAAAAGAAAGGCGTGTATCTTGCATCAGGGCAGTTCTATTCAAGCTCTGTGTTGAATAACATACGGGAGAGTGAGGGTCGAGAAACTCCAGTAACCCCCTTCACATTGTTGAAATTCTCTCCAAATTATTTAAATGATCATAACTTACAAATAACTAAAACTGATGAAAATCTAGCCTATTCAGGAATACGCTTGTATTTGATTCCTAGTCAGTGGTCGAAGAATGAAAAAGAAACTTTCAAGTCCTGGGTAAGAAATCTGGATTTAAATAATACTGATGTCAATACTACTTTTGGACAAGACAAAAAGATTAAATTTGTATACTATCAAAGTCAACAACCAATATTTACTTGGTTAACTGACAAAGGTGAGCCTAATATTGATAGGAGTCCAGTCATATTGGTATCCACTGCTAATAACATGGGGCTATTGGAATACGGAAATTTACGTGCAAACGTTTTAACAGGCCCGTTAAAATTCAAAAATAAAATTGCACTGAATAGGAATATGAAAAGCAACATCCTGAAAAAATTTGATCTCATTGACAATAAGTTGGAATTTGTACCAGTTCAAAAATACGTAAGTGGATTACAAAGAGAGCTTGGAACAGTTATTGCGTTATTCAGTGGGCTTACTGTATTTATAATTTTTACTATTGTATTGATTTTATTGACTATATCCTTGATATTTTCAATATCAAATTCAGAGAGCTTATTCGTTAAAGGAATACTTGGATTTTCGACTTATCAGCTATATTGGCCATTAATTATTTCAGTTGGAATAATTGGCTTAGTAAAGTTTTTTGCAGTAATAACATTTAGATCTAATTTAGGATTGATTCTCATACCTATTGAATTACTTATGGAGTTTATGGCAATATTTATTTTCGCTAAAAATCGAGGAATCAAGAAATGAGAAAGGAAAATTTATGAAAGATATTATTGAATTTCAAAATGTCTCAAAAGCTTTTGGAGAACAAAAAATACTAAAAAACTTTAATCTTTCAATTAATAAGGGCGAATTTGTATCAATAGTAGGGCCATCAGGTTCTGGTAAATCAACATTTCTAAATATTATTGGACTTTTAGAATCTTTCGACTCAGGTGAAGTTTTTTTGTCAGGAAAAGCATTATCTAAATTAAACAATCATCAGATCAGCTTATTGCGTAGAAATGAAATCAATTATTTGTTTCAATCATTTGCATTAGTTGAAGATAAGACAGTAAAAGACAACCTATTGCTGGCAATGCATTTTGTTAAGTCGAGAGAAAAAGAACATAGTATTGAAATGATTCTAAACCTGCTTAACTTAGTGGATAAAAAAGATACATTAGTTTATCAATTGTCAGGTGGGGAAAAGCAACGTGTGGCATTAGCCCGTACAATTTTAAAGCCGGGTGATATTATTTTAGCCGATGAACCTACTGGTGCTCTGGATCCAGATATGGCTAAAATAGCTTTTCAACTTATTAAAGAGACAAATAAAAAATATGGCAAAACAATTGTTATGGTAACCCATAACATGGAAGAAGCTTCTAAAACTGATAGGATAATTGAAATACAGCAAGATAATTAGTAATGGTTTATTTATATTAATGCTATATTTGAATCAGAAGTTAAGGTTGATTTAGAAAACAATGATTTTTTAGATTATCATATATTTTCAAAATGGGAAAACTCGTTATCTTGAGTTTTCCTTTTTTTATTATAGGTGCACGATAGTTAGTATTAATTCAATGAATATGACTGACGAATAAGAATGAAGTAGGGCTATGTAATTGTATTGGTGGTAACCTAATACGTTACGCCCCGCAATCAAATTCCTTCAGAATCTGAGAATAACTATTGACCCCAACCAAGTTTGGGATTATTCTTTAACCATCAAGTGAGTAACTAAATACTCACTTATTCAAATGCTTCTATCATAAAGGAGATACCATGACAAAACCAATTATTTCTATGAAAAATATAGTTAAAAAATTCGGCGATCAAACAGTTTTGAATCATGTTGACTTTGATATCGCACAAGGAAAGATCATCGGACTTATCGGACCTTCAGGTGCTGGTAAATCAACAATTATAAAAATTATCTTAGGTATGGAAAAAACTCAAGAAGGTACTGCAACAGTTTTCGGTCAGGTAATGCCCAATCGTAAATTATTAAACCGTATCGGCTACATGGCTCAAACGGATGCTTTGTATGACGCCTTATCAGCCAGAGAAAATCTTATGTTTTACGCAGATATGAAGGGTGTCGATCCAAAGGATGCCAAAGAGCAAATTGAACATATTACTAAAGTTGTTGATTTAGTTGACGACTTAGACAAGCGTGTCAGCGGGTATTCGGGCGGTATGAAACGTCGGCTTTCACTGGCCATCGCACTTTTAGGTGATGGTGAAGTTCTTATCCTTGATGAACCTACAGTTGGTATCGATCCAGCTCTTCGACGTAAGATTTGGGACGAACTACACAGCTTGCGTGACGATGGGAAAACTATTTTGGTTACAACTCACGTTATGGAAGAAGCGGAATTAGTTGATGATGTTGCTTTGATTTTAGGTGGTAAGTTGATTGCTTACGATACACCAGCTAATTTGAAAGCTAAATACAACGAGGACACTGTCGAAAATGTCTTCTTGAAAGCGGAGGATCAAAATGAGAAGAACATGGGCAATCGCTAAACGTGTTTTAAAAGAATTATTCAGAGATAAAAGAACATTAGCATTGATGTTTTTAGCACCAATTTTAGTTCTAACTTTGATGAAAGTTGTTTTCACTACAAATTCAACAACGGATGTTAACATAGCGACTGTTAACGTCCAGAGTAGTCTGGTTAAACAAATGGACAAGATGAAAAACATCAAAGTTACCAAGTATTCAACAGAGCAAAAAGCTAACAAAGCTTTGAAAGATCAAAAGGCCGATGGTATTGTTCATCGGAAAAATGGTAACTATTATGTAAAGAACGCTAACACTGATGCCAGTAAAACTGCCGCAACCAAAGTGGCTCTTCAGTCATCAATGGTGGCAACTAATATTAAAAACTTAAAAGCACAATTAACTAAGATGGCTGCCGCAAATCCTCAAGCAGCGGCGTCAATGCAATCGAACTCGCAAAAAGCGCCAAAGATTCACAACTCATATGTTTATGGTAATAAGGACACATCTTTCTTCGATAAAATTTTACCTATCCTAATGGGATTCTTCGTGTTCTTTTTCGTATTCTTAATATCAGGGATGGCCTTACTAAAGGAACGTACAACTGGTACACTGGATAGATTATTGGCAACACCAGTAAGACGTTCAGAAATCGTCTTCGGATACATGATCAGTTATGGATTGTTGGCTATAGTCCAGACGCTGATCATCGTGTTATACACAGTTTATGTATTGAAAGTAGAAGTACTGGGGAGCATGTGGAATATGGTACTGGTCAATGTGGTACTGGCAATCGTCGCATTAGCATTCGGTATCCTGATGTCCACTTTTGCAAAATCTGAGTTCCAGATGATGCAATTTATTCCGATTATTGTAATTCCACAAGTATTCTTCTCTGGAATAATTCCACTTGATCAAATGGCACACTGGGTACAGGATCTGGCATACATATTGCCTTTGAAATACTCAGGTGAAGCTACTTCAGCAATTGTTTTGAACGGAGAAGGATTAGGACAAATATTGGCACCAATTGGAGCATTACTTATTTTCCTAGTAATACTAACAATGTTGAATGTATACGGATTAAGACGTTATCGTAAAGTATAGAAGGGACATGATTATTTGACTGAAGAATTAATGGCCAATGATTTTAAATCATGGGTCGATCAGGCTGATATGCCTAATGGAAAGAGAAAAGTAATTATGGCAGCCTTGAAACTATTCTCTGAAAAAGGATTTGATGCGACTTCTACACAAGAAATCGCCAAAGAATCAGGCATGAGTCAGGCAACGATATTCAAATATTTTAAGACTAAAGAAGATTTGCTAGAGTGGATCATCGATCCAATTATGAATAATATAATTCCAATATATATCGTCGAATTTAAGCAGCAACTAAGCGAAAAAAACACTTCCCTAAAGGATTTGATCCATTTTGCAATTAGGAATCGCTATAACTTTTTAGTTGCTAATAAAGAAGTTGTGTTGATTTTATTTACTCAAATTTTGACCAAAGATAATATTAAAGAAAAGTTTCTGAAGATGGCTGCACAACGTGGGCCTTCAGTACTGGAAACGTTCAAAAAGACCATCGCAAATTCAGATTTAGTCAGAACTGATATGGATATGGCAACTATCATTCGCTTGATTGCATCGCAGATAATAGTATATTTCCTACAAAATTATAAATTGTTATCGCCTAGAACTGATGAAGAAGTTGATCATGATTTAACTCAAATTGAAGACTTGATCGTCAGAGCTATCGAAAAGCCCGCAAATTAATTTGCAGGCTTTTTTTGATATCCATTTGACTTAGAGTGCAGTCGAAGGTCTAGGATTAAGTTGTTATTAGAAAATGTCAGGACAAATTCAAGAAATTTTGTGATTTTAATAAAATTATTATAAAAAAATTATTCCGCTGGTCTATACAAATTAAACGTTATGCTGGCAACGTTTTTTCACAAACTGCATGTGAAAGGGACTCATTTGTCTAATATTTCTCTAATAATTAAGTTGACAAATGTAAGCGCTTGAGTTGAAATAGTTGTAATAATAAACTGTTTAGATACAATTAATTTGTAACTAAACACTAGTGTTATTTTTATTTTTTAATATTAGGAGGAATTAGAATGGCTTATAAAACAGTTAATCCATACAATAACGAACTTGTGAAATCATACCCAGATGCAACAACCAAGGAAATTGAAAATGCATTGAGTACAGGTCACGCATTGTATAAACAATGGAGAGACGAACCAATTGCAGGTCGTGCTAAAACTCTGCATAAAATCGCCGACCTCTTGAGAGAAAATGAAGATGAATTAGCAAAAATTGCCACTATTGATATGGGTAAACTTTTGACAGAATCAAAAGGTGAAGTAGAATTGTGCGCAATCATCGCGGACTATTACGCCGATAATGGTGCAGATCTTTTGAAACCAACACCAATTTCAACAATGGCCACAGGGGCAGCTGAAGTTCTTCATCAATCAACAGGTGTCTTGATGATGGTAGAACCTTGGAACTTTCCTTATTACCAAATTATGCGTGTATTCGCACCTAACTTTATCGTTGGTAACCCAATGATTTTGAAACACGCATCAAATACACCAGGATCAGCCGCAGCATTTGAAAAAATTGTTAAAGATGCCGGAGCACCAGATGGTAGTTTGACAAACTTGTTTGCCAGCTATGATCAAGTCAGTGACATCATTGCTGATCCACGTGTTCAAGGAGTTGCTTTGACAGGTTCAAAACGTGGTGGCCAATCAGTTGCCTCAGTTGCTGGACAAAATTTGAAGAAGAACTCAATGGAATTAGGTGGTTCAGATGCCTTTGTAGTTCTATCTGACGCCGACTTGGATACAGCCGTAGACTTGGCTTGGAGAGTTCGTATCTATAACAACGGACAAGTATGTACATCAAACAAGAGATTTATCGTTGCTGACAATTTGTATGATGAATTTTTGGCTAAGTTGAAGGATGCCTTTGCTAAATTGAAGCCAGGTGATCCAATGGATCCATCAACTTCATATGCACCAATGAATTCCGAACGTGCTAAGAAGAAGTTGCAAGGACAAATTGATAAAGCTATTGAAGGTGGAGCAAAAGTTGCTTTTGGTAACACACCAGTTGATTTACCAGGACAATTTATCCAACCAACAATTTTGACAGACATTTCAAAAGATAATCCAGAATTCTACGATGAATTGTTCGGACCAGTTGCTCAAGTATTTAAGGTAGGTAGTGATCAAGAAGCTATCGACTTGGCAAATGATTCAGAATTAGGATTAGGTGGAATCGTACTTTCATCAGATCCAGCACATGGTAAAGCCGTTGCTGCTAAAATCGAAACAGGAATGGTATTCGTAAACTCATTCTTAGTATCATTACCAGAGTTACCATTTGGTGGTGTTAAAGGATCAGGTTACGGCCGTGAGATGAGCCAACTAGGACTTAATGCCTTTGTAAATGACAAGTTGGTTGTTACATCACAGACACCAGATTGGGGTAATCCTGCGGGTGGTTTGGCTGTTTTTAACGGAAAATAGGGTTAGTGTTTTACTGCCGATTCCGGGAAGAAATAAATTTTTTGGCTGGAACATAGGCGACATCGTTTTGAGCTTTTCCAAGTTCAGGAAAATCTCAAAATCGAGTCTTGTTCTAACCATCGTTCCGATGCTAAGAACAAACGGCCTATTGAGCCAAAATTTATTTCTTCCCTACATCTAGAGTTTTTCCGTTAATAATTATTATTGGAGTGCGACTTTGATAGAAATGAATTAAAAAAAGGATCCGCAAATTTTATTTTGCAGGTCCTTTTTGAGTTTAATGGATAAAAAATATATAACATCTTCCAGAAATCAATTTCTTTCGGAATCGAAAGTAAAAATCTAACCTTTCTTAACCGGCAAACTAATAACCACTAGCTGGTTAGGGAAATCTATATCACTAATATTATAGTTTTCACTGATCTCGTAATCATTATCAGTCTCAATCTCGGCATAGCTGGCACTAATTGCACCAGTAATATCACTGATGGAGTGAAAACTACGTTCCGAAACTGCGTAATCACCAGCGGGTATTTCGAAAGTTTTATCTCCATCTGTCGAGCTTACTAAATAATGAAAAGTATCCGAATCTTTTTTATCTATCTTGACGATGGCACGAATCACTCCTTCATCAGTCGGTAAAATTTTCTTTTGAAGATCAGCTGTATCATCAGCCGACTCGGGGTTGATCGGAAATTCGAGGCTGTATTGCTTTCCTGTAACGGTAGAACTGTCAAGGTGCTTTATTTCATAAGCCATTTGCATTTCCTCCTGTGCTTCAACAGTACATTCATGGTGTATCCTCGTCAACCTCTATTTGTTATCGACGATACTGTGACGACGTCCGTATGTGAAGTAGATTATCAAACCTAATAGAGTCCAGAGGCCGAACATTTTCCACGTGAAAACTTGTAATTGTGATAACAGATAGACACAGGCGATGAATGAGATGATTGGAAAAATTGGATAGAGTGGGACTCTAAATGCAGGCTTCAAGTCCCTGGTATTCTTGCTGTGACGTAGGAACATGACACCAAGTGAAGTTGAAGAGAATGCCAACAAAGTACCAACGTTAACTAATTCAGTAATTTTATCCACTGGCAAAACGGCACCAACGACACCTGCAACTAAGCCGAAAATTATTGTTGATCCTACGGGAATGCTGCTTTTATTTAATTTATTTAGATTTTTTGGTAAAAGGCCATCACGACTGATTGAATAAATCAATCGGGTTCCTCCATAAACGATAACGATCAGAACTGTTGTCATTCCTAAGACGGCACCAAGGGAGATGATTCCTGCGGCCCAATCTTGATGAAGGACTCTCAATGCGAAAGCAACGGGATCGGCAACGTTCAATTTTTTATAATTTACGGCACCAACTAAGGCGAATGAAACTAGTCCGTATAAAATTGAAACAATCAATAAGGATGCAATGATACCGATCGGCATATTACGGCGAGGATTTTTAACTTCCTCACTGGCAGTCGAAACTGTATCAAATCCTAAGAAGGCGAAGAAGGCGATTGAGGCTCCTTTACCAACACCACTCCAACCATATGGTAAAAGTGGATTGAAGTTAGCCGGTTTAAAGAAGAATAATGCGACTACAACGAATAATAAGATAACAAAAATTTTGATAAATACCATAATGGCATTTAATCTGACTGACTGTTTTAAACCTTGCAAGGTCAAGACTGTCACTAAAAAGATAATTACGAAAGCAACAATATCAAAAACACCTTTGGGATTTCCAGCGGTACCAGCAGAAGACTGTAGTGCGGCTGGTAAATGAATGCCGAATCCGGTCAATAGATTTCGGAAGTAGGCGGACCAACTTACTGAAACGGTCGATGCAGCGAATAGATACTCAGAAACCAGCGACCATCCGATGATCCAAGCCACTATTTCTCCAAAAGTTGAGTACGCGTATGTATAAGCACTACCTGCCAGGGGAATTGTTGAAGCGAATTCCGAATAACAAAAGGCTGCCCCGATACAAACTAGCGCTGCCAATAGGTAAGTCAAAATTACTCCTGGTCCAGCATATTTTGCGGCAATCAATCCAGGCGTGATAAAAATACCAGCACCAACAATTACGCCGACTCCCATGACTATCAAGTCTTTGGCAGTCAATGAACGAGTCAGACCAGCGCCGTTTTTTGCAAGGTCACTGGTAACATCTTTTTTATTGAATAGTGACTTCATAGAATTTCCCCCTTATTAATGCTGTTTCAGTGATTATAACTACAACATATATTCCTAAATCTTTGATTTTGACAATAAACTCTTACGATATCCATATGAGAAGTAAAGAATCAGTCCAATGGTTGTCCATACTCCGAAAATTTCCCAAGTAAATAGTTGTAAATTAGCCAATAGATAAGCACAAGCTAAGAATGAAACTATTGGGAAAATTGGGAAGAATGGAACTTGAAAGGCTGTTTCTAAATCTCTAGTATTTTTACTTTTACGTAATGCGATTACGCCAATCGATGTGATGGCGAAGGCATTTAAAGTACCTACGTTTACTAGTTCGGCAATTTTATCGATTGGCAAGACTGCTGATGCAAAAGCTGAAAGTAAACCAAATAAAATCGTACTTGTTGTTGGAACGTGGACCTTATTTACTTTGTGTAAATTCTTTGGCAATAATCCATCACGACTGATTGAATATATCAGACGAGTTCCACCGTAGATAACAACTATCATAACAGTTGTCATACCCATGATGGCACCTAGTGAGATAACTCCTGCAGCCCAGTTTTGATTTAATAATTTCAAAGCGAGAGCAACGGGATCAGCGACGTTTAGTTTAGTATATTTGACTGCACCTACAAGTGCAAAACTTACTAAAGCGTATAGTGCAGAACAAATCAATAATGACGCAATGATACCAATTGGCATATTTCGTTTAGGATTTTTAACTTCTTCACTCGCCGTGGATATTATATCGAATCCAACAAAAGCGAAGAAGGCGACCGAGGCACCTTTACCGATACCTCCAACTCCGAATGGTAAGAAGGGATGGAAGTTAGCGGGTTTGATATAGAATAATGCGATGATTACAAATAGGAAGATAACGAATAATTTTACAAAAACTAGAATCGTATTTAATCGAACAGATTCATTTAATCCTTGTAATAATAGGAAAGTTATCAATAAAACTACGATAAAGGCGACGATGTCGAATCGTCCGCCGGGATTACCAGGAGTTCCGGGTGCTGATTGTAAGGCAACAGGTAATTTGATCCCAAAACCTTCTAGCAAACTCCGGAAGTAGGCAGACCAGCTGACTGCAACAGTTGAACCGGTAAACATATATTCTGAAAGCAATGCCCATCCTACAAACCAGGCGATTATTTCCCCAAAAGTTGAGTAGGCATAAGTGTAGGCACTACCTGATAAAGGAATTGTTGATGAAAACTCCGAGTAACAAAATGCTGCCCCAGCACAAACTAGTGCAGCTAAAACATAGGTAAAAATTACACCGGGACCAGCATATTTTGCAGCAATGATTCCTGGCGTGATAAAAATACCAGCTCCAACGATAACACCGATACCCATGATAGTGAGATCCATGGGTCCCATTGTACGTTGCAGAGTTGGCTTTTCTTTTAATGCGGCAATAACGTCTTTTCTTCTAAATAGGGATTTGAACATAAATCCCCCTCCATTCTGTAACTAGAAGCATATATATATAACTCTCCAGCGAATTGATTAAGGTTAAATTATAGCACATGTTAATGAGCGTAATATTAAGACATTAATATTTTTTCAACATTAAATACTTGTGTACCAACGGTCTAGACATTTCCCATTATTAAAGAAAGCGCTTCAAAAACTTATTTTAAGGAACTGGCTCTTAATGAGAACTGAAAAATTTATATATTATGAAAGTTTTGATTAATGATATTGAAGCCTCATGAGTTCATATTTGCGTTAAAATGTCATATGTGATGTTATAAATCAAAAAAATGAAAATTTGTAATATATAAAATAATCGTAATTGGAGGAAATCGGTTGTGAGTACTCGAGATAAAAGAATATTAATAGTTATTGATATTTTACTTTTTATTTTAGTCATTTATCCGGTATTTCAAGGTGGGGTGATTGGTGGCTATGATCCCGGTTTTCATATGGGAAGAATTAAAACTTTGGCATCCAATATTGCTAGTGGTCACTTTCCTAATCCAATTGGTTTCGAATATCTAGATAAACTTGGATATGGGGTGGGATTTTTTTACGGAAATTTTCTTCTTTATCCATTTGCAATCTTGCACTTGTTAGGATTATCAACTTATGCGGCTTACATATTATTCTTAGCATTCTTTGTCATTATGTGTATTGTTGGCATCAATGTCGCAACTCAAAAGTTGTTCCAGAATAGTTGGACAACATTCTTTTCTGCACCAATTTATTTGAGTTCTTATTATTTTATCAGCTTGATATATATTCGAGCAGCGGCTGGAGAATTAGTTGCTCTCGCAATTATTCCTTGGGTACTTTTGAGCGTATTCAAAATGGTTCAGGGCGAAACAAAGTATTGGATCATGTTTGGAATCTCGTTCAGTTTACTGTTAGTTTCACATATTCTATCGTTTTTAATTGTTGTTGTAACGGCGTTACTGATTTTGATCATGAACCTGGTTCCAATCTTTAAAAACGTCAAAATTTTCTTTTCGTTCATCAAAGGAACGGCATTATTTCTAGGACTATCGGCTGTATTCTTATTGCCATTTGTTGAACAATATACGGTTCAGTCATATAACAGTACGGCAGTTGATGGATATGGAAATTATTTAATAATTGTCTACTCGATTTGGATGAAGAATCATGTCTTTGATCCTGCACAATTTATTTCGACCAACGGGCAATTTCTAACATATCTCTTACTATTTGCCATTCTGTATTACGTATTCAAGCTTATTTGGAAAAGGGGACACATATCTAAAAACAAGATAATCCCACAATCGCTGATCATCATTATTTTATTTGCATCTTTAATTGTGTCACCTGATCTGCTTCAATTTGCTGTAAAAGTATGTAAACCATTAGTCTTGTTACAAGTGATTACCCGATTAAATGTTATGATTCTTCCATTATTAACATTCTTAGCAGCGAATGCCTTGGGTGAGATCGTCCATAATTGGGGCAAATTTAGATTACCTGTAGTCGGAGTTTTTATGATAGCTTTAGCCGTTATAACGGTCATGAATCCAATTAAACAAAACATGCAGCAAGTTAAGGCTCGGCCACAACATATTCCAGTTGGAAGCATTAGTATGGGTGAATATGAACCGAAAGACTTCATGAATTTTATGATTAAGAATAACTTCCAAGTTAATCCGAAACTTTTGGAAACAACTCAAGATATTGATATAACAGCTAATAACCATCATGAAGCAATCATAAAAGTAAATAATATCAAAGGTTCAAAGACATTGATGTTGCCAAGGCTTTACTACAAAGGCTATCAGGTTACGACCAAGTACGCTGGCAAGACAGTCACTAAACCAGCAATCAAGAAAAATGGATTAGTGTCTACAAAACTACCAAATAATTTTAAGTCTGGAACATTGAAAGTAACTTACCGGAATACCACTGCCAGCAAAGTTGGTTGGTTCATAACCATTACAACTTTATTAATAATGTTGTGTCGTTGGATTCTCAAGGTGCCTCGTAAAATTGGACCCATAAAATCTGTTTGAACAATTAATGACCCTGAAGTGATATTATTTCTTTGAGAGAGAAATTAATATTGGGGGATGCTAAATATGACAGATTTTGATAAATTAATTGATCGTCGAAATACAAACTCAGTTAAATGGGATGTAAAAGATAATGAGCTACCAATGTGGGTCGCAGATATGGACTTTCAAACTGTTCCTGAAGTAATGGAAGCTATGAAGTCGGATGTTGCCCAAGGTATTTTTGGATATCAAGTTATACCTGATGAATATTTTGAAGCAGTCGCATATTGGTATGAAAAGGAACATAATTTTAAGCCAAAAAAAGACTGGCTGACCTTCTCAACTGGAGTGGTGCCAACGATTGGATCAATCTTGCGCCATCTGACTGATGTTGGAGATAATGTACTAATACAGGAACCTAACTATAATGCTTTCTTCAAAGTTATCACCAATAATGGCCACCATATCGTTAATTCTGAATTGAGTTTTGCTAATGATGAGTATGAAATCGATTGGAAAGATTTAGAAGAAAAATTCAAAGATTCAGATACGACATCAATGATTTTATGCAATCCTCATAATCCAACGGGACATATTTGGTCCAAGCCAGATTTGGAAAGAATTGCCCAACTGACTTTAGAAAATAACGTATTGCTGATTTCCGATGAGATACACGGCGATTTATCTATGCCTGGAAAAGAATACATTCCATTCGCTTCATTAGATGAGAGTTTGACCGGAAATAGTATTTCACTAGTTTCACCAAGTAAGACCTTCAACTTGGCTGTCCTACATGCTGCCACAGCAATCACGCCAAACGGCAATATCAAGGCTAGACTAGAAAAGGGATTAGGAGTCGATGGATTAGCTTCACCCGGTGTGTTAGCAATAAATGGATCCATTGCCGCATATACCAAGGGACATGAATGGTTGCACGATTTGAAACAATATGTTTGTGATAACCGTGATCTTTTGGATGATTATGTTGAAAAGAATATTCCACAATTGTCAGTAGTACATGGAGAAGCTACATATTTAGCCTGGATTGATTGTAGCAAAATAACTAAAGATTCAGGAGAATTAGCACAGCATATCCGTGACGAAACTGGATTGTACCTAGCTGCTGGGACCGCATATCAAGGAAATGGTAACCAATTCATGCGAATCAACTTGGCCACTCAACGTAGTAGAGTAGAAGATGGACTCTCACGTTTGAAGACAGGCGTTGAAAAGTATATTGAACGCTAGAAATTATAATAGAATAAAAAAGGGTGCTCAAAATTTAAATTTTTGAGCACCTTTTTGAATACAATAATTATATTAATCATTGTTAAATGATTTTTCCCATTCTTCGACAGAGTTGAAAGATTCAACTTTTCCGTTTTCTGCGTCTCGTTTTGCATTTAAAGCTTCGGATGAATCCAAGAAGTTTATATATTTTACTTCGTCATTTGCTGCTTTAATTAAAGTAAGATTGATATATTCTGAAACAGTCAGCCCTTGTTTTTCCAAATTAAGTTTCGCATTCTCAACTAATTCTTCAGTTACAGTTGTGGAAATAGTTCTAATTTTTTCAGTGTCATCAAACATAATGTTCCTCCGTATTATAAATAATGTGTGAAAACTATTCTTCATAATCGGCAGTCTATTGCTGATCTTCCCACCACTGATTAACCGAATGAAGGCTTTCTGACTTATTGGGACCCATAACATGTGTCGTTTTCAGAATAGAAAATAACTCTGACTCATTATTAGCAGCTTTACTTAACGATTGGCGGACATACTCAGAAACAGATGCGCCATGACCGGTTAGATTACGCTTAGCGGCAGTCAAAATATTATTTGGAACTCGAATTGAAATAACTTTATAATCCTTGTTACTAGACACAGTAAATCCCCCCAATAATATATATACCTAATTTTGATACAAAAAAACGGGCTTGAGTTTATCGAAGTCCGTCTATTTATAATGCTTAATTTATACCTCATTAGGTTATTGATAAATCAATTTTATCATTATATCAATCTATTGAAAGTAATCTTATGTAATTTAATCGTTATTGACCGACAACTAGTTATTTAATAATCATCATTAAAATAGGCACTACGACCAAACTTGCCAAAGTTGTCTCTGTAACCATGATGGCGGCGTAATCTGAGTCAGCATGGTAAAGTCTTGCAACAACAGGGGCATTAGTCATAACTGGCATTGCCGATTGAATGATGAAGACTTGTTTCATTAGTGATGGACCGGGGATGAATAAGAATAATCCGGCCATAACTAGAGGAGCAGCGATGAATCTTCCAAAGAGAATTCCCAAATTGTCCTTATGAAAGCTGACATTGGTTAGGCCAGCATGGGCAATCGATATACCAATAAACAGCATTGACAATGGGATAGTTAGATTACCTAGGTATTGGAAATCTGACATGACGAATCCAGGTAAGTTGACATTCAACAATACCAAAATGAGTCCAATGATGAATCCCAATAAAGGTGGTGAGAATAATTTTCCCAATGTTTTCTTTAAACTAAAATCACCTTTATGTTCACCATCTACTTGGATCAAGTAAGTACCTAAGGTCCAGAAGAAAGTTGTATTTGCCATGTAATAAACTAAAACGTATGGCAAACTCTTCGTCCCAAATAGTGCCATGTTGACTGGCAAACCAACGAAGACTGTGTTGGAGTTAAAGAACATTGATGAGAACAAGCCCTTATGTTTTGGATTAACGTGTAATATTTTAATCATCAAAATAGAGATACCAATTAAAATTGTCATCGACAAAACGGGTATCACTAAGTCTGGCAAAAGTTTTATTAACTTTGAGGCGGTAAAATCGTGTGTGATCGTGTAGATCATATAGGTAGGTAAAGCTACTTGGGTAACCAACTTAGCGATTAAGCTCGTAGCTTCATCAGAGAACCAACCACGTCGGGCCAAAACGTAACCAACTGCGATCAGTCCAATGATGATTAATATTCCTTGAACACTCTGGACAAATATTCCCATATAAAGGACGGCTCCTTAACTAAATATATGTCTCTATGTTACGCTTTTGAATCGACAAATAACAAAGTTTTTAATGAAATTCTAATATTTATATATAAAAACGTCTACATAGAAATATTTCTGTGTAGACGTTTGATTTAATTTTGTTTGGATTTATGTTTTTCGCGGCCTTCTTTAATGAAGTATATTAAGGTCATTAATAGCAAGAAGACAACACCTATTGTTAATGAAACAGTTGTTTCTGGATTGAGGAACATGAATATCAAAATTATGAATAGAGCTATGATTGATAAATAATTGCTCATCGGATAAAACGGCATTTTAAATGGATGGTCTTTCATTCTATCTTTGTTCAGTCGTCTAAAGTGCAATTCACTGAACAAGATTACAAACCAAGGTACCATACCAGGGAGAACACTGGAACTGTATACAACCACGAAGACATCGCTTGGTGTGTGGAAGAATACTGGTAGCAGGAAGTTTAAAATCAAACCGATCAGAATACCTAGTGAAATTGTAATAACTGGCACATAAGGTACACCGTGTTTTGAAAGTTTTGTGAATGACTTAGGCAAGTTCTTTTGTAGACCTAATGTATAAAGCATACGGCTAGCACTGAACATACCTGAATTACATCCAGAAAGTGCAGCTGTCAAAACAACGAAGTTAATGATTTCAGCAGCGAAGGTGATTCCTACTTTAGCAAAAGTTTCAGTAAATGGTGAACCCATTGTTCCCAATTTATTCCATGGGTAAATTGAAACAATCACGAAAATAGCACCGATATAGAAAATCAGGATTCTACCAACGATTGTTCTGATAGCATGGACGATACTGCTTTGAGGATTTTCAGCCTCACCAGCAGTGATACCAATAACTTCGATACCTTGATAAGATGCGACAACTATGGAAAGTGCGAAGATGAATCCCTTTAGACCGCCGGTAAAGAATCCTCCATTTGTCCAGAGGTTACTGATTCCAACGGGATGACCGCCGTTACCAACACCAAATAAAATAACCAATAATCCCATGATTATCATGAAAATTATCGTAACAACTTTGATCAATGAGAACCAGAATTCCAATTCCCCATAGGCTTTTACGGAGGTTAAGTTAGCAACACATAACGTCGCCACGACGACAACACCAACAATCCATTGCGGCAAATTAGGCCACCAGAATTCCAAGTAGGTCCCCACGGCGATAACTTCACTAATACCAACGACTAGCCATTGGAAGACGTTACTCCAGGCGGTCAAATATCCAATAACAGGATGGATATATTCAGATCCAAATTTTGCGAATGAGCCTGTTGAAGGGTCAGTGTAAATCATTTCTCCTAGCGCCCGCATAACCATATACAATATTAGTCCGGCAATGGCGTAAGCAACTAGTACGGATGGTCCAGTCCACTTGATTGTTGAAGCAGATCCCATAAAGAGACCGACACCAATAGTTCCACCAAGTGCAATCATTTGCATTTGTCTGGAAGACAGACTTCTATTTAGTTCTTTTTCCTCCAAGGAAATATGCCACCTTTCATAAAACAATATTTGTTCATTTATAATAAACAGTCGTGTTTAGTTCATGGGCTAATGATACTATAAAAGCTTCTTAAAAGCTTCTAATTGGTAGAAATATTAGAAGAATATTAAAATTACTTTGTTTAACAATTATGATCAATTAGGGTATTTGTGTAACCTCTTACTGTATTGACGAGACAGAGTTTTAAGAATAATTTTTGGGAAAATCTATAACCAATAGTCATGGACTATTAAATAGCATAATTATTTGGTATAACCGATGACTTGTCTTATAGTTGACTCGAAGGTGTTTAATACAATTGATGAAGTGGATTAATTTATAAAGGACGGTCAAATAATGTACGATTTTGAACATACAATCGATCGAAGTAAAACAGATTCTGTGAAATGGGATATAGCCGATAATGAGTTGCCAATGTGGGTCGCCGATATGGATTTTCAAGTGGCACCTGAGATAGTTGAGGCAATCAAAAATAAAGCAGATCAAGCTGTATTTGGTTATGAAGAGCCACATGCTGATTACTTTAATGCTGTTGCTGAATGGTATGAAACTGAGCATCACTTTAGACCAAAAACAGATTGGATGATGTTCGTAACTGGAGTTGTACCAGCCATTTCTTCTATTGTGAGAAGAATTAGTTCAGTTGGTGATAACGTCTTGGTTCAGGCACCGGTATATAATATTTTTTACAACTCGATAGTAAATAATGGTCGCCATGTACTTTCGAATGATTTAGTTTTTGATGATGGGAAGTATCATATCGATTTTGCAGATTTGGAGAGAAAATTATCTGATCCATTAACAACCTTGATGATCCTCTGCAATCCTCATAACCCTGTTGGCAAAATTTGGTCAAGGGATGATTTGAGCAAAATTGCTGAGCTATGCAATAAGCACAATGTAAAATTATTGAGCGATGAGATTCATGGTGACATTACTTTCAACGAGGATGGTTATACACCGGTATTTTCACTTCCAGAAGACTTGATACAGAATGTCATGGTCACTGTTTCACCAAGCAAGACTTTTAACGTGGCGGCGTTACATGCTGCAACAATTATTGTTCCTAATGAAAATTTGCGAAATCAAGTTAATCGTGGAATTAATTCTGAGGAATTGGCCGAGCCTAATTCGTTTGCAATTCCAGCTACTATAGCTGCATATACAAAGGGCCATGATTGGTTGAAAGCATTAAAACAGCAATTAATGACAAATCGTACGCTAGTTGAAGATTTTTTGAAATCTGAATTACCTGAAACTAAGTTGATTAAATCTGATGCAACGTATCTGTTGTGGATCGATACTAAAAATATTTCTGATGATTCTGAAGAATTAGCTAACTTCATTCGCAAGGAAACTGGTTTATATTTGTCTGCAGGAAGTGTATACGGTGGAGATGGAACGGATTTTCTAAGAATGAATATTGCGTGTCCTGAATCAAGTGTGCGAAATGGTTTGAGCAGATTGAAAAAAGGAATTGAATTATTTTTAAAGAAATAGCCTTGACAATTTTTCAAATCGAAGTAAACTAATCGTAATTTAATTAAATAAATTCTAATTTAGGCGTTGAAGAGAAGAGTAGATAGTTCATTAACCGATAAAGCGACTACCGATAGTGAAAGGGTAGCGGTGAAATACTATTGAACATGAGCTCTGAGTCTTATTTTCAGTGTAAGCTGAAATTACGCAAGGATGCGATATCATCCCGGACTTACTACAGATTTTGTAAATGAGTCGTTGAGGTAGATTTATATCTACGAATTGGGGTGGTACCACGACCACATCGTCCCCATGTTGGCATAATGCTGACATGGGGACTTTTTTTGTCTCAAAATTTTGAAAGGAGTAGCAGAATATGACGGTTTTTAAATTAAATGGATTAACTAAGAATAAATTAACAGATTATCGTATTAAGCCAGAGGCATCGGTTTTGGTTTTGAATATTATGCCTAACAAAGTTGTTACGGAGAATCAAATCAGTCAGTTGTTTTCCGACATTGAAACGCCAGTCGCTGTTACTTTCATGTATCCAAGATCACATAATTGGCAACATGGTGACCAGCAAGATTTGGCATATCATTACGTGACGTTGGATGCAGTTCGAGAGCAATATTTTGATGGATTGATTGTTACAGGGGCCCCTTTAGAAAAACTTGAGTTCACGGATGTGGATTTCTGGGATGAATTTTTGGAAATACGGGAATGGAGCAGAACGCATACTAAATATCAATTGTTTACTTGTTGGGGCGCACAGGCTGCACTATTCACGGATTTTAATTTACCTAAGATAAACGTTGACAAGAAAATATTTGGTGTATTCGAAAATCAATTGAGTGACACTGAATTACCGAGTGGTTTTCGAATGCCTCAGTCTCGTTTCAGCAAAGTTGATTCAAGGATTGCTGGCGAGACTCCTAACTTGGAAATCCTTGGAGACAATAGTGTTAGTGGACCATTTTTCTTACGGTCAAAGGCTCAAAATAGTCTTTACGTTATGGGACATCCGGAGTATCAGGCGGACACTTTGGGGAACGAATACTACCGTGATTTACATAAAGGGACGCCAGTCGATCTACCACATAATTTATCGGTCGAGCATCCTGAAGAATCCTATGAACGTTGGCATAAGAACAGTATTTATTTATATCAAACATGGATAAACGAAATTTTGGAGGAAAAAAATTATGAGCGAAAACAATTACAAATTTGAAACTTTACAAGTACACGCAGGACAAACTGTTGATGAAACTGGATCACGTGCTGTTCCGATTTATCAAACAACTTCATACGTATTCAAGGATCCACAACAAGCGGCTGACAGGTTTGCACTACGCGACCCTGGAAATATTTATACTCGACTAACTAACCCTACAAATTCAGTCTTTGAACAACGTATCGCTGAATTGGAAAACGGAACTGGCGGTGTTGCCTTATCAACTGGTGCTGCAGCAATTACAGCTGCTATCGAAAATATTGCTAGTGAGGGTGACGAGATCGTTTCAGCATCAACTCTTTATGGTGGAACTTATAATTTATTCAATGTCACTTTACCTAAGTTAGGAATCAAAACTCATTTCGTAAATTCTGATGATCCTGAGAATTTTGAAAAAGAAATCAATGATCATACTAAGGCATTATATTTGGAAAGTATTGGTAACCCTGACATCAACTTAGCTGACCTTCCAGCAATTGCTAAAATTGCTCATAAGCATGGCATCTTGTTGATTGTAGATAATACTTTTGCCACGCCATACCTATACAGGCCATTAGATTTTGGTGCCGACATCGTTGTTGAATCAGCCACGAAATTCATTGGCGGACATGGAACTACCATGGGTGGAACGATTGTTGAGAATGGTAAATTTGACTATAAGGCATCCGGCAGATATCCAGAATTTACAACGCCAGATCCACAATATAACGGCTTAGTCTTCGCTGATTTAGGTGGCGGTGCTTTTACGACTAAAGTACGAGCTGAAGTTTTACGTGATACTGGTGGTGCAATCAGTCCATTCAATTCATTCCTATTACTACAAGGATTGGAGACATTGTCACTGCGTTTGGAAAGACACGTTTCAAATACTAGAAAAGTGATTGAATTCTTGAATAACCATCCAAAGGTTGCTTGGATCAAGTATCCAGAATTGCCAGACAGTCCATACAATGATTTAGCAAAACGTGATTTTCCAAAAGGGGTTGGCTCAATTTTCACGATTGGATTGACTGGTGGCGAAGAAGCCGGTAAATCATTGATCACGAAATTGAATATCTTCTCATTGTTGGCTAACGTTGGGGATGCGAAATCATTGATTATTCATCCTGCATCGACAACTCACGCACAATTGAATGAAGAAGAATTACGTGCTACCGGAATCACACCAGACTTGATACGTATTTCCATCGGTATCGAAAACGCTGATGACTTAATTGCTGATTTGTCACAAGCTTTGGATCAAGTTTAATATAAATAAAAAAAGCGAACAAAAGTTCGTTTCTTTTGATGGAAATAAGTATATATATGATATGGTATATTCAGACTTTGAAGTAGACTTAATTAACCTACGGAAAAGTTTAGTAAGTAAATGAATGATATCACCCCTCAATCAGTTAGCTGCTTACGGAGGTGATCATCACGAAAAAATTAAAATGAAAAGGTTGGATAGACTATAGAAATAGTCGTCTGTATCTGGATATTGTCAGAGGCATATTTAAACTATGTTAAAGCAATCCAGATACAAAAAAATCTAGACCAAAAGGACTAGATTTTTTCCACCATCATTCTAAGCTTACGTTTGAGGTCACTGGTCGCACCCAGTGGCTTCTTTTCTTTTATATAGTAACTGATATTTATGTTTATTTCAAACTGTTAGTAATACAAGTTCTACTGAATTTTGACTTTAAATTTACATTTACAACGTATTAATAAGTGGTTCTTGTTGTTAATATACTACTACCTAAGTATAATATGAGTATAAAAGCTACGTGGAGGTAATTATGATTAATAAACAATCACAAAAAAAGGCTAGAATTCAAGTCCAAGTTGATCAAGACTTGAAGGATAGTGCAGAAGAGGTTTTAAATGATCTTGGCATGAACTCTACAACTGCTATCAATGTTTTATTTAAGCGAATAGTTGCCACCGAATCTTTTCCAGTCAACCTTTCTTTAACTGAAAAGGAGAAAGCAACAAGAGAATTACAAAAATCAATTTCAAAGATTCCAGTAAGAAAAATACAAACTGATGAAGATGTAAGTAAGTGGCTAGACGAGACTTCTGATGATGAATAGTAATGACTTAATCATTTTATATGTTGCGTTTGCTAACAGTACATCTGGTAAAAGAAGACCAGTTTTGATTATTCAAAATTCTGAAAACAATGTGTTGTTTTTTAGGATTACATCCAAATTTGCCACGAAATCAAAATATTTTCAAAGCAAATATTATAGAATTAGAGAATGGAAATCAGCGGGTCTAAAAAAGGTATCGTATATAGACACTAGCGAAGTAATTGAATTCTCATTAGGAAAAATTCAAAAGATATACAAGATTGGTGAATTAAGTACGGGTGATATTAAAGGACTAAATGAATTCATTAAGAAAGGGTCCTAAACAAAAGGGCGACTGCAATAATATGCGGTCGCCCTTTGACATTGTTTTTATGTTTATTTCAAACTGTTTAATAATTAAGAATTCCCACTGGTTCTAATGAATCTTTAAAATCATAAAATTTAAATGTAACTCCAGGTAAATCCAAGAACTCAATATTGCTAATAGTATTTGATAAATCTAAATAGATTTCACTTTTAGTAACTTTGGAAATGGCGTCTTGTGATAACTTTGACACTTCTGCGAATAGGCCAGATAGGTTAACAAGTCTTTCGTCCAGTAATGTCTGCCTGATTTTTGTATCTGTGGAGTATTTTTGCATCAATTGATTATTCAATTCGGGATCATTCTCATCAGTAAGATTTTTGAACCAGTCGGCAACGAACAATCTATTTTCACTTTGAAAAACAACTGCTCGTTGATTCATTCCTGTTTCTCTTGAAGAATTTTCAATTACCCAGTTATAGCAGTAAATGAAAGTTTTTGCTTCTTTAGTATTCATAAGATAATTCCTCCTTATGAATAAACTATATTCTTCCTAGAGATTTATTTGTATTTATTGAATTTGAAAAATTATTTCTCTGAATCAAATACTTCTGGATGTTGGGCTATTAACTTATTGTAATAATTTGAGTAAGTGATTCCGTAGTAAGGTAGAATCCAGATATAGCCAATTCCTGAACTCATGTTACCTAAGATAAACCAGCCAATGAAACTTAAATTAAGTACGAAATATTCCCATTTGTGTCCACGCATCAATCTTCTACTCATCGTTATATATGAAATGAGACTGTATTTTTTAGCTTCATCTTCACCGCGACTTTGGACATCTTTATATAGAAAGAATGCTTGAGAATATGAAAACATTTTGATGATACCAGGAATAATTAGTAAAATTGACCAGAATATTACAAACATTGTTTGAAAAAACATAATTACGACTAATTGCCACCATGCTGTTTTCTTGAAACAACTGAAACTACTTTTTACTGGGTTAAATGACATTTCTGGATTTCTTATCCAATCTAAACCTGTAAATAAGATTGAATTTTGAAGTAACATTATTAGAGCTGAAAAAATAAACACTAGCAAGAACATTAAAATGGTCCATGCTCCGTGAACGGATTGTCCTAATGAGTAACCGAAACCGACGTATCCGAATTCCGGTGAAGATGGTGACACGCTGTTAGGTTGAACAAAAGTTAATGTCACTAAAAAGATAATCCCCAATATTAAGGGCACCAATGTGAGAAGGATACCTTTTTTCCAATTTCCTTCTAGTAAAGATTGAACCTCTTTTTTTATTTCAGCTCGATTTATTATTGTATCCATATTGATAAAATTTCCCCTTATTCTTTCCCTTGATTATTTCTTGGTTTGATAACGATCAAAACTATATCTACAAAAAAGTTGATGATATTAACATATGAATTAGATAACGATTGAAATACGAGTCCCCATTCGGATTTTTTGTTATCGCTTTGATGTTTTTCTAAATAATCAAGTTTCAAAAGTTGGTTGTTATAAGCAGTGAAAAGTATAGTTATAATCAAGTAAATAATAATAAAAAACACGAGTATCAATGAAGCCAGTGTAGAAACGAGTATTAGTGGTGTAATGAATAATAACGCAATAACGGCTTCTGCAATTAGAAATGGAAGTCTGGTTGAATCTGAATGTGTCAGGGCAGTAAAGAACGCGAACATAGCATTGACCCAAAACACCATTTCCATGGCGACTAGAGAACTCAAGATAAGGTACGACGTCATCGCATTGTTAAAACTTTCGAACAAGAGAACTGTAATTGGGAATAGCATGAGTATCCATCCAATCACGGCCATTAAAAGGCTGTCTTTTGATTTTGAAAGATACATTAATGCGATACTAATGACTAGCAAAATGTATGTGGACATGCCATAGTTGGCAGTCAAAAAATCCATTAGTGGAAGTTCAAGACCTTCCCTAAATGATATATAAGTAAAAAATGAAATGAGTCCAAGAACCATTTGTACGATAGTTAAAACTGAATAAAATTTGGCCAGGTGTAGTGAGAATGCATGATTTTCCTCACGTGATGGTTGAAATTTCATCATTTTGTTAATAAAGCCAAACTTTTCAGTATAGGCGTGATCCTTTTTTCCAAAGCCTTTTGCGAGCTCTGAATATGTATTAAACGTTGAATCTGACATATATATTATTGTCTCCCCTCGTGACATAAAAATTATTATATTATATGATTTATTTTATATTCAACATAAATCTAAATTTATAAGTAAAAAACGGTAAATAGTTTTGCGTTAAATCTTCAAAATGTGGGGAAAGCATAATGACAAAATTTTATATTGTCTTTGTCGTAGTTTGTATAATTCTTGGTAGGATCCAACAGAAATATACTGACAAGGATTATCGGAAATTTAAAGCTATGGTTAAATTTGCAAAAGGAAATGAGCCGGCAATCAAAGAGAAACTTATTTCTCAAGATATAGATAACAATATTACTTCGATTCAATTGAATTATCCGAAAACATTCAAGAAGCCACATGAAGTTTACGCAATTCCCGGATATGTTAATAATGATAAGAAATTGTCGTTTGAAGCTAATTTTGAAAAAAGTGAGCAGGGTGAAATAGTTTTGGATGATTATTCAATCAGTTTGGTTTTGAATAATTTGTTGAAGGATGAAGTTCGAACATTTTAGTTAGAGACAGATCGATTATTTTCAATTTATGGATTTGACACTAGGCGCAAAAAAAGATTAACAAACAATTTTGTTTGTTAATCTTTTTTGAGTTTAGTATGGTCTTAAATCTTTATATTTTTCTTTATCACTTTTAAAAATGTTCTCAGATTTTGGAATAAAGATTAAACTGCCATCATATGTTTTGGAAGCAATGTATTCAATACCTTCTTTAACATCAAACTTAGATGGTATTTCAATAAACAATTTGTTCTTTTGACGAGTAGTTTTCATATGGCATCTCCTCTTGTATGCGTTAAGAGTACCACCAAAACCTGTAATAAGCAGTTAAATTACGAGATTATTCTTCTAACTCACCAACAACATCATTATCTTCATCATCGACTTTTTTAGTTGGATGATTCTTAGCAAAGTAAATTATTGTCATAACGATCAAGAAGACGACTCCGACCATCAATGAGATTGTTGTTTCGGGATTCAAGAACATGAAAATAAGAATTATAAACAATGCAATGATTGATAAGTAGTTACTAATTGGGAACCAAGGCATTTTGAAGGGATGATCTGCCATTTTATCTTTATTGATTTTTCTAAACTTCAATTCACTGAATAAAATGACAAACCAAGGTACCATTCCTGGTAAAACACTGGAACTATACACGATAACGAAAACGTTACTTGATGTATGTAGGAGTACTGGCAATGAATAATTTAATATTAATCCTAACAAAATACCGATAGATATTGTCAAAACTGGAACCACGGGAACGCCATGTTTTGAAAGTTTAACGAATGATTTTGGTAAATGGTGTTCCAATCCTAATGTGTACAACATACGGCTGGAACTGAAGATTCCGGAGTTACATCCTGACATTGCGGCTGTCAACATAACGAAGTTGATGATCATGGCAGCTGCTGTGATACCAACTTTGGCAAATGTTTCAACGAAAGGTGAACCCATTGTTCCTAGCTTGTTCCAAGGATAGATTGAAACGATAACAAAGATTGCTCCAATATAGAAAATCAAGATTCTACCAACAATTGAACGGATGGCTCTAACAATATTCTTTTGTGGATCTTCAGCTTCACCGGCTGTGATACCGATAACTTCGATTCCTTGATAGGAAGCGACGACGATCGATAACGCGAATATGAATCCTTTGATACCACCTGTGAAGAAACCTCCGTTAGTCCAAAGGTTGCTGATACCAATTGGGTGTCCATGATTACCGACACCGAAGATAATTACTAATAGACCGAAAATGATCATCATAATGATTGTGACAACTTTGATCAAAGCAAACCAGAATTCCAATTCACCATATGCTTTAACTGAAGTTAGATTGGCAATACAGAGTGTAACGACGACAACAACGCCGGCGATCCATTCTGGCATATTTGGCCACCAGAAGTGTAGGTAAGTACCAACGGCAATAACCTCACTGATACCAACGACTAGATATTGGAAAACATTGCTCCAAGCAGTCAAATACCCAACTACCGGATGAATATATTCTCGTCCATATTTGGCAAAGGAGCCAGTAGATGGATCGACATATAACATCTCACCCAAGGCACGCATAACCATGTACAAAATAAGTCCCGCAAGTCCATAAGCAAGTAAAACTGAAGGACCTGTCCATTTGATTGTTGAAGCTGAACCCATAAATAGACCGACACCAATAGTTCCCCCGAGTGCGATCATCTGCATTTGTCTAGAAGATAAACTTCTACGTAGTGTTTCTTTAGCCATAAAAAACGTTCCCCTCAAAACGTGTTCACTATTTGTGAACATCTGTATAAGTATTGGGTTCTATATTACACTTTTGAACTTATAATTCAAATAATATTTAAAAAGTTTTTAATTGGTCACTAATCAACGTTTCAATAATTTATGAACATATTGAGTAAAAATACTGTCAGATTAAACCTCATGCTATGATTTTTACATAACAAATTGTGGGGATCAGGGATGAATAAAATATTTAAGGCAGGTGTGGTTGCAGGTTCAGTTGCAACATTTTTTGTGTTGGCTGGTTGTGGTAGTCAGTCGTTAGAAAAACAGGATCCAGCTTGGTCAATGTCGACCAAAGTGGATGATAATCATGATGATGAAAAAGTTAAGGAAATAAAACTAGCAGATAAAGGTTCACTTCATAAAAAGAAAAACAAAGAAAGTAAGATCAAGATAAAAAGTTTGTCAGAAGCTAAAAGTTTAGTATCAAACGTTGTAGGTATGAGTACTGAAAATAATGAAGCCTATACAGGTGCCAAAAAAGGCAGTAAATATTATGTGTATATTGGCCAGGCGAGTGTCAGTGAACCCTATGTCGTGAAGAAGAATGGCGATATTGTCGACAAAAATAATGTGCTGAAATACACCTTTGCTCAAGCATCGGTTGCTACTGTTACCAATCCCGATGGCTGGGGAAAATAATTCTTTGAGAATATAAATTTATTTGTTATCTTATTTAATAGAAGATTTCAGGGGGATTTATATGAAGGATTTTAAAGCAGAACACCTTAACAACCGCATTATTTCTTGGGTTGTTGGTGTTGTAATGGGAGTAGTGATACTTGGCGGAGGAGCATTCTTTGCTGTTTCGTCATATATGGTGCGACCAAACCCAGATAACATCATGACTTATTGTGGGAAAACAAAGAATGTCGATGAGGATATTTTATATACAGCATCATTAGCAGCACTAAAGTATGATCTTTCTGGTGATAAAGTTATTTTCAATAAGTTAAAAACAAGTAATATTCTGTATGTGGTCAGAGATAATCAAAATAATAGTGAAGTATTCAGGTACAAGGGCCGTAATGTATACATGATCAAGCAAGTCGTTGGCTATAAAGAAAGTGGCAAGCAACGGTATAATTTTCTAGCTGTCGGTATCAAGAAAAACAAAAATGGCAAGGTATTCAAAGAACGGGTAATAAGTGACAAATATTTTGATGATAGATCAGTTGAAAATGCCAAAGGTTATACGTTAAGGCAATACGGTAAACTTTCAAATCAAAATACAAAGGGTAAAACTTCAGCATCATAAAAAGACGCCATTATATATGACGCCTTTTTTGTTTACTCAAAAATTTAAGTATTTATTTTCGATATTTTAGGTAAAGTTTAACTAATATATTGTCGTATTAATTTATTTATGTAAAATATTTGTAGTGTGAATAAATCAATAATTCGGGGGAAATTATGAAACGTAAGGGATTAAGTATATTTGCTATGCTTGCGCTAGTTTTAGTTGTTTTTGTTTCTGGATGCTCGTCTAGTAATAAAGGATCTGGCTCAAATGATGGAGTAAGTGTAAAGATACTCAGAAAACAAGTCATGGTCAGAGATGATTTGACTGCTAAAAAGGGCAAAAAAGTTCTAGCTTTTAAAGTCAAAGTTAAAAATGAAGCAGACAAAAAATTGATTTTTGGTGCCAGTGATTTCAAGTTGAAAGATAGTGCTGGTAATTCAAAATCTACTGCAATCGTTGATTTTAGTTATCATGCCAAAGAGAATATTAAAGACATCGATGTAGGTAATATGTCCAAAGGGGAAAGCAAAACTGGATATGTATTCTTCGATGCCAAGCCAGGTGCTAAGTATGATTTAGTATTCAAACCAGTTCTCGGAGATAAGAACTCTACAAAGGACGTAACGGTTGAACAGCAAATAAATACTGCTGGTATCAAAGATGAATCAACGAAGGCTCAAAAAGCCGGTGACGCATATGTTCAGGCTGTGTTCTTTGACAATAACACTTCAAATTATAAGAAATACGTTGCCAACGATTTGAAAAAAGATCGTACCACATATGATAATCATGCAGCAGAACAATTTTTAAATATCGGTGGATATTCAATGGATCTGAGTGATAAAGAATCTGCCGATGTTATGAGAATCTACAAATCTGTAAACAAAAAGAAATCAGATATCAAAACAGACCTAGTTGCGATGAATGGTAAAACTGCCGTTTTACAAATTTCTGGTAAAACAGTCAAAGCTGATTCTGTTTTCGAAAAATACCATGATAAGTATTCAGATGAGGGTGACATTAATTTGGGAACTCTCTTGGATCAATATACAGATTTGATGGATAAACAAAGCACTAAATCTTTCATGGAAGCTGATTTAATCATGAAGAAAGATGGAAGTAAGTGGAGAATCGTCAACAAAGGGAACGATTACGAGTTGGTTGGCAACATCTTTAATGGAGATATCTTATAGAGTCTGGGGAAAATAAATGAAACAAAAGCGAGTTGAAATACTTCTTCTGGCGATTTTCGGAATTGTACTGTTTATTTCCGGATGCTCCAAAGAAGGAACCAATACAACAAATCAATCTAGTTCTAAAAATGTTACTTTAAAAGTCAAAAGTGCCCAAGTTATGGTTGCTGATGATGGTAATGACAAGGAAAATTTAATTGCTGTAAAAGTAAAAGTTACCAACAATGCCAAAGATGATCTTGAATATTCTCAAACTGATTTTGGTTTAAAAGACAGTCAAGGAAACGTCAAGTCTGGTATCGACACCCCATTTTTTGGAGATGCTGATGGCAGTATCAATGCTATTGACATGGGACAACTTTCGAATGGTGAAAGCCAAACTGGATATGTATTTTTCAAGGCTAAGCAAGGTCCCAAGTACACTGTTACATTCAAAGGAACACTCGATAATGACAATTCTGACGATGTAAAAATTTCGCAAGGATTGAATACAAAAGTAGTTATTGATAGATCTGATAGCTCGTTGAAAGCTGCAAAGGCCTATATCCAAGGAGTATTCTTCGGAGATCAGCCTGATGATTACGATGATATTGTCGAAAACAATGTTATCAAGGAATCTGCTACTTTTAATAAAGAACTAGCATCCAATATTTCAAAGCGCGGCTTCTTCAACAATGAGTTCTCTGATGAAGAGGATGACACCTTAGTTAAGGCATATCAGACTGCCAATGCAAAGAAAACTAGGATCAAGCCAACATTGAAATATTTGACTGGTAATACTGCAGTAGTAAACATCTCTGGATATACTTTGAGTTTGTCAGATGTTTATGACACTTATGATGATAAATATGATTCGGTCGAAAATGTTGATAACAAAACAGTTATTGACCGAGTTACAGACATCTTTAGTTCAGAAAAACCAGCTAAGATAAAAAATTCCGATGTCGATCTAGTACTCAAGCGACATGGGGATAAATGGGAAATCGATACTTCATCTAATCAATATGACGAAGTTGTCGATACATTTGCTGGAACAGGATTTTAATAATTAGATAGTGGGGAAATATTTTGAAAAATAAAAAGCAAACAGGAATAATTGCTGGCGTAATTGTTCTAATAGTAGTTATTGTTGCAGCTGTAATTGGTACAACTGTTCATAAACAAAATGTAAAAAAGGCTGACGAAAGAGCTGCACAAATTTATCGTGACAAGCATAATGTTAGTAAAGTTGTTCCAGGCAAAGTTTACAAGTTTTCAAGAAAATTTGGTGATAAAGAATCTAAAGGATATCTTTATTTCGGTGATAAAAAGACAAAGCATGCAGTTCTTGCATCAGTAAAGAAATCCGACATGAAAAATGGACTTAAGAATAAAAAAGATTTCAGTGATTCTGTTGATATGAGTGTAAAGTCAAAAACAGTTTATACTGCTTCTAAATCAACGTTGACTATCAAATCTCCCAAAGCAAAATTTACTGATTTAAAGGTAAAAGATAATGGCAATATTTCTGGAAAAGTTGAATCAAAATATGATTTAACTATTAGCCTTAAGCCAGTTAATATGAAAGTTGCTGAATATACAAAATAAAAAATGTCTAACCGTCAGGTTAGGCATTTTTGCTTAGATAACATCAAGTGGAGTTTCATGAGTTGGTTTTGGATAATAGCTATCCAACAGATCCAATTCATCTGGAGTAAATTCGATTTCAAGAGCTTTTAAATTATCTTCAAAATGAGATAAAGAACTAGTTTTAGGGATACTTAAGACATCGTTATTGCGTATCGCCCAGGCGAGTAGAAGTTGGAAAACAGTCACGTGTTTTTGCGCTGCAATATCTTTGATCTCAGGCTTTAATTTAAGAAATTCGTTTTTATCTGAGCCAAAAGGTGAGTAGCCAACGAAATCCACGTTGTGTTTCTTTTGCCAGGGCAGGATGGAGTATTCAACACCACGGCTAGTTAAGTTATAGAGATTTTCGTTGACGACACAATTTAGACCATCTGGAACTGAAGCTAATTCATTTAGGTCGGATAAATCAAAGTTGGAAACACCCCAATCTTTGATATATCCGGCTTTTTTGACATCTTCCAATCCGGAAACTGTCTCAGCTAAAGGAGTATTACCGCGCCAATGTAGAAGGTATAGATCCAGATAGTCAGTTTGAAGCCTGTTTAAACTTTTTTCAAGACTAGCTTTGATCAATTTGGGAGTAGCGTGATAAGGATAAAATTTTGAAATAATTTGGAAATCAGACCGGTCAAAGCTCTGAGTAGCCTTGCCAACAAGAGTTTCGGCTAAACCTTCACCATACATCTCAGCAGTGTCGATCACATTGATGCCATGATTCAAGCCGTAATGAATAGATTCGATTTCTTGTTTAGTAGTTTCAGCATTACCTTCACCAACACGCCAAGTTCCCATGCCGATTGGTGCAGTTTTTTGATTATGAAATGTAATTTGTTTCAAATGATCATCTCCTGCCATTAAGATATCATTATCCAATAAGGCTGTCAGTTACTTTTTCCCATAAAAAGTGAGAATATGAGGGTACGAATTATAATTTTAGGAGTAACTCATTATGAAAATTGTATTGGCACCCGATTCATATAAAAATTCGTTAACGGCAAAACAAGTTGCTGAGTCTATGCAAAAAGGATTGGAAAAAGTTTTACCAGAGGCAGAATATGTTCAAGTACCGATGGCTGACGGTGGGGAAGGTACAGTTCAATCGTTGGTCGATGCCAAGAAAGGACAGATTCTGACGGAAACAGTTACTGATCCATTAGGTAAGGAAACGCAGGCTCATTATGGATTGATAGATGATGGAAAAGTTGCCGTGATTGAAATGGCGGAAGCAAGTGGGATTCAATACATCAACAAAACCACAGCGAATCCTTATATTACGACTACTTATGGCACAGGAGAGCTTATCAAAGCAGCTATTGCTCACGGTGCCAGAACAATAATAATTGGCTTAGGTGGCTCAGCAACCAATGATGGTGGAGCAGGAATGGCTCAAGCATTGGGAGCACAACTTTTAGATAAAGACCAACAGCAATTATTGTATGGTGGAGAAGATTTGATCAATTTAGATCGCATCGATACTAGCAAAATGTTGCCAGAGTTAGCTGAAACAAAAATCGTTATTGCATCAGATGTTACCAGTCCACTTACCGGTGTTTTTGGAGCCTCATATGTTTTTGGAAAACAAAAAGGTGCCGATGAGCACATGATAAAAGTACTGGATCGAGCTTTGACTCATTATTCTGAAGTTATCAAACGAGACCTCGGTAGGGATGTAGCAAAGATAGAGGGAGCCGGTGCGGCAGGTGGTTTAGGTGCAGGACTCTTAGCATTCACCAATGCAACGATTCATTCCGGAGTCGAAATAGTAGTTGAATATACCGAATTGAAAGAAAAACTAAAAGGTGCCGACTATGTATTTACCGGAGAAGGTCAGATAGACTTTCAAACAAAATTTGGAAAGACACCATTTGGAGTTGCACAAGCAACCAAGTCAGTTGATCCAAAAATAAAAGTTATCGGAATCGCAGGTAGTGTCGGTGATAAAATCTCAGAATTGTATCCAACCGGCATAGATGCAATATTCAGCTGTGTACCTGGAGTTGAAGATTTGAATACAGCAATAGCTGATACAGATAAAAATTTACAACAAGTATGTGAGAATATCGGACGCTTGATTAGATAAAAAAAGACACCTGAGAATGAGATTCTCAGGTGTTATTTGTTATTAAAAAATTTTGTGATTTCAGAGCTGAACATTGCAATCAAAATTCCAGCTATAATGGCGACAATAGTAAATGAATCATTCATAAATATTCCCACGATCACAAGAAGCATACCCAATCCCATCAAAATTTCCGCATGATTATTTTTGCCAGTAGATTCAGCATCATCACTAGGTTTCATAAGATCGTCAATTGAAATATTATAGAGATCACTGATAGCAGCAAGACTGTCGGAGTCAGGAATGGTTTTACCAGTTTCCCAATTAGAAACAGTTTGGCGAGAAACATGAAGTTTTTCAGCAACGTCATCTTGCGTAAGATTCATTTGAGTACGACATTTTTGCATACGGTCTTTTAAGTCCATAATATTCACCCCTTGAATAAATCATACATTTAAGGCAGATTTTGTCTATCAAAGCCGTTTGACATACGAATGTTATAACACTAACAATTAAGCAATAGCCCTGATAGTGATAGAAACAATCAATCCGAAAATGATCAAAGAAGGAACGACAACCAAAAGAGGAATCAAAGAGCGAGTTTTAAATTTCTTATAGAGAAAAATGTTTACAGCCAACAAAATTGCAATAAGGAAGAAAGAATTCCATTGACCTAAAAACGATTCAGAAATAATCGCCGATGCAGTAAGGATAAAAATCAATCCATAATCGAGAGTGACAGCTAGAGGTTTCATTAATATCTCCTTAATAGTCTTTGGAATATTAAGATACCATATTTTTGATGAATGGGAAAATCGAAACAAGTAAAATAAACATACAGAAATATGAGGAAAATTTTTATTTATCGAGAGAGTCTAGATAATTACCATTTATAAAATGCCAAAAGTAATCATATTTGAGTGATATAATTATTTTTATAATGTGTTAAAAGGGGATATATTATGGAAAAAAGTATTATCACTTTGGGATTAATTTGTGCATTGGCACTAACAGGGTGCAGTAATAATAGTAGTTCTGAATCCAATGACAAAAATTCAAGTAATGAGAAAACAATAATTAAGAAGGATGCAGTAACAAAGTATTATCAAAACTTGAGTAAAGCTGATAAAAAGAAAGTTAATTTTAAATTTAGTTTAAAAAAGACGGAGAGGTGGCATTCGGTTTCAGTCAAAATCAGTAATAATTCTGATAAAACTGTTAAATTTAAATTGAATCAATTTTTTATTTCAGAACTGAATGGGAATAAAGTCGCCACTTTGAAAGAGGGAACAATTACAGTAAAGCCAAATAAGAGTCTTACTTATGATAAATTATTCGGTGAACTATCTTCCCAAATAATAAATAAAAAAGATGTATATTTTATCTACGTTGATCTTAATAATAAATTGGCAAAACTCAACTTCAGCATTCCGGATGATAATCCGAATAATTCTAATTCAAGTAATTCTAATTCAAGTAATTCATCAGAACTTAAAAAATCGACAACAGATCAAGCAACAAAAAAATCCGGTCATGTTATTACAAGTGCAGACATGGCTGAAAAGTTATATATGCATGCAATGTGTAAAGCACCTGGTATGGAGAAGTATCTAACTGTAACTGAAACACCAGCTGGATATAAAATTTCTGACAGTGATGCTATTCCTGCAGACATTACATATATCGATTATAAAGGTGAAGCTCAAGATGATCAGGGAAATATCACTGGTACATATGATCAAATGGTCGGACCGACTCAAATACAACCAGAAGGATTCGTATACAACGGACACCATTATATGAATGATAAATAGTCGAAAATTAAAACATGACTAAACCCCAATTTATGAGTTTTTCGTCATGTTTTTTTAGATTCTATTTAGATGTAGAAGACGAATAGATTTTGGCTCAGCAGCCAAATTTGACTTAGACTCGGAACGAGTCTTAGACAAAGATGCAGTTTGGAGACTCCCTGAACCTTGGGAGGCTACAAATGTATCGGCTGCGTTCCAGCCAAAAAATCTATTCGTCTTCGGAATCGGCATTACACATAAAACTACCAATTCTAAAGCAACATATCAACCAACTTCTTCAAATCCTGCTTTGCCGGAATATTAGGCAACATATTAATATCAAAAACAGCTTGGTCCTTATACTCCTTAACCATAACCTGAGCCGCATCAACCCCATTATCGATGATATACTCAGCAGTTTCAGCCAAAGCCTTATCGCCAGTGCGACCAGCTTCAGCAACCTTATTCATAAAATCAGGACCAGCTTTAGCCACAGCAAAAATGGTAGGTAAAGTAAACTCGCCACTTTGTAGCATATATAAAGGACCAAATTGATCTTCAGTAGTATTGATACCTATCAAATCCAAAATTTCACTCTTGATTTGGTAAGCCAATCCAATAGTGCGTCCGATTTGACCAGCAGAATCAATCAAAACATCGTCAGCGTGAGTAGCTTGAGCACCAAATCGACAGGCGAACTCAAACATAACGGCTGAACGTGCTTCAATACGTTTGATATACTCGCCAACATCTTCAACGGGTTTTACCATTTGTTCGTCGGCTAAAAGCTGATTAGTCGTAATTTCTTGAACAGCATCGATTTTTCCTTGTAGATCATCATCGTCTGCAGAACATTTTCTGAATTCAACATCGATCAAGTCAGAAAAGTACTCGACCATGAAATTCAATTTGATGGAGTCAGGTCCTGCGTTATGTTTACGCATCATTTCGTTTCTGATATAGAAGAGTTGCAATGCTGCAGCAGCAGATTGTAGGGAGTTGTCTCGTAAATCTTCAGAATCGGCATCCCCGAAATCGGAAAATAGATAGAAGAATGCTGCATGTAAAAAGCGTGAAGATTTTAGATATCCCTGAGCCTCATTGATAATATCGTCATGATTCAACTCAATCAGATGTAGCATATAGTCTTCAAGCCCAAGTAATTTGACATTTAATTTTTGAAATTGTTTAAAAGGTGATTCGGCAGCCATTTTTGTACCCCTATTTAAATTTGTCTACTTCTACTTCAAGGTTTTCAGCAATTGGTAGAAAGACATCATTGAAGAATTTTGCAACATTGAACTTTTCATTCTTTTCGATAATATCGTTACATTTTTTCCAAGCGTCAGTTCTCATCAAGGTAGCGAGATTCTTACGAATAGTATTCAGATGCTTTTTCAAATTAGCATTTGTACTTCCGAATGCTTGGATATAGAAATAGATAATTTCATTGAAGGTATTATCCAATACCCAGAAGAAGGTGTTACGTACTTCATCCAAATTCATCATTTGTGGGAATGGCATATCCTTGAGAAGTTGGCCTTTAACGAATTCTCCGGATGAAACCAAAATTGAGTTAACTTGAGCTAAATCAGCGATGTATGTGGCATAGTGATCGAATTGTTCCTCGCTTAACTTATAGCCAAGTTTCTTTTCCATTTGTTCATCAGTCATATTTTTGAGTTGTGTTAAATTAGTTTCTTTGACTTCTTGGCTCTCTTCGACTAATTTCTTTTCGATGTCACGAAGGATGGTTTGATTAGTATTCAAATATTTCATAACTACAGGCCAAAGCTTGTCATTAAAGGCATCGTGGAAGTGTTCGAATAAATCATCCGTATAAATATCCAGAATTTGTTTTTCTAATTTATATTCTTTAACGTGCGGGTCAAATTGGACGACAATCGGAGTTCCTTCTTTTTCATCACCGGTGGCGTAAGTCTTGCCACTTTCAGCACGTTTTTTGTTTTCCCATTCCTTCAACTCATTCAAATCAAGTAGACCCAATGGCATGATAGTTATTTCTGAATGTGTTGCCATCAATTGTAAAGCAAATGGAGTATCAGGCTTTTGAGTTTCGATGAATGACTTCAACGTAAGTCTTAATTTTTTTTGATTGTCTAAGTGGTCCTCTGGGTCAGCGTAAAATGCTGAAGATTGAATCGGTGTATTTTCGAAACGATCATTTATTTGGTTTTTTAAATCATTGATGTCCATAAATGCTACTCCTTGTTTGTATCTAATTTGTCTTTAAGTTCTGCTAAGTGTTTTACGCCAGCTTCAGTGAGTTCTGCTGTCTTCAAAGTGGCGGTTGCGAGAGGATAATTTTTGACGGTTTGTAGTTCAAGTTTATTGAACCAGCCCTTATCTTGAACCTCTTCAATTGTTTGATAGAGCATGGAGTTCTTATTTAATTGTCGATTAGATGTGAAGTAATTACGATCGACATCTTTCAAAAGTTGATAAATTGATTCTTCCATAGTTACGTTTTTAGCCATAATATTGAAATCCTCCATTATTCATTAATTATATTCTAAAGTCTTTTAGAAAATTTTGAAATTGGTAATATTACTAACTTAAAAGTGAATTAATGTTTGTTAGAATAGAGTCATCTTAAAAAAGGGGATATTTTATATTATGGCAAAGAAAATTTTGATCAGCGGTTTAAAATGTGAAAATTGCCCACGTCACATTGCAGAAAGATTGAGCGATGTAGATGGTGTCGACAAAATTGAAAAAGACATGACTAAGATGACTGCAACAGTTCTTGGAAATGCAGATGTTGAAGAAGTTCGTGATGCACTAGCAGACAAGCCTTTCACAGTTGAGGAGATTGCCGACTAATGAGCAACGGTTCTACAAATACAAAAAAAGCTCAACGCTTAGGGGTTGAGCTTAATTTAATTTCACTACTATTTAGTAGTATCAGTCCAGTATTGAACAAATTCTCGTTGGTAAGTTTGAACCCCATTATTGGTGGTGTATTTACCAGTGTCTTTGCTGCAATATTCAACTTTATTTTGATTTATATAATGTATCGTGATTTTTCCGTTATTAAAGATAAATGGGTCATTGCACTTGGAGTTACCAATGGTATTGGAGTTTTGCTCCAGTATGTGGCACTCTCATTGCTAAGTCCAGTAACAGTTACGTTGATTGCTAGAATTTATCTAGTGTACGTATTCGTGCTGTCGTATTTATTTTTGAAAGAAAAATTGACAGCAATGGATTATTTAGCAGTTGCAATGTGTATTACCGGATCAATTTTTGTTTCATCCGGTCGTATGGAACTCGACAACGTTTGGGGAATCGTCTGTGCCTTTGTTTACCCATTCATGTATGCTGCCAATAACATCATCGCTAAATATTTAGTTGAAGATAATAATCCCGGCAACGTGCTATTTTACAACCACGTTGTTTCAGCAATTTTCTTGTTAGTAACCGGATTATTCGTTAACGGAACATTCTCAGGAATCCAGGCCAAAGCAGTTACATTTAACTTCTTCGGTGCTTTCTTCAATGGTTTCCTATCACTGTTATTGTTCTACACTAGTTTGAAATTCATTTCGGCTGGTAAGGCGAATATTGTGCGTGCTTTGGGACCTATCGTAGTAATTATTTATTCATACTTCTTCTTCCCAATTGCCATCACAGCAAACATTATTATCGGTGCGATCCTATTGATTGCATCAACAGCAATCGTTACATTCACTAAAAATCGATCAAGTGATGCTGCATAGCAAAGTGGAGTAACTCACGTCTTGTCGAAAAACCTAATTTTTTCATGATATTAGTTTTATGTGCTTCAATGGTTTTTCTGGTAACAAATAATTTTTCGGCTATTTCTTGATTAGAAAAGCCCAAACATATTAGTGGTAATACTTCACGTTCACGTCTGGATAAGTTGATAAAACTCAACTTATCCAGTTTTTTTTCTTCAACTTCATGTTGTTCTTTGATACTTTTGTAGTCGTTTTGTGTCATTACAATGTTTTTATCGATATATGATTCATCCACATCTGCATGATCAAGCGCATGCAAAAGTTCCTGTTCATCAGAACTTTTTAAAATATATGACAACGCACCATTGGCAATAGCTGTGTTGATATATTCCGGTTCCTCATGCATGGACAGGACGATTTGTTTAACTTCTGGATGATAGTCATGTATCCGTTTGATAGTCACCAAACCACTCTCCCCGGGTGGCATGCTGATATCAATGATCACGATGTCGATGTCTTGGTTATCAATGATGGAATATGCCTCATTGCCATCATTTGCCTCGGCTGCAACGTGAAACTTGTTGGTGTTATTTATTGTATAGGCGAGACCTTTACGCAAAATCTTGAAATCATCAGCAATTAATACGTTTTTCATATTTTAATCATTCCTCGTTTTTGGTCGGTAAAGTTTTTATTACTCTACCTTTGTACCTTCATACGGAAACTCTGCGGAAATAGTAGTTCCTTCATTGATCTTAGAATCTACGAGGAAATACCCGTTCAATGATTTAACACGTTCGTTCATGTTGATCATTCCTAGGGAAGATCCATTATAGGATTTTTGAGTGTACATTTTGAAACCGACTCCGTCATCAATTACTTCAAGAGAAATCTTATTCTTGTGTGAAACTAGCATGATAACGATTGAACTAGCTTTTGAATGCTTGATGGCATTAGTCATGGCTTCTTGTACGATACGGTAAAGTGTCGTCTGAATATCCCCCGATAATTCAGATGTATCGCCGCTACGATCAATAAAGTCTAATTCTATATCTGTACTTGGTTGCATTCGTTTGATCAATGCGTGAATTGCTGGAATGAGACCAAAGTTGTCCAAAACAGCTGGTCTAACATCGACAGCTAAACTCTTGATATCGCTGAGAGTTCCACGTAGTTGTTCTTGAACTTGTGCAATCATTTTATCTTTTTCTTCGTCACCTGTTTTCATTCGATTCAATGTCATGATCGATGAATAAACTGATTGAGCCACACTGTCATGTAGATCCTCAGAAATACGTTTACGTTCGTTCTCTTGCGTACGATTGATCTTACGAACGATATCGTGGTTGTCTTCCATTTTCTTGAGTCGATCGACTGTGGCATTATTTCTGATAACGACCGAGTAAACATCGTTTTCAGAATCGATCAGATAGTAATCTAAAGTAAATGTCAGCTTTTGTAATTGATTTTTATCCATCACGTCGATTGGGACAGAATTGTGATGCATTGTTTCTTTAACAACACAGTTAAAACAATTGTTGGTAGCCGACTGATTTTCTGCCATGTCAGTTTGAACTAATTGAATCAAATAATTCACGTCAATATTTAGACCGTTGATCAATTGTTGGGCAGCATTATTAACTATAACTACCTGAGTGTCTTGCACAATCAAAGTAGCATCAGGTGAGTCCAAAAAGTTTTTTTGGATCCAAAGTGTGTCACTATTTTTCATGGGTATCATCTCTAATATTGAATTTCTTGATCAGCAAAGCTTGGGTCAGCAAATTGAGAATAATGTTCGTAATCTTTTTTGATCAACATTATTCTACGTTCCAATTTGTCGATAGCTTGGTCTTGTTCAAGAGTTCTTAAATCATCACGTTGCTCTTGCATATCATTTTCCAAAAGAGTGCGTTGGATCGTTAGATCGTTCATGCAAATGCGAATTAATTTTTGGAAGTCGCCGTCGCTCATTTCAGACTTGTTTTTCATTGTAGATCCTCCTGATAATTGATGTTCTTGATGTTTGAATTAGCTATATAAACAGTCTCACAGTTAGAAATTCTAAGTATATTTTGCCAACGATAGTTACGATTCCGCATTTGACGCCTGAAGTCATTGGAATTGATCTGGATGTGGCAGAACGTGTAGTAAGACTCTTCGCCACATTGAATGTAAGCGATTTTGTTGCTTATCAATTTTAGCACATTTTGATCAATATTTTTGTAATCAGTTGCAACAACTAACAAGTCTGCATCTTGATTGCCTGTTTCTTGAAAATATGACCATAAGGCAGAAACTGGTCCTTTGTCTATTAGTGGGGCTTGATCTTGTATAGTCGAGACACGATTGACGTTGAAGAAAAACTGTCTGATTGGTCTATTATTCGTTTCGTTGGTCGAAACATAGCAGTGTTCGACGAATGGTAGAACTTGTTTGGTCGTGAATTCGACATTTGTTAACACTCTAGTATTGAAGTGTGCCAGAGCTTTGTCACTTTGGTAGCGGGTGGATCTTCCGCCTGCCAAAATCAATCCATCTGTCATTGTATTTCCCTCAAAAAATTAATAATGAATTTTTTACGTTCGTCAGTATCCATCAAAGAAATGATATTTGATTCGTCTTTTTGGATACTAGCGAAAACTAATATTTGTGATATATCTGCGAAATCTGACTTTACTTCGTCTTCTTTAAGCAAAGTAATTTTGGGATAATCCAATTCTTTTAAACCTTCGATGATCAAAAAATCAGCGGGGCTATTTTTTTGCAATTCTGTAATTTGTTCTGAGGCAGTTTTAGCAATTTTTCTTTGGTAATGAATTGTTTGGCTGTCGTTTAGAAGTAAAACATCATCTGACTGCTGATAAAATTTTCCGGTGTCAGTATTGGCCGGGATATCCACCGGTCCATGAGTGTGCTTGACTACACTGAAGCTGTAACCAGCTGCTTTACCAAATTTGAGAAAGTCGTTCGTCAATGTAGTCTTGCCACTTTTTTTGTGCCCGATTATTTGAAAGGTAGTAACCATGTTCTAAGCACGCTTCCTGCGGGAGTTACTGAATCACCACGTGGTATTTCAAAGAAGCAAGTTGCTCGTTGTAAGTTATTTAGATTATCAGATTGGTCTCCACCAACTCGACCGACTTCAATGTGATCTGAATCGATATGATATTGTCCTCTGAGAATACGGTCATACATATTAGTTTTGGTATATTCTTCGTTCAAAGTACCTTGACACTCGATGCAACGGCTCTTTTGCTTTTGAAGTACGCGAAGGGCATATTCAACGTATAAATAGAATCCTGTGAAGCAGGCACCGGGGTTACCTGAAAGCCCAAAGTAGATGATACCTTTGTCAACGAAGGCAGTAGTAACACTACCAGGGCGCATTTGAATCTTGTTGAAAAGTAACTCGTCAGCTGACTTAGCAAGATCGGCGATAATATCGTAGTCTCCGACTGAGACCCCACCGTTTGTAATAATGACATCACATTTTCCTTGTAAGTCTTTAACAGCTTGTCTGAGTAATTCAGGATCATCTTTTATTTGTGTATATCCAACGACATCTGCACCATTCTCAGTACAAAGAGCTTTGATCAAGGGACCATTACTGTTGAAAATTTTACCGTTAACGATGTCTTCACCGGGATGTAATAGTTCTGAACCGGTAGTGATAATACCGATTCTTGGTTTCTTGTAAACAGTGATTTCGTGAATATCGAAAGCACTTAGTAAGCTTATTCCGCCGGGGTTGATTTCAGTATCCTTTGATAGTAAAACGTCACCTTGTTTGAAGAAGGAACCGATTTGGGTGATATTATCACGTTTTTGACGTTCTGAGATTTCCAAAGTGTCATCATCCAACATTTTGGTAGTTTCTAACATGACAACTAAATCTGCACCATCTGGAACGTAACCACCGGTCATTATTCTGACTGCTTCGCCAGAAACTAATGGACGGTCAAAATTTGCACCAGCAGGGATGTTTCCAACGACTTTTAGTTGGACTGGAAAACTTGTTAAATCGGAACTCAATAATGCAAATCCGTCATAACCTGAGCGACGAAATGTTGGTAGATCATGAGTGGCTGTCACGTCTTCAGCAATAATTCGATGATCTGAATTATCGACGTTCACCTTTTCAGTTCCTAAAGTTAGTTTTGACATACTTTCAGCAATTCGGTTTCGGGCCTCGTCGATAGTTATGTCATTTCTTTTGTCTACTGGTGTGTACATTATTTGGTTATCTCCTTAATTAAATGATCTAGGTCGGGTAAAATTACTTTTTCTAAAGCTGTTTGGCAAGCGTTGGTTGATCCTGGTAACAAGTAACACAATTGATCAGTTGCAGTGATACCAGCAGTAGCACCTGAAGCTAGAGCTCTAGTTCCGATTTCATCAAAACTTATTCGACGGAAATATTCCCCGAAGCCAGGTATCAATTTCACAAATTGTGGCTCTAAAGTTTCAATCGTGACATCACGGACAGCAATGCCGGTTCCCCCATTGACTAGTATCAATTCACAGTTAGTATCTATTAATTTATTGTACGCCATGAGAATTTCTTTGGCGTCATCTTTCACAATATATTTTGTAACAAATTTATTGCCAAGGGAAGTTAGCTTGTCCTGCAAATACTTACCAGATTTGTCAGTTTCCTCGGTTCTAGTGTCACTAACAGTGATAATTCCAAATTCGATCATTAATTATTTTCCTCCACAAATTGGGCAGTTTGATTGTTTCTTGACGTGTATTTTTCGGAAATCAAAATTCCAGTTGTCGATGACCATCAAATAACCTGGCTTGACTGATTCTGGAGAGGTGAGAAATTTGAGAGCCATTGATGCTTCCAAACTTCCTGAAAGAGCGACGATCATTGGATTAGTTCCAATATTCTTACTCAATCCTAAAGTCGAAATATCTTGATGTGGATAGAGACATTCTAGACAGGCACTGCTTTCTGAATTTACGAACATTACTTGACCTTGATTTCCGGCGCAAGTTCCAAAGATATAAGGCATTTTCTTATCAAAACAGTCTTTGTTTATTTGGTATTTAACTGGGAAATTGTCAGTACAATCGATCACTAGGTCATATTCGTCGGTTATCAAGTCGGCTGAATATTTTTGGTTTTTCACAATGATTGTAACGTTACTATTTGCGTCTTGTAAATGTTGTTTCATGGCGACTAGTTTATCTAAATAACGATTTACGTCATCTTCGGTATATAAATTCTGACGATGTAAGTTGGTCAATTCCACTTTGTCGAAATCAACTAGTGTAATTTTGCCGATACCAGCTTTAACTAATTCTGAAGAAACGTAACTTCCTAAACCACCAACTCCAATAACTAATACGTGAGATTTCTCGAACTTTGCTTGCCCTTTTTCACCTATTTGTTCGATTTTTAACTGTCTATCATATCTACTAGTAACCATTTACAATCCCTCCAGATTCGTGTTTATCAAAAAGGTTAGGGAAAATCCTAATCGAAGTCAACTCAAATACGTGATAGATTTATCATAAGTAAAAAAGTATTGATAAATTAGGATATTGGTAGGGAAATTGCATATGCTAAAATCGAAATTTTTTAAAAAAGTCGAAAAGTTTAATGGGAACTTCACTCAACTAGAGGAAAACTCTCGTCGTTGGGAAAAGTTATACAAGAAACGTTGGGCACATGATAAAGTTGTCCGCACGACTCACGGTGTTAACTGTACGGGTTCTTGTAGTTGGAACGTGTACGTTAAGCAAGGTGTTGTAACGTGGGAACATCAATCAACTGACTACCCATCTTGTGGACCTAACATGCCAGAATATGAGCCACGTGGGTGTCCTCGTGGTGCTAGTTTTTCGTGGTATGAATACAGCCCTCTAAGAATCAAATATCCATACATTCGTGAACGTCTCTGGAGAATGTGGGACGAAGCTAAGAAGAATACTGATAATCCAATCGATGCATGGGAAAGTATCGTTACAGACCCTGAGAAGACTAAGTCATACAAGTCTGCTCGTGGTCATGGTGGATTGATCCGTGTTAAGTGGCAAGATGCCAGTGAAATGATTTCTGCAATGTTGATCTATACCATCAAAAAATATGGTCCTGATCGTATTGCTGGATTCTCACCTATTCCTGCTATGTCGATGTTGAGTTACGCATCTGGAGCAAGATTTATTTCAATGCTTGGTGGAGAAATGCTTAGTTTCTATGATTGGTATGCCGATCTACCACCAGCATCTCCTCAAGTTTGGGGTGAACAGACAGATGTTCCTGAATCAGCTGACTGGTATAACAGTCAATACTTGATGATGTGGGGTTCAAATGTTCCATTAACTAGAACACCGGATGCTCATTTCATGGTTGAAGCACGTTATAAAGGAACAAAAGTCGTTTCAATCAGTCCAGATTATGCTGAAAACGTTAAATTCGCTGATAACTGGTTGTCTCCACATCCTGGTTCAGATGCCGCATTGGCTCAAGGATTCACTCACGTTATCTTGAACGAATTTTATAATAAGAAACAAGTACCATACTTTATTGATTACTCGAAGAGATTTACTGATTTACCATTTGTCATCATGCTTGATCAAAGTGAAGTCAATCCAGAACACGTTACTTCAGGAAGATTCCTCAGAATTTCTGATATTTCAGATGCTGAAGAAGTTAATGCTGAATGGAAACCTGTATTAGTAGATGAAACTGATCAAGAAATGGTCGTTCCAAACGGAACAATCGGTCAAAGATGGGAAAAGGGTAAGAAATGGAATCTTGATTTAACAGCTGAAGATGGCCATCAAATTGATCCTAAACTTTCATTTATAGATGAAGGAAAAACAGAAGTCATCGATATGCCAAGTTTCGATGCTGAAGGAAATGATGTTTTCCAAAGAACACTTCCTTATCATGAAGTCACTTTGAAAGACGGCACAAAACAAAAAGTTGCTACTGTCTTTGATTTACTTATGGCTCAATATGGTATTGCTCGTGTTGATGGTGATCCATATGCTGCCAAAGGATACGACGATTTGGATAGCTTGTTTACACCTGCTTGGTCAGAAAAAATCACTGGTGTACGTAAAGATATGATCGTCCAAATTGCCAATGAATTCGCAGAAAATGCTGCTGAAACAAAAGGTAAGTCAATGATTATTATTGGTGCCGGTGTTAACCACTGGTTCAACTCAGATATGACTTATCGTGCCGCTATCAATATGTTGCTATTAACTGGCTGTATTGGTGTGCAAGGTGGTGGCTGGGCTCACTATGTTGGACAAGAAAAACTTCGTCCTGCTGAAGGCTGGGCAAATATTGCATTTGCTAACGACTGGCAACCAGGTGGAGCACGTCAACAACAAGGTACATCATTCTTCTACTTTGCTAGTGACCAATGGAAATACGATGAGCTTGATAATGCAGCTCAAAAGTCACCTGTCAAAACTATCTCTCACAGTTACAAACATCCGGCTGATTACAACCAAATGGCTATCAGATTAGGATGGATGCCATCATATCCACAATTCAACCGTAATAGTTTGAGTTTCGTGGATAAATACAATACGAGAAACATGGATGAACTTTCAAAACATGTCGTTCAAGAGTTGAAAGATGGTAGCTTACAATTTGCTGCTGAAGCTCCTGATGAAGACATCAATCAACCTAAAGGTATGTTCATCTGGCGTTCAAACTTATTCGCATCATCTGGTAAAGGACAAGAATACTTTATGCGTCACTTGCTAGGTGCTGAAAATGGTTTGCTTGCTAAAACAAATGGTAATTTCAAGCCTGAAGATATGGAATGGGATGACCACAGTATCGACGGTAAATTGGACCTAGCTGTTACATTCGACTTCAGAATGGTAACAACTCCACTTTATTCAGATATTGTTTTACCAGCTGCAACTTGGTATGAAAAAGAAGATCTTTCAAGTACTGATATGCATCCATTTATTCACCCATTCAATAAGGCTGTTGATCCACTTTGGGAATCTAAGAGTGATTGGCAAGCCTTCAAGGGTATTGCAAAGACATTCTCAGAAATGTCGAAGAAGTACCTAAGTGGTGTCAAATATGATTTGAAGACTCAACCACTTGGCCATGATTCACAAGGAGAGATTTCACAACCATTAGGTGAGATCAAAGACTGGAAGAAGGGCGAAATCGAAGCCATTCCTGGTAAGACAATGCCTAGTCTTTCACTTGTTGAACGTGACTACACTAAGATTTATGACAAATTCATTTCACTCGGACCTAACGCTCGTGGAAAAGTTGGAGCCAACGGATTCAGTTACAGTGTTGCCGATGAATATGATGAATTGAAAGACATCATCGGTACATACACAGACGGAATCGAAAAGGGATGTCCTAAACTTGATCAAGATATGAACGTTGCTGAAGCGATTCTTCATCTATCAAGTGCTTCAAATGGACATGTTTCTCAAAAGGCTTGGAAGAATGCCGAAGAGATCACAGGTGAAAAACTTGCTGATATTTCTGCCGGACAAGCTGAAAAGCAAATGACCTTCAGAAGTATCACTGCTCAACCTAGTGAATCTATTCCTACTCCAATTTTCTCAAGTGCTAAACATGATGGAGATAGATATTCACCATTCTCAGTAAATATCGAACGTAATGTTCCATTTAGAACACTTACTGGTAGACAGTCATATTACTTGGATCACGAGATTTTCCAAGAATATGGTGAAGAGTTAGCAACATACAAACCAACACTTCCACCATTCGTAATGGCACCTACTGATACACATGTTGAAAAAGCTGATAAAGAAATCACTCTTCGTTACTTAACACCTCATGGGAAGTGGAATATCCATACTACTTACCAAGATAATCTTTACATGTTGACCCTATTTAGAGGTGGTCCAACAGTTTGGTTGAGTTTAGACGATGCCAAGAAGATCGGTGTTGAAGATAACGATTGGGTAGAACTTTACAACAAGAATGGTGTTGTTACAGCCAGAGCTGTTGTTTCTCAAAGAATGCCTGATGGAACAATGTACATGTATCATGCTCAAGATATGGAAATTGAAGAACCACTTTCAACTATCACAGGTAACCGTGGTGGTAGTCATAATGCGCCAACTCAAATCCACGTTAAACCTACACAAATGGTTGGTGGATATGGACAATTAAGTTACGGATTTAACTACTACGGTCCAATCGGTAACCAAAGAGACTTATACGTAAATGTTAGAAAATTAAAGGAGGTTAAGTGGAATGAAAGTTAAAGCACAAATTTCCATGGTCTTGAACCTGGATAAGTGTATCGGATGCCATACTTGTTCGGTAACATGTAAGCAAACTTGGACTAACCGTCCCGGTGCTGAATACATGTGGTTTAACAACGTTGAAACTAGACCTGGTGTTGGATACCCTAAAAAATGGGAAGATGAAAGTCACTACAAGGGTGGCTGGAAGTTGAATAGAAAAGGTAAATTGGAACTTCGTGCTGGTAGTAAACTAAACAAAGTTTCACTTGCTAAGATTTTCTACAATCCAGATATGCCTAACCTTGATGACTACTACGAACCATGGACATACGACTATAAAACATTATTTGGCAAAGAATCAAAGCATCAACCAGTTGCTCGTGCAAAATCACAAATTACTGGAAAACCAATGAAGCTTACTAATGGTCCTAACTGGGACGATGATTTAGCTGGATCAGACCGTAGTTTTGGTGAAGATCCTAATATGCAAAACATCGAAGCAGATATCAAAGGTAACTTCGAAAAAACTTTCATGATGTACTTACCTCGTTTATGTGAACACTGTCTTAATGCTGCTTGTGTTGCTTCATGTCCAAGTGGTGCTATGTACAAGCGTGACGAAGATGGTATTGTTTTGGTCGACCAAGAACGTTGCCGTGGATGGAGATTCTGTATGACAGGATGCCCATACAAGAAGGTTTACTTCAACTGGAAGACTAACAAAGCTGAAAAATGTACTTTCTGTTATCCAAGAATCGAAGAAGGTCTACCAACAGTTTGTTCAGAAACTTGTGTTGGCCGTATTCGTTACATCGGTGTTATCTTGTATGATGCTGATCGTGTTGCAGAAGCATGTGAAGAACCAGATGATACAAAGCTATATGAAAGACAATTAGATTTATTCCTAGATCCGAATGATCCAGACGTAATCGACCAAGCACTCGCTGACGGTGTGGATATGGAAACAATCAGATCTGCTCAACGTTCACCTATTTATAAGATGGCTGTTGAAGAAAAAATTGCATTCCCATTACATCCTGAATACCGTACAATGCCAATGGTTTGGTATGTGCCACCGCTATCACCAATCATGAATTACTTTGAAGGTAAGAACTCAATCAAGTATCCTGAACTTATCTTCCCAGCTATCGAAGAAATGCGTATCCCTGTTGAATACTTAGCAAATCTTCTTGCTGGTGGAAACACTGAAGTAATCAAGAATGCGTTATATAAATTAGCAATGATGAGGCTATATATGCGTGCTAAAACAAGTGGAAAAGATTTCGATCCTGAAAAACTTGACCGTGTTGGTTTGACAGAAGAATCAGCAACTTCACTATATCGTCTATTGGCAATCGCTAAATACGACGACAGATTCGTTATTCCTAAAGCTAAAAAGGAAAAAATCGAACATGTTGAAGACGATCAAGGTGGATTAGGTTACGAAGAATGTAACGGCTGTGCCTTAGCTCCAGAACATGGCAGCATGTTACGTAAAGCTAAAGCAGGAATGTCATCAAAAGATATCTATGCAGAAAGTTTCTATGGAGGAATCTGGCGTGATTAATATTGAAAAGTTGGATAGTATGAAGGGCGGATTTATCTATTTATCTCGTTTGATAGATTACCCAACTCAACAAATTCTTGAACCTCAGTTTTTGGATGATTTTAAAGCAAATTATTCAGATACTCCGGAAAAGGATGAATTGATCGACATTATCACTGCAATGGAAGCTTATTCACTTGAAGAGATAAAAACTCATTATGTATCGCTTTTTGAATTGAATAATCGTTATACTTTATACATGACGTATTACAAGATGACTGATTCCAGAGAACGTGGCTCACTTTTGGCAAAGCTGAAAATGCTTTACGAAATGTTTGGAGTCCAAATCGATGGAACTGAGTTATCGGATTATTTGCCACTGATGCTTGAGTTTTTGACGTATAGTGATTGGAACGACGACTATCGTCAACAAGATTTGGATTTGTTGTTCTCTGTTATTGAGGACGGAACATACAACTTATTGCAGAACTCAAAAGAAGAATCTGATGATTTATACTTTAGAGTTATCAGCATAATCAGAACTGAATTAAGATCATGTGTTGAACAATCTCAGTCTGAGCAATCAGGTATTACGCAAACAGGGGGAGAATAAGGATGAATGATATAGGAGCTTTCTTGTTATGGTGTGTCTTTCCGTATCTTGCACTCGGATCATTTATTTTTGGAACTATCATCAGATTTACTTGGTTTAGAGGCGGTATTACTGCCAAATCAAGTGAGTTACTTGAGAAAAAACAATTGATGATCGGAAGTATATTGTTCCATGTCGGAATCATTTTCGTGTTTTTCGGACATGTTGTCGGTGTACTTATTCCAAAAGCTTTTACTGACTGGCTGGGTATTCCAAATGAGGTCTATCATATTGGAGCCTTAGTTATGGGTGGACTCGCCGGATTTATGGCTTTGGCAGGTATGTTATTACTGACCCATCGCCGTTTCGCAAATAAGAGAGTATTTTCTGCTAGTTCATTTAGTGATTTAGTAGTAAATCTTTCACTGTTGATCATTATTATTTTAGGATTGACGGCTTCCCTTGTTGAAGGACCATTGCATCCAGAGTTTAATTATCGATTAAATCTCTCAGTTTGGGCCAGACAATTATTCTACTTCAGACCAGATTTTCATCTGATGTTGCAAGTACCAATTGTATTTAGGATCCATGTTATTTGTGGATTATTGATATTTGCATTCTTCCCATACACGAGACTTATTCACGCTCTAACATTGCCTTGGCAATATATCTTTAGACGTCCAATAGTTTATCGTAGAAAACCAAGTATTAGAGGGGATCAAAATCGTTAATAAAAGTCACAAGGACAGAGTATTCATGCTATTAGCAGGATTGCTTCTTGTTGTATTGATCATCATCTCAATGATGATGGGGCGATATAATTTGTCCGTAAGCGATGTATTCAAATATTTTACAGGTAGTGCAAGTAGCTCAACACAGTTGATACTTAAACTACGATTCATCAGAATTATAGCTGTTATATTAGTTGGCGCGGGTCTTTCCATGGCCGGCGCCACTTTTCAAGCTGTTTTTAATAATGGATTAGCCTCTCCAAACATATTAGGCGTAGCGACGGGATCTAGTGTAGGTGCCGCCTTTGCTATTTTATACGGGATGCCAATTTATGTTATTGAAATCAGTGCCTTTGTTATGGGCCTTATAACAGTCTTTTTAACTTTGCTGATAGATAAATTTTTACACAGTAATTCAGGAATAAGTTTAATTCTAGCCGGAATTATTATTGCTGGTTTAATGCAATCCATTTTGGGATCAATCAAGTATATAGCTGACCCGGAAGACCAATTACAAAGTATCGTTTATTGGGAATTAGGAAGCTTTATGAAAGTTGATCTCAATGCGCTTATTTCAGTGGGTCCAATTTTAGTTATCGGAATCGTCTTTTTGATATTGGCTAGATGGCGCTTGAACGTATTATCGTTGGACGTTGCTACTGTCAAAACAATCGGTATCAATCCCAAATTGAATCGCAACTTAATGATATTGTTTGCGACATTATTAACAGCTGCTTCGGTTTGTTTATGCGGGGTCATCGGCTGGATCGGTTTGGTAGTTCCTCATATTAGTCGCAGTATCGTTGGCGGAGATAATCGAGTTTCCGTACCTATGACAGGTATCGTTGGAGCTATTTTGTTAGTGATTGCAGATACGTTGGCACGAAGTATTTCAGTCAACGATATTCCTTTGAGTATCGTAACTGGTTTCATTGGAGTTCCAATATTTATTTTTATTCTACTGAGAAGGAAGAGTTCAATTGTCTGAGATATATACAGAAAATTTGAGTTTTGCATATCAAACTGAAAAAATTATCGGCAATGTCGATCTCAAAGTAGATAATGGGCAAATTTTAGTTATTTTGGGACCAAATGGAATTGGTAAAAGTACACTACTGAGTTGTTTGAGTGGTCTGCATGGCAACTACCAGGGCAAAATCCAATTAGAAGATGAAGAATTAAAGAGTATTTCTAGTCGAGAGCTTTCACACTCACTGGCGTTTGTCAGTCAGGGTGTTAATGCCAAAAGTAATCTGACACTTTATGATTATTTGCTACTTGGAAGAAGTTCGTTTCATTCAATTTTTAGTCAACCAGATAAAAAAGATCGAAAAAAAGTTGAAGCTGTTTTGGAACAAATTGGATTATCTCAATATCGGGCTAAAAGTGTGTCGGATATGTCAGGCGGACAGCGTCAGCTCACTCAAATTGGACGTGCCTTAGTTCAGGAACCAAAACTGTTGATTATGGATGAACCTACTTCAGCTTTGGATTATAAAAATCAAATATTAGTTTTAAAATTAATAAAAGCCCTTTCACAAATTGATATTTCTATTATAATAAGTACACATGATCCAAATCAGGCAATGATGGTCGGTGACCAAGTTGGACTGTTAATTAATAACCAGACATACTTGCAAGGTGAGACCGAGGAAGTTCTTACTGAGCAAAATTTGACTGATTTGTATAAGACACCAATCGTTTCAACCTATAATTCAAAACTCAAGAGGGACATCTTTGGAACGAAGATGGAGTAGAGGTAATTATGAAAAAAAGGAAACTAATAGTATCTGTCTTGTTGACAGTTATGCTATTTTTCACATTCAGTGGTGTACACCAGTCGCTTGCGGCCAGCACCAGAACTGTGACCGATAATACAGGCAAGAAAGTTAAAATACCCAAGAAGGTCAAACATATCGCTGACCTTTGGCACGCCAACAATCCGATTTTGTTGATGCTAGGTGGAGAAAATAAGCTTGTCGCTACAACCAAATTGACACACGACAATGCTTTATTGACGGACCTTTATCCTAAGGTCAAAAAGTCTGCTGTTCCTTTTAATGGAGAGAGTGTAAACACAGAGGAACTGATCAACCAAAAGCCAGACGTTGTTATTAGTGCAGATAAGGGACAAATAGAAACAATCAGAAAAGCTGGTATTCCAGCTGTGAATTCGATGTTCCAAGACTTTAAAGGTTTGAAGAAAACGGTTACATTAACTGGTAATGTGTTAGGTGGTAAATCTAAAACTAATGCTAAGATTTATAATGAACAATTAGATGATGATATTGCCGATGTTAAGAATCGTGTGAAATATACCAAAGAACCAACAGTCTTGCACATTGTAAACAAGACAGATTTGACCAAAGTTGATGGACGAAACACAATCGTTGACGAATGGATCAAGACTGCCGGCGGAAAAAATGCTATGAAGTCTAAAGGCAATATGATCGAAGTTTCTGCTGAAGAAATAATCAAGGCAAACCCAGATGTGATTATTGTTGGTAATACAACTGACAAAGCAGCGTTGAAGGCATTGAAGAAAGATTCACGTTTCAAAACCTTAAAGGCAGTCAAGAACAAAAAGGTTTATGGAAATCCAACTGGAATATTCCAATGGGATCGCTACAGTGCTGAAGAAGATCTTCAAATTTGGTGGGCAGCTACCAAATTACATCCTTCAGAAATGCGAGATATAAATATCAATAGTAAAGTTAAAGCGTTCTACCAAGGATTCTTCAATAAAAAATTCAGCAATAAACAAGTTAAGCAGATTCTTAACGGGGAGGTCATTAAATGAGCCTCATTAAGATCGTAGATGAACCAATAGATACAGAAGTATTGACGAAAAGCTTGATCCATAACGAGTTCGGTGGTGTCGATATTTTTATTGGTAACATTCGACAATATACTGACGATATCGAAACAGAAAAAATTGAGTATAGTACTTACAAAGCTATGGCCGAAAAAGAAATGCAAAAATTGGCCGACACAGTTTTAGCTAAAGGGATGGATGTAGTGATGGTTCATCGAGTTGGCGAATTACAACTTGGTGACATTGCAGTATTCATCGGAGTGGCGGCACCTCATCGAGCGGAGGCGTTTGAAAATTGTCAGATGCTGATCGATAGCTTGAAGAAGACCGTTCCAATTTGGAAAAAAGAATACGATAAAGACAAGATTCGCTGGGGAGGCCTTGAATAATGAAAGTGAAATTATTTTCAGTTTTGGCAGAAAAGATCGGTCCAACAATTGAGTTAGATTTACCACAAGTATTTAAATCTTCTGAAGTTTTGGATCAAATCAAAGAAAAGCATCCTGATTATGCTGATGTTTTGAATCAATCGCTTGTCGCAGTTAACGAAGAATATACCAATGAGGAAGATATTTCTTTAGACAGTGTTGATGAGATTGCAATTATTCCACCTGTTAGTGGTGGCTAGAATTAATTAAAGAGGGGTATGTAACATGGAAAGTAAGAGTAAATCGATACTTGCCTTAACGATGGGTACACTATCAATGATGGTTTGTTTTATGGTTTGGCTAAGTTTGTCACCAATGGTCGATCCTATTTTGGATAACGCTGGCGTACATATTTCTGAATTCCAACGTTCATTCTTATTAGCTACACCAATTTTGTTAGGTTCAATTATGAGAATTCCAATGGGTATTCTTTCCGATAAATACGGTGGTAAGAAAACATATATTGCCCTAATGCTATTCTTGATCATTCCAGTTTTGATGCTACCAAGAGTACATTCATACGGAATGTTGATTTTTACGGCACTATTGCTAGGTATGGCCGGTACATCTTTCGCTATCGGTATTTCTTACGTAACAGGCTTCTTCCCACCAGAAAAACAAGGACTAGTTCTTGGTATTGCTGGTGTTGGTAACATTGGTACAGCATTTTCAGCTTTCTTCTTACCAAGATTTATCAAGACAATGGGCCTTGTAGATATTTTCTATATTCTCGTTGCTTTGCTAGTAATTTTTGCTATATTGATGATTTTCTGTCCAGAGTCTAAGACTAATAGTGAGGCCAGCATGGCAAAGTCACTATCAGTTGCCAAAGAAAGAGATACTTGGTTCTTGGCATTGTTTTACTTCTTAACATTCGGTATGTTCATGTCAATGACTAACTTGTTACCTACTTTCATGACAAAATTATTCAGTAATTCATTGGTTGAGGCTGGAATTTGGGCTGCTATTTTTGCAGTTATCGGTACTTTATTACGTCCAGTTGGTGGATACTTATCAGATAAGATCCGTCCAATGACATTGTTGAAATATGATTTTATTTGTTTAATAATTGTCGCAATCGTTCTTGGTATCTTCTTGAAGACACAAGGAATCTTCCTAACTATTGTTGTCTTGATCGCAATTCTAGTTGGTTTAGGAAACGGAATTATTTTCAAAATGGTTCCATTCGTTTCATCAGGTAACACTGGTGCTGTTACAGGATTTGTTGGTGCCATGGGTGGCCTAGGTGGTTATTTCCCACCTATCGTTTTAGGTGTTATCAAACAATCGACCGGTGGTTATGAAATCGGAATCTACCTCATTGCAGTTGTAGCCGTAATTAGTTTAATATTGTTACAGAAGGAATATATTTCCGGTAGCCGCAAGATCGTTAAATAGGAATGAGGTTTAAATATGAATGAAACAGAAACAAAACAAGCAAATGAAGTTATGGATGCACTAGAAAGCGTTATTGATCCGGAACTTGGTATTGATATCGTTAATTTAGGATTGATTTATGGGGTCGAAGTTGAGGGGACACAATGTACTATCACAATGACTTTGACAACTATGGGTTGTCCTTTGAGTGACATGATCAATAACGATATTACCCAAGCTACTGAATCAGTTGATGGCGTTGAAAGTTGTGACATCAATTTAGTTTGGTATCCAATTTGGGATATGACGAAAATGAGTCGATTTGCTAAAATCGCTCTTGGAATTCATGGATAATATTTTGCATAATAAAAAAACTTGCTGACCTTTTTGATAGGTGAGCAAGTTTTTTATGCTAGATACCGGTTTCGACTTCTCGATCCGGTTCGTGCGTTATTCGATTTCTGAAATCACGTCTGAATACTTCAATTGTCCATGCCCAAACGGCGTGGCCAAGTGCTTCAGAGAAATGTTCTGAAAGTGGTTGGTTCCATACAGCAGGAACAGTTCCCATTAATGGCATAATCAATAAGTGGAATGCGATCCAGATTACGATACCATAAACAGTACCTTGTCCCATCTTGACCTTTGGAAAGTACTCTGCGAGTACACAATAAATAATGGCAAAAGTAATTGAAAATCCAAAGTGCATGATGAAACTTACCCATGGCATTTGTTGACCAGAATAAGTGTAAGTAAGGTGTGTGATTTTTTCTGGCATACCAAATTGTTGCAATAATTCTTGTGGAGGATTGGTCAAATTTCTAGCAATCGTACGTGGTGGAAGCAAAACTTCCCAACCAAGTTTGACGATACCGGACATGATACCTCCAAGAATACCGGCAATAACTGCGGCCCAAATTCTAGGCTGTCTTTTTCCGGCTATGTTCATATTAAAGCCCCCTAAGTGTGGTACAACCTTGTTTATACAACTTTTTGGAAGAATAAACAATTTAAAGTAGTGAATAATTTAACATTTTTTAGTAAAATTTATATAATGATAAAAGATGTATAGACCGTTTTTTAAATAATATAGTGTTTCGAGGAGATAAAAATGAAAGCAGTAGTAATCAACGAATATGGTGATCGTAGTAAGTTACAGATGACCAACATTGCAATTCCAGAAACTGCAGATGATGAGGTGTTAGTCGAAGTTAAGGCTACCTCAGTCAATCCGATCGATTGGAAATTACGTGAAGGATATCTCCAAGAAGGCATTCCTTTGAAGTTCCCAATTGTTTTAGGATGGGATGTTGCTGGTGTTATTACCAGAACAGGTTCTGAAGTTAAGGACTTTCATACCGGGGATAAAGTATTAGCTCGTCCAGATTTGACTAATCGTGGTACATACGCAGAATATACCGCTGTAAAAGAAAATAAGTTGGCCAAACTTCCAGACAATGTCAGTTTCGAAGAAGCCGCTGCACTCCCACTTGCAGGATTGACTGCTTGGCAAGGAATCTACGATAAACTTAAAGTTGAGTCAGGTCAGACAGTTCTTATCCAAGGTGGTGCCGGTGGTGTTGGTATCATTGGAATTCAGTTGCTCAAGCATATCGGTGCTAAAGTTATCACAACAGCTAGTGCCGCTAATACTGACTTTCTTAAGGGTCTAGGAGCTGATCAAGTCATCGACTATCATACTGAAGATTTCAGTGAAATTTTGCATAATGTTGATGCTGTATTTGATACAATCGGTGGCGATACTTTGACCAAGAGCTTCGACATTATCAAACCAGGTGGACGTCTAGTTACAATATCTGGTCAAATCGATGAAGCTTTAGCTAAAGAAAAACAAGTTGAGGCTGAGAGCATGTGGTTGATACCTAACGGTGAACAACTAACTGAATTAGTCAATTTGGTTAGCGAGGGAGTCGCTAAAGTAGTAATCGATAGTGTTCACCCGTTTAGTGAAGACGGTGTGAAAGCTGCTCAAGAAGTCAGTGAATCACATCATGCTAAAGGTAAAATTGTTATCAAAATGGCTGATTAGATGCGTAAAAAGTTAAAAAATTAAAGATAAAGTTTCGATTAATTTCGGAACTTTATTTTTTGTGTAAGAATTAAGTATTTTATTGTTAGTTACCTATACAGATTTTAATATGGGTGTACTGAATATTTTATTTTTAGAGGAGCAAGTATGAAAAATAATAAATCATCTATCTTAAAAGGTTTGCTATTTTCTGGTGTCATTTTGGCTTCATTTGGTATCTCCACAAATGTCGCTCAAGCTGCTGACACATCAAATACAAGTACAACTACATCGGCTGATACAAAGACCGCTAAAGTTACAAACTCAATTATTTTTGAAAGTGGTGGTACAGAAATTGGTACCTCTGCACCAACAGTAACTGGAGCAAAAGTCGGCGATTCTGTCGATATTTCCAAAATTATTCCAAGTGGATATCAAGTTGCTGACGGATCAACTTCTGTTAAGCTACAAGCAAATGGAACTAGCCAAGCTGTGAAATTAACAAAAATTGCTACCGTAACTGCCAGAGTTCATTATATCTATAATAGTGGAGTCGTTGGCACTGAAGAGTTAACAGGTGCCGCTGGAAGTACAGTTGCAGTTTCCAATGTGCCCGCCGGATATTTCTTAACAAATAAGAATACCGGAAACGTCATCTTGGGATCAGGAACTTCTGATGTCTATCTTGATGTGACTCACGAAATCAGCAATAGCGTGAGATTTGTTTTGGATGACACAGCTAAAACTGAAGTCGGTTCAACAACAATTGTTGGTGAAAAAGCTGGCGACAAAGTTACTATGACCAGTGACCAAATCCCAGCCGGATATGCTTTGAAGAACGCAGCTGACATGACAGTGACATTGCAACCAGATACAAACCGTCAACAAGTGACAGTTACAGCAGTTTCAACAACTGAAGATTCAAAAGGAACAATAGCAACAAAGAATTCAACCGCACCATTGTATTCAGAAAGTGGAGCAAAACTCGGTTCAAGAGCCTTGGGGGCAAATAGTGACTGGGCAACCGATAAAAAATTAAGTTTGAGTGGACAAACATATTATCGAGTATCAACTTCAGAATGGGCAAGTGCTGGGGATGTTTACGTATATACATCAAATCCCACAACAGTTACCGCAAAAGCTGGAAGCATTAGATATTTGTATGATATCGATGGAAAGAAAATCGAAACAAGAGCCGTAGCCGGAGGTTCCGCATGGTATTCAGATAGAACAACCATGATCAATGGCCAAAAGTATTATCGAGTATCGACATCCGAATGGTTGTCAGCTGAAGATGTTCAATAGAATAAAGTAAACTCCTCACCTTTTGGGTGGGGAGTTTTTTTGTAGATATATGAATTGTGAATATAAAATATTTCTCTGAAAATAATGTGAGTGATGAATTTGACATATTGAAAGTTATCATTAGCATAAGTAATTTCTTTAACATATATTGTAATTAGTGATGTTAAAAATCACAATAAAATGTGGGTGGAGAAGAGATGAAAAAGAGAAATATATTTGTAAGTACCATGCTTTGCGGAGTTGTGATGAGTTCCGTAATTACTCCTAGTGCTGTTCAGGGAGCTGCTGTTTTGGATAGTGGTGAGGTTGGTAATCAAGAAAATTTGGTTGTCACAAATAAAATTCAATTTCGAAATAATAATGGCTCAAAATTTTCCGAAAGTATTATTCAGATTACCGGAAAGATTGGTCAAACAATTTTGCCGGATCAAATTAAAGTTCCAAATGGATATGAGATATCTGACGTTTCCAATCTTGGGACATTAATGGAAGATTCAGAATACGTTCATAATATAGTAATTGAGCCTGTAGAAAAAAGCAGAATTGTAAGATTTGTTGAATCCAGAACTAACAAAATCATCTCTGAGAAAATCATTCGAGGTAAGATTGGTGAACAAATCCGATTAAATGAAAAGATGCTCATGAAGGGATATCGATTTAAAAGTTCAAACATTGTTACAATTTCTGATAAAAAAGAAATTGAGTGTCTTGTTGTCAATAAGGCAAATTTAATTGAAAAAGAAATACAATTTGTAACCTCAAATAATGAAATAATCGGATCACCCAAATACTATTACGGTGAGGATGGTGAATATATAAAAGTAAGTACAGATGATATTCCGCTTGGATATCAATTAACACGTGATGAGACTAAAATACATTTTGATCGTAATAGTTTTATTCAGAAAATATTGGTGGAACCGAAACAAGTATCCGTAAGTATAGACTTTGTAGATATTGATACTAAAGAAGTAATAAGTGAAAAGAAAAATGTTACTGGTGTGGTTAATTCAAGATTATTGCTGGATTTGAAAGATATAAAAAATGGGTATGAATATGTTAATCAAGAACAAATATTATTAAATCACGAATACACTAAAACATGGATATTCGTCCAACCCAATAGGGATAATTATGTTGTATATGTGCAACGAAAATTGAATACCAATCGTGTTATTATGGAAAACCGATTAGGAAATAAGGTTGGAGAATTTGTTGCAAGAGGTAAGGAAGGTAAAACCAAGATAGAAATTCCAGAATATTTAAACTTTAAAGGAATTGATGACACATATATAGCAAAAGATAAATCCGTTGTTTATTTGAAGGTTAAAAATTTATATGTGAAAAAGAGGTTATCTTTTGTGACTCCTGAAGGACTAGAGGTAGAGTCACTAGATTTCTCAAAATTGAAAGTAGATAATTTTCAAAGAATTGATATAGCTTCAATTTTAGAAGGCTATGAATTAGGTTCATCCAGTCCTGATTTCAAGGGCTTCAATGTTGATGATGATGGGGAATCTGTTATTGAAGTTCAGGTAGTTGCCAAAACAATCTCAAAAAAAATTAAGATAGTTGATTACGAGAACAAAAATAAATGTTTTGGAGAAATTATTGTTTCTGGAAAAATGGGTGAGTACATTGAAATACCCTCAAATAAAATACCTGCCGGATATGCACGAGTTGCAAGAGATATTTTTGGAAATTATGACGAAGAAGAACAAACAATTTATGTTAGCAAATGGATTATGAATTTTGTCCAATTTGTTTCCGCGAATGGAGAATTAGTACAGGAGAATAGTATCTATGGAACAATAAGAGATAAAGTAAAAATTTCTGTACCAGAGGGGTATACTCTAATATCAAGCAAGGACGAGCTACTCCATATGCTAAGGGATAGATCAATAAATATTGTTCTGGTACGTCCAATCCGTAATCCGATAAATTCCAATAGTAACAATAATTTTCCTTCATCACAGGAATCAATAAAGGATAATCAAAAAAAAGAAACAACAATAACTAATGTAAAAATGGTAATATCAACTCACCTTGATATGGTTACAGATGTTTTCAATATCAAGGGTAAGCACACTGGACGTAATCTAGCTAATAATACTGACTGGGCCGTTGATAAAAAGGCAATGATCAGTGGGGAACTTTACTATCGTGTCTCAACCAGTGAGTGGATCAAGGCTGCACAAGTATTTGAATATAAAAATAAGATTCAAACTGTGATTACTAAACATGGGGATGTTTCTTCACTCTACAATTCTCGTGGCGAAAAGATACGTGCTCGTTCTTTAGCAAATAATACAGGTTGGTATTCTGATCGGACTGCAATGATAAACGGTAAGTTGCATTATCGTGTTTCTACTGCAGAATGGTTGTCAGTTGAAGATGTTCAATAGAATAAAGTAAACTCCTCACCTTTTGGTGGGGAGTTTTTTTGTAGATATATGGATTGTGAATATAAAATATTTCTCTGAAAATAATTGAAAAGATGAATTTGACATATTTTCAATTATCATTACCATAAGTAAATTCTTTAACTTATATTGATATTAGTGATGTTAGATTGTCACAATAAAATACAGGCGGAGAAGAAATGAAAAAAAGGGATATGTTCATTTGCACCATGCTTTGTGGTGCAGTGTTGAGTACCACAATTACTCCTAGTTTAGTTAAAGGGGCAGATACGTTTGATAGTATTCAAAATAGCGAAATGCCACAACAAATACTACCAAATGATGAAGAAACTGAATCTGACAACCAATCAGATTCCGGTGAGACTGAAGAGATAAATGCAAGATGGGGTATTGGCCTTCCTCACTGGGAGCTACCGGATATTCTAAAAAAAGACATTTCCAACAGAATTCAATTTGTTACAAAAGGAAATGTACCCGTAGATGGCAATATTTATACTGAGGATGGTAAAGTTAATAATGAAATCAATTTTAGAAAACTTATTCCAAATGGATATGAGCTAGTTGATAAAGATCTTGTTGTAAAGTTCAATGACAGTAAGGATTATCTTTATAAAATATTGGTTAAGCCTATGAAGAAAACTCAACATATAAATTTCATAGACTCGGTAACAGATCAGATCGTTGGAAGTACCGAAATTCAAGGATTTGTTCGAGAAGAAAAATCTTTATCATTTCAAATGCTACCAGATGGTTATCGTCTTCCTCAAAATATTAAGCAACCAATTATTATTTCACCAGATAAGGAATCAATTGATTATCCAGTTGTTCATGAATCATTAATTATACAAAATGAAGTGAAGTATGTTGATAAATCGGGATTCCCTGTATGGGGTGGGAAACAATATTTTCATGGACAAGTGGGTGAGCAAATTGACATTAGACCTATTGATTTACCTCAGGGATACGAATTTGCAGATGATAAGCATGGGTTTAAAATTGACAAGCTTGATACTCCACATAAAGTGGTCGTAAAAGGTAAAGAAGTAAAATTGACGGTCAGATTTATCGATGCGGAAACTAGGAAACAAGTTGACGAAGATAAAACGATTAACGGAAAAGTCGGAGGTTACGTAAAACTTACTCTCTCTGATATATCCTCTAAATATGAATTTGAAAGTAATGAGTTAGAGAATGAGTATGAACAAAAGGGTCTTTATATCACCCAAGATAAATCTGAATATGAGATTCTTTTAAGAAAAAAGCGGATAACTAATACAATTGTCTTTCTTGATAATCTTGGAAAAACGATACACTCTTTTGAAATTAAGGGCGATGAAGGTGATTTAATTAACGACAAATTGAGTGGCCATGTTAGCCCTGATTGGCATATTTCAAATGACAAACAATATTTCATGCAATCTCAAGGGAAAACTGTAAATATATTCATAGATAGACTTAACGTGTTTAAAAGTATAAAATTTTTGGATTCCCAAAACAAAGTGATATCAGTTCAACCCACTACTAAATTTAAAGTTGGATCAACCCTTACAGGTATTGAAGATTTAATACCAAAAGGATACAAACTTCCGAAAACTTATCATTCTATTCAGATAAAAGATGATGGAGCTGAGAATATTGAGATAAAACTTGATCCAGCGGAAATTAAAAATCACATCAAGTTGATTGATAATGAAAATAAATCTGACGTTCTAAAAGAGATTGATTTAGTCGGAACGGTTGGAACCTCAATTAAATTAACGAAAGGGGAATTGGTTGAGGGTTATAAGCAAGTCGGTCCATATTTGATAACCACCAATGATGAAGAAAAAATTATCTACGTCAGTAAGATAATTTCCAACACAATAAATTACTATGATCAACAAGGCAAATTGATTGTTTCTAAAGTAGTTTATGGATCTTTGCAAGATACAATTAAACTGAATACTCCAAAAGGTTATATTAATCCAGATAATTTTAATGAATACATACCTTTCAAAAAAGATAAAACTATAAGAAATATTAGGGTTGTTCCCAAAATTGCGACTGGTTCGACATCAGTGACGGATAACAGTGGAGAAGGTACAACTACTGAGACAAACGGTAGTAATAAACCGGAAGGATCAACGCACTCATCAAATAATTTTACCGTGAATGAAAATAGTTCAAGTAATAGTTCATCGCTTCCGAATATAAGCGAGACGAATTCTGGAACAAATGCTGCAAATAATGTTCCGGATATGAATTTGGATAAGAATATAGATGAGAAAGAAGTAGAAGATTTTGAAACTGTAGTTTCAACCCATATGATGAATAATTCTATTCCTATTTTTCAGATCAATGGTAAGCAAAGCGGTCGAAATCTTGCAATCAATACTGATTGGGTCGTTGATAAAAAAACCATGATTAATGGTGAACTTTATTATCGTGTTTCAACAAATGAATGGGTCAAAGCGGCCCATGTTTTTGAATATACAAAGGTAATTCAAAACGTGAATACTAAGTCAGAGGGCATCTCATTCCTTTATAATTCTCGTGGAGAAAGGTTGACTGCGCATTCATTAACTGCGAATACTAGTTGGTATTCTGATCGAACTGCAATGATAAACGGCAAATTACATTATCGTGTTTCTACTGCAGAGTGGTTGTCAGCCGAAGATGTTCAATAATTATATTCACCCGTCATTTATGACGGGTATTTTTTTGTTTATCCAAAATATTATAAATTTTTGAATTGAAAAAATTTCAGAGCATAAAAGACATCATAAATTTGGGAAATATATGTTAGTAATGCAACAATAATACGTAATATGTCTATTAAATTAATTAGATATTTCAATTATCAATTTTTTAAACTAATGGAAAATATTCGAAATATATAATTTAAGAATTCCCGATTTTTCAAGGTTTTTCCGGTCATTCATAACGTTATATAAGAAATAAATTATAGGTGCATTTTTTCACTAAATTGAAAATTCACTCAATATTTATATTCAAATAATAGTCTAATCATTGATATATTAATAAAAAGTAACTAAATAAGAATGTTTATTTATACTATTGTATCTTTCTTATAAGAATAATATATTAGTTATGCCTTATCAATTAGGCACAATTACTACCAAAAGATTGGGGAACGAATACTATGAAAAAAGATAGAGGCTTTTTTCTTAGATCAGTTCTAGTGTCAGGAATTGTTCTAAGTTCAGTCGTTACTGGCGCTGTTATGCCTTTGGAAAATGCCAAAGCTGCAGAAGATGCAAGTAATGCTACAAGTGCTGCTTTACCACCAGCCTTGCAAAATAGTTTTGATGAAGTACAAAAAGAGTTAGGCACATCCTACGTTGGAGGATCAGCCCAAGAATTTTATTACGGACCTAGTGAAGCTGCTAAATTGGGAGAGTCTGATGGCGTATTTTCACAAAGGTCAGAGGAGAATCCTGATTCTGTAGAGGTTGATTCTGCTACCACAGATCAACCATATTCAGGTAATGAGGAAGCGACAGCAAGAGGATTGTTAGGAAGACAGGAGACAATTCATTTTGTTGACGAAGCCGGACATTTCATTGTACCTGCTGTAGAAGAATCTACCCCTTGGGGGGACGTTAATGTAAAAAAACACGTTCCTGATGGATATCAATTGGTAAACCAAAGCGATGCTCATTTCAACGTGTTTAAGCATGGTGGTCCATGGGCAAACAAAATCATCAATGTTCAAATTAGTAAAAAAGCAGTGACGAATACTGTTGTTCTTTACGAGAAGAAAAAGGGTATGATATCTTCGTCAGAAAAGGAAATCAAAACGATTACTGTTTCTGGAAAAATTGGAGAGGTTGCATCAATTGATAAGTCACAACTTCCTGAGGGATACTTTCCTGCTGAAGGATTTGGTTATAAGTTAGTTATCGGAATTGGCGATGTGGATTCGAAACATAGAGTTCAAATTGTAAAAGCTTATACTAACAAAATTGGATTTTACAAAGGTTTCGGCGTTGGTAAATTTAAAATTTGGAAACATGTTGGTGATGTTAATGTTACTGGTAAGGAAGGGAGTTTGGTCGATTTTACTATCCCTTCAGGATATGTGTTGGACACAAATGAATTTGTAGATGGTTTTAGAATTCAAAACCCAGAAGGTCATAATGACTTCGGTATTCACGTTCGAGAAAATAAAGATGTCAAGATTCCTACCATAATTAAAGCAAAAGTTTCTCCGGATCCTGATGAAACAATTCAAGGAAACACGCAACATTATATTCCTTGGGATCCAACTACATCCTCGGGACATGTAGGCTTAGTGAACGGTATGTTAAACGTTCTAGCTCCAAGTACTTTGTTCGGTGCAGGCCAACAAATAGTTGAATTCGTTGTCTCTTTTGTTAACAAAATAACAGGGGCAATTGAGGGGATTCAAAAGGTTACTGGTACTGCCGGATCGTTACTCCATTTACTTCTACCAAAAGGGACTACTTTAAGTGGTGCTATTGGTAATCTGACTACATTGATCGGTGCGGGTAACAAACTTGTTGTTCCAATCCTAAATCAAAGTCAATCTTTCAATCCTATCAAGGTTCTTGGTAACATTTTTATGCATAAGCCAAGCGCACGTACTAGATCAATCAACACATTTAGTGACGACGGTGTGATGAATGGTCGAGGTATAAATCCAAATACTTCTTGGAAATACGATGCTAAACAAGTTATTGATGGCGTAACATACTTACGTGTTGGTGATGATAATTGGATCGATGCACAGGATGCAATTGAATATCAACCAGTTTCAAAAACAATAACTACGTTGGGTGGCAATTCCAAGACATTATTCAAATCAACTGGTAACTATGGAACTCGTGGATTAGATCATGATACGGCATGGCACACTGACCGTACTGCTACAATCAACGGGGAAACATACTACCGTGTTTCGACTGATGAATGGATTGCGGCGAAAGATGTAAAATAATTTTTATGATATTTTAGTTAGATTCGCGCATACACTTGTATGCGTGTTTTTTTTATGAGTATAATTATGGTACTAAACATCAAGAATGTCGGGGAAATCACATGGTATTGAACACTATTTTAGTTTTTGCAATTATGATTCTTCAGTATCAATTTGGGAGGATTCACAGCATTATTCTAGGCTTGTTAATACCCATAATTTGGGTCGCAATTTATGCGGTGATTTTGTATTATAATGACGTGAAATGGTATTCAATAGACTGGTTGTTTCCTGTTGTTATGTTAATAATACTCTGGGCACTATGGCGTCTTGGTAGGGAAGACCATCTCAAGAAAATCAATCAAAATAAGGCAAAATAAAAAGGACATCGAAATTTTCGATGTCCTTTGTTGTTTATATATTTTATCCAAAGAATAATGACCAAACTTGTACGGCGCAGATACCACCTAAGATTGGTGCTAATACTGGAACCCAGCTGTATTCGAATTGTGATGAACCTTTATGTTTCAAAGGTAAAATTGCATGTAATAGTCTAGGTCCGAGATCACGTGCAGGATTCAAAGCTGGTCCTGTTGCACCACCTAATGAGATAACTAAGACCATAACGAGTAGTCCTAAGGCAATGAAGTCTGCTCTTGGATCGATTTTTTCACTTGTTAATGCTACTGCACCTAGTACCAATACGAAAGTGCCAAGGAATTCGTTGATAAATCCATTTAAGCGGCTATGTGCGTTATCGATTGTAGCGAATGTTCCGAGAATTGAATCGGCATTCATTGTGTTGTTGTAATAAGGCTTGTAAGCAGCAACGACACAGGCTTGTCCGAAAATTGCTCCCAACATTTGGGCTAATAAGTATGGTCCAACTTCTGCCCAAGGGAATTCATTGTTAACGGCTAATGCTAAAGTCATTGCTGGATTGATTTGTGCTCCGGAAATTGTTCCGAACATCATAGCAGGAATCATAACACCGACACCGTATCCGAGTCCTATCAAGACCCAGCCCCCATGGTATCCTTTGGTTCCTTTTAATTCTACGTTTGCAACAGAGCCATTACCGAGGGCGACCATTAATGCGGTCCCGATAAATTCAGCTATGCAGCGAATAAATAATGTGTAGTGCATCGTTTCTGTACCCCATAAACATTTATTTGCACAGCCAAATTTTATCCAGTTTTCAAGACACAATCAGACCGCAACGATTAATTATAGCATATGATATACGGTCGAATATGCTGTGATTATTAGTTTTTAAGAATTTTTTGTTGAATTTGTAGCGGAGTTTAAAATTATCATGGCAATAATCAAAAACAGCAATAATAATATAAATGAGTTTTGAGATCCAATGGCAGTTCTTGCTGCGTAACTTTTAGCCGCGGTGGAATTTTGAGAGAGTGCCACGATTGTCGATACAATGGAAGTTCCAACAGCTCCAGCAAATTGTTGAACCGTGTTAAACCAGCCGTTACCGTCCGCGTTCTTTTCAGCAGGCAATTGTTGGAGTCCGTTCGTCATGGTATTTCCCATTACTAATCCCATACCTAACATGAAAAGAATATAGAAAATAAGGATAGTAGTTTCAGAAAGCTGTCTTCCGAAGATTGAGTAAAGTACCATTGCCAATATCTCGAAGATTATGCCGATCATGATTGGCTTTCTGGCTCCAAATTTATCTAAAATTGAACCACCAAGGGGAGCAAAGATGGCACCTAAAGCGGCACCTGGCAATACTACTAAGCCGGCTATAAGTGCTGTTTGATGATTTACTAGTTGAATGTAATTAGGAAGCACAAATGACATTCCTAATGCCCCAATTTGGACTAAGAAAAATGCTCCTAAATGTTGACGATATTTCTTGTTTTTCATCACAGATAAATCAATTAATGGGAAATTACTGTTTTCAGAAAAATGAATGAATAACAATAAACTTATTATTCCCACTAACATTGGAATCCAAAATCCTAGAGGATTTTTTCCAACTGACGAAAGATTTGAAAAACCCAAAATAAGACCGATAAAAGCGATTGAAATAAATAATAGTCCAACTATATTCAATTTAGTTTTAACAGGCTCTGAGACCTGATGAATGGCATATGAGCCCATGATCAGTGCTAACAGCACTATCGGTATCAATATAATGAAAATACTTCTCCATCCGAGCACATTTACTACCAGTCCACCAAAGGTAGGACCGATCGCTGGGGCAATTGCCGTTATCAGTGTTCCGATTCCCATTAGCAGTCCGATTTTTGAAGATGGGGCTTGTTCCAAAATGATGTTGAACATGAGTGGTAATGCGATACCAGCGCCGATTCCTTAATAATTCGGCCAAGCACTAAGACGGGGAATATTGGTGCAGTTGCATCTGCGATGAGCCCAATAAGAAATAGTACAGCCGCAGTGATGAAAAGCTTTTTTGACGTAAAATTGTGCTTTAAATATGCTGAAAGTGGCATCATGATCGAAGCCACTAACAAGTAACCAGTCGTCATCCATTGAACGGCAGATGTGTTGACGTTGAATTCGTTCATTAATGTTGGAAAAGTGACGTTTGTCGCTGTCTCTACGACTACTCCGCAGAATGACATTAAGCCGGTTGCGATAATCGATAGACTGAGTTTTGAATTTAATTTTTGTTCCATATTCCCTCCTAATTGTTAGAATTCGAACTAATCCAAATAGTTATAACATAATTACAGAAGGTTGTGCTAGTATAAATTTAGTTAGAAATCAAACTACGAGGCTAAATAATGGATAGAATATTTGGAATTTTAATCAAACAAGCAAACAACGTTATTGCTCGTGATGCTGATAAATTCGCGCAAACACTTGATTTGACTGGTATGCAAATTAGTATCATTGATTACATATCACGTTATGAAAATGATCAGAATATTTTTCAGAAAAATATCGAAAATGAATTCAATATTCGTCGTGCCAGTGCAACAAGTGCGCTAAAATTAATGGAGAAACGTGACCTGCTAGTCAGAGTTCCAATGCAAAATGACGCCAGGTTGAAGAGATTGATTTTGACGCCAAAAGCACGTCGATTATCAGAACAGATACATACTTATTTCTCTAATACTGAAACAAAAATTTCTGAAGCTGTTGGTGTAGAGAATGTTGCAGCTGTGAAACAGGGGCTAAAGAATATTTCAGGGATTTTTGAGGATTAGAAAATAGTTCAGGGGGACAAGGATAATGTCAATACTTATATCTTCTGGAGTTATCGTTATTGCGATTGCCATAGCAAATATTTTGGCAAAGTTTACTCCGGGAATATCAAACACATACATAAATCTAGCGATGGGAATCCTCTTGGGGCTTATTCCATTTACAGATAAACTAATTTTAGACTTTAATAATGAAATATTTATGTTTGCAATCATTGCTCCATTGCTATTTTTCGAAGGTCAGGGGACTAGAAATTTCACCGTGAGGACACAAGCAAAAACCATTATCGGAATGTCAGTCGTTCTTGCAGTTGTCACGGCGATTTTAGTTGGATGGTCGATCAATTTGGCTTTTGGATTAGTATTTCCATTTACGTTGGTTATGGCTGCCATCAGTACACCTACAGATGCCACCGCGTTTGATTCCGTAGTTGAAGGACGAAAGATTCCTGAAGGAGTCGGAAATAATTTGAAAATGGAATCATTATTCAACGATGCAACTGGAATTATCTTGTTGGCAGCTGGGCTTACATGGCTACAAACTGGGCATCTATCATTCGGATTGAACGTATCCAACTTCTTGATTTCAGCAGTTGGTGGGATGGTTTTTGGAGGCGTGTTCGGTTATTTAGTCATGCTGTTTAGACAAATGTTGGTTCGTACGAAAGTAAACGTAATTTCATCACAGACGATCATCTTCTTGCTAACACCGTTTCTGGTTTATTATTTTGCTGAAGAAATACACGTTTCCGGAATCATTGCAGTCGTTTGCGCCGGATTGATCAGCAATAGTGAAGCTAGTCGTAGTCGATTTTCTTCATCGCATCAATTTCATTTGGGAACTCAGTTGATGCTATTTATTTCAGAAGTTTTGAACAGCTTTGTTTTCGTTACTTTAGGTATCACATTGGTTCGCATCGTCAGAGATAACTTTCATGAAATTACGGACTCCCTGGACTGGCTGTGGATCGGAATTATTATTTATCTAGTTTCACTGATAATAAGATTCGCTTATGCAAAATTTATCATCCACAATACTGTTAATGATGCGGTCGTTTTTGCACTTGGGGGAATTCATGGCGCCGTTACACTGGCAATGGTATTCAGTGTAAGTAGCCAAGTTGTGGGTAAAACTAACTATGATTTATTGATTTTGATTGAAACCATCGTAATAATTTTGAGCATGATAGTCCCAACCATATTGTTCAAATTTATTCTTCCTGGGATTCCAGATGATTCAGACATATTGAAGCAAGTCGATGAAATTCGTGATGAAATGGTCAAACGAGGAATTGCTTGTGTTAATGAAATGGATATTGATAAAAATGTTCGTAAGTCTGTCATTTATGATTTAAGAGATCAAAATACTAAAAATGGTATGCGTGACTTTTTACATCAGTGGCGTGCGGTCAATCAGAATAGATTCAATTTTGATGAAAAACAGCGTCTAGATGAAAGACGTGCTTTGATGTATGCATTCGATGTTGAACGTGAATATTTACATGATGTTTCGTTAGAACATCGTTTTGACAATAACTATCTCTACGCATTACACAGTGAAATCCTTTTATCGGAATCATTAGTGTTGGATCCAATAAATCAACAAGATTGATATTTCATTTGACAAAATTAATAAAGAAATATAATGTTAACTCATAAATCAACTGGAGGAGTTCAATTATGGCTTACACAAACGTACAATTTAATAATTGTTGTTGTGGCTCGCATCTTATGCGATCCACTGGTTTGTGTGCCTAATTTTCTCTTTAGGTAAAACTTTAAATCAGACAATCGTGTAGGGTGCAGATTCGTAATCGAATTTGCACCCTTTTTGTATCTTTTGAAAATTGGAGAGGGAAAAATGTTAGTAAATAATATTTATCAAACAATTGGTAATACGCCATTATTAAAGTTAAATATTGACGCACCCAATAACATAAAGATTTTTGCGAAATTAGAAATGTTCAACCCTGGTGGATCTGTTAAGGATCGATTGGGGATGAATCTGATCGAGAACGGACGAAAGATTGGCAAGATAAAAGATGGTACTACAATCATCGAACCAACTGCTGGAAACACCGGCATAGGAGTTGCTTTGGCAGCTCAACAATATCATTTACCAGTTAAGTTGGTTGTTCCTGAGAAATTCAGTCAAGAAAAGCAAACCTTGATGAAAGCTTTAGGAGCTGAAATAATTCATACTCCATCAGAAGATGGAATCAAGGGTGCGATGGCTAAAGCAAAGGGACTTTCAGCTGAAATTGATAACTCATACGTGCCAATGCAGTTTGAGAATCCTGCCAATCCAGAAGCTTATTACAAAACATTAGGTCCCGAAATTCTCGATGATTTAAAAGATACAACGATTGATGCATTTATTGCTGGTTCAGGAAGCGGTGGAACATTTGTTGGTGTAACACAATCACTGCAAGAAAAGTTTCCTGATATGAAGGCAGTTACAGTTGAACCTGAAGGCTCGATTTTAAATAGTGGTGAGGAACATGATCATCGCACTGAAGGTATCGGGGTGGAATTCGTCCCACCATTTTTCGAAGATATCACAGTTGATTCTGTTAAAACTATTAGCGATGACGATGCGTTTTACTATGTAAAATGGTTGGCTGACAATGAGGGAGTGTTTGCTGGTAGCTCCAGTGGAGCGGCTTTAGCTGCGGCCATGCAACTCGCAGCAGAATTACCGGAATATTCTACCATCGTTACAATTTTCCCAGATTCAAGCGAACGTTATTTAAGTAAAAAAATATATGGATAAAGAGGAGAAAACTTATTATGAAATTCAATACTAAATTAATTCACGGTGGCATCAGCGAGGACAAAGAAACAGGAGCAGTTTCAATCCCAGTTTATAGATCATCAACTTTCCATCAACACGTGCTTGGTGGCGAGCCCAAATGGGAATATGGTCGTACTGGAAACCCTACAAGAGCAGCTTTGGAAGCCTTGATTGCTGAAATAGAGGATGGAACTGATGGCTTTGCTTTTGCTTCTGGTTCAGCAGCAATTCATGCAGCATTTTCATTGTTTTCAGCTGGAGACCACATTGTCGTTGGTAACGATATCTATGGTGGAACATTCCGTTTGATCAACAAAGTTTTGAAGAGATTTGGACTGGAATTCACAGTGGTCGATACTACAAATCTTGACGAGATCCGCCACGCTATCACTGATAAGACTGTTGCAGTTTATCTAGAAACGCCAACTAATCCTTTATTGAGAGTTTCTGATATTGCAGCCATTGCTAAAATCGCTAAATCACATGATATTAAGACAATCGTTGATAATACATTTGCCACACCATACAATCAAAATCCATTGACTCTTGGAGCAGATATCGTTGTTCATAGTGCTACTAAATATCTTGGTGGTCACAGTGATGTTGTCGCTGGTTTGGCTGTCACAAATGATCCAAAGATTGCCGAAGGATTGGCTTTCTTACAAAATTCTATTGGTAGTGTGCTTGGACCTGATGACAGTTGGCTATTGATGCGTGGAATCAAGACTCTGGGTGTCAGGATGCGTGTTCATCAAGAAAATGCCAAAGCTATTTATGATTTCTTGGATAAAAACGATAAGATTGCCAATATATACTATCCTGGTAATCCAAACAGTGCTGGCTTCGAGATTGCCAAGAAGCAAATGAGTGGATTCGGTGCAATGTTGTCGTTTGAACTTCAACCTGGTTTGGATGCTAAAAAGTTTGTTGAAAGTCTTCAAATCATTGATTTAGCTGAGAGTTTAGGTGGTATTGAGAGTCTTGTTGAAATTCCAGCAGTCATGACTCACAGTTCAATTCCACGTGATATCAGAATAAAAAATGGTATCAAAGACGAGTTGATCAGACTTTCTGTCGGAGTTGAGGATGAGGAAGATTTGATTGAAGATATTAAACAAGCGCTTTCAAAAATTTAACAAATTGTATTGTTTTAAAAAAATATGAGTGCTAGTATACAAAATAACAACTAAATAGATTTCTTCGGGGCAGGGTGAGATTCCCGACCGACGGTAAAAGTGTAAGCTTAAGTCCGTGACCCATGCTATGCGTGGTTGACCTAGTGAGATTCTAGGACCGACAGTTAAAGTCTGGATGGGAGAAGAAAAAATGTAATTTTTCATACCATAAGTGGCGAATTAGAGTCACCAGGTTCTCGTATGAAATCTTATTTGGCTTATATAAATAATGTGGCCCCGCATTTCTATGCGGGGTCTTTTTTTGTGAGGTGAATGAGATTTTGATCAATCAAAGTTTTATGGATTTAGCGTTTGAAGAGGCAAAGCAAGGTGAATCTACTTGGACCAATCCCCAAGTTGGTGCGATTATTGTCAAAAATAATCAAGTTTTAGCAAAAGGTCATCATGAGAAATTTGGTGGTCCTCATGCCGAAGTCAACACGCTAAATCATTTAGAAAATATTAAGGATGCCGAAGATTCCACAATGTATGTCACATTGGAACCTTGTTCTCATTTTGGGAAGACTCCTCCGTGTGTGCAAAAGGTAGTCGAAGTTGGAATCAAACATGTCGTGATTGGGATGCAAGATCCGAATCCAATAGTCAGTGGGAATGGTATCAAATATTTACAGGATCACAATGTGGAAGTTGATGTCCTAAATCAAACGGGTGGAATCAACGAAGCATATATTTTTTATTATCAAAATAAGCGTCCGCTAGTAACCGTTAAATATGCGATATCTCTGGATGGCAAGATAAACCAGTCTAACCATGAAAGAACTATTTTGACAGGAAAAGCGGCATATCTGGATTCGCAAAATGTTCGCGCAGCTAATCAAGCAATTATGATCGGTCAACACACTTTGGAGATTGATGATCCGTATTTAACAGTTCGCAATCAAGATTTGGATTTTCCACCGATAAGAGTGGTTGCAGTTTATGACGTTAATAAGTTGAGTCAGGATTTGAATATTTTTAAACCATCTGGGGCTAAATTATGGATCTTGAGTCGCACCGAATCTAATCGGAAACTCCCTGACAATATTGAAGTTTTTGTCAGTGATACTTGGACTCCCGATAAGGTCGTCAAGTTGTTAGCTAAAAACAATATTGAATCATTGCTAGTTGAAGGTGGAAGTAGGATACATGCAGATTTTGTCAAAGAAAAATTAGTCGATAAGATCATTATTTATCAAGCACCGATTATCCTGGGAGGCCATGGTTTACCAGCAGTATATGCTGATTACCCATCTTCAGAAATTAAATTTGATAAAGTTCAAATTACCCAACTAGGCGACGATTTTAAAATCGAATCACGGAGGTCAGAATAATGTTTACTGGAATAATCAAAGATGTTGGAACTGTTTCTGACATCAAGAAAAAGCAAGAAACATTCGAATTGTCTGTTAAATTACATCAATTGAGTTCAGCTGATATGAATTTAGGCAACAGCATCGCAATCAACGGAACTTGTTTAACAGTCATCGAAAAACTGACTAATGGTTTCAAAGTTGAGGCAATGCCAGAGACTTTTCGTCGTACCAATTTGGGCAATTTAGAAATAAATGACCACGTGGATATCGAACCAGCACTTGGTGCCAGTGACAAGCTGGATGGACATTTTGTTCTTGGACACGTTGACACAACGATGGCATTGGTCGATAAACAAACAGACCAGAATTCTAGCGTTTTAACGTTCAAAGTTCCAGAAGAATATTGCAAATATATCGTTGAAAAAGGTTCAGTGGCGATCGATGGAGTAAGCCTTACCGTATCTAGTGTGGGTGATGATACGTTCCAAGTCTCACTGATACCTTTCACACTGGAACATACCGTTTTGGGTAAATTAAAAATTAATCAAACAGCAAATTTAGAAGTAGATATTTTAGGAAAATATATTTTAGATTCGAAAGTCGGAGGTTACGATTATGCAAAGTAAAGAAATAATTTCAACAGTAGAGAGTGCTCTAGAAGAATTGAAAAAAGGAAAATTGATCATCGTTGCTGATTCCCCTGACCGAGAGTCTGAAGGAGATATGGTCGGTTTAGCAGACTTTGCTACAGGCGAGACTGTCAATAAAATGATCACACATGCCAGAGGTTTGTTGTGTGTCCCAATGTCCCATGAATATGGTGAAAGATTGAAATTGACACCGATGGTGCCAGATGGCGAAGATGCTTTTGGTACCGCATTTACTATCAGTACTGATGCGAAAACAACTACTACCGGAATTTCTGCTTTCGATCGTGCAAAAACAATCAACGCTTTAGCAAATCCCAATAGTAGTTACGATGACTTTTTCCATCCAGGGCATATTTTTCCACTGATTGCTGCTAAGAATGGAATCTTCGAACGTACCGGACATACTGAAGCTGCGGTTGATTTGGCAAAATTAGCTGGCGGTTCTCCCGTTGCATATATTTGCGAAGTCGTAAAGAAGAGCGGAACAATGGCTCGTTTGAAAGACTTACGAGTGATTGCCGAAGAAAATGATATGCAGTTGATCACAATCGAAGATATTATTGAATATCGTCGCATGAAAGATACTAGTTATATAAAAGAGATTGCTGACGTTAAGTTGCCAACAAAATACGGCGATTTTCAGATGAAAGCTTACAAGGTGAACGAAACTGACGAGCCCACATTATTGATTTCCAAAGGTGATATCAAGGGAGCAGATCCACTACTTTTCAGGATGCACTCAGAATGCTTAACTGGAGATATTTTCGGATCAAAACGATGTGACTGCGGGCAACAATTACAGACAGCCCTAGAAACAATTGAAAAGAATGGATCAGGAGCTGTTCTGTATCTCCGGCAAGAAGGCAGAGGCATTGGTCTAGAAAACAAACTGAAGGCCTATGAATTACAAGAACAAGGCTTTGACACTGTTGAAGCAAATGTAAAACTTGGATTCAAGCCAGACGAACGTGATTATGGTTTAGCTGCATCTATTTTGAAAATTCAAAACGTTGATCACGTTGAATTGATGACAAATAATCCTGACAAAGTTGAAAAGCTCGAAGAATTAGGAATTAAAGTTGATAAAAGAATTCCAATCGAGACAAAGCCAACAAAGGAAAATATCAGATATTTAGAGACTAAGAAAATTAAGTTTCATCACTTATTAAGCGAGGTAAATTAGGATGGCAGAAATACGTGGACAAATTGACGGCAAAGGCTTAAAAATTGGAATAGTAGTCGCACAATTCAATGAATTAGTAACAGGTAAACTACTTTCCGGAGCACTCAATGAGTTGCAAAAATATGGCGTAGCAGAAGATGATATTACTACCTTGTGGGTGCCAGGTGCAGTTGAAATACCAAGAGTGACAAAGAAACTATCTGATAGTGGGAAAGTTGACGGAATAATTACCCTTGGGGCAGTAGTTCGTGGGGAAACAGCCCATTTTGATTATGTTTGTGCTGTGTCTGCGAATGGTATAGCTGAAGTTTCGTTGCATGGGGATGTTCCGGTTATGTACGGCGTTTTGGCTACTGATGATATGGATCAGGCACTCAATCGAGCTGGCGGTAAGGTTGGCAACAAGGGTTCCGATTGTGCTTCAGGTGTTTTAGAGATGATTAATTTGGAAAAGAAGATTTGAAGTTGGCTTCCGATTCCAGAAAATTAATTTTTAGACATGTGGTCTTAGGTCAAGGCCCATGTCTTTTTTTCTATTCAAAATATGAACGATTTTGGGCACACTTAAATAA
>NZ_RHON01000028.1 GCF_003946505.1 Companilactobacillus mishanensis | reverse complement strand
TTTTTTGAGGAGTTCACTTAATGTGTTTTTTATCAGTTCTTTGTTAGGACTATCGTTTATTTGAAATGCCAAGATTTCTTTACTAGCTTCGTCTGTTATCGCTGAAATATAAGCCCATTTATTACTGGCTAATTTAACTTGTGTAACGTCTGTATGAAGCACCATGTAAGGCTCTGTTTCTTCAAATAATTGATTCAATGCATTGATGCAAACTTTCCCGACCTTACCTTTAAATGATGAGTAATGGTGATTGATGTGTTTGTTATACATCGATACCTGAATGCCCATCTCTGACATTAATTTTCTTATGGTATCTCCGCATAGATGTATGCCAAGTTTATCTAGTTCATCGCCGATCCTACGGTAACCATATGTTAATCTGCCACGAAATGTACCATCTTTAGCTATCTCCAGTATTGCTTTTTTCTCTTGAACATACTTATCCTTATGATTCTTAATTCGTTTTCTCTCGTCGTGATAAGTTGCCTTATTTAGATCAATTACACGAAGTAAGTCACCAATTTTATATCTTTCAACCTTTGGAAGTCCTGCTTGGTCAGCCCTGATCTGATCGACTATTTGTGTTTTTTGACGCCCTTTGAAGGTCCGAACAGGGTCATTGATTTTTTTAGGATATCTCGTTCCATCTTTGTGTCATAAAGTTCCTGATTCTTTTGAGCCAGTTCTTCTCGTAAACGATCGACTTCATTCTTGTTCACCAGTTTACGTACTTGCTTCTTACTTCTCTTCTTCAATGGTTTCCTGCCTTTTTGATGAGGCTGCAGAGCTTCGATACCATCACGCTCGAATAATGTACGCCAAGCACTTACTTGATAAGGTAGGATATCGTATTTGGCAGCGACCTCTGCAGTAGATTCATCATGAGTTTGATAGTAGTCTATCACACTCAACTTGAACTCTGCTGTGAAGTTACGTTTGCCTTTACGTCTGACAAGGGAATCTGTTCCAGATAAACGGTACCTTCTTATCCAACGACCAATTTCCTTGGCGGGCAAATTATATTCTTCAGCTAGATTAGTGTAATTACAGTTTCTCTGTAGATAATTATTTATTACCTCAGCTTTGAGGAGTGGATCATATTTGGTCATAAAAAAATACCCCACAATTGTTAGAATTTTTGTCTAACAATTGTAGGGCACTCTATT
>NZ_RHON01000027.1 GCF_003946505.1 Companilactobacillus mishanensis | reverse complement strand
CATTTGGGGTTAACCAGTTGTTGGATGATCTGATTCGTTTCGTATTGTAGTAACGGATCCAATTGTCTATTGCACTTTCTAGTTCTGCACGTGTTTTGTAATGATGGTTTAAGGTTGTTCCTACTCTTAGTTGATGGATAACACTTTCGGTTGGTGCGTTATCATGTGGGGTTCCTTTACGCGACATACTTTGTCTGACGTGTGCTTTCTTCAGAATCCCAACATACGTACCGCCCTGATATTGGATTCCCTGGTCTGAATGTATTGTTGTTTTATATGGTGCAGTTTTGGCTAGTTCTATTACTGGAATTAAAGAATCAGTTACGAGTTCAGTGTTTGGATGAAGAGAAATGCTATAAGACAAGATTTCTCCTGAGAAGAAGTCTTCAAATAGAGATACATAGATGCGTTCGTCGGTAGTTTTGTTTCCCCACCGTGCCTCTAATATGTCCGTACCTATCTTCTGTAATGGACGGTCAGTTTTAAATTTACGATGGATATAGTTCTTATGTTTTTTATCGCCTTCGCCTGCGAAACTATTGTATTTGGCAACTTTCTTATTGAAAGACGTACTTAATAATTGATTCTCTCTCATAATTCTAAGAACACGCTTCTCATTAACTCGTTGCTCATTTCTTTCTGCTCTCAGAGTATTAATGTATCTTGTCATCGGACGATAGCCGATTCCGTCTGGGTCCTCAACTTCAGGGTCATTTCGGACCGCAAATATATCTCTGATGATTGAGTCATCATGTTTCTGATGAGGTTTATATGATCTCTTATTAGCGTCGTGATAACTGCTAGAACTCATTCTAGCAACTTGCAATAGAACAGCTAACTTGAATCTAGGCCGCAATAAATTGATTACTTCGACTTTTTGTCTGTTCGATCCATTACGGCTTTCAATTTTTTTAAGTATTCATTCTCAGCTTTCAGATACTCATTGTCTCGTTCCAATTGCTTGATTTTATCATCACTATCTAACTTCTTTTGATCATCATTTCTTCTTAATTTCTTATTGTCTTTAGACATATTTGAGACTCGCTTCCTGCGGTCAGCTAGTCCATCAAACCCATGAACATCATACCTTCGTTTCCATTGCCACACGGTTCCTTCATTTGGGATATCGAAATGTCTTGCGGTGACTGGAAATGACGCACCATTCTTCACTAACCAAGTAATAACCTCCATTTTGAAGGAAGAGGTGTAGCTTGGCAACTTATTTGAACGTTTCAGTCCATCTATTCCGTAGGTTTCATATAGATATTTCCATCTTAAAATAGTTGCCTCCTGGGAAATACCTAACTTATGACAAATCGTAGTACTACCTTGTCCAGATTCATACATTGAAATTGCCTCTAATTTTTGGTCAATCGTATATTTGGCCATAGAAAA
>NZ_RHON01000026.1 GCF_003946505.1 Companilactobacillus mishanensis | reverse complement strand
GTAATCATAACTGGGCACTACATGATAACCTCTAATTGTCATTGGCTTTGGTCAACTGGTATAGGCTTGTTCCAGGTGTAGCTAGACTACGTTTTTTAGACTGCCACCCAGACAATCATTTCAATTTCGAACCACATGCTGTTTCGATCATTGTTTTTACTATCTTTGTAGGAATAGCGCAGCTTTTAAACAATGACCAATGAATTCTTATATGCAAGCAAGAGATCAGTGATTGTAATTAGGGGCTATCATGCAGTGCCCAATTTTATGCCAGATAAATAATATAGAAAGGAGGCCTTTCCAATGAAGTTATTTGTAGGAATTGATATTAGTTCGAAATCGTTAGACGTGTCATTTGAGACATCTGAGTCTGATGGTGAGATTAAACGAGGTGAGTATGACAATGATATTGTCGGTGCTACTAAATTGAAACAGGATATTTTATCGATTATAAAGGATACCGACATAGGTAAAGTTGTTGTTGGTATGGAATCAACTTCCATTTATAGCTATCACCCTGCATACTTCTTTGAGACTGATGAGGACCTTCAAAAGCTCGACATAGAAACAGTCGTAATCAATCCTAAAGAATCAAAAAGATATAAGGATATCTTTGAAGAAAGTAAAACGGATGCCATCGACGCTTACTACATCGCTGACTATCTCCGTTCAGGACACTATAGTACTTCAATTGTTAGACAAGAAAAATACATAGCTCTTCAAAGATTAACTAGGTCTAGATATCAAGTTGTAAAGGATCTAGGACGTGCAAAACAACACTTCATTCAGAATTTATATTATAGAGTTAATAAATTGGCAACATCAGACTTCAAGGGTGATGTCTTTGGGGCGTCAATGATGTCCCTTTTAACAGATGAAATAACCCCAGATGAAATAGCTGATCTTCCACTAGAAGAGTTATCCGAATACTTGAATAAACACGGTCACGGCGGTTTTAAAGATCCGGATAAAACCGCTAAAACTATTCAATTATCCATAAAGAGGTCGTACAAGTTAGAGAGAAATATTAAAAACTCAGTAGATGTTGTACTAGCGCTTTACGCTGGTGAAATCAGGAGTTTTGAAAAGGTAAAGAAAACCATTGAAAAAGAGATTGCCAGAGTAGTAAAAGGTATTCCAGAGGCAAAGATTCTGGAATCAATTCCAGGAGTTGGACCCGTTTATACAGCGGGAATACTTGCCGAAGTGGGACAAATAGAACGATTTGAAAATGAAGCAAAGCTTGCGAAATATACAGGGTTATCGTGGAAACAACGTCAGTCAGGGGATTTTAAAGGGGCTATGACCCCTAGAATCCACTCAGGGAATCAATATCTTAGATACTATGTAGTTGAAGCTGCCAACTCAATAGTACATAGAGATCCCGTGTTCAAAGCGTATTACGATAAAAAACTCAGTGAAGTCACGAGAACCCCAACTAAGAGAGCTAAAGTGCTTTCAGCACGAAAATTAATAAGAGTGATTTATTACCTACTAAGAAATCACCAAATCTATAAAGCGGAAGAAGTGGTATAGAGATAATAATGATTCAGCACCTAATGTAACGAATTAGTTTTTTAAAAAGCTTAAATCATAAGCTTATTTAAGTGTGCCCAAAATCGTTCATATTTTGAATAGAAAAAAAGACATGGGCCTTGACCTAAGACCACATGTCT
>NZ_RHON01000025.1 GCF_003946505.1 Companilactobacillus mishanensis | reverse complement strand
CTCACTAGACCAAGACACTTTTGCGCATGCAAAGAAAAGCACACCTGCTTTTTTTGCCTGCCTCACGGCGAGTGCGGGGTGAGTTTGAGCGGGAGCACCCGCTCATTTATGGGGTCAAGCTGACACAGCTTGCAGGTTTGGGCAGCGCCCATGGTTTTATTCGTGTGGGATATAAATTTGAAAATCAGGGGGCGAGGGAGCGAATTTTGCGACCGTACTACGACCCCCCTTTTAAGTGCCGAGTGCCAATTTTGGTTAAAAATGGTCTTCAAGCCTTTAATATCAATGGTTACAGAGTTTTAAATCTCGGCGAGTTTTCGGCGAGTTTTTAGCGAGTTTTTAGCGAAATAGAGATTTATAGCATATATTATTGACAATAATGTTTCAAAAAGGCATAATAATGGTGTACTTAAATTTGATTTGGTTTGGAGTAAAAATATGGCTACAAATAAAAAAAGAATTACGGTCAGTCTAACCGAAGATCAGTATTTCACTTTGGAAAATCTTGCGAAAGAAAAGGGTTTTTCTAAGTCTGCAATTTTAGTTTTAGCTTTAGAAAATTATTCAAGAAAGGAATTAGAACAAAAAAAATAAGCGAAAACTCGGCTTGGGCAAGACGATAGTTTCCGCTAAACATTGTTGTTCTATCAAGGCTATTTTACCATTATGGCAAAAGACAAATCAAGATACTTCACCTTTTTGTTATATCCCGAATCTATTCCAGAAGATTGGAAATCGAAATTAGAATTAATTGGTGTTCCAATTGCTATTAGTCCATTTCATGATATGGATGAAAAAACTGATAAATCAAAATGGACACCTGATGATGTCATACGAAATGGCAAGCACTATAAAAAGCCGCATTATCATGTTGTCTATGTGGCTAAAAACCCAGTTACTGCTGATAGTGTTCGGTACAAGATTAAACAGCTTCTAGGTGATCGGAGTATCGCTAAAGTGCAAATAGTCATCAGAAGTATGGCAAGCATGTATTCATACCTTACACATGAGTCTAAAGATGCTATTGAGAAGAAAAAACATAAATATAATAAAAAAGATATTACGCTGATAAATAATTTTGATATTGATAGATATATATCGCTTGATGTGGAAGACAAAGACGACATGCTGAATGATGTTTGTGATTTGATTGATGACCATAATTTGGCAAATATGCGTGAATTGAGACGCTTTTTAAAAGCTCATGGTTCAGAATATGGCATGCCTAGTATCAAGGTCGTTAATTCGGTTTTACGTGCTCATACTGGACTGATAAGACTATATTTCGATGCTGTTTATCAGGAACGCAAGTATGGCAGAGGAGACATAGACAAAGAAACTGGCGAGATACAAGATTGATTAGTGAATAAAAAGTGGGTGCTCAATTCGAGCACCTTTTTTTGTTGTCGGCTAGCCGACTTCTGATACAGGAAATTTAGCACAAACACCATTAATTTTAATTGTGGTGTGTAAGTGCGCATTGCTTTAAAAATAGCAATGAAAAAATCAAAAGAAAATGTTAAAGGCGCACTTACACGTCATCAAAGATGACGTTGCGCTAAAACCATTAAAACCTGTATCAGATTTCGCTTCGCTCAAACAAAACTGACTTGCGTCAGTTGAAACATTCAAAGCAGTTAAAGTCCAGTCGCTAGCCGACTTCGGACTTTAACTGCTTTGAATGTTGGCTTTAAATGGCTCTAATTTGCTCTCTAAGCCATTTTAGCTGTTAAATGCATAATTAGCTGTCTGTCAACGGTAAATCGACGTAGAACGGCTTTTAGCCGTTCTAGGAGGCTTTAAGGAGTTGATAGACTCACTAGACCAAGACACTTTTGCGCATGCAAAGAAAAGCACACCTGCTTTTTTTGCCTGCCTCACGGCGAGTGCGG
>NZ_RHON01000024.1 GCF_003946505.1 Companilactobacillus mishanensis | reverse complement strand
CCCTGTATCAGAAGTCAGCAAGCTGACAAAAAAAAGGGATATGCCAACGGATTTACCGTTGATCATATCCTGACATTCTCTTTACCAAATAAAATAATTTTGTTTATTAAAATCCCATTTTGCGACAACTTCTTCCGCAGCTTCCATTTGCTCTTTGGTGTAATCTTCATCGCCAACATGAACTAAATCACCATTTTCAACATCTTCAAGTTTCAAATCTTGCTTAATTTGCTTTAATAATCCACCATAGCTGATTTGTCGTGTTCCAGCTAAGGCATACTCCAAATTTTTAATCACCACCAAATTACGCTCATCATCAGCCGTCATATAATCAGCTGATTTTACCTCGTATTTCGCCGTTTCTTCGGCACTAGCTTGCAAAGAGTCAGTTCCTTTGCGTTTGTTAGCTTTAACAGCCTGCACATGCACCACAGGCTCATAATCAACTTTTAAAGCTCTTTGCCATAATTTTGCCCATTCTGCTTGTGCTAAATAATTATTTGAATTCTTAAAATAACTACTTTTCACAAAAACCAAAACATGTAAATGCTGATTATATGACCCATCTTGTTCATTAACGGTAATTTCCGTTGAACGTAAATAACCCAATAAATTTTTAGTCACTTTTTTATAACGAGTTAGCTTATTAAAGGCTTTAGTCAAAGCTCTTAAAGACACTTTTAACTCCTCTGCTGAATGAGCGTTTTTAACGGTTAAAGTTAAAAACAAAAACCGTCCTTTAGGCTCTCTTGCAACTGCTTCCGCAATAATTTGTTTTAATTGGCTCGAATTTTTCATGCTCTTTCTCCAATTACACAATGGACATAATCGTTTATGACAAAACCACGTTTGATAAAGTTTTAAGTGCTCGCCAATCTTACGAAAACGCAAAACTTCACCACAACCCCGTACATCATGTGCCCGTTTAAATTCTAAGATTGCCAAATATTCAGCATAACGAACATTTTCAATCTTCCGTTCTCGCCAAGGTCTAACTTTGCCATTTTCAGTTTTATCTTCAAAAATTTCTGACATAAAAAGCTCCTTCCGCTTTACCACGTGAAGGAGCTGACTATCTTTTTCAATAAGCTTATAACCTTGACACCAAAGGCTTTTACACCTAAAATAAAGGCTACAAATGAAAAAGATAAACAACTCACGTGCTCGGACGCCAATCGGAGATTTTCACGTGGGTTTTTATTTTGTCTTTCTTTCAACCAATTTATAACCCTAATAATACACCGAAAACCTATAAAATCAAGGAATACAAGCCTAATCAAGCCTAATCAAGCTTGATTTTAAAAAACTAGTTGTTGCTAATAGTATCAAGATAAGAAGAAAGCGACAAAAAACGTCGCTTTCAAAACCCAAAAAGACAGATCAGCAAAAACCGCTGAACTGTCTTTTTTTAAAACCGTGGCTTTCAGCCACACCGACCAGCTGAGCCAGCTGGAGCGCAACGCTTGCCGCCGCTGGGCTCGAGGAAACAATGGCTTGTTTCCTAGGACATAAGGCTCTTGGGTTGAGTAAAGTCAGTCAACTCCTTAAAGCCTCCAAGAGGGGCTAATATCGCCTGTAAGGCTCAATAAGCCCCTCTAAGTCGATTTACCGTTGACAGACAGTTAGATAGCTCACTGTTAGCTAAAATCGCTTAAAACGCAAATAAGAGCCTTTAAAATTAACGTTCAAAAATAAAAAAGTTCGAAGGAGCTAGCGACTGAACTTATTTATTTTTGAATGTTCCAAACTGACGCAAGTCAGTTACGTTTGAGCAACGCGAAATCTGATGCAGGTTTTGATGGGTTTAGCACAACACAACTTCATGTTGTGTGTAAGTGCGCATTGTCTTATATTTCGCCAATGACAAAATTCGAAAATATTAGTTCAATGTTCAATGTTCAATGTTCAATGCGCACTTACACTCCAAATAAATTGGAGTAATGCTAAACCCTGTATCAGAAGTCAGCAAGCTGACAAAAAAAAGGGATATGCCAACGGATTTACCGTTGATCATATCCTGACATT
>NZ_RHON01000023.1 GCF_003946505.1 Companilactobacillus mishanensis | reverse complement strand
GCGTGGCAACTACCTATCCTCGCGGGCAGTTTCCCACCAACTACTTTCGGCGTTAAGAAGCTTAACTTCTGTGTTCGGCATGGGAACAGGTGTATCCTTCTTGCTATCGCCACCACACTTATATCCCTCGTACCTTCAAAACTAGATATTAAGTATATGTAATGAACCTCTGAATCACTTCAAACTGACTTCCGGTTAAGCCCTCGATCTATTAGTACTGCTCAGCTCCATGTATCACTACACTTCCACCCGCAGCCTATCTACGTCATATTCTCTAACGGATCTTACTTCCTTAACGGAATGGGAAATCTCATCTTGAGGGGGGCTTCACACTTAGATGCTTTCAGCGTTTATCCCGTCCATACGTAGCTACCCAGCGATGCTCTTGGCAGAACAACTGGTACACCAGAGGTATGTCCATCCCGGTCCTCTCGTACTAAGGACAGCTCCTCTCAAATTTCCTACGCCCGCGACGGATAGGGACCGAACTGTCTCACGACGTTCTGAACCCAGCTCGCGTACCGCTTTAATGGGCGAACAGCCCAACCCTTGGGACCGACTACAGCCCCAGGATGCGATGAGCCGACATCGAGGTGCCAAACCTCCCCGTCGATGTGAACTCTTGGGGGAGATAAGCCTGTTATCCCCAGGGTAGCTTTTATCCGTTGAGCGATGGCCCTTCCATTCGGTACCACCGGATCACTAAGTCCGACTTTCGTCCCTGCTCGACTTGTCAGTCTCGCAGTCAAGCTCTCTTATACCTTTACACTCTACGAATGATTTCCAACCATTCTGAGAGAACCTTTGAGCGCCTCCGTTACTTTTTAGGAGGCGACCGCCCCAGTCAAACTGCCCACCAGACACTGTCCCTCACCGCGCTTAGCGATGCAGGTTAGAGCCTTCATATAACAAGGGTAGTATCCCACCAATGCCTCGATCGAAACTAGCGTTCCGACTTCTACGGCTCCTACCTATCCTGTACATGTCATACAAAAACTCAATATCAAGCTACAGTAAAGCTCCATGGGGTCTTTCCGTCCTGTCGCGGGTAACCCGCATCTTCACGGGTATTATAATTTCACCGAGTCTCTCGTTGAGACAGTGCCCAAATCATTACGCCTTTCGTGCGGGTCGGAACTTACCCGACAAGGAATTTCGCTACCTTAGGACCGTTATAGTTACGGCCGCCGTTTACTGGGGCTTCAATTCTCAGCTTCGCTCTAAAGCTAACTGATCCTCTTAACCTTCCAGCACCGGGCAGGCGTCAGCCCATATACGTCATCTTACGATTTAGCATAGACCTGTGTTTTTGATAAACAGTTGTTTGGGCCTATTCACTGCGGCTGGCTGTTACACCAGCACCCCTTCTCCCGAAGTTACGGGGTCATTTTGCCGAGTTCCTTAACGAGAGTTCACTCGCTGACCTTAGGATTCTCTCCTCGACTACCTGTGTCGGTTTGCGGTACGGGTAGTTTATTTCTAACTAGAAACTTTTCTCGGCAGTGTGAGTTACTGTGCTTCGCTACTTAAATTTCGCTCCTCATCACAGATCGTCCGTATAGGTAAAAGCATTTGACTCTTACCAAGACTTTCTGCTTGAACACACTTTTCCAGCTGTGTGCACACATCATCCTCCTGCGTCCTTCCATCGTTCAAACAAAATAAACTAGTACAGGAATCTCAACCTGTTTTCCATCGATTACACCTCTCGGTCTCATCTTAGGTCCCGACTAACCCTGGGAGGACGAGCCTTCCCCAGGAAACCTTAGTCTTTCGGCCGATCAGATTCTCACTGATCTTTCGCTACTCATACCGGCATTCTCACTTCTAAAAACTCCACTGCTCCTCACGGTACAGCTTCAATGCTTTTACAACGCTCTCCTACCACGTATCTTACGATACATCCACAGTTTCGGTATCATGCTTAGCCCCGGTACATTTTCGGCGCAGAATCACTCGACTAGTGAGCTATTACGCACTCTTTGAATGAATGGCTGCTTCTAAGCCAACATCCTAGTTGTCTGTGCATTTCCACATCCTTTTCCACTTAGCATGAATTTTGGGACCTTAACTGGTGATCTGGGCTGTTTCCCTTTCGACGATGGATCTTATCACTCACCGTCTGACTCCCGGGTATAGATCTATGGCATTCGGAGTTTATCTGAATTCAGTAACCCAAGACGGGCCCCTAGTCCAAACAGTGCTCTACCTCCACGATCCTATTCCCCGAGGCTAACCCTAAAGCTATTTCGGAGAGAACCAGCTATCTCCAAGTTCGTTTGGAATTTCACCGCTACCCACACCTCATCCCAGCATTTTTCAACATACATGGGTTCGGTCCTCCAATGCGTTTTACCGCATCTTCAACCTGGACATGGGTAGGTCACTTGGTTTCGGGTCTACATCTACATACTCATTCGCCCTATTCAGACTCGCTTTCGCTCCGGCTCCGCATCTTCTGCTTAACCTCGCATGTAAACGTAACTCGCCGGTTCATTCTACAAAAGGCACGCCATCACCCCTTAACGGGCTTTGACTACTTGTAGGCACACGGTTTCAGGATCTATTTCACTCCCCTTCCGGGGTTCTTTTCACCTTTCCCTCACGGTACTGGTTCACTATCGGTCACTAGGGAGTATTTAGCCTTGGGAGATGGTCCTCCCAGATTCCGACGGGGTTTCTCGTGTCCCGCCGTACTCAGGATACCGGCTAGAGTGGTTCGGATTTCGCGTACGAGGCTTTCACTCTCTTTGGCTCGACTTTCCAGTCGATTCTGCTATCCTTACCCTTTTCTCATGTCGCCAGTCCTACAACCCCAGAGAGCAAGCTCTCTGGTTTGGGCTCTTCCCGTTTCGCTCGCCGCTACTCAGGGAATCGATTTTTCTTTATATTCCTGCAACTACTTAGATGTTTCAGTTCATTGCGTCTTCCTCTTAAAAGCTATGTATTCACTTTCAAGTAATCATCCATTACGATGATTGGGTTCCCCCATTCGGAGATCCACGGGTCATAGCTTACTTACAGCTAACCGTGGCGTATCGTCGTTAGTTACGTCCTTCTTCGGCTCCTAGTGCCTAGGCATCCACCGTGCGCCCTTTATAACTTAACCTTGACAAAATATGTCCAAAGACATTTTTATCGCGCAGTTTTCGGTGTTTCTTTAATTCATTACATTTCTTAATATCCAGTTTTCAAGGTACGAGTT
>NZ_RHON01000022.1 GCF_003946505.1 Companilactobacillus mishanensis | reverse complement strand
TAGACCTCTCAAAACTAAACAAAGTTTTAACTTGTGTATTTCCGTTGTGCTCTCGCACTTTTCCTTAGAAAGGAGGTGATCCAGCCGCAGGTTCTCCTACGGCTACCTTGTTACGACTTCACCCTAATCATTTGTCCCACCTTAGACGGCTAGCTCCTAAAAGGTTACCCCACCGGCTTTGGGTGTTACAAACTCTCATGGTGTGACGGGCGGTGTGTACAAGGCCCGGGAACGTATTCACCGCGGCATGCTGATCCGCGATTACTAGCGATTCCAGCTTCATGTAGGCGAGTTGCAGCCTACAATCCGAACTGAGATCGGTTTTAAGTGATTTGCTTGCCCTCGCGAGTTCGCAACACGTTGTACCGACCATTGTAGCACGTGTGTAGCCCAGGTCATAAGGGGCATGATGATTTGACGTCGTCCCCACCTTCCTCCGGTTTGTCACCGGCAGTCTCACTAGAGTGCCCAACTTAATGCTGGCAACTAATAATAAGGGTTGCGCTCGTTGCGGGACTTAACCCAACATCTCACGACACGAGCTGACGACAACCATGCACCACCTGTATTCTTGTCCCCGAAGGGAAAAACTAATCTCTTAGTGTTTCAAGATATGTCAAGACCTGGTAAGGTTCTTCGCGTTGCTTCGAATTAAACCACATGCTCCACCGCTTGTGCGGGCCCCCGTCAATTCCTTTGAGTTTCAACCTTGCGGTCGTACTCCCCAGGCGGAGTGCTTAATGCGTTAGCTGCAGCACTGAGGGGCGGAAACCCCCCAACACTTAGCACTCATCGTTTACGGCGTGGACTACCAGGGTATCTAATCCTGTTTGCTACCCACGCTTTCGAGCCTCAGCGTCAGTTACAGACCAGAGAGCCGCCTTCGCCACTGGTGTTCTTCCATATATCTACGCATTCCACCGCTACACATGGAGTTCCACTCTCCTCTTCTGCACTCAAGTTTACCGGTTTCCGATGCACTTCCTCGGTTGAGCCGAGGGCTTTCACATCAGACCTAATAAACCGCCTGCACTCGCTTTACGCCCAATAAATCCGGATAACGCTTGCCACCTACGTATTACCGCGGCTGCTGGCACGTAGTTAGCCGTGGCTTTCTGGTTGAATACCGTCAATACATGAACAGTTACTCTCATGCATGTTCTTCTTCAACAACAGAGTTTTACGATCCGAAAACCTTCTTCACTCACGCGGCGTTGCTCCATCAGACTTTCGTCCATTGTGGAAGATTCCCTACTGCTGCCTCCCGTAGGAGTTTGGGCCGTGTCTCAGTCCCAATGTGGCCGATTACCCTCTCAGGTCGGCTACGTATCATCGTCTTGGTGAGCCGTTACCTCACCAACTAACTAATACGCCGCGGGTCCATCCTAAAGCGATAGCAGAACCATCTTTCAAACAATAATCATGTGAAAATTGTTGTTATGCGGTATTAGCACCTGTTTCCAGATGTTATCCCCCACTTTAGGGCAGGTTACCCACGTGTTACTCACCCATCCGCCGCTCACTCAAATGTAAAATCACTCAGGTGCAAGCACCTTCATTCATTTACCAGAGTTCGCTCGACTTGCATGTATTAGGCACGCCGCCAGCGTTCATCCTGAGCCAGGATCAAACTCTCATATTTTGATTGTTTGTGACTCATTTATTAATTATTACTAACGAACTGACTTCGTTATATTGCTTTTGCTTTATAAAAATAAAGCCTACACAATTGCGTTAAAACTTTGTTCAGTTTTCAAAGGTCTACTTCTTGTTAATCGCTTTCGCTCTTAACAAGCGACTAAATTAGTTTACCAAGTTATCAACTCTTTGTCAACAACTTTTTAAAATTAATTTTTGCCTCCAAGTTATCGCTCTCGCTCTAACTCTTTGGCGCCGTTGCTCTGTCGCAACAACAAATAATATATTACCAATTCA
>NZ_RHON01000021.1 GCF_003946505.1 Companilactobacillus mishanensis | reverse complement strand
CGTTGATAAACAGACAAAACCTCGTTGATAAACAGACAAAACCTCGTTGATAAACAGACAAAACCTCGTTGATAAACTTCTATAAGCCTTGGGAGAGTAAGGCGCAATAGGGGTCTAAAAGAGGTTTAAAAGAGGTTTATAAAAGAGGTATAAAAGAGGCACCGCTGTACAAGATCAAAATCTAAAACAAAAATACAAAGGAGTGAGCCAAAAACCGGCTCACATTAAACTCCAGTCGCTATGCTCCTTGCGCCTCACTTCGTTCGTTGCCTAAAAAGGTGTGGCAAGCCACATTAATTCGGGCGCTGACGCCCCGAACCCCGTCCAAGCTGAGCCAGCTTAACCGCTTTTTCACTCGCCGTTAGGCAGGAAAGCAAAGTTTTATAGAAACTTTGGCTTTCGCCAATTCAGTGTTAAGACTGGTTTAGAGCTGTCAATTCCTTATGCTCCCACGCTTTGCTCGTCCGCTACCATTGACAGCAAACAGTTAGTTTTTTTGAATCTTAACAAGAACTTAGCTGCTATGTTCGTTTTTTAGGGCCTTATTTTTCGTTTCTAGCAATTTTAAGACTATTCATATATATTTATACCAAAACAAAAATAAAAAGCCCTCAGCAGGCTTTTAGAGGGCTAAATAACGAAACCAGGACGATTAATAATATCTTCTTGTCTTTTTTGCAAAACATAAGTATACAGGGAATCATACAGATTCTTTTTGATCTCGTCAGGTTCATTGACAGAAGCTTCAAACAATTCTTGAATATCAACTTGCCAAGGATCAGCAAGCATTTCATCAATTGGTTTTAATACTTTCTTCTCGTCAATCTTAATGACCCCTAACATCAAAATAATGCTTTCAATTTAAATTCACAGATCTTACAGCACCGTTATTCAAAATTTGTTACCAAGCTTATAAAGATTATCTGCACAAAGCAATTAAAAAATTTTGGCTTAAAACAGCGTAATCTGCAACACTTTTTAAGTATCTAAAGCATAACAAACTTAGTTAAGTGCAAGTATAAATTGAATTAAAAATACATTCAGTTTAACAACAGCAAAAACTGATTTTATGGTTATCAGCAGACCGAGTAAAACGAGGTCAAGGCGCACTTACACATAGAAATTATTCTATGTTGTGCTAGACCCATTAAAAACCTGTGTCAGAAGTCGCCGTTGGCGACAACAAAATCAAACTAATTTACCCAAAATCAATTTGGTTCAACATGTTTTCTGTACTTGCTTGATCCAAGCCTAAATAAGCTAAAGTCATTGATTCACTTGAGTGATTTAGTAAGTGCATGACTAGGCCAATATTGTAATTTGATTGCGTGTAAACACGATAAGCCCCAGTTTTGCGCATCGTATGAGTACCTAGATAATTAATTCCTAATAGATCGCCAACCTTACTCATAATTTTGTAGAACTGTTTTTCAGTAATATGGCGTTCTGGGTGTTGAATTGAAGGAAAGAGCCATTCAGAATCCAGCTTATGATCAAGCAGCCATTGACGGTACAATAAGAGCTCTGTTTGAACAGGTTTAAGGTACAAGGTATTAGGTTTACCAGTTTTTCGGTCATGAATAAACGCATTTTGTTTAATAGAACCGTCCGGATTAAAAATATCGGCCTGTTTTAAGCCCATAACGTCACTCACTCGCAGTAGCGTCGCTTTACCAACTTGAAAAATCGTATAGTTACGTCGGCCAGCTTTAAAGTTATTGAGTAACGTATCTTGAACCTCTTTAAGAACGTTTGAATCTTTGATGGGTAAAACAACTTGTTGCATAGTCTTTTCTCCTTTTCTTGAGATATTAAAGCAGTTATGTTATTATTTTTGTAAGGAAAAAGTAAGGAGATGATATTGTGAGCGCAGGTAATGTAACTAAGGTTAGCTCGAAGATCACAAGTAAAAATCAGATTACAATTCCTAAAACAGTACGTGAACTGTTAAAAGTTCGGTCTACTGACACAATTGAATGGCAGATTGAACCAAATGGTAAAGTAATGATTGTTCGTAGTAAACCGGATCTATGGCAACTTGTTGATGAACAAGAAAAAAAGTTTGGAAATCTCAGTACAACAGAAGTTGATTGGGGTAAAGACGTAGAAAGCGAAGACTTTGATTAATGAAATTAAAACAAGGCGCTATTTTATGGATTAATTTAGATCCGGCTAAAGGCACTGAAACTAAGAAAAAGCGACCGTGTTTAGTTGTAAGCAACGATCACTATAATCGCTATTTTAATACGGTGCTAGTTGTGCCAATCAGTACCTCTGACAAATATCGTACCCAAGAAAAGTATGCTAAATCGCCGTTATTTATCAGGATAGATAACGGGGAAATTCACGGGACAGCGTTATTGCAACATGTCCGTGCTGTCGATCCAACAAAACGATCAGATGGCGAAGTTGTGGCCACTTTATCTCAGCAAGAAATTAGTTCAATTAGTACAAAGGTCCAACAATTTTTCTGAAAAGCAGATGTTATTTATTGATAAAAGAAACAAAATAGCCCCCAATATCTACATTATAGATATTGGGGGCTATTTTAACAATGATTTCGAGGGGTTATTTGAAGATTATAGACCCTGAATACAATATATAGTTTTCTGTACTAGGTTCTCAATGTCCTTTGTGTTTCTGTATTTTTTTTGCCTGGCGCAACTTATATCTTTTTTCTTGATCCAAAATCTTCTTAGTACGTCTATTATGTTGTCGTGTTACTTTTTGATATTCCAACTGTTTTTTGAGTGTTTGTTGTGCTTTAGTCCCGACACCATACTGAATACTCTTTCTAGCTAACCTTTGAAGGCGCTTAGGATTGATTTTTCGTTCAGAAACAGACGAAGCACAAACATTTTGTTGGAAAAAGATAACTTTATTCCAATGATGAAGAACTAGATCATAAATCAAGGCTAATTTAGGTTCTGAAGGGCCTAAGTTAATTTGACCAACTTCATAAATGGAATCAAAACGTCTTTCAAAAATAGCTTTGTAAAACGGTGGTTCAAAGATAATTGTTAGTGAGCTCTGGACAATAGACATCAAACATCCTCCTTAAAATTAATTAAGAAAGATGGACAACCAAGGAGGCAGGTTACTGATAGCTTTGCTACGTTCGGACTACCAACCGAACTGTGTTTTTACTTTCTATTTCTAGTTTAACTCAAATAACCCATTCAGAATAGGTTGCTTAAAATTCTGAATGGGTTATTTGTTAATTATAGACCCTGAATGATTTTTAACTAAAAATGGCAATAAGTATTTTGGTATTATTTGAAAAATTGAATTTCAATTATGTCTTAACAATAATAGAGCACCCATAATTACTATGAAGATTGGTAAGTAGGACATCAAAAATATGGGTCTCATCATGCAACACAAAAAAGATTCTCCGGATCTAATGGGCTGCATTGAAAAATCAATATCTTTTTCATCTTTTTTCCTTACAACATCATAAAGATTTCGGAAATATCTTTCCTCTCTTAGATAAAAAGTATCGCTAACCCAAAACATTAAGCAAAAAAAGAGACATAATAACAAAATTAAGTAGCTCATAGATTTATTGATATTAGCTAAATACACAGTTATTAATCCACCAAGTATCGTCAATGACCACCCTTTTATAAGAAATGAATTAGATGACATACGATTAATAACGTCTTCAATCATTTGAATATGCAAACGCTTATTTTCACCGTTTTTCACGTATATATCCTCCAAAATATAAATTAGCCTATTAGGGCTTCCTGCACATATTATAGTCAGCAATGCTATTTCTTAAAGAGATAGCTCTGTCTAAGCAGCCATCAACATCTAATATAAAATCTTTCCACTCGATAGCAGTAATATATGAGCTATTACCAAAATAGACAGTTTTTCCATAAATCTCTTTAATATCAGGATTTTTCTGATTAAACATGTTTTTAGCTATTACTTGAAAAGTTTTATCTGTATGTATTGTTCTTACTGTCTTTTCTTTTGGATTATCTTGTTCTTCATAAGTCCAATGAGTTATAAAATATTCATAACTATTAAGTTCATCAGGAAGAACAACTGCAATAATAGCGTTGGGTAAACTCCTTGTTGTTATTCTTGTTTGTGTACGTAAAGAATAAGCAATTTCCCATGGAATCCATTGATCTTTTTCAGGCTTGAAGCGTTCAACCATATTAGGGGAAATCAAAACTAAAGTAACTGACGAGTCCCATATTTTTTCCTTTAATTTTGTACGTATAGTTTCATCTTTAAATACGCTTAGATCTTGGTCATCATTTTCGGCCTTGTTTAAATCATCGCCACTAAATTTAGTAGTTTGCAGGTAATCAACATAATCCCTAACGGTATTTTTATAATATCCACTTAGTGATGCTACATTACTATCTTTGTATTTGTATGAAACAAAAACTTTGTATCCCAATACAATTTCCCCCAATTTAATAACGACCGTTTTATAATCTATGAGAATATAATAGATCTAACGGTTTACGGTTACCCTTATTTTGTATAGAACTCCACTGGCGTTTCCAATTCACTAAATCATCTCTCGTTATTTTTAATAATTTGGTGAGTTCTTGAGTTACATCATGCTGGAAAGGTGGGAGTTCATTAGAACTCTTATTGATATAATCAGATTGTCTAATTTCTGTCTCTAATAGTAGTCTTTCTGGTACTTTTTTATTTATAAGCCTAGTAGTTTGAAGCTCATCATATATCCATGGAGAATTAGTCTTATTTTTAATAGTGTTAACAACACTAATAGAATTTTCTGTGTTTAAGAAAATAATACATTCACAAGAATCAATCATGTCATGCAATGCTGATGACAATATCAAATTTACTTGGCTAGTTGAATAGTTTCGCTTGTCATAGTCATAAGTTATCATGCCATTTTTTTTATTTTTAGACAAAACACAATAATTATCATCAATCTTTTTAAGAAGATCATTTGAGTATCCCCAAACGGTTGAATCTATAAAGGCATCAATATCAAACTCATTTTTTAACCAACACGCTATTCTCTTAGCAATCAACACATCATTGTGAGAGTGTGATATGAAAACATCATAATTGTTTTCTGGAAACCAATTATTTTTTAATTTAGTTACGTCTATTATTCCAGTTTCATCTTTCAAATCTATATTAGAGCTAACTCTATCCAATAAATTTGAACGAAGTTTACGTAAACCTGATGAATACAATTCAAGATCTTGAGAAGAAATGTCCATAAAATCCATTTTATCTGCACGATTTAAAGTTAAGTTAAAACCCTTATACAAAATATATACCCCTCTCTTTTATCACTAATATGATTTATTCAGTTAATTAACTATATAAAATTTTTGCTAATATAAGAAATCTTTACCAAAAGTGCCACCAGTTTTTATTGCGCTTATTTTTATACATGTCCTCTTCTGGAGAATTGTTTTGTCGTTTCTGAGATGACTTAGAAGTTTCAAGTAAGCCATTTATTTTTTGAATATGGGCTTTTAGCTCTCTATTTTCTGCTACAGTTGTTAATTGAAGTTGTTGTTGCTGATCTATCAGTTTTATTAGATGATCTATTTGTTGGTCTTTGGTAGCAAGCTGTTTGTCACGTTGAGACTTTAAATCTGCTACTTCTCTTCTTAGAGTAGCGATTAGCTCATTATTTTCTTCGCTAGTCTTTGTCTCTTTTTTGCTACCTGTTTGTTGGTTCTTTGCTACCAAAGGCTTTGTTACCTTGTCTCTAATAATCCTTTCAGCTGTAAGGCTAATCATATTTGTACCTTGACTATTTTTTTGTTGGTTCTTTGTTGGTAGTCTTTGGTAGTGATATTGAATAGTTTGTTTAGAGACATTTAATTCGTCAGCAAGTTCTCTAATAGTTTTAGGCATTATTTCCAAACCCCTTTCGGAGTTCAGCAAGTGCTTCTTTTCGTGCTTGATCTCTTATTTTTTTATCATGTTCGGCTTGTTTGACAGCCAATGCTTGCTTTTCAGTAGAACCTAGAGTTAACCCCTTAACTTTATCAATGGCACGCCATTTTTCCTGTTCTGTTAATTCACCATTATGCTGAATGTTAAAGAGTTTTTGACGTTCATCTTGAAATTGACCTTGTGAGAAGTCGTTAGCGTCTTTCTTTTCAGGCTTCCAAGTAAAAGAATACCCAATCACTGGTTTCCCGCGGCCTTTACCATATTTCTTTCGAACAGTTAGGCCTCTAAATAGAGGGGCCAATTCTTCTCTGATTGGTTTAAGAACGTATCTATCAACGTCTCCCGGTTTTTTCCAATAACTTTTAGGAATATCAAGTAACTCAAAAAAATCTTCTTTTGATAAAAAAGCATAACCGGTTGTTCTGAAACCTTTTAACAATCTAAAAGCGGTTTTAGCATAACTGCTTCGAAGATCTCTAAATTCCGCTAAAGCATATCTAACCCACGTGTCTAAATTATTAAGAAGTGGCAAAGCATCTTTATATACTTCAATGTCTATATAAGGAGAATCAGCTTCACCAACAATTCTGAATTTAGTAAACATAACAAACATTTCTCTATTTAATCCAGATTTACTACGTCTTCCAAAATGAAGTCCCATTAACTTTTCATAAGTTCTTTGAATATCATCTTCAAAGCGATTATTTGCAGTCGGTTTATAGTTGCTCAAATCTTTAAGTTGTTCAAAAGAAAATCTAACTGTCTGATCTCCCTTATCACGCATACGAGAAATAATTGAAAAAAATAGATTCATTTCAATAGGGGTGAATTTACGTAACGGAATGGTATTAAGTTCAGGATCATATTTTATAAGTTCATTGCTCATAATCACACCTCCACAACTATTATATAAAATCAACGATTGTTTATCAACGATCACCATTAAAAACCTCGTTGATAAACAGACAAAACCTCGTTGATAAACAGACAAAACCTCGTTGATAAACAGACAAAACCTCGTT
>NZ_RHON01000020.1 GCF_003946505.1 Companilactobacillus mishanensis | reverse complement strand
ACCTGGAACAAGCCTATACCAGTTGACCAAAGCCAATGACAATTAGAGGTTATCATGTAGTGCCCAGTTATGATTACTAATATTAGGAATACTTAGGTTAATTTCAAACCTAATATACAGGTTCCGGAAGGAAACAGATTTTTTGCCTGGAACGTACTGGGCACGATTTGAAACCATCTCAAAGTACGAGATGTTTCCAAACTCGGCCTTTGAGATAAGTTGGGACAATTCCCCAACTAACTCAAACTTCAGTACTGAGGCAAAATCTATTCCCTTCCTACACCTGGGGTTGAGCTCTCTTGCAGTTAAAAACAATCCTTACCTTTTTTTGTTGGTGGGCGTGGTTTGCTTATTTGTTGGTGCTTATGGGATTAAAACCAAAGTCAAAATCTAATGGACATTGCCCTTTCGGGCTTGTCCATGTTTTTCCTATTTAATATTTCTGCTTTTTCCTTTTTCTACTTGACTGTCACGTTAAGGTACAGTTTATAGTAAAAATATGCTGAACTTAAGCAAACTAAATGTTGAAGAGGATATTTTAAATGCCACATACTAATAAAAAATTTAAAAATGTTCAAGAATGGCTTGGGGTTCCTTATGGTACTGCTGACCGATTCCAAAAAGCTCAAATTGTTCCGTTTGATTCTCACTCTGAATATAGTCAAAGTGGTCCGGCTTCTATGCAATTAACGGATCCTGCTTTTTTAAACTCTGACAAAGGTGAAAGTGAAGATTGCTTGAATCTTAATATTTGGGTTCCTGATAATGTCACTGAAAAACTACCTGTTGTTGTTTACATCCACGGTGGTGGTTGGACTTATGGCGCTAACTCTCAAGATACTTCTGATTTATCTGGGCTGGTTGCTAGTGGCAAGGTTATTGGCGTTTCGCTTAATTACCGTCTGGGTCCTCTTGGTTGGCTTGAGTTATCTCAATATGGTGGAAAATTTAAAGATGCTAGCAACTTGGGACTGCAAGACATGGTCCTTGCCTTAAAATGGATTCACCAATATATTGAATCTTTTGGTGGTGACCCTAATCAAGTCACTCTTACTGGTCACAGTGCTGGCTCATTTTCACTATTAACTTTGTTGGCGGTACCTGAAGCTGATGGATTGTATACCCGATTAGCAGCATTTTCTGGATATGCTGCACGTTATATTCCAGCCTGGTGGGCTGAAGAATTAGCCGACAAAGTTTTGAAAAACCTAGACTTTTCTTCACCTGAGCAATTACTAACTGTTGATCCTAAATCGTTAATGGATGCAATGAATAAAGCTTTGCCAAACGATGTTTTGAAACGCGGTAATATTGATACACTTTCAATCGGTATTGTCGAAGATGAATTTTTACCAAATGGTGTTTTAAAAGCTAATCCTGCTGACGTTATTAAAAGTGGAGAACATAAGGATGTTGATTTGATAATAACTTCAACAACCGCTGAAGCAAGTTGGTATGCTGCTAATTTACCAGATAATATTGATCCAAAAACTATCGAAGCTGTGATTGATGAAATGGTTTACGATTGCCACATTCCACGCAAACAAGCTGAGTCTATCGCTTTACATTGTGGCGCTGGCAAAGATTCACCTCTCGATGTCAGAACTCGCTTCTTTACAGACTATAATTTCACCATACCAGCTATTCGGGAAGCACACGATCATGCTCAAGCTGGTGGACGCGTTTATCAACTGAGTGTCGGCCCAGTTGAAGGTTCACCCGCTTATCACGGTACTGATATGTACGGTATTGTTGGTCAAGAAGCCCCTGACGCCAGTCAAGAACAACTTGATCGTGATAAATTTATTAGTCAAACGCTACTCAACTTTGCTACTGATCAACACGAAAAATTGTGGTCACCAGTGAAACCGGACCAAATAATCATCAAGGATATTGGTCAAAGACCTTATAACGGAGTTGAACATGCCAAAACTGTACTAGAACTATTTAAAGGAGTTCCTCGTCCATAATTGATTTTTAAATAGAAAGGTGGTTAAAACCACCTTTTTTATTTGGTTAAAACAGATTTTAAAGGAGCAGAATAAGTTTTGACAAAGAAATTTTCGTTTTTTTCAAAAGATATTATTTGCGTCATGTTAGCAACTTTCTTTTATCAATTTAGTATTCAAGCAGTTAACCCACTAATGAATGGATATGCCCGAAGCTTAGGAATTAGTAGTGCTTTTGCGGGTATTATTGTTGGAGTTATGAGTATCACTTCAATGATATTAAGACCATTTGCCGGAAATTTAACTGATCGTATTTCTAAATATTGGCTTGCACTAATCGGTGGTAGTTTGTGTGCAGTCGGAGATTTTGGATACCTTTTTGCTATAAACACACCCATACTATTATTTTTTAGAATCATAAACGGTGTGGGTTTGGTTCTGTGTACCGTTTGTCTAGCAACTTGGATGGCATATTTAGTACCAAGGCAACATCTTGGAGCGGCGATGGGCTATTACGGATTATTAAATGCACTTGCAATGGCAATTGCTCCTGCCCTAGCAATCAGCATCTATCAACTTCTAGGATATAAATTAATTATCATTCTGGCAGCTTTGAGTGCTGTGGCGATGGTAGTTGTAATACAATTAATCGATAATCATGCAAAGCCTATAATTAAGCCAGAAGAACAACACTTTAAGCTCATTCAACGGGATGCCTTACCGGTAGCAATCATCTTTTCGTTATTGTCTATTCCCTTCTTCGTTACCCAAGCAGATATTGTCATGTACGTTCAAGAACGCCATTTGAACATTACCGTAAGTCTTTTCTTTTTATGTTATTCAATTGTCTTGATTGTCATTCGTATTCTATTAAAAAATTATTTTGATACCGTTTCATTCGGTATTTGGTTTTTTATCTGCATAATTGCAACTATTGGTTACATCATTCTTTTAACAATCATGCAAAACAACTTTGAAATGATCTTGGCAGCAGGATTAATGGCAGTCGGCTTTGGAGTTATGGTTTCTGTATCCCAATCAACATCCCTTTTATTAGCCCCCTTGGAAGAACAGGGCCTTGCCAATGCAACTTATTATTTGGGAAGTGATATTGGAATGTCAGTTGGACCAATCATTGGTGGAATCCTACCAACCATTTTTCCACTAAAATTCTTTTACCCAGTGATGTTACTAATCGTTCCTTTAACAGCAATCATCTACTTATTCAATCGTCACAAGCTCAATGCTGCGGTGGAGTCTAATTAAAAACCTATCATGCTAAAATTGATTAATTTAAAAAAAGCTTCTACTATCTAGATTTTGAATCTAATAGTAGAAGCTTTTTATCTTATACATTTCAACAGAGGCCAGATAACAGCTTGCCTATACCCAACTGGGTTTATCGCCATCTGTATTTGGTTTGTTGACACCAATTGATGCTTTACTGAACTTCGATGGATCCTGAGCAATATCAACAACAATTTGGGCAATCGATTTTCTCGAAACTTCAGTACCCTTAAAAGGTTCACCCTTTTGTGTAACTTCATAGTCAACTTCATCTTTATTAGTTAAATAAGCAGGTCTAATGATTGTGTAGTCAAGATCTGAATCTTCAAGTACTTTGGCCCCAGCAGCATAGTTTGGTAAATAGTCAGCCAATGTCTTGTTGTTCCACTCACCAAATTTGCCAGGAACTTCATCGTAAATACCAATTGTTGAAATCCATACTAGCCGAGTTTTATCAGACGCGTGCATTGCCTTAACAATTGATTCAGCTTGTTCTTTAAGATTATCTCCAGCTAAGTTGGCGTATACCATATCAATATCTCTCATTGAACCAACTAATTTATCAACATCCGTTGTATCTCCATCAATTAGTTCGATTCTGTCTTCATACTGAGACGCTCTGTCGCGCAATCGATCCGCATGTCTCAAATACAACTTCATATTATCGCCTGTTGAATCTAAGAAAATGTTTTCACTCAATTGTGCAATTTGACCGTTAGCACCTAATATTAAAATATCTGCCATATTCAGAATCCCCCGTCATTTTTACTGTTTTAAACGTAAATAAGCTTTCCCCTAATTATAGGCCTTGTAATTTTACACTAATCAACTAGGAACATGTTCTGTATAAAATAAAAAGTATGGATTCAGCTTTTTGAGGTTATCCAGTTTCAAGATGAAAACTAGCTCAAAAAAAGAATCCAATCCGAAACAGATTGAATTCCAAATCTCAATGCCAATAAAACTGACAACAAGATTCTACTATCTAAATTTATACCAAGGTGGACACCTAACAGTCTAAAGGTTTGAGTAAACCTAGCCCGAAGGTGGAGTACAGCGGGGCGCCAGCCGTGACATTGTTGTTGGGTCGGCCATAAGCCGGCCTTACAACAAGGAAAGCTAGTGAGACCGCACTATGGCTCACTCGTTTCCCATGGCGTTCCGCCCCCGCAGTACGGAGCCTTAAGGCGAAAGTGACCCTCCAACTAAACTAGTACCAGCTAGGTTTGTCACCATCTGTATTAGGTTTGTTTACACCAATAGATTCTTTGCTGAACTTAGAAGGAACCTGAGCAATATCAACAACAATCTGTGCAATAGACTTTCTTGAAACTTCAGTACCTTTGAAAGCTTCACCCTTTTGTGTTGTCTCGTAATCAACTTCGTCTTTGTTAGTCAACCAAGCTGGACGAATTACAGTGTAATCCAAGTCAGAACCTTCAATAACTTTAGCAGCTGCTGCATATCTTGTAATGTAGTCGCCTAATGTTTCATTGTTCCACTTACCGAATTTTCCAGGAACTTCATCATAAATACCTAATGTTGAAATCCATACTAGACGTGAAACTCCTGCTTTGCCCATGGCTTCGACAACTGCCTTGGCTTGATCCTCGATATTATTTCCAGCCAAGTTTGCATAAACCATTTGGACATCTTTCATTGATTCTACTAATTTGTCGACATCTGTTGCATCCCCGTCGATCAATTCAACACGGTCATTTGCTAAATCACGTAAACGATCTGCACGTCTCAAATATAATTTCAAGTCGTCCCCTGTGTCACTTAGAAAAATATTTTCGCTTAATCGGGCAATTTGTCCATTTGCTCCTAAAATTAATACATCTGCCATAATTAATTTCTCCCATCTCTTTGATTTCTGTCTTCAATATAAATGAGATGATAATTAAACACAAAAATAGCTTCTCGTTTAATTGAAGGTAAGCATATAATTATAAAAATTATGTTTCCGGTACCAATATATTACAAATCAACACTTTGTTGAAGCGCACTTTCTAAGCTGGTACCGTAATTCTCACCAAATAAATTGACATGTGCCAATAAATAATAAGTTTGGTACCAAGGAACTCGTAACTCCCAACCTTCATCTAATGGATATTCCTCGTTGTATCCATCGTAGAAATCTTGAGAGAATCCACCGAATAAGACGGTCATCGCAATATCCATTTCACGATTTCCGTAGAACACATCTGGATCAAATAAAATTGGTGTACCATCGGCTTGGAATCCAACATTTCCGTTCCACAGATCACCATGCATCAAACTTGGCTCAACTTTATGATCTGCATAATATTCACGAATCTTGGTTTGAAATCTATTCATTAAACTCTGGCGGTATACTGTCCAGTCGCCATGTTTTTTAATTTGTTCAACCAAAACATTCAATCTCTGGTTGATATAAAAGTCTGACCAATTATCTTGCCAAGTATTTATCTTAGGATTTTTGGCATTCTCAATATTATGATCTAGTCCAAATTGTGGAGCATGTTTTTCATGCATCTTAGCAACCATTTTCCCTAAATCCTTTTGGCTACCTTCTCCAAATTCCAAATAGTTCATCAACAAATAACCATTACGTTCAAAAGTTCCTGATTTTATTGGTTTAGGTGCATTAGCTACTTCATTGATCAAATTAAGTCCTTCAATTTCGTGGTCGAAAAAGGTTTCATCGTTTTTAGGTTGGACTTTCAGAAAATAATTTTCATCATTTGTGGAAATTTTGAAAGCTAAATTGATGTCTCCCCCAGAAACTGGGGCAAAATCTTTTACATTATCTATTCCAAGTTCTTGAAACCAAGCTTTATTTAGTCGCATTTACATCTTCCTTTCGCAAAAATCTACACTCTCATGATATAATTTTAGATGGAACTTAATGGGGCATCAAGGGAGGATACCTATGTCGAGTAATATTGCTCATTTGATTAAAGTGGCTTCGAATGAGATTTCTCGTAGTGTTAACGATTTTGCATCTGATTATGATCTTACAGGTACGCAAGTTCAGATAATTGATTATTTGACAGGCTTACCAAATGACGAGGACGTTTTTCAAAAAGATATTGAAGCTGAATTCAATATTCGAAGATCAACTGCTACAAACATTCTCAAGATAATGGAGAAAAAAGAACTAATCAAACGTGAAGCAGTCGAGTCAGATTCGAGATTGAAAAAAATCACCGTATTGCATAAGGCGAAAAAGCTACAAAAGAACATTGATGAGTTTATGAAAGAAAACGACCAAAAGATACTTTCAAGCTTAGGCGCCTTTGAACGACGCGGATTTTTACATGCATTACAAAAATTACCCGAAAAATTGCAAAGCATTGAGCAAAGTGAGGTAAAGAAGCAATGAAAAAAGTAATAATGGATTGCGATCCTGGTATTGACGACGCAATCGCTTTAACTGTTTTACTTGCACATCCCGAAGTTGCAGATGTGATCGGTGTTACGACCGTTGGTGGTAATGTAACGCTCGACCATGTCACAGCAAATGCTAAAAAACTTTTGACATTCTTAGGTTCACATGCAGAACTTGCATCTGGCCAAGATCGTCCATTAGTCAAAGAAATCGAAACTGCCGGAGAGATCCACGGTAAAACTGGTATGGATGGTTATGATTTTCCTGCCGAAAGTCAAAATTATCCTCTTGCTAGTGATAATGCTATCACATTTATGCATGATAAAATCGTTGCTAGTGACGAACCAGTCAGTATCGTTGCAACCGCACCACTTACAAACGTTGCATTGTTGCTAAAGACATTTCCAGAAATCCATGACAAGATCGAGGGGATCTACGTTATGGGTGGTTCAACACTTCAAGGAAATATTACTTTGGCATCAGAATTCAACGCTTATGTTGATCCGGAAGCAGCACAAATCGTTTTCGATTCCGACGTTGACGTTACACTTGCCGGTTTGAATCTGACTGAAAACAAAGCCTACATGTTGATGGATGAAATCAACTCCATCAAGGATTTAGGACATGTTGGCGAAATGGCACACGCTATTTTGGACTTCTATTCAAGCGCTGAACTTGCAAAAGGAATGACTAAAATTCCAGTTCATGATGCTTGTGCCGTTATCAGTTTGATTGCCCCAGAGTTATTCACAAAGAGTACTAATTACTCAATCGATGTTTCACTAACAAATGACCAATTCCGTGGAATGACATACCCTGATCGTCGTATCTACGCAGACGAAAAGAATGATGTTAAGGTGTTGGAAGACGTTGATAGAGATGCATTCGTAAAATATATTTTCGATGCTATCAAAAGCTATAATTAGTAAGACCTTCGGGTCTTATTTTTTTTCAAACAAATATACATTATTGTATTATAATTAGATTAATAGTCAGAGGGGGCTACTAAATCATGAAAAAAATTAAGTCACTAGCATTGTTGACAGCTACAGCCTTTCTACTAACACCCATCTTCGGTGTTTCTGCATCACAAGCAAAAGCTACGACGACTGTTTCAGGCGACTCATTAACAGTTTCAAAAACAGCTAGCAACTACACGACATCACGTAATACAAGTTATGCCGATATCATGCAAAACGAACATTTTTCAAGAAACACGATCGGTTATTACATTAATCCAGGTCTCGCTACAGGAGTCAAAAAAGACATCCGTGCTGCCGCACTTCAATGGAATATGAATACAAACGTCAACCTTTACGAAACAACTAAGTTGAATCAAGCATCCATCAATTTCACAAATGACGGTACATCAAATACACAAAATGGTTTGACTAGAAATACCGTTGCTAAGAATGCCGGCGGTTTTACTGAAGTTGTTTCTACAAAGATCTACCTATCTAGATATAATTTTGGTCAAAATACTTTGACAGTAACTGGCCGTCGTATCGTTGAACACGAATTGGGCCATGCACTAGGTTTGAAAGATTCTTTCGCAGATTCAACTGGCACAATTATGTGGTACAAGACACCTAACACAGATATAACAGCAAAAGATATCAAAGCAATCAATACTTATTACAAGTAGGAATTCCGATTCCGACAGAAAAACGATTTTTCGGTCTGGAACGCAGTCGACGCCATTTTAATGTTTTCCAAGTTCGGGAAAATCTTAAAACTGGGTCTTGTTCTAAACTGAGTTCCTCAGTTAAGAACAATTTGACTGCTGAGACCAAATCGTTTTTCTGTCTCCATCTAGTTTAGACGGTACTTATTTTTTTAGTTTGTAAGAATATGAATACTACACGAGGATGTGATCTATATGAAAAACAAGAAATCAGTTTTCAATTTTGCATATTTCGTTTCCTATTTCATCTGTAGTTTGATTATTCTAAATATTTTAGAACCAATTCGAAGACTTCTAGATTTATACCTGCATGGTACAATTTTTAACATAATCAATGGGTTGATCATTATGTTACTATTCTTACTTGCAGGTTATATCTCACTTCTTGTTTCTTCAAAATTTACGAAGTCAAAATAACTTAATATTTAAGCAGTCACATCAGAAATGATGTGGCTTTTTTGTTACGTCATATCCATAAAAAAAGAATCATTCCACAATAAAGAGAATGATCCTCATATTTTTACTCTTGAATTTACACTCTAAGTGCAACACCTTTTATAAATAAAAACTGACTCATCAGAGACAGCGTAAAATGAAGTTTGTCTAGAACAACATTTACGGAGGTCAACTA